>JAKSPJ010000015.1 GCA_024404915.1 Oscillospiraceae bacterium
ACGACCTGGATGAGACTCGAACTCACGACCTCCGCCGTGACAGGGCGGCGTTCTAACCAACTGAACTACCAGGCCATCGTGTCACTCGGAGTTTTTTGCGTTCCTCTCATGCGACTTCATCATTATACTATATTCTCAGGAAAATGTCAAGCTTTTTTTGAAAAAAAATCTTCTTTTGTACAATTACACAAAATTTTTATATGTTCCCTGTATTTTTTATTCAGTTCAAACTGTTTTCGCCGCTTTTTGCAAACAATTGCAAAATTGCAGTCCGCAGCGGCTGCAATGCAGAAGATTTCATTTCGGGATCCGCCTCCAGAATCTGTTTTGCTGCCATCTGTGTTTCAGAAACCAGAGGCATATTGCTGCACAAAGCAGTCTGCATCAAGGTGGGCATGCCATGCTGCGCACTGCCAAAGAAATCTCCGGGTCCTCTCATTTTCAGGTCCTCCTCCGCAATTGCGAAGCCATTGACGGTCCTGCTCATGATTTTCAGGCGTTCTCTGGCGTCTTCCCGTCGGCTGTCCGTTACCAGTATACAGTAGCTCTGTGTCTGACCACGGCCCACACGTCCACGCAGCTGATGCAGCTGTGCCAGACCAAAACGGTCTGCATTCTCAATCAGAATCATGGTAGCGTTTGGTACATCAACTCCAACTTCCACAACGGTCGTGCAAACCAGCAAATCAATTTCATGCTGTTTCATTGCCTGCATAACTGCTTCTTTTTCCTGTGATTTCATTTTTCCATGAAGCAGTCCGATGCGGTAGTCTGCGAAAGCGCCCTTCCGGATGGACTCTGCGTAGGTTTCCGCAGCCTGAACATTTTCCAGGGTATCCGATTCTTCAATCATAGCGCAAACCAGATACGCCTGTTCCCCTGCATCCAGATGCTCCCTGATAAAGCCATAGGCTCGTTCTCGATATCCGCCGGTCACTGCAAAGGTCTGAATAGGCAGACGTCCCTTCGGCATTTCGTCCAGAATCGTAATATCCAGATCACCATAGATAATCAAGGCAAGCGTTCGGGGAATCGGTGTCGCAGACATGACCAGTTTATGCGGACTGCCGCCTTTCTCTGCCAATGCTGCACGCTGTGACACACCAAAGCGATGCTGTTCATCCGTAATGACCATGCCAAGCTTGTGAAACTGAATATCTTTCTGAATGACGGCATGTGTTCCCACAATCACCTGAGCGGTGCCATCCTCAATCTGCTGCTTCAGCAAACGTTTTTCTTTTGCTTTGGTAGAACCGGTCAGCAATACCGGCACAATACCCAGAGGCTGCAAAAACGCTTCCATCGTATGCTGATGCTGCTGTGCCAAAATTTCTGTTGGTGCCATCAGTACTGTCTGATAGCCGTTTTTTGCTGCAAATGCCGCTGCAGCCGCTGCAATGACAGTTTTTCCGCTTCCCACATCTCCCTGTAAAAGGCGATTCATTGGCTTTCTGCCGCACAAATCCTTGCAGATAACATCTATGGCATGCTGCTGGGCCTGCGTCAGAGAAAAAGGAAGCGCAGAATAAAAATCAGATAAATCCACTGACGAATCCATAGTAAAGCCTGTGCTGGAGCCTGCACGCTGTTTCATCATCATTGTTCCCAGCTGAAACTGCAGCAATTCCTCAAAGGACAGACGGTATTGACCGGCATGCAGTTCTGCGAGGTCTGCAGGACGATGCACCGCATACAACGCTTCCTTCAGCTTTATCAGGCCGTATGGCTCCCGTATGGATTCCGGCAGAGTTTCCATATCTTCTCCCTCAAGATAAGATAAAGCGGTTCGCACATTGGAGCGAATCATCACACTGGTCAGACCGGTGGTCTGAGGGTACACCGGCTGAAGCAGCAGCGCCTGGTCCACTTTCTGCACCTGGGGTGTGTTCATCTCACGGCGCATAAAGCCGCCTGTAATTTTGCCATATACAAAATACTCCTCGCCAGGCTTCATCGACTGATAGACATAGGGAGAATTATAAAAAACAAGTATCAGTTCGCTGATGCCGTCGGATACCAAAACCCGGTAAATGGCAAACCCTTTCCGTACAAATGACGCTGTCAGTTTTTTTACCACACTGCAGCGCACCGCCACAGGGACACCCGCTTCTGCATCCGCAATCATAATCGGTTTTGTATAGTCAATATAGCTTTTCGGGAAATGATATAACAGTTCATAAGGTGTGTGCACGCCCAGCTTTTCATATTTCGCCGCTCGGCTGGCACCCACGCCGGGCAAAGATGCAATCGGCCGATACAATCCATTCATAGCATGATCCTCTGCAATCAATTTTTTGTTATCTAAAGTATAGCACATTCACCGCAAAAAATCAAGAACATTCATCTTCTCCTGCTTTTTTCTGTTATCTGCTGTTACAGACTTGACTTTTTTTATGTAATATGGTAAACTGTACATAATATTGCACCAGGAGAGTTATTCTGCCGATGCGTAAGAATAATCTGAAAGCGTGCTATGAAAAGAAAGGATTTTTGAAAATGGAAGTACTATACCAAAATCTGCTGAACCTGGATATCAAAATGATTATCATGTGGGCAATCGGTGGACTGCTCATCTACCTGGCAATCAAAAAAGATATGGAGCCCACACTGCTGCTCCCCATGGGATTCGGTGCCATTCTGGTCAACCTGCCCCTGTCCGGTGCCATCACACAGCCCGGCATGGAGGAAGGCCCCCTGAGCATTCTCTACAAGGCCGGCATTTCCAATGAGCTGTTTCCGTTGATCCTGTTCATCGGTATCGGCGCCATGATTGACTTCGGGCCGCTGCTTTCCAACCCTATGCTGATGCTCTTTGGCGCAGCAGCACAGTTCGGAATCTTTTTCACACTCTGTACAGCATCCATGTTCTTCGACCTGAAGGATGCAGCCTCCATCGCCATTATCGGCGCAGCGGACGGCCCCACCTCCATTGTCGTCGGTCAGAAGCTGGAATCCAACTATATAGGCGCAATCATGGTTGCAGCTTATTCCTATATGGCTCTGGTCCCCATCATTCAGCCTCCGATTATCAAACTCCTGACCACAAAGAAGGAACGCACCATTCACATGGAGTACACACAGAAGCCCGTTTCCAAGATGACACGCATTCTGTTCCCCATCTGCATCACCATTATTGCAGGTCTGATTGCCCCTGCATCTGTTGCACTGGTTGGCTTCCTGATGTTCGGCAACCTGATTCGTGAATGCGGTGTGCTGGACAGCCTCTCTGAAACAGCACAGAAGGCACTGGCAAATCTGGTGACCATTTTCCTGGGCATTACCATTGCATCCCAGATGCAGGCAGAGCAGTTCCTGCGCCTGGATACCATCCTGATTCTTTGCCTTGGTCTTGTGGCTTTCATCTTCGATACTGCAGGCGGTGTCCTCTTTGCCAAGCTTCTGAACCTGTTCCTGAAAAAGAAAATCAATCCCATGATTGGTGCAGCCGGCATCTCTGCTTTCCCCATGTCCGGCAGAGTGGTGCACAAGATGGCACTGAAGGAAGACCCTTCCAATTTCCTGCTGATGCAGGCAACCGGTGTCAATGTATCCGGTCAGATTGCATCTGTCATCGCAGGCGGTCTGATTCTGAATTTCTTCTTACACTGATGCGAAAGGAGCATTGCTATGTATCAAATGATTGGTGCCTGGGAACCGATGCACTTTTTTGAAAACCTCAAATACATGGGAATCGGTATGCTGGGTATATTTATTGTAATCGGCGTTATTGTCGCCTTAACATTATTTCTGAATGCCGTAACCGGTTCAAATAAGACCAGCGGCAAGAATGAGAGATGAACATGAAGGAACAGTCTTCGAATGACGAGCAGATTGTTCTGCACAATATTCTTCCGCCGGAAGAACCGGAACAGCCGGAAGAAGGATTTGTTCCCTATTCCGCAGAAGTCGAAAAAGACAGCTATCAGCGCAGCAAAAAAAAAGGCATTGTCCTGGTGATTCTTCTTATTCTGATCATTGCGTTCTTTGTTTTCGGATACGTCAGCAAAAACCAGAATTTCTACCAGCGGACACTGCGGAATCTTCAGTTTAATTATCTGCAGGGTGAATACGCAGACGATACCATGGATGATGATGCAGGTGACCTGGCAAAGGCCATCAGTGCACGGGCGAAGGGCAAACGGATTGATATTCAGGCAAATGCCTATGTCTTTGATGAAAACGGCATACTGTTTCCTACGCTGTCTGTTTATCACTACACGGATACATCCACTAAAAGAATACTGGAAGCCCGTTCCGGAACAAGCGATTCTTTCCTGACAAAATCAAGCACAATCCGTTCTGATGGCAGCATCACCGAGAAAAAAAAGAACAATGCCTGGAATCAGACGTATGAAGTCAGCATTCCCAACCTGACGGAAATCTGCTTTGGAACAGAAAGCCACGACAATTTCCAGTTCAAGTGCGCAGCTGGCTTTTCAGCCAATGTGAATAACCAGAACTACTACTGTGAAATCTGGCTGATGGAAAATAATTCCACCGATACAACGACCTATACCACTTTGTACCGCTATTACAGCGGAGAACGTCTGGCTGGTGTGCGTGTTCTGAAGGATACCTCCACAGTCATGGAAGTTTATGATATCACAGATTACAGTTTCAATTAAAAAGAGAGATTTATTCTCTCTTTTTTCTTTTGCATGAATATGTGAAAAGCAAGATTATACCTTGCTTTTTTTCTTCTTTAGTGGTATAATAAAGAAGTTGTGCGTGTTGTGTTTTTTGATAGGGCACAACGTCCCATACAAGATAAAAACTGGAAAGTGGATGATACTATGAAAAAGAAGAAAACCAAGAAGGTACCCGGTAAATTACAGAAGATGATACAGGACACCATAGCCAAATCCCGCACACTAACCAATCTGACCAACGGCATATGGCGGCTGGATTGCTTATTCTTTGTATTCGCCTTTATGTTCTATGAAAGCATTTTCAAATGCACAACCATTCGTACAGGATACGGCATGAATCTGCTGATGATTTTTCTGTATTCCGCTGTCCTGGGCAATCTGACCGCATTTCTTACAGCATTCCTGCGGGATAAGGCCAAGCGGATTGTCCGCATTGTGCTTCTGATTCTGCTGATGATTCCCTATGGCGTGGAGTATTTCATATTCCGGGAATACAATATTTTTTATGATGTCAAGACAATTATCAACGGTGCCGGCGGTGCTGCCACTGGTTTTATGGATGAAATCATACGACTGGTCTTTTCACTGAATGGTATCACCCTGATACTGATGCTGGCTGTCCCTGCCATTATCTACTGCATTTTCTGCAAAAAATACGACAAGGATATCTATACCAATTGGATGCAGCGCATTGGTTCTTTGTGCATTATTGCGGTTCTGGGCATCACTGCCGTCAGCATTTCACGGCTGAACAAAGAGTATGCCAGAACCTATACAAAGGAATACAGCTTTCCCTCCGCAATTGAAAAATTCGGTCTGATGACCGCATTGCGTCTGGATATCTCCAAAGGTTCTGATGCCGATGGACTTGATTTTGTGATAGATGAACCGGAACCCGTTGTTACGGAAACAACTGCAGTAACCACCTGCACTGAAAACACCGATCCTTCCGTTACCACCACAACAGAGGTGACCTACGGCAAAAATGTACTGGATATTGATTTTGCAGAACTGGCAGAAACAGAAAGCGGTACCTATGCCTCTCTTGCTGCATATGTCAATTCCCTGAAGCCCTCCGGCAAAAATGAATATACCGGCATATTTGAAGGCAAGAATCTGATTTTTATCACTGCAGAAGCCTTTTCCCGTGAAGCAATCCGCAAAGATATTACGCCGACCCTTTACCGCCTGATGACCACCGGTATCCGCCTGAAGGACTACTACCAACAGGCAAGCGCAGGCACAACCGGCGGCGAATTTCAGAATTTGTTTGGTCTGCTTCCCATGAAGGGCGGTGCATCTGTCCCCTCTTTCACAGGCGGCGGAAACACCCATTTCACCATGGGCAGCCAGCTGAACCGCCTGGGCTACTGGGGCAAAGCTTATCACAATAACAGCGCAACATTCTACAACCGCAATACTACGCATAATAAGCTGGGCTATTCCGAAGGATTTATGGGCTATGGTACAGGCATGGAAAAATATGTCAAATATGAATGGCCGGAAAGCGATCTGGATATGATTACAGGCACCATGGAGGAATATCTTGATCAGGAGCACTTCAATGTGTATTATATGAGTGTCAGCGGCCACAGCGGTTACAGCTACTATGGCAACAGAATGTCACAGAAGAACTGGGATGCAGTAAAGGATATGACCTATTCTGATACTGTCAAAGCATATTTTGCGGCAAATATCGAGCTGGACCGTGCCCTAGAAGCCTTGGTGTCAGAACTGGAAAAGAGGGGCCTTGCAGATGATACGGTAATCTGTATCAGCCCGGACCATTTCCCCTACGGACTGGATGACAATGCTGCCTTCGGACATATGCAGTACCTTTCGGAACTGTACGGCTACAATGTCGAAAACATCATTCAGCGTGACCATAATGCGGCTGTCATCTGGTGCGGATGTCTGGAGGATGAAAAACAAGTTGTAATTAACACGCCATCCTCCGCCCTTGATCTGGTGCCCACACTTTCCAACCTCTTCGGCCTGGATTTTGATTCCCGTTTATTCCCGGGCCGTGATGTCCTGTCCGATGCAGAGCCTCTGTATTTTGACAGAGACTATAACTGGAAAACCGATAAAGGCTACTACCTCTCATCAACCCAGACATTTTATCCGAATCATGCTTCCGATGTCGTCAGCGATGAGTATATTGAGCGCATAAAAGCCATTGTCCGCAATAAGGTCAATTATTGCAAAGGCGTCATCGACTCCAACTATTTCGCACATCTGTTCCCCGTTTCGTAGGTCGATACCTAAAGCCGTCAGATATACAGTGTGAAAAAGTGCTGTCATTTGCCACATGAAAAGGAGCTGCATTATGGGCACAAAAGAAAAAGTGCTGGAAATCCTGGAACAAAACAGAAACAGCAGCATCTCCGGTGAACAACTTGCCGCATCCCTGCATATATCAAGAAACGCCATATGGAAAGCGGTCAGGAATCTCCGGGAAGATGGCCACCAGATTATTTCCGCCACCAATAAGGGATACTGTCTGCAAAGCAGCAGCGATGTCCTTTCTGTACAGGGGATGCGTCCCTATCTTTCAGAGGATATCATGCAATATCTCCCCAGAATACAGATTTTCCAAACCCTTCACTCCACCAATGAAACCGCCAAAGAACTGGCTTCTGCCGGTGCTGAACACGGCACAGTCATTTTCACTGAAACCCAGACAGGGGGACACGGGCGGTACGCAAGAGTCTTTCACTCTCCGCCGGGCGGCTTATATCTGAGTATTGTACTGCGCCCTGAACAGCTTTCCTTTTCACATATGACAACTGTCACCGCCTTTGCAGCTGTGGCAGTCTGCCAGACCATCGAAGAACTGACCGGAGAACAGCCCCGTATCAAATGGGTAAACGATATCTATCTGCATCAGAAAAAAGTCTGCGGCATATTAACGGAGGCCGTCACAGACCTGGAAAGCGGCTGTCTCAGCTGGATTGTTCTGGGTATCGGCATCAACCTGCAAACCGATTGCAGTCTGTTTCCAGAAGAATTGCAGGATACTGTGGGTTCTGTTCTTCCCTTCGGTAACCAATCCGCCATACGGAATCCATTTGCGGCGGCCTTACTGAATCATCTGCTTTCTCCACAGTCCTGTGTATCAGAATCACAATTATATCAGCAATACAAAAGCCGCATGATTATTCCAAAATCTGATATCACCGTGATACAGGGGCAAAAACAGTTTTCTGCAAAACTCCTGGACATAGATAATGCAGGTCATCTGATTGTCCTGGATGAAGCACAGAATCAGCATACACTCCTGTCAGGGGAAATACAGTTTCCAAAGCCATTTGAATAATACAGGACATTGTATGCATTCTTTGCTGCAATATTATAAAAATCCCTCTTGCTGTTTTGCAAGGGGGATTTTTATCATCTCTGTCCAATTGTCAACTTTTTATTTAAAACAGGTTGACAAATAAGCACGTTTGTGATATAATAAAACTACTGAAATTAGAATTCCGAGGTGATTCTATGAATCTGCGGCCACACCATCTACTCTGCATTCAAAAATATCAGGGCTATGGCTACAGCCCTGCATTCACCGAACATATGAATCACATCACCAATCTGCTGAAGCGCACACCTGAAACATCGGTACAGCTGGTTTCTAAATGCGACGATATCTGCACTGCCTGTCCAAACTGCAAAGCCCGGAGATGCACAGAGGCGCAGAAGACGGCATCACTGGATCAAGCGGTAATGACAGCCTGTCACCTGGCTTACCATCAGGTATATTCATGGAAAACGCTTTCTCAGACGGCAGATGAGATGATTTTTCAAACGGAACAATTTCAGAAAATATGTACTTGCTGCGAATGGTATTCGCTATGCAAAGAAAGGGAGATTCCATATGGAACAGACTGTTAAAAATCATTCAGAATTCAAAGCGATCGACATGGCCTATATCGGCATCGGTGCTGCCTTGATTGCCATTTGCTCATGGATCAGCATCCCCACCACCGTCCCGTTCACACTTCAGACCTTTGCCATTTTCCTGCTGTTAGGATTACTTGGAGGCAAAAAAGGAACACTCTCCGTTCTGGTTTATATTCTGCTGGGTGCCATCGGACTGCCGGTGTTTGCCAATTTCTCATCCGGTATGGGAGTTCTGCTAGGCAATACCGGCGGCTATATCATCGGCTTTCTGTTCAGCGGCCTGATTTATTGGGCAATCACCGCAAAATCCTCTGCACTCTGGCTGCAAATCATCGCATTTGCATTGTCTCTGGCTGTCTGCTACACATTCGGCACTGCCTGGTTTATGTATGTCTACGCAAAATCCAATGATCCGGTGGGACTGGCAACCGTATTATCCTGGTGTGTATTCCCATTCATTCTCCCGGACTGCGTGAAAATCGCCCTGGCAGTACTTCTGGAAAAAAGGCTGCGTCCTCTGCTTCATTTACAATAATCATTATTTCAACGCAGGATTGCATTTTGCTTTTCCCTAACAGCATAACAAAAAACAAAGAGCACCGGTCTGATACCATCAAACCGGTGCTCTTATTCATTGCAAACGGATTATTTCAGCCATGCAGCTGCCAGTTCCAGTGCCTCATACAAGGAAGAAAGCTCTGCCTGCTTTTTAATTGCCTGCATCGGAGACAAACCCTGATCTGTTTTCATCAGGTAACATTTCACTTTTGTTGCCTGTTGCAGGTCATTTTCTGTTTCGCCCTCCATCAGCTTCATCATCACAACATAGGGCTCTGCCATGCTGCCATAGTATAGATCGTTTTCTTTTCGTACAACCGGTCTGGATTTGTAAGTAAAATAGTTTTTCATCATACTTCCCCTTTTTCTATAATCATCAATTACCAGGTCATCGTAAACTTCTTATCTATCTCTTTGAACAGATTGATATTGTCGGCCAGAACATCTGCGTAGCTCTTGCGGCAAGTAAAGCGAACCTCACCGTTTACCACGATATATGCCTTGAGATTGCCTGCATCATAATATGCAAAATGCTCTTCCTTCTTGCCGTCCTGCCGTTTGATTGTCACCTCAGCAATGGGCTTTTCCGGCAGTTCCACATCCTCGTATACGATATCCTCTGCCTTTGTTTCCAGCAGATAGGTATAGAATACACGATAACGCTCAATCTCATCAGCAGACATATCCGCACCATTCAGCGTCATGACCGCATCATCCTTGGATGTTGCAGTACAATGGAAGTCAAGCTCCTGCTCCTGATTGCTGCATATCAGCTCACCAATATCCCAGACATATGTGCTGATAACATTTCTGGAAATCACATCCTCCGGTGTCAGATCCTCATATGCAATATCCTCCGGGTTAAAGCTGTAAATGCAGTCCAGATCCTTCAGCATACCGTAATATCGGGTTTCGCCGTTGGCATCCTCAAACTTGTCACCAAGATAGAATACAGTTGTTTTATTATCGCTGGTTTTCATTGTCACTGTTGCGAAGGGCTTATCCAGACCTGCAGCTTTTTTGTCCGCAGCTGTCGGGAAAGGTGTAAGTACTTCACTTGCAGTCAGACCATATAAACCGTGGGTAGCACCGCTGGAACGGTCTGCACTGATGAGAGACTCAACAGGTTCCTTCATCACGTGAACAGCCAGCGCACCGCCATTGATATTCTCTGCATAGAATTCATCATATTCAAACAGGAAATCATAGTCCAGATCTTCTCTTTCAATTCTGACAGACTCGATAATGGTATCATCATCATCTGCCTGTTCTTCTTTCAGAGTCTTGCCCAGATAATAAGGAATGCCCTCCAGATATGGTGCAACTGCGGTTCCATTCACCGTATAAACGGTTTTGTCACCCTCCAGCATCACGTACCGACAGTCATCAATGGGTGTCTCACTGCCGATATAGAAAACCACTGCATCTGCATCATCCACATCCAGCTGTACCTTCACCGGCTGATCCAGTCCAAACTGTTTCAATTCCTCATCAGATGCATTTTCCTTTGCAGTATCCACAGAGGCAAGCTCCGGGCAGCGGGTTGCCAGTGTACGAACGCCTGTGGTATTCATAGGCAGCTTTTCATAGCCATCCAGATAGTAATTGGCAACATCAATTACAGATTCATTGCCATCCATATCCGTTGTTGTGGTCTTTTCCATCTTTCGTGTCGCACTGTAGGAATCCCCGTTGGGATTCTCCACAGTGATTTTACGAATTGCCTCGGATGAAACGTTCCACAGTTCTGTCACAACCGCTGTATCAGAGGATTCTTCCGGTTCAGCTTCCGGTTCGGTCAACTTCAGGGCTGCAATGCCGCCGCCCAGCAGTGCAAGCAGTACACTGCCGCCGATAATCCCTTTCAGGGTTTTGTTCATAGATTCTTTCTCCTTACATACACTACAATGCCAAGAACTGCAACAACCAGCGGAATAATCAAAACAGTTACTGTACGGATTGTTTTCGCCTGTGCCTCTGTAATTGTAATTTTGGTCTGGTCAAGAGACTTCTCTGCAATGGTCAGGACATTTTCCCTTCCGGTTGCAGTATTCATCAAAGACATGAAATAGGATGCGTTGTCATAGCTTCCTGTACTGCCTGCAACATAGTAATCCAGCATCCATGCAGAACCAAATGCAATAATCTGGCTCTTTACAGTTTCATTGTCCACCGTAAAGGTCTGATCTGCCAGAAGTGCAACGGTGTAGGTATTCTTTTCCGCACTGTTCATATCAAATTCACTGGAAGTTTCATCCAGCGGATACAGACAGCAGGTGTCAGATGTCAGAAGCAGCGGATAAGTATTTCTGCCGGAATTCTGTTCGAATGCAGCAGTAATCGGCAGCGCATAGGGCACAACAATCGGAAGCTTATAGGTAGTATAGCCTGCATTCAGAGAAGCCTCTGTACTGACTCGTGCCACCGGTACATTGGAAATCATGCTGACATATGCAGCCTGAACCAACTGCGCAGTTTTCTCATCGCTTTCTGTTACAATTGCCTGACTGTACTGAATGCCCCACAGTGCAAGGAAATTATCCAGATTTGGAGTAGTGGAACGCTTAAACGGTGTACCGAAATACATCAGTGTTTTATTGTACTTGCCATTGTTATTCAGATAATTGCTCAGCTTTTCCACCTGTGCATCTGTCAGGTCACTGGAGGGAGAGCACAGAATTGCCATATCATAATCCTCTGTCAATTCAGCGGTTACGATATCCAGTTCATCGTATTCGTAATTATTCTTTGACAGCAGTTCTCTCAGTCTGTCATAGTTGCCGGAATCATACTGGTCATAGATTGCCTGACCATTGTTCTGGCTGATCAATGCCAGCTTTACAGGGTTCAGATCGGTAACACCCATAATTGCAGAAATCAGGGACTGTTCGCCGATAAAGGAAACTTTCTGTGTCTGCTGATAGGTGTTGTAATCAATGCTGGTTTCGTACTTTACCAGGTCATTCTGATAGCTCAGAACACGCACCAGATCGCCGTGTGCAACGACTGCATCACCCAGTGTAAGATTACCGGTGTAATTAGCAGAATACTTGGAAATTGCCTCCGGATTCTTATTGGGATCCACATATTCAATGGAAATACGACCGTTGGATTCGCTGCGGAAACGGTTCATAACCTCAGCAACCACTTTCAGATTGCTGTTCTCCTGGAAATAGCTTTCATCTGCCAGCATGGTAATCTGAATCTTATCATTCACATCTTCGCTGCCCAGCTTGTTCAGATATTCAATAGTCTGTTCATCCAGTTCATAAAGTCCGTTAGATGTCAGGTCAATATTCCAGTTAAAGCGTTTATCCAGCTGACCGCAGATAACATTGACTGCAACGACAATTGCCACGAAAACAATAGTGATTAAAGAAGACAATGTGCCGTATTTCAGCTTCTTCTTTCTGATACCTGCTTTCAGCGCACGTTCCTGCTCTTCTTCAGGAGTCAATTCGCTCTTCTTAGTCTCTGCTTTTTCTTTTTTCATTGTTGAATCCCTCCTTAACTCCAGCGTCTGCGCTCAAACACACGGATTGTAAAATAATTAAAGACAACCGCAACACTGAGGTAGAAAACAACAGTGGAAATATTGAACAAACCGCATGTAATGGCAAAGTACTTTCTGTAGAATGACAGAACATCCAGTACCTTTGTGACAATCTCATTAGAAATGTAGCTGTTGATGACATCAATCATATAGAAGACCATCAATACCACAAAGCTGACAACAGCTGCGGCAATCTGATTCTCTGTCAATGCAGAAACCAGAAGGCCGATTGCAATAAATGCAGCACCCAGCAGGAACAGTGCAAGAAAGTTTGCAAAGAGCATTCCCCATTCCACATTGCCGAAGCTGCTGAGAATCAGCGCATACAGGAAGGGCATTGCCAGTGCGATGGTATAGAGTGTCAATGCGGCGAAATACTTGCCAAATACGATTTCTCCCAGACTAACAGGTGCTGTCAGCAAGCCCTGTTCTGTTTTCTGCTTCTTCTCCTCACTGAACAATCTCATTGTCAGAATCGGAATCAGGAAAATACAGATCAGGAACAAACTCTGGAACATCACAGACATATCTGTTGTTGCGGACATCAGACATCCTGCGTAGAAGAAATAGCCGGTAAAAATCCAGAACACGGCAAGAAAAATATATGCGATACTCGATGTGAAGAACGCACCGATTTCACGTCTGAAAATTGCTCCCATTATGCATCCTCCCCTTTCTCTTCCTCTTTTGCTTCTGCTTTCTCGTTTTTCTTTGCCTTCTCTGTTTCAACCACAGGGGCATCCACATTGGATCCCATGGTAATCTTCAGGAAGACCTCTTCCAGAGTCAGCTCAGCAGAGCGAAGTGCCAGCATGGGCCAATTGTTCTTTGCAACAATCTCAAACAGCTCATAGCGGATATCCGTGCCCGGTGTTGCTTCCAGTTCATATTCATACACACCAGGCTCACGTTCCATATCTGCACGGCAATACTTAATGCCGGTGATATTACGCAGTGCCTTGACAATATCCTCACGAGGGCCGGCAATACGGGCAATCAGACGGTGATCTGTGGAATGATTGCGCTCCAGATTATCTGTGGTATCGTGAGCAGCCACAACACCGTGATTGATAATGATAATGCGGTCACAGACAGCCTGAATCTCACTGAGAATGTGGGAAGAAAGAATAACGGTATGGTTCTTTCCCAGCTTTTTAATCAGTGTACGGATTTCCAGAATCTGCTTCGGGTCCAGACCAACGGTAGGTTCGTCCAGAATCAGAACCGGCGGATTGCCGATTAAAGCCTGTGCCAGTCCCACACGCTGCTTGTAACCTTTGGAAAGGTTCTTGATCAGACGGTTCTGCACATCTGCGATCATGGTCAGTTCCATAACTTCTGTCAGATGCGCCTTGCGTGGCAGCTTGCACTTTTTCAGATCATAAATATAGTCAAGATAGCCCTTAACGGTCATATCCACATACAGCGGCGGCAGTTCCGGCAGGTAGCCGATAAAAGACTTTGCCTTAATCGGGTCCTCCAGAATATCAACGCCATTGATCAGTGCCTGGCCGGACGTAGAAGAAATATAGCCGGTCAGCATGTTCATGGTCGTGGATTTTCCAGCACCATTCGGGCCAAGAAAGCCAAGAATTTCTCCGTCATCAACGGTGAAGCTGATGCCGTTTACAGCATGCTTGTCGCCGTAATGCTTCGTCAGATTGCGTACTTCAATCATTTTTTGCTTTCAATCCTTTCATTATCAGATGAATTTCATTTTGTTGGCAGTATCTCCAAAGGATTTTGTTATTCAGAGACCGCCTATTGTATTTTACATTGACTTTGTGACAATTTTGTGTCAATTAACAGAATATTCATTGACGAAACCAACAGATTTCCCATTTGACATTTTCCTGGAATCATATCACTCAAAATGATGTAAAATACTCTCCGCAGGCAGAAGCTGCTTTCTCACCTGAATATCACGCTGAATCTGTTCTTTCAGTGTATCCAGGGAAGAAAAAGGCTTTTCCGGACGAATAAACTGGCAAAGCGTCACAGGCAGCAGAGTGCCGTTCAGTTCACCGCTCCAGTCCAGTAAATGGGTTTCTGCAATAACTGCCACCTCACTATTGTTAACTGTGGGGCGCACACCGATATTTGTGATAGAGGGGACCCATTCCTCATTGATTTCCGAGAAGGAGGCGTACACCCCTCTGCGGGGAAGGCACTGCCATGGCTCAAAAGCCTGGTTTGCAGTGGGAATATTCAGCTTTGTGCTGCCTATCTGCTGTCCTGATACAATATGTGCAAGAATCTGATAATCTGCACCAAGCAGCTGATTGGCCATCTGTATCTGTCCGCTCTCCAGCAGGAAACGAATGTGGGAAGAGGAAATAGTCTTGCCACTGTCATCCTTCAGCTGTGGAACCACCTGCACCTGAAAGCCGTATTTCTTTCCAAACTGCTGCAATTCACGGATGCCGCAGGAAGCATTTTTTCCGAAACGGTAATCTGCACCCACCACAGCACAGTCAATCTGCAGGCGTTCCCGCAGAATATCCTTGCAGAAATGTTCGCCGTCCAGGTCGGCAATTTCGCCAAAGGGAAGGGCATATACCGCAGCAGCACCGCACTCTGTCAGAAGTCTCCGCCGCTGTTCGTCATGGTAGATATACCGAATCGCTGAACCTCTTTTCTCCGTCATTGTCTCCGAAGAAAACGTCACAACATGGCATGCTCCCAGAGATACTGCCTGTGCAAGAACCTGACGGTGTCCCAGATGTACGCCGTCAAATACGCCCAGTGCTGCAATAATCGGATTTCTTTTCGGATTTGGTGCCTCATGTAATTCCTGATGCACGTAATCATCCCCTTACAAATTCTTATATATCCGCAATACACTGTTTTGTCTGTCCGCATCTGCAAGTCCCAGAAAAGTGTCATCTTCTGCATAAACACGGTATCTGTCAGAATCCCGGAGCTTCAGCTGACACAGATTCAGCTTCACACCATTCCGGTAATGCTTCGTCTGTGAAGCATTCAGCTGCAGTGAAGGCAGGCTCTGAAAAAGCCGGTCTGTCGGAATCAGGATTTGCGGAATCTTTCCCTCATCTGCATATTTCTGCACCACTTCAAAGGTCATTGCATCCTCCAGACGGAATCCGCATGCGGCGGTCCGCACCAGAGATTTCATAATACAGCCGCATCCCAGCATTTGTCCGGCATCATGGAGAATAGTCCGGACATAGGTACCCTTTCCGCAGGTAATGCTCACAATTCCCTCCCCGGTTTCCGGGTCAAAGGCTTCGCAGATGATTTCGGCAATATGCACTTTTCTGGCAGGGCGTTCAATTTCCTTGCCTTCTCTTGCCAGCTCATACAGCCGCTTTCCATTAATCTGCACCGCAGAAAACATCGGCGGAATCTGCATAATATCGCCTGTCAGCCGCTCAAATACATCCTGCAGCTGCGCATCTGTCACATGAAATGTACTCTGTGACAGCACTGTACCCGTTACATCCTGTGTATCTGTTACAACCCCCAGGCGAAACCCTGCACGATAGCTTTTGGTTTCATCCGGCAGTATATCGCAGGCACGGGCCGCCGTACCAACCAGTACAGGCAATACGCCCTCTGCCATAGGGTCCAGTGTCCCGGTATGTCCCAGTCTGCGCATTTTCAGAATGCCCCGCAGTTTTCCGATAACATCAAAGGATGTAAATCCCCGGGGTTTGTTCATCACTAAAACGCCGCTCAGTTCCGCCATCAAAGAGAATCCTCCGCAGCCTTCATCAGCTTCTCACAGACTTCCTTCGGCTCTCCGCTTTCAATGGAACAGCCGCCGGCTTTCACATGTCCGCCGCCGCCGAACAGTGCACAGACTTTGGAGACGTCTGCGGTATCGCCGCCCCGCATAGAAATGCGATAGGAACCATTGGACTGCTGCTTGCAGGTGATTCCGATTTCCACACCGCTGATCTGCATCGGCAGATTGGCAACACCGTCCACCTCATAGCTGGATACATTCAGCTCACTCATCCAGGCGTAGGGCAGGTATGCAACAGCCACCCTGCCGCTTTCTGAAAGCTGAATATTCTGCATGACTCTGGCATCCAGCTGCATTCTCCCCTTACTTTTTTCCACAAACATTTTTCTGTTTATGCGGGCATAGGGCAGGTCAGGATACTGTGACTTAATCACGGATACCGCCTGAAAAATACTTGCATCGGCATTGCTGAACTGGAAACATCCCGTATCTGTTGCCATGCCGAGATACAGACACTCTGCAATTTCACTGGTCAGCGGAATGCTGTTTTCCTCCAGCATACGGAACAATACTTCACAAGCTGCTCCGGAATTCGGATTCCAATATAATGTATCTGCATAGTGTGTATTTGAGATATGATGATCAATACACAGCACAATTTCTGCATTTTTGATTTCCTCCGGCAAATCTCCCAGCAGATTTCTGTCTGCCACATCAACGGAGATATAGGCCTTCGGCTCAAAGGATTCAAATTGAATACCTGCTGTCACACTCTGAAATGTTTCAGGAATGACATCGGCACAAACCACACGGGAACGGATGCCTTTTTGTCTGAGAAGATGATAAAGCGCATACCCGCCGCCAATGCAGTCGCCATCCGGTGAACGGTGTATCAGAATATTCACATCCTGCAGCGAGCATAATTTTTCATAGGCTGCTCTGCTGTCGATTTCCACGCAATTTACAGATTGCTGCATCATAGTCCACCTCCTGTGATTCATTGCTTTTCTGCTTCTTCACTCCGGAATCTGTGTATCTTTTAAACCAAGCTGATTCAGCTTTTCACTAATATCTGCTGCATATGCAATGGAATCATCTGCAATAAAATGCATTTCCGGAGATTTCCGCAGCTTCAGTCTGTGAAACAGCTCTTTGCGAATAAAACCGGAGGCCTTCGTCAGCACTTTGCAGGCATCCTTCGCCTGCTGCATGCCCTTCAGACTGGACACATACACAGTACAGTGTCCCATATCGCCTGCCAGTTCCGCACGCACAATCGTCAGGTCCGGTGTAATGCGGGGGTCTTTCAGTTCACGCAGAATTGCGGTTATTTCCCGCATCATATCTTCCTGAATCCGATCGATTTTAAATCCTGCCATGTTTTTCTCCTTTCAGGTGATTCACACGCATCAGATTGTAAAGGTAACATCTCCACTCGGATCATAATAATCACCGGATGTTTCTGTTTCGTTGAAGAATCCTTCATCATCAAAAATGGTTTCCGGATAGTCTTCTTCCTCCTGCGCACAGAGTTCACCTTTCAGAATGCGCTTTACAGTTTCAAAAAACAGAATATCAATGGGACCAAAATCCTCCCAGCCCAATGCTTCTTCGCAGTACTGCAGCATATCCGCATTGCTCATTCTCTGCTTTTCCATATTATTCCTCCGTTTTCAATACGGGCAATGGCACACAGACAAAGACCGTGTGCCGCTGCTGATATATACCGCTCTTATTCCTCGCGGTATTCTTCAATAATAAAGGCTTCCAGAACATCGCCTTCCTTGATATCTGCAAAACGTTCCAGGGAAATACCACACTCATAACCGGTGGCGACTTCCTTCACGTCATCCTTGAAACGGCGGAGAGAATCAATCTTATCCTCAGCCACTACAATGCCGTCACGGACAACACGAATCTGGCACTGTCTTGTCACTTTACCGCTGGTTACATAGCAGCCGGCAACGGTACCGACGCTGGAAATACGGTATACCTGACGCACTTCAATCTGTCCCATTTCCACATCACGGTATTTCGGTGCAAGCATACCCTTCATAGCAGTGGAAATTTCCTCGATTGCATCATAGATGATACGATACAGGCGGATATCCACACCGTCACGTGCAGCGGCATCCATAGCAATCGGCATAGGACGCACATTGAAGCCAACGATAATTGCATTGGATGCGGATGCCAGCATAACGTCACTTTCAGAAACAGCACCAACTGCACCGTGAATGACTCTGACACGGACTTCTTCGTTTGTAAGCTTTTCCAGAGACTGGGTAACTGCTTCCACAGAACCCTGTACGTCCGCCTTGACAATCAGCGGCAGTTCTTTCATTTCGCCCTCTGCAATCTGAGAGAACAGATTATCCAGTGTAACCTTGCGGTAATTCTTGAACTGTTCTTCCTTTGCTTCGTGCTTTCTCTGTTCAACCAGTTCCTTAGCCAGTCTTTCATCCTCAACAGCATTGAAGATATCACCTGCGCTGGGCACTTCTGCCAGACCGGTAATCTCAACCGGAACAGAAGGACCTGCTTCCTTGACAACCTTGCCCTTGTAATTTGTCATGACACGGACACGGCCCACAGCTGTACCGGCAATAATCACGTCGCCGGTATGCAGCGTACCATTCTGCACCAGGATGGTTGCAATCGGGCCACGGCCCTTGTCCAGACGTGCTTCGATGACAGTACCCTTTGCCTTGCGGTTCGGATTTGCCTTCAGCTCCATCACTTCGGAAACCAGCAGGATATTCTCCAGCAGTTCCGGAATGCCTTCGCCTGTCTTTGCAGAAACAGGAACGCAAATGACATCGCCGCCCCATTCCTCGCAAACCAGCTCATATTCTGTCAGCTGCTGCTTGATTCGATCAGGATTTGCGCCTTCCTTATCCATCTTGTTAATGGCAACAATAATAGTGATGCCTGCTGCCTTTGCATGGTTGATGGATTCAATTGTCTGCGGCATGATGCCGTCATCTGCTGCAACAACCAGAATTGCAATATCTGTAATATTCGCACCACGGGCACGCATAGAGGTAAATGCTTCGTGTCCCGGTGTATCCAGGAATGTAATGACCTTACCTTCGTGCTTCACCTGATATGCACCGATGTGCTGTGTGATGCCGCCTGCTTCGGAAGCAGTCACATTTGCATTACGGATACGGTCCAGAATAGAAGTCTTACCATGGTCAACGTGACCCATAACCACAACAACCGGGCAGCGTTCTTCCAGTGCATCTGTCGGGTCTTCCTCATCAGTAATAAGACGCTCCTCGATGGTGACGATGACCTCGTGTTCCACCTTTGCACCCAGTTCTTCTGCAACCAGACTTGCTGTGTCAAAGTCGATTTCCTCGTTGAGAGATGCCATGATGCCGAGAGGAATCAGCTTTTTGATAACATCCTTTGCCTGAACCTTCAGACGTGCAGCCAGTTCACTGATTACGATGCTGTCGGGAATCATAACCTTCAGCTGCTGCTTTCTTGCACGCTCCAGTTCCAGTCTGCGGAGTCTTTCTGTCTCGGTTTCCTTCGCCTTACTGGAATGTGCCTGCTGCTTTCTCTGCTGAGACTTCTGATTGATTTTCTGTTTTTTGGCACTGAGTCCGTCATGCTTGCCGCCTCTGCCCTGAGGTGCAATCTGCTCATAGCGCTCATTGTACTTGTCCAGGTCAAAATAAGAACCACGGGTATCAATGGTATGACGCTGCTGGCTGGGCTGCACTTCTGTTGCAACAGCAAAATTGCCTTCCATCTTCAGAATCTCGCCGCGCTCCTGTGCCTTTGCAGGCTTCTTCGGTGTTTTCGGAACGGGATTGCGGGGTGCGGTGTTCTGCTTCATAGCAGGTGCTTCATTTTTCTTGTTGTTCACAGCAGTCTCATTCTGCTTGACAGGTGCATTCTGCTGCTGCTTTTTCTGCTCCGGCTGACCCTTCTTCTGTTCATTTGCCTTCTGGTTCTTGCCGCCGGACTGCTCATTCTTCTGATTTTTCTGTGCATTCTTCTGATGCCTTGCCTTTTTCTCAGCATGCTGCTTTTCATACATAGCAGCGTGCTCTCTCGCACGGCGTTCAATCTCAGCAGCGGTCAGCACACGGGGCTTCGGCGGCTCTTGTGCTGGAGTCTCCGCTGCAGCCTCTGCCGGCTTTGCCTGCTCCTGGGGTTTCTCAGCTGTCTCCGGCTTCGGAGCCTGTACCTCTGCCTGCGGTGTATTTTCCTTCTTTACAGGCTTTTCAGCAGGCTGTGCAGCCTTATTCTTTTCCGGCTGCTCCTTCTTCACCTGCTCATTTTTGCCCTGCTCCTTCTTATTCTGCTTCTGCGGCTCAGACTTCTTCTCCGGCTTCTTATCACGGGAAACCTTCTCCGGCTTTACATTGCGGGTAGGCTTCTGTGCGCCTTCTGCATGCTGTCCGTTCTGTCTGTCTGCAAAATACTCATCAAAAGTCTCAACCTGATTCTTCTGAGAATAATACTCCAGCAGATAGTTCATCTCACTGTTGCTGAGAGAGGATGTGGGCTTCTTCGCCTTTTCATCCATTGTCCGCAGCTGATCAATCAGTTCCTGAACCGGAACATTCACATCTGCTGCAAAATCGCTCAATTTCACTTTTGTAGTTGCCATCGGCAATACCCCTTTCGGCGTCATACGGTCTTTCCAACCGTTTTGGGTAGAAGCATATCTATACCGAAAAGGTACGATATGCCTGTTTTACTTCACTCATGGGATTCGGACAAGATTTCCAGGAATTTTGCCGCGAATCCATCCTCACATATCCCGAACACAGCCGTTCGTTTGCGGAAATAGTCCTTCAATGCATCCATCTGCATGGGCAGCATACGAATCGGAATATCCTTTGCATAAAACCGGATTTCTTTTTCCGTCTTTGGTGAAACATCCTCCGCCAGTAAAATACATTTCACTGCATTCTTCTGCAGCGCATCTTTCACCGCATCAAATCCAAGCAGGAGCTTTCCTGCTTTCCGGCACATCGTCATTGATGCTGTCAGACGGTTTTCAGCTGCATTCGGCATGATTGTTTTCCTCGTCCCCGGGCTGCAGCATGGCTTCTTCCAGTGCTGCATAAACCTCATCGGAAATACGGCATGCAAATGCCTTTTCTAATCTGCGGGCTTTTCTTGCGGACTGCAGACAGGTGATATTCGGGCAGATGTATGCGCCCCGTCCGGCTTTCTTTCCTGTCTTATCCAGCAGAATGGTATCATCCTTCTGCTTGACAACCCTGCACATTTCCCGCTTTGATTTTTGTTGATTGCATCCCAGACACATCCGCATCGGGATTTTTTTCTGCAACATCTGATTATGCCTCTTCAGCCGGAGCATCCAGTGTGTCCAGTTCTGAAACATCCTCCAGAATCTCATATCCCTCTGCATCCGCATCCTCGGAATTGGGTTCACTGTCGGGATACTCAGCCTTGATGTCAATCTTGAAACCTGTCAGACGTGCTGCCAGCTTTGCATTCTGACCTCTGTTGCCGATGGCAAGAGACAGCTGATCATTCGGTACAATAACGGTTGCTTCCTTTTCACCTTCAATGGTGGTGGAAATAACAGTTGCAGGAGAAAGGGCACGGGTAATAAATTCCTCCGGGATCTCAGAATAACGGATGATATCTATTTTTTCACCGTGGAGTTCATTCAATACTGCGTTGATACGGGTGCTGTGTGGTCCGATACAGGTTCCCACTGCATCCACATTCGGATCATTGGAGCTGACAGCGATCTTGGAACGGAAGCCGGCCTCACGGGAAACTGCCTGAATGGTCACAATGCCGTCTGCAATTTCCGGAATTGCCTGCTCAAACAGCTTTTCTACAAATCCTCTGTCCACACGGGAAATACGAACAACCGGACGCTTTTCACGATTTGCAATGGTGGTGACAAATACCTTAATGGTCTGGCCAACTTTCAGATCCTCATATACACGAGTCAGTTCACCGTTCACCATCTGTTCTGAGAACAGCTGCTCATTTCTGGAAAGATACAGTTCTGTATGGTCATACTCTACGGTAACAGTGCCGCGCATCGGGTCAACCTGTGTAACCTTAACAGAAATAATCTCATGCTCTTTTGCTGCGAATTTCTCCAGCATCTGCTGACGGTTAATGGTTCTCAGATCAGAACGGATGCTCTGCTTTGCGGTCTGGGCAATGCTTCTGCCAAAATCCACAGGATCCAGCTGACATTCCACCAGATCACCGATTTCACAGTTCGGATCAATCAGCTTTGCATGCTTCCAGCTGACTTCATAAGCCGTTTTCGGCTCATCCGGCACAACGCTCTTTTTCATATAGATTTCAAAGCGGCGTGTACTGGGCTCAATATTCACCCGGATATCGTCGTCCTCTGCATAGGGATAAGCTTTCTGCGCTGCCTTCAGCATTGCTGCTGCAATCTTCTCCACAAGCAATGCCTGCTCGACACTGTTTTCACTGCCCAGGGCAGCCAGTGCTTCAAAGAATCCTTCATTCATGGCAATAATCCTCCTAAATATTTCAAACTCTGCATCTATGCGGCAGAGATGAATCCCAATTTAATACTATACTGATATGGTACTGCGGAAGCGGTCAGTCTTTTTCAGCCTTCTGAACCTCTGCCTCATCAAAATCAGCCAGTTTCACAAATGCGATGCCTGCCAGCGGCAGTTCCATGGATGCTTCTGCATCCTCTGTCAGAATACGGACGTTTTCGTGATCCGCTCCGGTCAGTGTACCCACAATTTCCTTCTGTCCGTTTTCCAGAGGACGAATCATGCGCACACGCACCTTGCTGCCCTCGCATGCATCGAAATGGGTCTCACGAATCAGTTCACGCTCCAGTCCGGCAGAGCCGACCTCCAGCGTATATGTCTGCTGAATCGGGTCTGTATCATCCAGCAGTTTATTGAGAGGGCGCGTCACTGCCTCACAGTCTGCGATATTCACAGGCCGCTCCATATGGTCCAGCATCACACGCAGATACCACATTGCGCCTTCTTTTTCAAAGCGCACATCCCAGACAATCAGTCCGTTTTCCTCTGCGATGGGATAGACCATATCGTAAATACGGCTTTCCGTCCCTCCGAACTTTTTCATCTTCATGCCATAGTACCTCCTGCACATAAAGCAATATAAAAGAAAGACCGGATTTGTGTTCCGGTCTTTCTTTTATTCTATATTTATTTTCCTGTATTATACCACTTTTTTTGTAAAAATGCAAGGCATTCCGTTGCTTTGGCCTTTCATTTCTATGATTTGCACAATATTCATAAGCAGTTGAAAGAAATATTATATCTTCTTGTTCAATTTGTTTCACAAATATGGGAATATAAATTAATGTGATACACTTGCAAAAATCCTGTAAATGTGCTATAATATTACATATTTTCGCAGGTTTGCCTGCATTAGGAGGAAAAATCACTATGGAAAACAGAATGACGCTTATTCAGGCGGAAACAAACAAGCACATTTCCGTGGGCATTATGCCCGGCCATTTCGCCACCAACCACTCTCATGTCAATTACTACCTGGACATGACTTCCATCAAGACAAGCTTCAAGATGGCAAAGGAAGCGGCTTACGAATTGAGCAAGGAATTTGCTTCAACCGATATCGACACAATCATCTGTCTGGAGAGCACAGAAATTCTCGGTGCTTTTCTGGCAAACTATCTTTCTGAAGGCGGTCTCAATCAGGGCAAGGATATCAATGTGGTCACACCGGAAATGAACGCTGTCAATCAGATGATTTTCCGTGACAACACACAGAAGAATATCTGGGGCAAGAAGGTATTGGTGCTGGTCAGCTCCGCTTCCACCGGCAAGAGTATTCTCCGTGCCATCGACTGCCTGCAGTATTACAATGGAGACCTGGTAGGTGTTGGCGCAATTTTCTCTGCAATCAACGAAATCGGTAATATTCAGATTAAGACACTGTTCACCGCAGATGACCTGCCCCGCTATGAAAACTGCATGGCAAATGCATGCCCCATGTGCCAGAAGGGCATCAAGGTGGATGCACTGATTAACAGCTTCGGTTATTCCAAGCTCTGATCTTCAAACATTTCACATAACAAAAAATCCGGTATGATCTGCATACCGGATTTTTTCTTTCCTCCGCACAAAGCAGATACAGCATTATGCTGTTCATGCAGCTTTGTGCGGTACTGCCTCAGATTGATTATTCCATATCAAAAAGCTCGTTGTAGAATTCTGCATAGTCCCTGCGGTCTTCTTTTGTAAAGTTGATTGCAGAAGAAGGATGCAGATTGAGCTTGCCTGTCAGCAGGTAAGGAATGTCGTAACCCCACTTCAGGCCTTCTTCCTTCAGCGGAAGAATGTACTGGCCATAGAATGACAGTACCGGTGTCAGATTGTATTTTGGATTCTTCAGGAAGCCCAGCAGAAGCTCCATTGCACAGTTTCCTGCGCCTCTGCCCATGCTGCCAACAGTTGCATCCAGGAAACTTGCGCCCATAGAGCAGCTCTCGACGGTATTGGCAAATGCAAGCTGCTGATTGTTATGTGCGTGCATGCCTACGAACTTGCCTGCCTTTTCCATATGCTCCAGATACTGCTTTGTCAGGCCCTGAATCTGCTCCGGGAAGAGAGAGCCGTAGCTGTCAACCAGATAAACGCCGTCCACATTGGAAGCTGCCAGCATTTCCAGTGCTTCATCCACATCAGCGCTGTTTGTCTTGGAAATTGCCATGATATTACAGGTGGTTTCATAGCCCAGGCTGTGTGCATATTCAATCATTTCGATGGCAGCCGGCATGGTGTTGATATAGGTTGCAATACGAACCATATCAATCACACTCTCGGACTTCGGCAGAAGATCTCTCTGCAGGTTGCATCTGCCAACGTCTGCCATGACGGAAATCTTCATTCCGGTTTCATTGCTGCCGACAACAGAGCGCAGCCATTCCTCGTCGCAGAATTTTGCCGGGCCGAACTTTGCAGGATCAAAAATATCCTTGGAAGCCTTGTAGCCGAATTCCATGTAATCCACGCCTGCACGAAGATTTGTGAGATACAGTGCTTTTACAAAATCGTCTGTAAAATAAAAATTATTCACAAGACCGCCATCACGCAGTGTGGCGTCAAATACCTTAATATCAGGTCTGTGCGTCATCAGATTGCCTTTTCGTTCCATAATAGAATACCTCCGGTTTCAAAAATGTTTAACGCTTTTAAGCACTAAACTGTTTAAAGCGCCTTTACTATTATATCACTCTTGCCCTGTAAAATCAAGTTTTTTTTTCAATTTTATATTATTTGTTTATCATGCACAATTCCATCACTCTGTAACTGGTCAAAATACCCTATTTATTTATATTTCACTATGAAACTGCTGTAGACAAATTCACTTGGATATGGTATAATAATAGTAATATTGGAACAAGACCGAAAAAGAGGGATTGCCTATGAACGCACAACACAATGGTCACCGAAAACGAATGAAAGAACGATTCCTGCAGCAGGGACTGGATGGCTTTGACGAGACGGAGATTCTGGAGTTTCTGCTTTATTACAGCATTCCCCGTGCAGATACCCGCCCTGCTGCCGAGGCACTTATGAAACAATTCGGCTCCGTGCAGAATATTCTTGCGGCAGATGACAGTGCGCTGTCCGAGGTCAGGGGCATGACGCAGAATACCCTGACCATGCTGCATTTTCTGCGGCAGCTCTATGCGCAGCAGTATCGGGTACGGCATTCAGCCGCCTCCATGGAGCATGCGCAAAAGGCATGCAGCTATTTTGAAGGCCTTTTTGCAGCGGAATCCGGAGAGATCCTGTATGCAGTCACCACAGATGAAACGCTCTGCATTCAGGAAGGCAAAGCCCTGCCGCTGCGCCTGCTGTATCAGGATATGCTCTGTACGGATGCACTGAAGCAAATGTGCAGACCAGGGACATCGCTTCTGATGGCGCACCATTTTCCGGAGCACATGCACATGCCGCGGGAAGAAACTGCCTTCATCAGGAATCTGGCAGTTTTTCTGGAAGAAGCTGACCTGCATCTGATGGACTATATTGTGGTGGAAAAACACAAAGCCCTGTCTATGCGGGAAGCGGGTGCGTATATGGGCATTGATGCCATTTTGTAGGAGGAATAAAAATGGAAGAACGCTGTTTTGAACTGCATGCGCCATATCAGCCGGGGGGTGACCAGCCAAAGGCCATTCAGCAGTTGGTGGAGGGCTTTGAAGAGGGAAAAAACCAGCAGATTCTGCTGGGTGTGACAGGCTCCGGAAAAACATTTACCATGGCAAATGTGATTGCCGCCCGGAATAAGCCGACACTCGTTCTGGCGCACAATAAAATTCTTGCCGCACAGCTTTGTTCAGAATTCAAAGAGTTTTTTCCAAACAATGCGGTAGAATATTTTGTATCTTATTACGACTATTACCAGCCGGAAGCATACATCCCCAGTACGGACAGCTATATTGAAAAAGATTCTGCCATTAACGATGAAATTGACCGTCTCCGCCACTCTGCCACAATGGCACTGGCAGAACGCTCAGATGTCATTATTGTGGCTTCTGTATCCTGCATTTATTCCCTCGGTTCCCCGGAGGAATACCGTGCCATGTCTGTTTCTCTCCGCCCGGGCATGACCATTTCACGGGAAGCATTGATGGAAGATCTGGTGCGCATTCAGTATCAGCGAAACGATATTGCCCTGGAGCGCGGAAAATTCCGTGTTCATGGGGATGTGGTGGATATCTGCCCGTCCAATACCAACGAAAATGTCATCCGTGTTGAATTCTTCGGAGATGAAATTGACCGGATTGCAGAGGTTGCCCTTACCACCGGCGAACAGATTGGAATCCTGAAACACGCTTTTATTTTCCCTGCAACACACTATGTGGTGGCTGATGACAAACTGGAGGAAGCCATCGGAGAGCTGGAAGAAGAACTGGAAGAGCGCATTCTGTTCTACGAAGCCAGTCATCGGCCGCTGGAAGCAGAGCGTATTGCGCAGCGTACACGCTATGACATTGAAATGCTGCGGGAAATCGGATTCTGCAGCGGCATCGAAAACTATTCCCGTGTTCTTGCACGGCGTGAACCCGGCTCCAGGCCCTGCACCCTGTTAGACCATTTCCCGAAGGATTTTCTGCTGATTGTGGATGAATCCCACGTCACATTGCCGCAGGTCGGCGCAATGTATGCAGGAGACCGTGCCAGAAAGGAAACACTGGTAGAATATGGGTTCCGTCTGCCCAGTGCCTTTGACAACCGTCCCCTGAAATTTGATGAATTCAAGTCCAAAATCAACGAGGTCATGTACGTCAGCGCAACACCCGGAAAACTGGAAAAGGAATTTGCCTCCGATACAGTGGAATTGGTCATTCGTCCCACGGGACTGGTGGACCCTATCGTTTCTGTGCGGCCCGTACAGGGACAGATTGAAGACCTGCTTTCTGAAATTCATAAGCGGACAGATAAAAATGAACGTGTGCTGATTACCACACTGACAAAGAAAATGGCGGAGGATCTGACCGCTTTTCTTGCCAATATGGAAGTCCGTGTGCGGTATATGCATCATGATATCGATACGGTGGAGCGCATGCAGATTATCCGTGACCTGCGCCTTGGAGAATTCGATGTACTCATCGGCATCAATCTGCTTCGTGAGGGCCTGGATTTGCCGGAGGTTTCCCTTGTGGCCATTCTGGATGCTGACAAGGAAGGATTCCTGCGCTCAGAAACCTCTCTGATTCAGACCATCGGCCGTGCCGCAAGAAATGCAAACGGCGAAGTCATTATGTATGCAGATGAAGTGACAGGCAGTATGGAACGTGCCCTGATGGAAACGGAACGCCGCCGTGCACTTCAGATGGCGTATAATGAGGCACACGGCATCGTTCCGAAGACCATTGTAAAAGATATCCGTGATGTAATAGAGATTTCCACGAAAGAGAAGACCGACAAAAAGACTGCACAGAAAATGAGCAGGGCTGAAAAGGCAAATCTCATTGCAGAACTGACCGCACAAATGAAAGAAGCTGCCCGGCTTCTGGAATTTGAACATGCAGCGTATCTGCGTGATAAGATCAAGGAACTACAGAAATAACGGAGGATATTATGAATAAAGCAGTATTGTTTGACCTGGACGGCACATTATGGGATTCATCAGAACAGGTGATAACCGCCTGGAATCAGTGCATACGGGAACGGACACCCTATACTGAACAGTTTACCACAGCGGACATGCAGGGCTTTATGGGCAAAACGATGGAAGCTATTGCAGCACTGATGTTCCCGAAGCTTTCAAAGGAAGAACAGACCCGCATTCTTCGCATGTGTACCGATGAGGAATATGCATATCTGGAGGAACATGCGGCACCCCTGTATCCCCATGTCAGAGAAGTTCTGACCGCCCTTTCCAAAGAATACAGGCTGGCCATTGTCAGCAACTGCCTGGATGGCTATATCCAGATTTTTCTGAAGCAGTGCGGTTTTTCTGAAATCTTCTCTGATTTTGAATCCGCAGGCAAAACAGGCCTTGGCAAGGGGCAGAATATCCGTCTGGTTATGGAGCGTCTCCAGACGGAGCAATGCATTTATGTGGGTGACACCCAGGGCGATGCCAATGCCGCTGCAGAAGCAGGCGTTCCCTTTATTCATGCAGGCTACGGCTTCGGCACAGTGGAAAACTGCGCCGCTGTCATTCACAGCCTGACTGAACTGCCCCATGCGGTACAGACTGTCATGGCATCCAGATAAGTACAATAGAAACAGAAAGGAGGCGGCTCCATGGAACCATTCGTTCATCTGCATGTGCATACAGAATATTCCCTGCTGGACGGCGCATGCCGTATCCCTCAGCTGATACAGCACCTCAAAAAGCTCGGGCAGACTTCTGCAGCAATTACAGACCATGGTGTCATGTACGGAGCTGTTTCCTTCTATCAGGCTGCAAAAGCGGAGGGCATTCATCCTGTTATCGGCTGCGAAATCTATGTTGCCCCCCGTTCCCGTTTTGACAAATCGTCCCCTGCAGACCGCAGTCCCTATCATCTGACACTGCTGTGTGAAAATAATACCGGCTACCAGAATCTTCTGCAAATCGTATCCCAGGCCAATCTGGATGGTTTCTATTCCAAACCCCGTGCAGATCTGGATTTGCTCCGCCGGTATCATGAAGGACTGATTGCCCTTTCAGGCTGCATGAGCGGTGAGATAGCCAGAAAAATTCTGGCAGATGAATATGAAGCAGCCAAAGCCACTGCTTTGCAGTATGCAAAGATTTTCGGGGATAATCATTATTATCTGGAAATCCAGAATCACGGCATGACCGGGGATCTGCGCATACTCAATGGCATCCGACGCATATCCAGGGAGACAGGCATACCCATGGCCGCCTCCAATGATGCACATTATCTCACCAAAGAAGATGCGGAGCTGCAAAAACTTCTGGTATGCATCCAGACAGGCACCTCTATGACATCTCCCTCCTCCATGGTCCTGCCCAATGATCAGTTCTATGTCAAATCCACTGATGAAATGTATGCGTTGTTCCCGGATGACCGTGAAGCACTTTTAAACACCGCACGCATTGCAGAGCGCTGTCAGGTTTCCTTTGTATTCGGGCAGATTAAACTGCCGAAGTACCACCAGAACGGGGTTACAGATACGACTGCATTTTTCAGAACGCTCTGCAGGGAGGGATTGCAGAAGCGTTATCATGGTGCACCCTCTGCGGAAGCAGTCCGTCGGCTGCAGTACGAATACGATGTGATTGTGCAGATGGGCTATGTGGACTATTTCCTGATTGTCTGGGATTTTGTCCATTTTGCCAAAAGCCATGATATCCCCGTAGGTCCGGGCCGTGGTTCCGGTGCCGGCAGTCTGTGTGCCTACTGCATCGGCATTACGGAGATTGACCCACTGGCAAATGGTCTTCTGTTTGAGCGTTTTCTGAATCCGGAACGTGTCAGCATGCCGGATTTTGACATTGATTTCTGCATTGAGGGAAGGCAGAAAGTAATTGACTATGTGACACGGAAATATGGAGAGGACCATGTTTCCCAGATTATCACCTTTGATACTCTGAAGGCAAAGGCAGCAGTCCGTGACACAGGAAGGGCACTGGATCTTCCCTATGGACTGTGCGACCAAGTTGCAAAGGCCATTCCCGCAGATTTGCACATCACCCTGGAGCAGGCCATCAAAGAATCTGAGGACCTCCGCCGTCTGCAGGAGGAAAAGCCGCAGGTAAGACGTCTGCTGGAATTTGCGCAAAAGCTGGAAGGCATGCCCCGTCATGCCTCTATGCATGCCGCAGGTGTGGTCATTTCCGCCATTCCCGTTTCCCAGATGGTTCCTTTGCAGAGAAATGAGGATACTGTGATCACACAGTATACGATGTCTGTACTGGAACAGCTTGGGCTGCTGAAAATGGATTTTCTCGGTCTGCGCAACCTCACAGTCATACACGAAACAGAACGGAATATTCAGAAAACGCTTCCTCGTTTTCGCATGGCGGATATTCCGGAGGAGGATGAAGCCGTCTTTGAAATGCTTTCCAGGGGAGACAGTCTCGGAGTTTTCCAGATGGAATCTGACGGCATCCGCCGTGTGCTGACTCAGATGCGCCCACGGAACATTTCGGATTTAACAGCGGTTATCTCCCTTTACCGTCCCGGCCCCATGGAATCCATTCCGCAGTATATCGAGGTCAGGAATCATCCCGAAAAGATTCACTATGACCATCCCTTACTGGAACCAATCCTGAAAGAAACCTTCGGGTGCATTGTGTATCAGGAACAGGTTATGGAAATCTGCCGTGCCCTGGCAGGGTATTCCTATGGCAGAGCGGACCTTGTACGGCGAGCCATGGCCAAGAAAAAACATGACCTGATGGAGCAGGAACGGCAGGTATTCCTTTATGGAAATGAAACATGCTGCGGTGCCATTGCCAATGGCGTTCCGGAAAAAACAGCAGATATGATTTTTCAGCGCATGAGTGCTTTTGCAAGCTATGCATTCAATAAATCCCACGCTGCTGCATATGCACGCCTTGCCTATGAAACCGCCTATCTGAAATGCCGCTTCCCCAGAGAATATTTTTCTGCACTGATGACCTCTGTTATTTCCTCCACCGGGAAACTGCTGGACTATATTTCCCTTGCAGAAGCGCATAATATTCATGTGCTTGGCCCTGACATCAATCAGAGTGATGCAAGTTTCACCCCCTGTGAAGACGGCATCCGCTTTGGTCTGGTGGCACTGAAGGGAATGGGCATACACTTCATTCAGAAGATTATTCAGGAACGGAGCAGCAACGGAGAATACCGCAGTATGCAGGATTTCTGTGAACGAAACGCCTCCAATGAACTGAATAAGCGAGCTGTGGAAAGCCTGATTCTTTCAGGTGCTTTTGATCGTCTGGGCTGGAACCGCTCCCAGATGATGACTGTTTACGAACAGATGATTCAGACCATCACCAACGAAAACCGCAGCAAAGTGCAGGGACAGCTTTCCCTGTTCGGAAATGACACGGGTGCTGAAGCGTTCACCATTGCGCCCTCCGATCTGCCGGAATTTCCGCAGCAGCAGCTGCTGCGCATGGAGAAAGAAATAACCGGATTGTATTTGTCCGGGCATCCTCTGCAGCGCTGGCGGACTGTCTGCCGTTTTCTGCGCATGCCGGAGATTGCAGATGTCCGTCAGATTCAGAAGGAAACAGAAATCTCCATGCTGTGCATGGTACGGGAAGCCAGGGAACATACCACCAAAAAGGGGGATAAAATGTGTTATCTGACCGCAGAGGATTTTACAGGCAGCATGGAATGTCTGGTATTTCCTTCGCTGTTTCCCACTGTAAAAAACCTGCTGATGCCGGATATGGTAGTATGGATCAAGGGCAGAATTACCATGAAGAATCAGGAGCAGCACTTTATCTGCAGCGGCATTATGAGTGAACAGCTTTTTGAAGAATATACCCATAGCAAACAGCTTTGCATTAAAATCCCGCAGAACAACAGGGAAATCATACAGCAGGTGATGGCAGCAGCCACAAAATATCCTGCGGAAACCCCCTTCTGCTTCTGGCTTTCTCAAAGCAGAAAATATATCAGGCCCCGTTCGCAGAACGGCATTGAAATATGCAGCGGGCTGGAAAAGGAATTATCTGAGATTCTTCCGCTCTCACAATGCGCACTGATTGATATGCGCAAAGGCACATAAGGATGGTGAAAATATGCTGCATTTCGAGCAATTACCCAAGGAACTGGAGGAAGAAATCCTATACAATCAGCAGAAGGGCTGGTGTTCCCCCTATGCCTGTCAGAATACCGATGTCATCCGCAGATATCAGCGGGAAAGTGATCAGCCGAAAATCTTTCGTCAGCCCTTTTCCAAAGATGCAGACAAGATTCTGAACAGTGCCTTTTTCAACCGCTATGCGGATAAAACACAGGTGTTCTCCTTTTACCGCAATGATGATCTTTCACGCCGTGCCCTGCATGTACAGCTGGTTTCCAGAATCGCAAGAAGTATCGGTGCAGTACTGGGGCTGAATGCGGATCTGATTGAATCCATTGCCATCGGCCATGACATGGGGCATACGCCCTTCGGCCATGCAGGAGAACACGCTCTTCACGCACTGTATCATGCAAGAACAGGCCGCTGTTTCCGCCACAATCTCCACAGCGTCAGAGTACTGGATACCATCATTCCCTATAACATCTCCCTGCAGACACTGGATGGTATCGTCTGCCATAATGGGGAATTCCCCAGGGCACAGTATTACCCGAAACCGCTGAGGGACTTTGCCGCATTTGATGAACGGATGGAACAATGCATTCATGATCCCCAGGGAGATGCCGTACTGATTCCTTCCACATTGGAGGGGTGTCTGGTGCGAATCTGCGATATTCTTGCGTACCTCGGAAAAGACCGGCAGGATGCGGTCCGTGCAAATCTGATTCCGGATGAAAGCGTATTTGCGGAAACCCCTGTGGGAAAAACCAATGCAGAAATGCTGAATAATTTCCAGGTTAATCTGATTACACACAGCTATGGCAAGGATTATCTCATGCTTGATGATACGCATTTTCAGGCAATGATGTCCCTGAAAGAGGAAAACTATCAGCGCATCTATATGCAGAAGCGGATTCAGAAGCAGATTCAGGAGCAGATTGTGCCCATGATGCAGAAAATGTATGAGCAGATTTATCAGGATGCTGCTTCACGTAACGAACATTCCTGCCTGTACCGCCACCATATTGAGGTAGTAAAGGAAAAGCAGAAATGGTACACGGGCAATCCGCCCTATGAGGAAAGCAGCCCCGATGATTTAACAATGGATTTCATAGCGGCGATGACAGATGATTATTTTGTGGATTATTATAATTATCTGTTCCCGAAGAGCAACTGCCATATTTCATATATTGGATATTTTGACCATAACCATAACAGCTGATTCCATGATTTCCTGCATATTTTTTCATGCCTGACTATTGAAATTTAAACAAAAAAATGATATAATAGGAACTACATTCCAATAAAAGAAAGGATACGCATAATGTCTGATTTTTCTAAGATTTTAGTAGTGATTCCATCCCTTGACCCTGACAAGAGACTGATTGAAGTCATAAAGAATGTGCAGGAAAAGGGCTTCTCTGATATTCTGCTGGTGGATGATGGTTCTGCACCGGAAAACCAGCATTTCTTTGATGAGGGGGCAGCACTTGGCTGTCATGTTCTGCATCACGAAGGAAACAAAGGCAAGGGCAGAGCTTTGAAAACGGCCTTTGAATGGTTTATGGCGGAGCGGAAGGATGCTCTCGGCGTTGTTACCATTGACGGTGACAATCAGCACCACGCTGACGATATCGCTGCCTGTACAGAGGTCATGCTGCAGCAGAAAAAGGATTCGCTGGTATTGGGCGTCCGTGATTTTGACCAGCCCAATGTACCCCCGAAAAGCAAATTCGGCAACAAATGCACCTCCGGCGTATTCCGTCTGTTCTGCGGTCTGAAGGTCAGCGATACCCAGACCGGTCTCCGTGTATTCCCCAGAGGCATTATTCCGCAGATGCTGCAGATTTCGGGTGAACGCTTCGAATATGAAACCAATATGCTTCTGGTCTGCAAACAGGCAGATATTCCGCTGGTGGAACAGACCATCCGCACCATTTATATTGATGAAAATGCCACAACCCATTTTCATCCGATTAAAGATTCCCTGCGGATTTACGGAATCATCATCCGCTTCTTTATCAGCTCTCTCCTGAGCTTTATACTGGACTACGGCATTTTCAATCTGCTCTATACGCTGTTTCGAACAGGCTTTATGGCAGCACACAGACTGTTCTTTGCAACCACTATTGCAAGAGTGCTGAGTTCTGTTTTTAACTTCACTGTCAACAGAAAAGCCGTTTTTCACAGTGATGCTCCGCTGACAATCACCATCTGCCGCTACTACATTCTGTGGGGCGTTCAGCTTCTTGCATCCTTCGGGCTGGTGAAGCTGCTTTCCGGTGTATTCGGAGAAGGCGGTGCTATTGTAGCAGTACTGAAACTGATTGTTGACATGTTCCTCTACTTTATCAGCTTCCGTATTCAGCAGGCATGGGTATTCAAGCCGGAGAAGAAATAAGAACACTCTTCAGGATTCAGAAGCTGTGATATAGTATTCCATGCTTTATATCTTTCATTGAATCTCATCAATATTGCCTTAACAGGGAGGTATTATATGATTCCGCTTTCGACACGGCTGCTTTGCTGTGCTTCCTTGATTCAGGGCGATGTCATCTGTGATATCGGCACAGACCACGCCTATCTTCCTGCCTATTTGCTTGCAAGCGGCAAGGCTTCCCATATTGTTGCTACTGATGTCAAACAAGGGCCGCTGAATGCTGCCGCCGTAACACTGAAAAAATACCACGTTGCCGAAAATGCCACACTGATTCTCTCAGATGGTTTTGACAAGGTGCCTCCAAGCCGCATTACGGATGTAGTCATTGCAGGCATGGGCGGCGAAACCATTCGGGATATTCTCTCCGCCAAATCTGCGGCATTTGTAAAAAAAGGCGTAAATCTGGTACTGCAGCCTATGACCAAGGCAGAAATCCTTCGTGGATGGCTTGCCGAAAACGGTTTTGAAATCCGCAGAGAAACTGCTGTGAAAGATACCCATATCTACACGGTTCTGCAGGTGCAGTATACCGGAAATGTGCAGACGCTTTCTGAGGCAGAAACCTATTACGGCAAACTGAAGCCCGGTGACGTAATGGCAAAATACTACATCGCAGGCGTCACAGAACGGCTGGATACAAGGGCAGCAGGATTAGAAGCGTCGCACCGGGAAGAAGATGCACAGGCGGTTCGCAGACTGATTGCAGAAATCAATCAGCATTTTACAGCATGCTGAAAGGAGTATTCTATGACAATTCAGGATATCTATCAGATTCTCGATGCATATGCCCCGTTTTCACTCCAGGAAAGCTACGATAAATCCGGGCTGCTTGTTGGAGATCCTGCCCAGAAAGTGAAACGTGTTCTTCTGACACTGGATATTACCATTCCGGTGGTGCAGGAGGCATGCGATAAAAAAGCTGAACTGATTCTCTCTCATCACCCGGTAATCTGGGATCCACTGAAATCCATTTCTCCTGCCCATCCGGTCTGGCATCTGGTTCAGCAAAATATTGGTGCCATCTGTTCTCATACCTGCATGGATATTGCCAAAGGCGGACTCAATGACTATGTGGGCAAAATGATGTCAAGAAGCATCGGCATGACCAGAGAATGGGAACCACTGGCAATACTGCCTAATAACAGAACCCTTGGCAGAACCGCCGCCCTTGCCAATGCCTGGAATGCCAAGGCACTTGCCAGACAGCTGAAAGCCGTTTTCCAATGCGCCGACCTGCGTTTCTATGAAGGCAAGCAGTCCCAGTATATCAGAAAGCTGGCATGGTGTACAGGAAGCGGCGGCGACCTGATTGCTGATGCAATCGCAGCCGGCGCAGATGCTCTGGTCACAGGCGACTGTAAACACAGTGTCTGGGCAGAAGCACAGAACCGTAATTTCACATTGTTTGACTGCGGTCATTTTGAAACGGAAGCACCTGTGGTTCATCTGTTCCGCCAGATTCTCCAGCATGCTGCTCCAAAGCTGGAAATACTCATATCAGAAAGCGGCACCCGGCCATTTTATCACGTTGTATAAACAAAAAGACTGTTCAGAAATCCTCTGAACAGTCTTTTTTTGGCAGCAAAAGAAAGTATATGCTGTCATTCCTTTATTATTTTTATCATATGCACACAGTCAAACTGACCGCTTTTAACAGTTTCTTCCGAAACAATATCATAGCCGTTCTTTTTATAAAAATCAACGGCAACTGTACGGCTCTCGATTTCTATTCTGTGATATCCAAGGTCACGAATCCAGATTTCCGCCTCCTGTATCACCCTGTTTCCAAGTTTTTTTCCACGGTATGCAGGCAAAACCACAACCCTGCCAAGCATTACGGCTGTACTGCTGATTTCATAGAATCTGCATGTTGCAACCGGATAGCCATCATCCAGAAGAATAATGTATTTTGTACCGTCACAATCGTGGGCATCAAATTCCTCACGAAGAGAGATGTGATGCTGTCGGTTCATGCCCTCAATCCGTACAGAATATGCGCCTGCCCGCTGCCATTCTTCTTCTCCCCGTATCACTGAAATATCCATTGTATCATCCCCTCCTGTTTTATTTTACCATATTCTACGGAAAGAGTCAACAGCGCAAAGCGTAAAACGGACAGTGCGGAATAATCAATTTCTGATAAAAAACTTTGTAAAACACCTTGACAAGCGATTCATAATATGGTATAATGTGCATATGATATATATACAATATCACTTTGCAAAGGAATAAATTATGGATATTATCATCAGCAACTCATCCGGCGAGCCAATCTATGAACAAATCTGTTCACAGATTAAGGCCATGATTATGAACGGCACTCTAAAAAGCGGGGATGCTTTGCCCTCCATGAGAAATCTTGCGCAGCAGCTTCGCATCAGCATCATCACCACCAAGCGTGCCTATGAAGAACTGGAACGGGATGGATTTATTGAATCCTATACGGGAAAAGGCAGCTTTGTAAAGGCACAGAATGCAGAGCTTCTTCGTGAGGAATATCTCCGCCAGATTGAAGAACTTCTTTCTGCTGCCTGCGAGAAAGCACAAAACTGCAATCTGTCACTGGAGGAAATGACGGAAATACTAGCATTTATTTACGGAGGAAACAAAAATGAATGATTTTGAAAATGCGATTGAACTGAAAGGCGTTACCAAAAAATATGACGGCTTTACTCTGAACAATGTCAGCTTCGCCGTTCCAAAGGGCAGCATCATGGGATTTATCGGGCAGAATGGTGCCGGAAAATCAACTACCATTAAGGCGATTCTCGGCATTATCGGCATTGACAGCGGTGAAATTCAGATTTTTGGCAAGGACCATCTGAAAGAAGAATATGAACTGAAAGAAGACATTGCGGCAGTTTTTGATGAACTTCCCTTCCATGACAGTCTGAATGCAAAACAGATCAATATCATTATGAGCGGTATGTACCGAAACTGGGACAAAGCGCTTTTCTTCAGATATCTGGATCGTTTCGGTCTTCCGCAAAAGAAAAAATGCGGCAAATTCTCCAAAGGTATGCGGATGAAGCTTCAAATTGCAGTGGCACTTTCCCATGGTGCAAAGCTTCTCATCATGGATGAAGCTACAACAGGCCTCGATCCCGTTGTCAGAAACGAAATACTTGATATCTTTCTTGAGTATCTCCAGGATGAAAACAAGAGTATTCTGATGTCCTCCCATATCACATCCGATCTTGAAAAAATCGCTGACTGTGTGACCTTTATTGACAATGGTGAGATTCTTCTCTCTGACTATAAGGATTCCATACTGGAAAGTCATGCGGTCATCCGGTGCAGCAAGGCAGATTATACTATGATTGATCAGAATGACTTTATCAGCGCAAGAGTCACGGATTTCGGTGCGGATGTCATGGTTTCTGATAAAAATGCCATGCAGCAGAAATATCCGAAGCTGATGATTGAACCGACAACACTGGAAGAAATCATGCTGTTCTATGTAAACCGCAAGAAGAAGGAGTGGTCATAATGCATACCGAAAAAAAGAAAGCTCCGTTTCTCCATCTGCTTTACAGAGAGTTTCTTTTGCTAAAGAAAAATATACTCAGCAACAGTCTGATAGTTATCATCAGTTATGCCATCTGCCTGATGTTTTCACTCAGTGCAGTATACGGCAATATTGCAAAATCCGATAATGATATATGCCTTGCTCTCAAGGGTGCAATTCCGGCAACCAGAATTATGGGTGTAGTAATGTCTTTCATGCTTTTTGTCGGGGCAAGCGATATTAGTGCGGATATAAACAGCAAAGCATGGCACCTGTTCAGAAAGAGTGCACCTGTCAGGCCTCTGAAAATGGCATTTGCCAAATACACAATGATGTTTCTTGCTCTTGCTGCTTCTGTTATTGTTGCGCTGCTTTACAACGCAGCAGACAGGATGATTTATCAGGAGTTTTCTGATTATACTTATTTCGGACTTGTATTTGCAGTCGGCGCCGTTCTTTCCGTGTTTACCGTGCTGAATACAAGCATGACCTTTTTTTTCGGCAGTTCAGATAAAGGCGGACTGATTTCAACGATTGGATCAATGATTATAATCATGCCGTATATGATGAAAAAGCTGAAGACAATGGAAAGCCAGAACATGGATCCGTTTGAAATAATCGCGTCCGTTACCGGGTTCTGCAATAGGAATGTTCTGTGGTTTGTTCTGATTATCGTACTCGCTTTTATCATCGGGCTTCTGGTGATGACATGGTACTATAAAAGGAGGGATAAATAATGTTCGGTCTGATTTACAAGGAATTTTCTCTGAACAAGTACAATCTTTTGTGTCCGTTGATTATGTCGCTGATGTATAATATCATGTTCGCCTTCACTGACACATTTATTCTTTCAGAGAACACGGGAGATTCATTTCGTTCATCGGTTTCTATATATGCGGTTATATGCACATGGACATTTTTTCTCACCTATGCTTTTTCTTACTTCTTTTTTCAGTCAGACTCCAATAAAGCATGGCAGCATTTTTCCTGTTCTGCACCTACAGGACCTGCCGGGCAGGTGGGAGGAAAATATATCTTCGTTCTATTTGTCTTTCTGATGATATTTGTGCTGAATATTCTTGCCGCTGTTACAGTATGTATAAAGATGAATATGAGTCTGCTCACATTCTTTTTTATTGATTTTCTGATGTTCTGCTTTTTCCTGATTCTTGCCTCAATTGAGCTTCCTTTTTATTTCAGACTCGGTGCTGTATCCGGAAAAACGATTAAAACGATACTTTTCATACTGGCTATGCTTCTGGGAATTGCGTATCTGCTTTTCGGAGATATTGCAATATTTAATGTGGAGAATCCGATTGAAGTCATTATTTCAAAACTGTCGGCAACAGTACCGATGCTGGTTGTCATGGCTGTAATTCTGTTTGCATTGCCGGTATTCTGTCTGTCAATGATGCTTTCTGTAAAGCTGTACCGCAAAGGCCTTGAAAACATTGAACAGTAAAGGAGAAGAAAAATGAAACGATATGCAAAAATACTGTCTGCACTGACAGTATCTTCTGTAATGCTTTTCAGTACTAATATTTCGGCATTTGCTGAAGATAGTATGGTTTCCGATTGGGAGAAAGCCATTACAGAATATAGCGAAGGAACAGTTTTTGCTTCCTGTCAGACAGCATTATTTGATAAAAACGAAATTCTGTATACCGGAAGATTCGGATATTCCGATATTGAAAATGAAATCCCGGCAGATGAAAATTCTGTTTATGACTGGGGTAGTATTTCCAAAACACTTGTATGGGTAAGCATGATGCAGCTTTACGAACAGGGAAAGCTTGACCTGAACGAAGATATACGCACATATCTGCCCGAAGGCTTCCTTTCAAAGCTGAAGTATGATGATCCCATTACAATTCTGAATCTGATGAATCATCAATGCGGCTGGGAAGAAACAAATGATGTAATTGAAACCTCTGATAAAAACGGTATTCTTCCTCTTGATGAAGCCCTCAGAAAAAGTGAACCCTATCAGGTTTTCAGACCCGGCGAAATCACGGGCTATTCCAACTGGGGTACGGCACTTGGCGGCTATATCGTGGAATGTATTACAGGGGAAAGCTATACAAATTATATACACGAGCATATTTTTGATGTTCTGGGAATGGAGCATACTTCCATTTCACCAGACCACAGCGATACCCCGTGGGTAGCAGAGCGGTATGAAAAGATGAAAGCTTACAACAGCAATAACATACATGATGAGCAGATAATGGTGCCTATAGCTAAAAAAACGTATATCATACCATATCCCGCAGGTGCAGCGGCAGGAACTATTGATGATATTGCATTGTATGGAAAAGCATTGATTTCAGATGAATGTCCCCTTTTTGAAAATCAGGAAACTCTGGAACTGATGTTCTCACCAAGCTTAAACTATGGTGACAGCGACATTGTACAGAACTGTCACGGATTCTGGACAAGCTTTTATTCCAGAACACTTCTCGGACACAACGGCGCAACAAATACCGGAACTGCAAATCTTGTATTTGACAGGGAATCAGGAACAGGCTGTGCAGTCCTTGTCAATCAGTATGGAGAAAGCTATTTTACACAGGGCATTCCTGCAATGCTGTTCGGGAGTGCAAAAGACAATCTTTCGCTTACAGAAAACAGGAACGGAAATAATACAGATATTTCAGGAAATTACATTATTTCAAGATCTGTGCTGACAGGAATTTCTGCAATTCCGTCCTTCATTTCCACATACAAAATCCAAAAATCAGATGACGAAACTTTCACGCTGAACGACAGTATTACCCTTAGCGCCGTTGATGATGCACTATTTTTCACAGAAGCGGAAGATTCCGTTGCTCCATGCGGATTATCCTATACATCTGACGGAAGAAAGCTTTTATCACTCGGCAGCGCAGACCTTGTGGAAGCACCCGACATTCCCCTTAAAAGACTTGCTGTCTACGGATATCTTCTGATTGCGGCAGTCGAGTTTATTCTGCTCATCATCAAGTGGATCAGAGTCATTGTAAAAAAATGGAATCGATACAGAGGCTGGCAGTGCATCCTGCTTTCGCAGATTGCAAAGATTGTATCCTGTGTCAGTGTGTTTCTCATGTTTGTATTTTATATAGATGCATCCGGTATTTCTGAAGTGAATGCTGGAATAACAGCTGCCATTCAGATTCTAAGCCTAATCTTCTGCATCATTTCTTTGGCAGCATCTGCCATATGTATGATTCAGAAAAAAGAAAAAAAAGCTGCGCAGAGCATATACATTTCCAATATTCTGCTGAATGCAGCATCCATCGTATTGGCAGTTTCGCTGAAGCTATGGATTCCGTAATCATCCGATTCCGTCAGGTAATCAATAAAAAAGCAGCCTCTTATACGCTGAACCATTCGGCGTATAGGAGGTTTGCCGTTTACACCAGATACATCATTTTCATTTCTTAATTATTAATTTGAATTATTGACAGAATGACAAACAATATTTACTGCTGATTCCGATTCATCTTTTGATTATGAAGGAAAATGAACGCAGGAATAATATGATTATCTCTGCATTTTTCTTTATGGCACTTGCCGTGTATGCCGGTGCATTTGGCACATTCTGAATAAAAAACGCACAGAACAATCGTTCTGTGCGTTTTTTCACATTATTGAATTGTCACTTCTATCGTAATCTGTTTATATTCCGCATTCAGGAGATGTGTCGGTGTCATGGCAATGTCCGGTTCACCGTCTGCCCCAAAGAACACCTGACGGATGCGTGTATGCCTGCAGGGGTCATACAGCGGATCCTCTGCATAACTGCCGCAGGTCTTGCTGTCATGGGATGAGGGACGTGCATGGTAGACAATCAGCAGATTGCCGTTCTCATCCACAACAAAGGAATTATGTCCCGGACCGGATTCCCCATTCACATCTGCGGTACTGAGTACAGGCTGATTGTACTTTGTCCAGCTTGACGGATTCATCAGGTCTGCATCTGCGAAGGCGGACAGTTTTCCGACACAGTATTCTGAACCGGTACCGGATGCGGAGAAGAAAACATAGATTTTGCCGTTGTGCTTCAAAACAGCAGCACCCTCATTCACACGATGATTGACAAGTTCCCAATTGTATTCCGGCTTTGTGAGCAGAATCGGCTTGGAAATCAGCACCCAGGGTTTCTCAGGATTGATTTCTGCCATAAACAGAGAGGAGTCACCCTTGATTTCCGCCCAGATGACATAGTGTCTGCCATTGTTTTCAAAATAAGTCATATCCAGAGAAAATCCGGCAAAGGATTCTGTATCACCGCTGCTTGCCTGCATTCTTCCGCATTCCGTCCATGTACCCTCATATGGATCTCCATCGCATTTCAGGACATAGGGGCGGATTTCCCAGATGTTCTGGCTGGTTCCTGCGGCAAAATACATATACCATGCACCGCCGATATAGTGCATCTCCGGTGCCCAGATGTGTCTGGACATGATGCCGTCTGCGTGGGCTTTCCAGATGATTTTTTCCTCTGCCGCCGCAAGACCTGCAACGGTTTTGCTTCTGCGCAGAATAATGCGGTCATAGCCCTTATTCACACTGCCGTATGCGGGATAAGATGCGGTAAAGTAGTAATATCCATCCTCCCCTTTTACCACATAGGGATCAGCACGTTCCGAAATGAAAGGGTTATCATAATCTCCGGTCATCACTTCGCCTGAAACGAGATATGTTCCGGGGACGGCACCCTCCAGACTCTTTATCTGCTCCTGATTCCACTGAACAGGAAACGCTGATGTGCTTCCGTCACTGTATAATGCGTTAACCTGCTGTGGCAGTGTGATGGAATCGCCAGCATCGAAGGTCAGCTGCATCGGTTCAATGCCTGTATTAAAAGTTGACAGCTGCACTGAGGGATATGCCTCCAGCAATGCGGAGTACTGTTCAGCAGTAATGGGAATCACATATCCGTGTCTCGGCGTAAAATCAAAGCTGTAATCAGAGCGGCTGACTGTTGTAAAGTTTTCCAGATCAGAGGTTTTCTGCATGACATAATAGCCATTGCCATAGGCATCCGACATCATCAGCCATTCATCTGAATTCAGCAGCTTATAAATATTCGGGCCTTCCACACCAAGCGTCCCCTCTGAAACCTTCCGAATCTGCTGATAAGGGCCGGAGGCGTGATCTCCGACAGCCACATAGATATATTTATTCGTCTCATTTTTAAAGTACATATAATACTTTCCGTTTTCATAGATGATATCCGAATCAATCGCATCCGTACCGTCTGCGGGTGCAAACAGCAGGCTCGGTGCCGTATCCAGTTTTTTCAGGTCTTTGCTGTATGCATAATACATAATTGTGCGATTATCTGTGCCGGGAACACGGGCAGCAAAATAAATCATATAGGATTGCTTTTCCGGGTCATAAATCGCCTGTGGTGCCCATGCACGGTCACAGTTCATCATATTGGGATACTGATTTGCAATTTCAATGAGGGATTCATCAAACCAGTGAATCAGGTCTGTGGATTTTGCACTGATCAGATTGCGGTTGCTGCTCCATCCCAGAGAGGACTTCATGTCCGTTGCCAACAGATAGTAGAAACCGTCCTCTCCCTTAAAAATATAGGGGTCACGAATGCATTTGGTACCGACTGAAGATTGCCAGACGGCTTTGCCCCCATTCAATGCCGTGAAGTGGTAGCCATCCAAAGAGATTGCGTAGGACAATCGTTCCTGTTCAGGCGCATTTCCAAGAAAATACGCAAACAGATATGCAATCTGCGTATCATCATAGGGAATATTACAGACTGCATCAAAGTCCATATCCCCTGTACAAAGGGCACGGCTCAATGCACGGGCATCCTTCTGGTTGGTTTGCCCATCCCCATTGATATCGGATATTTTGGATATGACAGTGTCCATTCCCTGTTTCATGCCCCGTTTCAGCAATGAAAGATCCCTTGCATCTATTCTGTCATTTCTGTCCAGATCTCCCCGCATCAGGGAATAAGTCTGTTCCACAGGACGAATAAAGAATTTTTGTCCTTCGCCGCCCCAGTAATCCCACTGGTCAATGTTGGCACCGTTTTCATAGCTGATATCGTAAACATCCAGTGCGGCATTTCTGCTGTTTTTTCCACGGATAACGTACGCATCCGCAGTGCGTGTCAGCTGAAATAGCTGTGCATCAGTTCCCTGATAGGGCGTCAGCAAAACATTGTTGCCGTTGGTTGCATCACCATTTTCAATGGTCATTGCCATAGAAGGATTTTCAGCAGAAAGAATAGCGCAGCAGCCGTTTTCCTGCTGCACGATTTTCCAGTGCTGTGCCGATGTTCCCAGTGATTCCCATTGAATAACATTTCCATTGGTGTCTGCGGTCATACATTTTCCGCTGAGACGGGCGGCAATTGTATACTCTGCACCGCTGATGATTCTTTTGGCACTGTCTGCATAAGCGGCAGAAAGTGGCGATGCAGCTGCATGGACGAACGGTACAGAAACAGACGTAAATGCGGAAAGCATTACGCAGGAAAGAAATGCAGAAATTTTTCTTTTCATATGATAACCTCCCAGCCAATTTCTACAGATAAATTTTTTCTTTATTATACCATAATACTATTCAGATTTCAACTCACTTTTTTATCTTCTTTATCCTACTTTTTTGCGCTGATTATTCCTATCACATCAAAATAGTGCAAAAAAAGCGCACCTGCGATTCAACGACGCAGATACGCTGATTCATATGATGGAGGCGGCTCTCAATGTACCTATACCACTTTTTCGCAACCTAAAAAAATGGGAAATGGCTATTTTACGTCATTTCAGGCATTGTCCGATTAATTGATTAGTGTACATTGCGGTTGTTAAGTAATTGTCAATGCTGAAAAATCGAAACCGCATCAGCAAGTTTTTGGCCGATGCGGTTTTACATTTATTCATTTTACAATTTATTCCAACAACAATGAAGCACGTTCATGAACATGCTTCTCTATCAGCTTTAACCTCTTTGGAGGGAGGTTATATCTCGGATGTCTCTTAAATCTGAAATTCAGGAGATGGCGAAGTCCCTCTTTATGTCTTTCGGTGAGACTCTTCTTTGCCTCACTAACAAATTCGTCGTAAACACAGGGCAGAAGTGTATTCACATATTGTCTGAACATCTCTTCTGATTCTAGAGAATCCTGTCCTATAAGATTGAAAAGTGAATTTCCATGATCGAACAGCGGAGCAGGAGCAACAATTGTATTTGTATTGTTGTCTATCATAACTCCGAAATTTCCAAAATGTCGATCCGTATTGCAAATCAGTGCATCAAGCACAATCATATCATCCAATGCACTGACATATTCTGCACCGAGTTCTTTATAGTATTCTCTTACAGCTTCCATTCCTCCACGAGTAACAAGTCTTCCGACCGGCATGAATGAAAGCTCCTTACTTGTAAACAATTCACAGACAGAACAGAGTTCCCCCTTCCACTGTCTGAGATTATACGAAATTGCATTTACACCAAGAGCTTCAGCAATCTGTGCGGCATAATATTCTGAATAAGGCTCATATCCCGTATTTGATGTACCTTTTGTACCACCCTTGTAAAGAGATACTGTACCTGATATTCTTCTCCAGCACTTAGGAAGCATTCCGTTCGTAGTAAATTCAGGGCATGATGCAAGAGAACTGCGAATCGAGCTGCCATACCCTGTAAACGCAATCAGGGCGAGTATCTGACTGAAATGATTCTCATAGAGATTGTATTTATCGTATTCGCCTTCAAATTCTTCTTCAACAATCCAGTAGCAGTCATTGAGCGAAAGACCTTTTGACAGCTTTATGATGTTCATAGGTCTGTTAATATTCATGCCGCACTTACTTAGAAATGCATGAACATAAGCTCTGTTTTTAGGAATTGTTCTGTGTTTAAGCCACTTGGCAATTCCTTCTTCAGAAATTGTTAAGTCCAAAGGAAAAAGATGCTGCATTTCAGAATTCACCCAAAGAATTTCTATTTCAGGCTCATTGCTGTTTTCAGTTGCTGAGAAACGAACCAGCGGTGTATCTTTATGCCGAAGCTCATAATTCATTTGTCTTTCTCCTTTCGTTTTTAGTAGTATTCTTGACTCTATTATACCACATTTACAGTGATATTTCAATATATCAGACAATTATTAAAGCATAATAAGCCGAGTGAAAACACTCGGCTAAGTTTTGGAATGCAAACAAAAAGAATATACAGTAATTCAGCAAACTGGAAATTAACCATTCATTTCAATTTGCTTTTTTTATTTCTTCTTTAAGCTGAATAATATTCTTTTCAATCTCAGAAATAACAGCTTTAAACACCTCATCACTCTGTCCTGTCGGATCATCAAGTCCCCAGTTATCATCAAACGGTCTGCCAATAAAAGGACAGCCAACATTACAGCCCATTGATATGGCAATATCAGGCTCAGGAATATCTGTAATCAGTTTTGAATACTGCGATTTCCCCATATCAATGCCGTAAAGCTCTTTCATAATGCGGACAGCATCCTGATTAATCTGAGGTTTAGTTTCTGTACCAGCAGAGTAACTTTCAAAAACATCTGATGCAAGATGCTTTCCCAGAGCTTCAGCAATCTGACTTCTGCACGAATTGTGTACGCAGATAAATGCAACTTTTTTCATATCAATATCCTTTCAGAAGCTCGATTACTTCTTTTGTTTTCAGCACTTTTCCGTATGCGGCAACCTTTTCATTTACAACAATGGCAGGCATGGACATAACACCGTATCCCATGACAACTTCCATATCTGTAATGTACTGAACATCTGTTGCGATACCCATTTCTGCAACTGCATTCATTACATTCTGATACTGTTCGTGACATGACTTACAGCCTGCACCGAGAACCTTGATACAACAGATTCCCTCGACTTCCTTACCGCAGCAAGTGTTTGATACTGAATTCTCTGTTTTGCCACAGCAGCATGATACCTTTTCTTCCTTTTTCTTTCCAAATAATGACATAATAAATACCTCCTGAAAACTTTATATAATTACACCCTGAATCATATTGAAGAAATAACCCACGATAATAATTCCAACGGTGCATATAGCGATAAATATACCGAGTAGTTTCGGCTTGATTGCCTTTTTCAGCATAATCATTGACGGCAGAGAAAGTGTTGTAACGCCCATCATAAATGACAGAACAACGCCGAGTCTTGCACCCTTGCCGAGCAATGCCTCTGCAATCGGAATACATCCGAAAATATCAGCATACATCGGAACACCCGCAATTGCTGCTATGATAACGCCGAACGGATTGCCCGTTCCGAGAACCTTAACTATGATGCTTTCAGGAATCCAGTTGTGGATAAATGCACCAATTGCCACTCCGACAAGCACATACGGAAACACTTTCTTTGCGGTTTCAAGAACCTGTTCCCATGCATATTTGATTCTGTCTCTGAATTGCAGTTCATTCTGTGGCACGTCAAGTGCTTTTCCGTTTCGGATAAAATCAGCAACCTGATCTTCAAGGTGCAGTTTCTCAATCAGCGTACCGCCTGCAACTGCGATTATTAGTCCGACAATTACATATACGATTGCTACTTTCCAGCCAAAGATGCTCATAAGCAGTACAAGTGAGCCTAAATCCACCATTGGAGAAGAAATCAGGAATGAAAATGTAACCCCAAGCGGAAGTCCTGCACTTGTAAATCCCATAAACAAAGGAATTGATGAACATGAGCAGAATGGCGTTACTGTTCCGAGAAGTGCGGCAATGATATTTGCACCGACTCCGTGAAATCTGCCGAGTATTTTCTTTGACCTTTCAGGTGGAAAATAGCTCTGTATATAGGAAATCAGCAGTATCAGAAATCCGAGCAGAATCATAATTTTGATTACATCATAAAGGAAGAAATTGCTGCTTCCTCCAATTTTTCCTGATGTATCAAATCCGCATAATTCAAGAAGATTCTGAATTACACGATTCAGCCACTTCATGCCGAGAACATCATTCTGGATGAAATCCCATACATTTTGCATAACATTCATAGTAAAAGCTCTTTCATAGAAAGATTGAAATGCATCTATATTAAAATCAAAGATGAAAGCCGAATAGTCGGCTTTCTCTTTATTCATTCAGAAGTTTATCCACTATTATCACGGCACTTTCTATAAGCTTCGGACACTCTTTTCCGAATAGTCCGTTTTGCCTTGCATAAGCCTTGCCTTCATCAGTTGAAATGTCGCAATTCAAAAGTTCTCTGCATATATAAGAGCCGTTCTTTTCAGCGAATTCGTCAAGAAAACGACTTGTGTAACGGTCTGCTTTCTTCTGGCTTTCATAGTCACCGTCAGAATGCATGCCGTATTTTAAACCTAAAGCCATAATCGCTCCTGTACAGGCACCGCAAACCTCTGCCTTGCACATTCCTCCGCCAAAACAAGCCGCAACCTTTAATGCCTGTTCTTTGGTCAATCCAAGTTCTTCCGCAAAAGATGCGAGAACAGCCTGTGAGCAATAGTAGCGTTTTGAAAATAATTCATTTGCAATTTCTGTGTGTTTCATAACTGTTTCTCCATAAAAATTTTATTTTGTATTTGTAAGCTCTCGCAGACAGCTTATAGCAAATTCTGCTCCATCTGCTGAAATGGAATAATGCATCCATTTGCCTTCCTTTCGGGAAGATACAATCTCGCTGTCACATAGTATCTTCATGTGATGAGAAAGCGTAGGCTGTGTTATATTAAGCTCCTCAAGCAGCTTGCAGGCACATATTTCTCCATTCTGCAAAAGCTGTAAAATACGAATTCTGTTTTCATCACCTAAAGCTTTAAATATCAAAGCTGTTTTTCGTGTATTGATTTCCAAACTTAGCACCTCGATACATTGAAATTTGTCTATATATATTCTATCACATATATTGATATTTGTCAATAGGTTTTGAATATTTATTTTTCACAAACTGCTTTTAGTCACATCATAGAATGCTTTTGTATTTTGCACTGTCTGCTTGACAGGGGACGTGGCATTTTCAGAAGAACCGGCTCGTTGTTTGCTTTTTTGAACATTGCATAATTATATGCCACAAGAACTTGATTTTTTCATTATTTTGTGCTATAATTAATTATCTCTATAATCATGATAAAAAGGAGTGACTCCAATGAACTATCTTATCCCACTCCCGCCCCTCGCAGAGCAGAAGAGAATTGCTCAGGTGCTGGATGAGGTGCTAAAAGTTGTAGGATAAGGAGGTATTCACATGAAAACGAATGACCGACCTGTTAGTGACTTAATGAATACAAAGAAAATTCACTCCCCATTATGTCAAAGCATAGGACAACACAACTAAAGGAGGTTATCTATGAAACATAAATACAGAATGACATCAGTGTTGATTGCAGCGTCAATGCTTTCAGGAGCTTTATATTCAGCACAGCTGACCGCATCAGCGAAAATTTCTACAGAAACATCCATGCATGACAGTAAAACTGCAGAAAACGGATATTTTCTCGGAGATGTTGACAACAACGGGCAAGTAGATGTTATTGACGCAGTAATTCTTCAGGAGTGGATTGTTCAGCGTCCGGGAATGACAATCAACAACGTAAATGCAGCTGACCTTTACCCTGATGAAAGTCTTAATTCTGTTGATCTGACAATTCTGAAAAGACAGCTTCAATCAGGAGAGCCGCCGCAATGGATTTCCACAAAAACAGAGGAACCATTGGGAGAGCTTATTGAACCAACTGTACAAAAATTCGGAAATCTTACACCGTCAACAGGGGAGTGCAGAGTGCTTTCTGTGTTCGTTGAATTTGCTGATGCAAAATATACGCATGCACTTCCTGCTGATACTCTGACTCAACAGCTTTTCGGAAGTGGAAATGAGGGCTATCCGTATGACAGCGTTTCTGACTGGTATTCCAGAGCTTCCTATGGAAATCTGCATATTGAAGGCGATGCAATATATTACAGCCTGCCAGGGAAAATGGCTGATTACATGACAGATGACCGTAACTTTGAGGCATTTGCAATGCCTGTTCTCAGCGAACTCGATGCGTTCATTGATTTTTCTCAGTATGATGCGAATAATGATGGAATCATTGACTGCATATCGCTGGGAGTGCCTCTTGATGAGAATTCAGACCAGAAGCTTAAAGATTACTGGTGGGGCTGCACGGCAACGTGGTGGCATAATTATAATTTCTCAGTTGACGGAAAGCAGCTTTACAAATATATAATTCTTGATACACAGCCATATGCAGATACAATAAGAGATGTAAAATCTGTTCTCACTCACGAAATGGGACATTCATTAGGGCTTCCTGATTACTATTTGTATGATGTTGGAGATGACTGGACAGCGTATCACGGAGATGCAGGATATGAGCGAATGGATGATTCAATCGGAGATTTTTCAAGTTTTTCAAAGCTTATATTAGGCTGGCTGCATGAAAATGAGGTTCAATGGTTCAGTGGTGGAGCACAGCGTTTCAGACTTCGTGACAGCTCAGAGCAGGGAAGCTGTCTGATAATCCCGATAAATTCAGAGATTGGAAATATAACTTCCGAGTATTTTATTGTTGAGTATATCACACCAAATAATAATAATGAAGACTATAAATGGTGGTGGATCAATGACAGCGGAGTCCGCATATTCCATGTAAATGCAGAGCTTAAACCGACGGACTGGTTTGGATTAACAAATTTCAAATATGAACAGTTCAGTGAATTTTACACCGGCCCTGATGGAATTCGTATTACAAGACTTGTTAACGATGGAAAAGGCTTCTATCACACCGGCGATATATGTTCATATGGAACAAGTAATTTTGCTGCATATGACTCAAACGGATATCAGACAATTGATACAGGAATAACCGTTGAAATCGGAGAATTTGACGGCGAGGCTTATATAGTTACTGTTAGAAAATAAAAAGTTTACTAAAAAATCAAAATACCCTCCATGAAAATATGGAGGGTTTGCTTTATGGGGTGGGGTGAAATGGGGTGAAAACTGAAAAAAAGCTATCGTTTTGAGTGCATAAAAAAATCTCACCACACTTGCGTGAGGTGAAAATGAATATTGTATCATTTGAGATACTTTAATGGTGGAGGCGGCTCTCAATGTACCTATACCACTTTTTCACAACTTTTAAAAATGGGAAATGGCTATTTTACGTCATTTCAGGCATTGTCCTATTAATTGATTAGTGTACATTGCGGTTGTTAAGTAATTGTCAATCAAGGACAAGTGGAACATGAACACTACTCTATAGGAAAAAGCGAATACACTTCATCTGTGCATTCGCTTTTATAAGCATTTTTAGTTGTTATTCATCAGTGAAGTCAAACTCCTGCCCATCAGAAAGTATCTCGCTGAGTGAAACCACCCGTTCAACGGGTGGCTTTGATTGTGCATTGTCATGTTTCGGAATGCTTGATACTTAATTCAAGCAACTTTTTCGCCCATTCTGCCGCATGTTCCTCTGTCACTGGTTCGATTTCCTCTTTCTTCCCTTTGCGATAAATGAAAAACTCACCTGTTTCGCTTTGGTACATAGTTTCTTTGCATTCTTTGCATTCTGCAAGCTTCTTTGCTGTAGATGTATCGTACACCTTGCCATTGATTATACTTTTCATTCCGTTCCTCCTCGCAACTAAGTGCCAACTGCAATTATAACACACAGTCGGCACTTAGTCAAATTCTGTTTTAGCACGGTTTGATGGTAATATCGGTGAAACACTCGCAAACTCTCACGATATCATCAAATGTCGAATAAGAATCACCGATTAGGTCTTTGTACACAGAGCCGTCATTGTGCATCACTCTGAGGAGCGAGAAGTCAACGCATAGTGCTGTATATTTATTTCGCATATTGTAATAGAAAAGACAATGTAATATAATATATGAAGAGGAGGCGAAATACATGTACAATGAATCAGCAAAAGAATGCACATTACGATATAAAAAGAAGCATCTGGAAACAGTGCGGTTTGATGTTCCGAAAGGAACATTGCAGGCGTACAAGGAATTTGCATCAAGCAATGGAGAATCTCTGGCTCAGATGATGCGGCGACTTGTTGCAGAGGAAATGGAAAAACGAAACTATAAATAAAAAGAAAAAGCACTTGCATTTTGCAGGTGCTTTTATCGTGTGATATTTCGTGTGATATTTTCATTCAAAAATGTGATATCCATATTCATTATTATGAATACTTATTAGATGCGATATATAATAAATAGTTCGCACCTACTCATTTTGAAAGCAAGTGCGAACTATTGAAAAAGTGGAGGCGGCGAGAATTGAACTCGCGTCCGAAAACCGTTTCATCCAATCATCTACGAGTGTAGTTTGTTTTTTACATTCCCTTTCCGTATCGCCAACAAACAGGCTCTGCGAATCAGTAGCACATAATGCGACTGCTGTCTATGTGCGTCAACAACAGACGTTCACCGTGTCATGACGCCAGACTCTGAACCCACGGTAACTTTCAGGCTGACGGATGGCTCAAGCGGCCATCAAAACGGAATCGTTGTTCTCGTTTAAATTTATAAGATGCACATTTTACGGGTTATGCGCCCGACTCGCCAATCAAACTTCCCAGCCCCCGTCGAAACCTTTACGCCCCCATAACAGAGCATTCCAATTGCAACGAATGCGCTATTTACGAATTGTTAATCTTAATGGCACGGTGAATATCACGGTTTGCTGACTTAATTGCCGCATCCTCACGCTTATCATACAGCTTTTTACCCTTGCAAAGCCCCACCAGCACCTTGACTCTGCCATCCTTGAAATACAGAGACAGCGGAATCAGTGTCAAGCCCTGGGTTTTCAGCGTGCCAAACAGCTTCAGAATCTCACGCTTATGCATCAGTAAGCGACGCACACGGCGCGGATCACGGTTGAACACATTTCCCATTTCGTAAGGGGATACGTGCATATCACGCAAAAACAGCTCACCATCTTCGATGCTGCACCAGCTGTCCTTCAGGTTCACATTGCCATTGCGGATGGATTTCACTTCCGTTCCAATCAGTTCAATTCCTGCTTCATATTGTTCCAGCACAAAATAATCATGCCGTGCCTTGCGGTTTTCCGCAATTTGCTTGATGCCTGTCTGTTTGATAACACTCCCCTCCTTTCCGGGAAATTACAAACCAACTCATTTGTATGACTATTATATCATTCATCATTTCATTTGTCAAGTTACAATTTGATGAATTATGGAGTTTTTTGTCATTTTTATGAGATATTTGACAGAAGATTCGCTTTATGGTATAATACAGGCATATCAAAACAAAAAGGATGAACCATATGACAAATGCAAAATGCACCCTTTGCCCACGCAACTGTAATACGGAACGCAGTTTGCAGGCAGGCTACTGTGGAGAAACCACAGACATCCGCATCGCCAGAGCGGCTTCCCACATGTGGGAAGAGCCTGCAATCAGCGGCAGCAATGGTTCAGGCACCATCTTTTTCAGCGGATGCGGCCTGCGCTGTATTTTTTGTCAGAATCATGAAATCGCCATATCCCATATCGGATATCAGGTATCACAGCAGGAATTGCTTTCCGTGATGTTTCAGCTGAAGGAACAGGGTGTACACAATATCAATCTGGTCACGCCTTCCCATTATACGGAACAGCTGATTCCTGTTCTGGAAAAGGCTCGGAAGGAGCACATTGATTTACCGATACTATGGAATTCCTCCGGGTATGAAAAAACGGAGACACTGAAAATGCTGGAAGGTCTTATTGACATTTATCTTCCGGATTTCAAATACATCAATTCCGATACCGCAAGAGAGTATTCCAATGCGGCAGATTATCCTGAGATGGCGAAACAGGCACTTGCAGAGATGTACCGCCAATGCGGCTCGCCCCGCTTCGATGCTCACACTGGGCTTATGACAAGGGGCCTCCAGGTGCGTCACCTGGTATTGCCCGGCCATGCACAGGAATCCAGACAGATTCTGTGGTATCTGTATCAGACCTATGAAAACCGTATCGGCTACAGCATTATGAATCAGTACACACCCATGCCCCATATGCAGAGCCATCCCCTGCTTCATCGCAAGGTTACGGAGCAGGAATACCAGAATGTCATCCGTTATGCAGAAGCAATCGGGATTTCCAATGCGCTGATACAGGAAGGGGAAGCAGCAGATGAGTCATTTATTCCGCAATTTCAAGGGAAAAAAAACCTCTCATAAATTTTCAAAAAAAATTTCAAAAAAATTTGAAAAAGCACTTGACAAATCTCTAATAATGTGGTATAATATCAATGTCGTAAGGGAACAGAGCTCTTACAGATAAGCGGATATGGCGGAATTGGCAGACGCGCATGGTTCAGGTCCATGTGATAGCAATATCATGGAGGTTCAAGTCCTCTTATCCGCACCAAAAACCCTCATACGTTGGTATGAGGGTTTTTTGCAGATGTAGTTTAATGGTAAAACCTCAGCTTCCCAAGCTGATGTCGGGGGTTCGATTCCCCTCATCTGCTTTATATTTGCTTTTCAGGGACAAAGGAAATTCCTTTGTCCCTGTCGCTTTTTTCTTAGATACTTTCCTGTTAACGTAAAACCCCCGACTTATTCAAGTCGATACCCATAAAGAAGTTTTAAATCTTTGAAGAAAAGGTTGTGTAAC
>JAKSPJ010000016.1 GCA_024404915.1 Oscillospiraceae bacterium
TAAAGGATAAGAAAATCGGCTTCTGTATCGGCTGTCTTGCCTGTCAGGAAAAGGGAGAATGTGTAATAAAGGATGATGCAATTGCAATTGAACAGGCAGTTTTGAATGCAGATGTTGTTGCCTTTGCGACTCCGATTTACTACTATGAAATGTCGGGACAAATGAAAACGCTCATTGACAGAATGAATTCACTTTACTCTAAAGATTACAAATTCAGAGATGTGTATATGCTTTCCGTTGCGGCAGAGGACGAAAAATCAACTTCTGATCGTGCAGTAAGCGGTTTACAGGGCTGGATTGACTGCTTTGAAAAGGCTGAATTGAAGGGTACTATTTTCTGCGGCGGTGTGAATTCTCCGCTTGATATTGAAAATAACGATAAGCTGAATGAGGCTTATGAAATGGGAAGGAAGATTTAAATGAAATACTCAAAACTCGGCAAATCAGACTTGAATGTTTCAAAAATTTGTCTTGGCTGTATGGGATTTGGTGATTCATCAAACGGACAGCATAGCTGGACTATTAACGAAGAATCCACAAGAGAGATTATAAAATATGCCCTTGAAAACGGCATAAACTTTTTTGATACTGCAATTGCCTATCAGAACGGAACAAGTGAAAAATTTGTTGGAAAGGCACTCAGGGATTTCGCAGGACGTGATGACTTTATTATTGCTACAAAGTTTCTTCCACGAACAGTTGACGAAATTCAGAATAATGTAAACGGTCAGAAGCATATTGAAAACAGCCTGAATCAAAGCCTTAAAAATCTCGGACTTGACTACGTTGACCTCTATATTTATCATATGTGGGACTACAATACACCGATGGAAGAAATCATGGAAGGTCTGCACAATGCCGTTAAATCGGGAAAGGCACGATATATCGGAATTTCAAACTGCTATGCATGGCAGCTTGCAAAGGCAAATTATTATGCACGGTATAACAACCTTACTGAATTTGTTTCCATGCAGGGACATTACAATCTCATCGCAAGAGAAGAAGAACGTGAAATGATACCTTTCTGCAAGTCGGAAAATATATCATATACTCCGTACAGTCCTCTTGCAAGCGGTAGACTTTCTCGCTTAGTCGGTACAACAAGCAAGCGTTTTGAAGAGGACAGTTATGCTCATTTTAAGTACGACAAAACTGCAGAGACTGATGAAATTATCATCAGACGAGTAACTGAAATTGCTGAAAAACTCGGCGTATCAATGACAGAAGTTTCACTTGCATGGCTTCAGAGTAAAATCACATCATGCGTAATGGGTGCAACAAAGCTTTCTCATATTGACGGTGCTGTGAAATCTTCTGAGCTTGTTCTCTCTGACGAGGATTGTGCGTATCTTGAAGAATGCTATGTTCCTCATGAGCTTGTTGGAGTTATGGCCCAGAACGGAAAACAAAAAGGCGGAAATGTAGTCTGAATGGAGGAGAATAATGGGAAAAATAATACAGACAGCAGGCAGAAATGCGCTCGGAGAATTCGCTCCTGAATTTGCACATTTCAATGATGATGTTCTTTTCGGTGAAAACTGGAACAATCAGAATATCGACCTGAAAACACGCTGTATCATTACAGTTGTTGCATTGATGTCATCAGGTGTTACGGATTCATCATTGAAATATCATCTTGAAAATGCAAAATCACATGGTGTTACAAAAAAAGAAATTGCGGCTGTTATCACGCATGTCGCATTTTATGCAGGCTGGCCAAAGGCATGGGCAGTATTCAACATGGCAAAGGATGTATGGAGTGAAGAATCAGGCTGTGATGAAAAATCTGCTCACGCATCAGAAATGGTATTCACGATAGGTGAACCAAATACAGCCTATGCAAAGTATTTCATCGGACAGAGTTATCTTGCACCGATTTCAACTCAGCAGGTCGGAATATACAACGTAACATTCGAGCCGAAATGCCGTAATAACTGGCATATTCATAACGCAGACAAAGGCGGTGGGCAGATTTTAGTCTGTGTTGCAGGACGTGGATATTATCAGGAATGGGGCAAGGATGCTGCCCTTATGAAGCCCGGCGATTGTATCAATATTCCTGCCGGTGTAAAGCACTGGCATGGTGCGGCTCCTGATTCATGGTTTAGTCATCTTGCTATTGAAGTACCCGGTGAAAACTGCTCAAATGAATGGCTTGAGGCAGTTTCAGATGAAGATTATAATAATATAAAGGAGTAAGAATTATGAGTAAAAAATTAGTAGCGTTTTTTTCAGCAAGCGGAGTTACATCAAAAACAGCTAGTGAACTTGCAAAACAGGCAAATGCAGACCTTTATGAAATCAAACCTGCAGTTTCATACACAAAGGAAGATTTAAACTGGATGAACAAGAGTTCAAGAAGCAGCATTGAAATGGCAGACCATAATTCACGCCCTGAAATCGCGGACAAGAATGCAAATATTTCAGAATATGATGTTATTTATGTCGGCTTTCCTGTGTGGTGGTATATCGCACCTACAATCATCAATACATTCCTTGAAAGCTATGATTTTTCAGGAAAGAAAATTATTCTTTTCGCAACATCAGGCGGAAGCGGTTTCGGTAAAGCAGTTGAAAATCTCAAATCAAGTGCCAAAGGTGCTGAAATTATTGAGGGTAAGGTTAATCCGTCAGCAAATGATATTAAAAAGCTTGCTGCAATGTGATCTGATATATCACTTGTAAAAATTCAAAAATGAATACCTGAAAATATGCAAATTTTACATTTGCATATTTTTTATTTTATATTGACAAAATGTCAATATAACGATATGCTATTTATGGCGACACCGTGTCAGAATAAATCTCAGAAATGATTATCATGAAGAAAAGCATGTTCTTTTTGAATGGAACGCATATTACTATACAGCACAGTGTTAATGCTGATACATCAGATATTATGGACGGTATAACAAATACAGTTGCATTTCTTATTCAAAGACTTGTTTTAAAGTTGATTGATAAGCTTTGATTTTATTGCGCCTGCATATTATCTGAATACCTTATAAAATGAAAATCCCACTGAGTTTTTTGCTCAGTGGGATTATTCTGATTAATTTTACTGCCAAATAAATTTCAATCTTTTATTATTCAATATTTGAATAATAAATTTCATCATCAGCAATTTCAAAATATACTGCATCTGTTACGTATGTATTGCTGAAAATGTCTTCGAGAATAAATCCGTAAAGATATCCGCCGTCAGGAAGATAATCAAATTGTACACGGCTTTTTCCGCTGAATGTATAATTATCACCTTTGAATTGATATTCTTTGTCTGTATCAATATTGAATGCATTGTATAATGGCACAATAACATCTCCAGGATTCAGTTTTTCACCGCCTCTGCTGCATATTCCGGATTTCTCAATACCATCCCAGATTCCGAGTAAATCAATTTTACCCGAATTATAGTTCCAGCTGAATCGGAGATTTGTTTCCTCTCCATTAACCATCACAGGAGATGTGAAAATATCATATCCGTTTCCTTCTTCAAGCAGATATACTGCCAGTGGCTGACCGTCATCAAGACAAAACCAGCTTCCGTCAAAATTATCCTTTACCTTTCCTGTCTCCCAGTCAACGATTAAATCGCTTGTAATGCCAAGGTCTATAGCTTTCTCCATATCATCGGAAATCATATAGACAAATGATGATACCGACTGTGAGTTATTAAGTGACTTTTCACTTAGTCTGAAACCATAATTTCCTTCGTTATCGAATGACGGCTGTTCATCAAATACAGCATCAAAATCTCCGTTCATATTTCTGTCTATACAGTCATCAGAATCATCAAAGAAATCTTCCCAGAAATCGTAGTTTTCATCATCTTCGTATTCTTCATCGGGTCCGAAAATAATGTCCCATATGCTTTCATCATCGTCAGCATCATATTCTTCTTCATCATAATCACCGAAAAGAATATCCCAGAAGCTTTCATCATCATCGTCTGATTCATCATATTCATCATAGGAATAGTATTCTTCACCGTCTTCCGTTTCTTCAAGGTCAAAGAAATCGCTTGTCCAGTCAATAAGTGAATTAAGAATACCTGCAACATCATGATAAGTATCAAGTGTTCCTTTTAATGCACCATAGATTATTTTATCAACAAACGCCAGATAATGTGTGCTGACACATATATCCTTGAATACTTTAAGTTCAGCAGATTCATCAACCTTTAACGGATAGTAAACGGATAAACCGCATGACTTTTCGTGATACTTACCATTGCGCATATACACCACAGCTTCATCAACAGCTTTTATTGCATCATCATACAGTGACGAATACTCTTTTCCAGCATTGACAGCGCCTTTCAGATCGACCATATTGGAATATCCTTCCCAGAAACTGTTTCCGCCATAGCTTTCTTCTTTTCTGATTTTACGGATATATTCTGAAAGCTTATCATCATTATCAGCATTATTATAAAGTTCTTCCGAAAACTGTCTGAACTTTACAATGACATTATCTATTTTCGATAAATCAATGAGAGAAAGAGTAGCCATTCCGTCATCATTGTCTGATTTACACGCATTATAGTAGCTGTCACAAATCTCTTTGCCAAGGCTGTAACCGTCAGCATCAGCATTTTTGCAAAGATAATTTCCTATTGCCGTATAATCCCATCCCGCACCGGGTTCAAGTTCTTCAGATGCAATCATATATCTTGAATGAGATGCAAGAATAGATGCGGCTTCAATGCTGCCCATAAGACAGGCATCAAATCCGATAAACTCATAATCATCAGTCATCACACTACGGGTATTGTAAAGTGCAGCATCTATTTCTCTTAGTGAAAGGCTGTCATCAGTTGTTTCATCAAAGCATACACCGCTGACACTTCCGCCGCCATGATTCCAGAGAACAAGCCCGTTTTTTGCCGCAGGATAGTTCTTTGCACCCCATCGGAGAAAATCTGACAGCACATCTCCGTCACCCATATTTCCATTTTCCAGAGTGTCTGCAAGTGTCATTTTTCCGTTGCATATTTCATATCGTTCAATCTGCTTTGATGAAATGTTTTTAGTCCACTTTTTTGTACCGCCTGTCTGAACAATGAACTTAACATTGCTGTTTCCCGATACAGCAAGCATTTCATCAATATCACCTGATGCCATACCGCCGTCACTTTCAAGGTCTGTTCCGCAAAGATAAACGAAAATATTCCATGTTCCTTCTTCGCCCATCGGAACTGTATTTTCACGTTTAGTTCTTGCTATCTGTGTGATATCAGATGCATCAATAACTGATGCATTCTCAGATTTCGGCTTTTTTTCTTCAGTTTCTTCTGTATCATCGGAACATAGTGCCAGACAAGTCAGCAGGACCACTCCTATACCTAATAATCCTAATACTATTTTTATTTTCATAATTTAACTCCTTTTATTTATGTATAATCCATCTATATTCTTCTCAGGATTAGTGAAAACAGAACTTTTATCATCGTTTTCTATATTATACTACAAATACGGAATAATTGCAATGGTAAGTCAATTTCTTCTCCATTTTTCTCTCTCAAATGGATTTTTTGCTGCTTGTTGAAGAATATCGCCTTGTTGAGGAATCACTTTATTAATTTATCAGAACCTATTGAAAATAAAAGGCATTTGTAGTATAATATATACAGTAACATGAAAGGAAATTTTAAAATGGGTTTTATTGAATTATTATTATTGTCTATAGGTCTTGCGATGGATGCCAGTGCCGTTTCCATGACCAATGGTATGTACTACAAGAAAATCAAACTGGGCTGGACCATCGCCATCGGTACCTGCTTCGGCATCATGCAGGGGGTAATGCCACTCATTGGATTTGTCTGTGGTTCCCTTTTCAGCAATATGATCTCTCAGTTTGATCACTATATTGCACTGATTCTGTTGGGGTTCATCGGTGGTAAAATGATTTATGAAGCATTGCATGAATCCGAAGAAAAACACGAGTCGGTTATGACATTCAAACTGCTGATTTTACAAGGCATCGCAACAAGCATTGATGCACTGGCTGTCGGCATCAGCTTTGCTGCCTTTGATAATTTCAGGATACTGCCTGCCATAACTGCCATTACACTTGTAACTTTGGTTCTAAGTATCATAAGTGTATATCTTGGCAAAAAATTCGGCACATTGCTGAATGAAAAAGCTGAAATTATCGGCGGTTTGATTTTGGTTGGCATTGGCCTCAAAATATTCATTGAGCATATGTGGCTCTCTTAAAGGAGGATTATTATATGAAAAAAACGGCTTTTACTGCTGCCATGCTGATAATTCTGACCAGTTGTGGTTCTAATCAGCCTGCTGCTGAAGAACAGAAAATGGTATACATCAAAACTGCTGTCATGTTTGATACGCTCACGGATATGTATAATAATCCCGAAGAATACCTTGGAAAACAGTATCATATGAGCGGTACACTTTACCCCTATACAGATAATAATGGCAACGTTTTTTATTCCGTGTATACCGAAGATCAAAGCAGCGGTCACGGCATCGGCCTGGAATTGGACTGGGAAGACTTCAGCAGTTTTGAAGACTATGAAACTGTTACTGTAGAGGGCATTCTGGAAAAAACATCCATTGAATCAGATGGGAATCAACAGGAATACCTGATTTTGCACGTATCTTCCATTGAAAAACGGGAAAATAAATGATGTTCCGTTTGATTGCTCCAGACTGATAATGACAAATCTGAAGCAGTGTTAACCAGATTATAATAATTGCATATCTCATGCGTTAAAATGGTCTGACTATTAGACAATAGTCAGACCATTTTTTTAATGGATATACACAATATAAATTTCGATATTACCCGAAAAAAATAATATGAATATATTTTAGCTATTTCTATTATATAAAGTACTGTGAGATTTCTGTTATTCTTTTGGCAGAATAATCATTGCAGCCCATAATTTATGATTAATAATCCGAATATTCTTCTTGACAAAACACAAATAATGTGCTATACTATTTACAGTACAAAGAACATAAGTTCGCACAATCCAAAGGAGTTCGTTATGGAAACTAAAAATGAACACTTACAAAAATATCCCGGGCGCAGAAGCCTGAATAACGGTGAAGTTCCAGTAATCTGTCAGAAAATCAAGCTGTATCGTGAACAGATTGGTCTTGAGCAGAAAACTCTTGCCGCTGAAATCGGCGTGATTTCCAATGCCGTCAGCAACTGGGAAAATGGCAGAAGCCGTCCTGATATCGCCTTGCTTCCTAAAATCTGTCAGGCATTGGATGTCAGCATGGATGAATTGTTTGATATGCCTGTAAAGGCAGCAGAAGAAAAGCCTGTTATTACAGCAGGCGAAAGCAAATCAGCTTACGACAGTGTGCTTGATCAATATCTTGCTTTATCCCCAAGGGATCAGTCCGTCATTTCCTCTATGATTGAAAAATTGAGAGAAATTGAGGATAATGAGCTGTATGACAGCATCACGGAGGAAATAAAATTCACAAAACAGCTTGCAGCCGGTTATGATCCCGGCTGTGAATTCGATGATATGGGTGAAACCATCTATTTGTATAAGAACAAAATACATCCGAGAATGGATTGCATCTTTCAGGTCAGCGGTGACAGTATGGAGCCGGATTTTCACAATGGTGACCATGTTATGGTACAGAGACTTTCTCAGCAGTCTGAGTTAATCCCCGGTGAAATTGGTGCATTTATTTTTGGAAACGAAACATATATTAAACAATATCAGAAAAGTGGTCTCCGTTCACTAAACAAAAAATACAAAATGATAAAGTTTACTGAAGAAGACAGCGTTTTCATTATAGGCAGAGTTCTTGGTGTTCTTCCGGAAGATGCAGTTGTGTCACTTGAAAACAGCATCCGATATGAAAATGCGAAGAAAAGAATAGAAAGTTAATTTAAGCATGGGGGAATAAACATGGACAGAACACAAATGCAGCGGGTATATGTAAAAGTAACCTCCGATTTTGATTCTACAGGATATATGCAGCCCAAAATGATTACCTGGTCAGACGGAAGAAGATTCAGAATTGAGGCGGTAAAAGATTATCGCCCTTCCAATAACTACTGCGACTGCTATACAATTGTCGTCAATGGTGAAACGAAGTATCTTTTCTTTGAGAGGGCAAATAATCTTCAAAGAAGCGCCGTCGGACGCTGGTATGTGGAGTGCCCGCAGAAGATATAAAAACAGGCGAAATTTGCTAAGGGAGGCGGACAATGGACAAAACATATATAGCAATCGACCTGAAATCATTTTACGCTTCTGTCGAATGCGTTTCACGTCATCTTGACCCGTTGAAAACGAATCTTGTGGTAGCTGATGAAAGCCGTACAGATAAAACCGTATGTCTTGCTGTTACCCCCTCCCTGAAAGCATATGGTATCGGTGGACGTGCAAGGCTGTGGGAAGTGAAAAGTGCTGTTCAGCAAATCAATACGAAACGCTTCAATACAGCCTGCCGCATGGGCGTTCTTCCGAAAAATAAAGAAGGACGATATCAGTTTACATCATCATCTTTCGATGCGAATACATTGGCTTCTGATCCTGCACTGGAATTATCCTTCCTGATTGCACCTCCACAGATGAAATTATATGAAGAAATCAGCACAAAAATTTTTTCCATATATATGCGGTATATATCTGCAGAGGACATACACGTTTATTCCATTGACGAGTGTTTTATTGATGTGACATCATATCTCAGCACATATCACATGACAGCACATGAACTCGCAATGACTATGATTCGTGAGGTTCTATATGAAACAGGCATTACAGCAACCGCAGGAATTGGAACAAATCTGTATCTCTGCAAAGTTGCAATGGATATCGTGGCAAAACACGTTCCTGCTGACAAAGATGGTGTCCGGATAGCGGAACTAAATGAGCAGACATATCGTGAATTGCTATGGTGTCACACTCCCCTGACAGATTTCTGGAATATTGGCCATGGAATCGCTGACAGAATGAAAGATTTAGGCTGCAACACTATGGGAGATATTGCGAGGCTCAGCATGATAAATGGAGAATTAATTTATAAAGCACTCGGAATAAAAGCTGAAATTGTCATTGACCATGCGTGGGGCTGGGAACCTGTTGAGCTGTCAGATATCAAACAATACCATCCACAAAGCAACAGTCTTTCGTCGGGACAGGTATTAAAAGAGCCATATAATGCCGAAAAAGGAAAGCTGATTGTCGCCGAAATGACAGAATTGCTTACTTTGGATTTAGTACGCAAAGGCGTTGTCACCAAAAAACTTACACTTACAATAAACTATGACAAAACATCGCTTACGCCTGTTGTCAGCAATAAGAAACAATATACTTTGAAGGACAAATATATTATCACAAAAACAGAAATGCCGTATACAGGAAAACTCTCAATAGACCATTACGGAAGAGTTATTCCTCACCATACACATGGCACAGGCAATCTGAACAGCTGGACATCCTCTGCAAAACAAATAGTGGAATGTATGAAACAGTTGTATGACAGAATTATTGACAAAGACTTATATATAAGACAGGTGAATATCTGCGCCTGCAATATCATAAATGAAGACGATATTCCGGAAGATACTGCACCAATGCAATTGGAACTTTTTGTAGATTATGATGCGTTGGAGCAACAGGAAGCAGAAGAAAAACGAAAGGTAAAACGTGAAAGGGCCTTGCAAAGAGCAACGTTACTTTTGCAGGATAAATACGGGAAAAACGCTGTCCTCAAAGGTATGAATTTTTCCGAAGGTGCAATGACAATTGAGAGAAACGGACAGATTGGCGGTCATCGTGCAGGAAACGGAGGCAGGAAACAATGACACAGGAAAATCATGAAAAAAAAACGGATGCAGGAATCGTGTATGCTGATATCATAAATCTGCCTCACTTCCATGTTTTGGAAAAAGACTATATGAGCAATTACAGCCGTGCGGCACAGTTTTCATCCTTCAATGCATTGTCAGGTTACGAAGATATGGTGCAGGAAGAAGCACGGGAAGTTAGTGGATTTACAGAACTGACAGAGACAGAGCTGTCTATCCTGAACCAACGGCTTTCGCTGATTTATGATGTTATTGAAGACGGTATCTATCCCATTGTTACAATACGGTATTTTGTAAAGGATCAGCACAAGAATGGTGGTACATATGTGGATATTACTGCAAAAGTACGCCGTATCGATCTTGTCAGCCGACAGATAGAACTATTAAACAAAGTCGGATTGTCAATGGCTTACATGAGAATTGATATGGATAAAATTCAATCTATCAGCGGAGAATTGGTGGATTATATAAATTGACTGCTATTTTCGGCAACATACGGTTATATTTGAGGACCATGTGGTCGTGGAATGCAGATAAATGCAAATTGTTTCACACTGCAATAATAAAAGAACATTATAAGAGGTGAGCTTATGAATCATAAAGGCACAAAAAGAATCGAGACTGAACGCTTAATTCTGCGGCAGGCAGAACCGAATGACGGTGAAAAAATGTACCGAAACTGGGCAACGGAAGAAAAGGTCACACAGTTTATGAGCTGGCCGCCCCATAGCAGTCCTGATGTATCAAAACAACTGATTCAGGAATGGATGGATTCTTATGGCAAAAATGAATTCTATTTTTGGATGATTGAACTGAAGAATAACCATGAACTCATAGGCAGTATTTCTGTGGTAGAGATATCGGAAAAAACACAAAGCGTCGAAATTGGCTATGGTATCGGCAGTAAATGGTGGGGCAATGGATATACAGCCGAAGCGGCGAACGGAATTATGAAATACCTGTTTGAAGAAATTGGTGTTTTTCGCATTTGTGCAAAACACGCTACAGGAAATCCAAATTCAGGAAGAGTCATGCAGAAAATCGGCATGCAGCAGGAAGGAATCCTTCGCCAATCCGGAAAATGTAATCTTGGTATAGTGGACATGGTTCATTATTCTATCTTGAGAAATGAATACTTCAAATGATTCCCGAATGAAGAAGCATTTGTCATTTCATTGCAAATCTTCAGAATTGATTTCAATGAAAGCCGTATCCTTGACAAGCATATATTGAAAACGTGCTTAATGCAATACACTATTTTTGTTCAAGAATGGAAACATGTCCTCCATACATAGAAAGGAAGTAATCGCAATGATAAAGGAACTCGTTCATAATCCGCTTATGCTGATGATAAAATCAAAAGATGCCTGTGCTGATGACATGCAAACAGCCAAAGACCTTTCTGAAACACTGGAACACCATAAAAAAGAATGTGTCGGAATGGCAGCAAATATGATTGGCGTACCTAAACGTATTATCGTATTTTACATGAATAACAAAATAGAGACAATGTTCAATCCAGTGATTCTGTCTGCACAGCAGCCATATGAAACACAGGAAAGCTGCCTCTCCTTATTAGGAAATCCCCGTCCTGTAACCAGGTATCAGATAATAAAAGTCCTTTACCAGGATAAACATATGAAAACGCATGAAAAGCGTTTTTCCGGATTCACAGCCCAAATCATTCAACATGAAATAGACCATTGCAACGGTGTGCTGATTTAATGAAATAGAATCCCTTTGCGGCATTTACACTTTCTGTAGGCTGCAAAGGGATTCTTGTTCATTAATCAATCAAATCATTCTGAAAACGAGACAAATGCTCAAAAGGAAGAATCTGACGGCCACGAAACAAACCACACCCATCGTTTACACGATAATTATCAATGGCTCGGAACATGTTTACATCAATCTTTGATAAATCTATTGTCTGAAGCAAACTGCATCTTTCATATGCCTCATCATAATAAAGACACTCCCCTTTCGGAATCAATTCCGCCCGCTGACGTTCCAATTCCTGCTGCTTTTCATAACCAAAATGATTCGCCTCGCCAATTTCAGCATTGTCATCCATATCTTTCGTCCGTAGCTGTACTTCCGTATAGCATCTGGAAAAGTTATCATACAGCGTAATATGCAGCGACTGATAACCATGAGGCTTACTGGAAACAATGTAATCTCTGTAAAGCGGACGGTTCGCTTCATCCATTAATTCTGAAAATGTCTGACTGTCAAAGCCGGACAACTCTGCACTGAATCCCCTCTCCTCAAGAAAAGTCGGCAATATGTTTGCGATCTCATACAAGTATTTCAATTCCTGCTGGGTAATATCTTCCATCGGATTAGCATGACACTTGGGCAGCTGAATCACAATCCGATATGCAATAATATCTCTGAAACAGCTGAGTCTTGTTTTTATCTCGGATTCCTTCGGGAATTTCCCATTTTTTGTATAATAATTTAAAATATATTCCATGATATATCCATTGACTTTTTCTTCCGCACGAATCAAGGATTTGATACGTCCTTTAAATGTGAAAGCAAGAAACGGATATTCTCGTGTCATGTACTTATACAATTCCTTAATTCTGTTGGACTGAGAAGACAAAAAATCATTGTGAATCAATATCTCTTTCAATTGAATCAGGATATTGCAATGAGCAATATCTACAGAATTATGCGTTGCTTTTGCATTCTGCATCAAATCAGATGTGTACTCATTCAGGATTTTCAAAACCGTATTTCCGGAATATAAATAATCATTCAGCGTAACCATACTATCACCTCATAAAAAATGGCACTTATCCAAAGGATAAGCGCCATTGCTTTTAATCATTATATCATAGGCTTCTGATATTGTCAAGTCTTTTCTGAAAACTCTCACCGGAATGTTCTTGAAAAAGTTTCAAAATTCTTTATATCAGCCGGTGTACAGTACACTGCAAACTGAATATGGTCAAACATATTCGGAAAAATATTCAATGCTGTCTGATACGCCTCTGCAACAACCACAGGCGAATTATTAAATGCACCGCAGCCAAAGGCACCCAATACCAAAATATCCACCTTTTTCGCTGCGGCAACGGTCAGCATATGAATGGCACGCTTAACATGATACCCAAACAGCTCTGCAGAATTCATAACCGCACCTGCTCCTACAAGACTGGCAAATTTATTTCCCTTATGACGCAGGTCAGGTGCTGCCATTGTTATGACATCAACCACTTTCCAATCTTCACGTGGCATTCTTTCCGGAAATGCATCATCCGTTTTACATATCACAATGCCCTCTGAGTAAATCAATGCATCCGATGCTTTTGGATTATTCATTAACACATGATGCTGATAGAATGTGTCTCGCAGAGTCTTTCTCCACAAAACCGGATACAGGGTAGAAATTCTGCAAAGTGATTCCTCCTGAGCTCCCGAACCATCTTTGACACCGCCGCCGGGGCAAAATGCATTTGCAAAATTCAACACCGCAATTTTCGCCTTAGGATACTCCTCTGACAACCGTATCGCTGCCTGAAAACTGCGCTCCTTCGATACACTGATACTTGTTTTCTTAATGCGAAAGCTGCTGAAACCAGGATAATCATCCTCGAAGAACACTTCAGTATTATTTTGTGCGTCTCTTACAGCAGCAGACAACTCCTCATTGTCCATAATCCAGTTCTGCGTATCAATAAATATTGCAATTCTGTCTTCTCTTGACGATTTTTTATCCATATTCTATCCCTCCGCTATTGGCAATAATTACATCCCAAGTCTTGCATTTCATGCTCGTTAGCGAATTCTACACCCTAAAGCCACACATAAGGGCATCATCATAAACAGCGCACTTTTTGAAAACTTGAAAATACGATTACTTCAATAACTACAGCAATCATTATATATCCCTTTCATGTAACATTATAACACATATCCGCATAATTGTCAACATAATTTTTGCAGAACTCAGCGAATATTTATGAATTCTTTACCATTTCACATAATTTACAGTATTCCTCTCTAATATAAAAGAAAAAACGGAGAATGTCTCACGACATTCTCCGTTTTCAATCATCAATTAAAGCTGTGTATCTTCCTGCTCAGTATCCTGTGCTTCTTCCATCTTTGAATCCATATCCATATACTGAATCTGACCAAATACAGCATCGCCTGTACGATTTGTCATTTCCTTCAGAATGGAAATAATGTGTGCATTCAGATTCTTTGTCTGCTTCAGCAATGCAATCTTATAACGTGAAGTAAAGGTTCCATTTGAAGTTTCAAAAGGCAGTGACAATGAAGCGTGAACAGTATTGATAATATTCGTAATATTATTATAACCTGTAACACTGTCAGCATCCATCTGAATTACAACAAACTCATCAGAACCGATACGATAAATCAAGCCATCCGGGAAATTCTTCTGGAGAATGGACACAGTATTTACCAGAACCTCGTCACCGATATCGTCGCCAAAGTTGATATTGATATCGCTGAAGGAGCTGATATTGAACATTGCAAAGTAATAGGACATACCAACAGATGTCTGCAGCTTATCCAGATCCATTGTAAAGGAAACACGATTTCCGACATTGGTCAGAATATCCTTGAACATTGCGGTTGTCAGAGACTGTTTTGCTTTTTCATTCTTTGCAATCTGGGAATTAAGCTTGCGGCTGGTTGTTTCCTGACGCTTATTAATAATGCTGAACACAATCAGAAGGCCAAGAATCATAATACCAAGAATCAGCATAGCAACACGAAGCTGTGTTGCAAGTGCAAATACTTCACTCTTCTCAGCATTCAGCATCAACAGCCATGCATGATTTTTCATATAGGAATATGTTGCAACATATTTTGTTCCGCTCTGCGTATACTCAAATGTATCTGTTGTAGAAACCTGAGATAAACGCAGTCTTTCACAAAGTGTCAGAAGTTCACTGTTCTCATCACCAATTTCCTTTGTTACATATGCCTGATTCGGATGGAATATATATTTGTTCTCATTGACATTAACCATGCTGTAGGAGAACGCATTATGCTTAAAGCCACGAATTTCCAGATTATCCAATGTTTCAATCAGACCATTTGTATAAACGCCAAGACCAACCAGACCAATCGGATTGTTGTCATCGTCGTATACTGCCTTATACATGGATACAATCTGCTTTCGGGTTGCAGGCGAAATAATAATACCAGTATTATAAACGCCATTTCCGGCATTGGACATTGCTTCCTGCAGCTGCTGAAGAGAATTTGCCTCGGTACGAGTAATCATTCCAACATAATCCGGGTTTGTATGTGCCAATACCTTTGTGTCCCATGTACTAACATAGATACCTTCCAGATTCTTGATATCAAAGGAATACTTCTCTGTATACTGCTGAGCCAGTTCCTGAAGGGCGGTAATATCTTTTCCTGAGCTGCTAGCCTTGAGCATGTCTGTAATCTGACCTGCACGAGAATATGCAGTCAAAGTTTTCTCACATTCCTGAATATAGTTTTCAACAATCTGAGCACGCTCATCTGTAATAGTTTTCATGTGTTCCAAAGAATTCTCTCGTGTTCTGGAACCAACTGTCTTAGTAACAATCAATACGAGGATTGACATTACGATCAGCTCAATCAGCAAAACTGCTGTAACTGGTGATATTCTTTTTTTCCTTGTATTATCCATTTTCTCATACCTCCATTATGTGATCAATATTATCATTATTTTCGTTTAAACAATCCGCCGAGAATGCCTTTTCTGGATTTCTCTTCCTCATCTGTATCATCCATGCCCTCCAGGAGACTGCTGACTCGGTTCTTGAGAATCTGAGAACCGACACCAACAGATACAGACAGATTGGTGGAATGCAGCTGATCATTTCCGAGCTTTGCAGGATTGGACGGCTGTACCGGCTGAGACTTTGTGAACTCTGACAGCTCTGTAATCGGTACAGCTCTGTCATGCATCATAATCTCACAGGTACCATTCTGAGTCGCCAGCAATGCAATAGAACGCAGACAATGCTGACATGGCAGCATCGGAACACCAGTTGATGCAGAAACAAGCAATACCGTTTGTATGCCGGATTCCTTTGCCAGCTGAAGGCTTTTAATGGTTTCCGCCTCTGCATGAATGTTCACCATCTGACCATTTATTTCCTCATAGCGGTTCATACCTGTAAAAATTCTTCCATTCTCTGATGCTATTACACAAATTGTATCTTCCGGAGAAATGAAAGAACCATTCTGCTGACGATACATCGTCATTTCCTGCGCTTTTCGGAACATCATATCATAATCCATATTATATTCTCCCTCCTTTTCATAAGTCTTTCTAAAAAAACATAATATGTTACTGTGATAGATTATAAATATTATATCACGTTATGGATGTATAGTCAAGAGAAAAATTAAATTTTTCTAAAAAATAAGCGATAGATCTTAATAATAATTTCATTTTCATTCGGTAAACTGCCCATATTTAACAATTGATATATTCACCAAGTGTCCATTATGCACGAAATTACATTGAAATACTACACCAGGTATATTTATTATAAAAAGGAAAGGGAATGCGCTGCTTCACTGTCTGAAATCATTTCTGTTATCATTTCAAACAGCGTTTTCCCTTTCTGATGCAGTGCGTCCTCTGCAAGCTTTTGAAAATGATTCTGATTACTCGGATGACAGCGCTGCATTCTGGCATACCAGTAGTCTGCCGCCGCTTGATATCCAAGATCTTCCCTGCTCTTTTCCGCATGCATCCAGATGATATGCAGCGGTTCTCCACATGCATGAACACCAAATCCACCCCCAAGCAAATCATGTAGGGCATCCAGATTGTGAATGGATGAAATGGAAGAACCATCTGAAAGCAGAGAAATGATTTCACGATAGAAACCGTCTATATCAGAAAAACGCTCACCATCTATTATGATTTCCTTCATCCTGTCCTCCTGTTATTCAGAAAAGGCCTGTAATATATGCTGCCAATGATGCTGCAAGAGCAACCACAATCAAAGGGCATCCGAAATATGCAAGCACCAGTGCAACGACCGTACCCACTGCTGATGTTACAATATTTCCGGTACTATAAAAGATTTCCGGTATGGTCATGGCACTTAACACCGCATATGGGATATAATAGAGAAAACTGCGCATAAACTGCGACTTGATTTTCTTTTTGAAGAATCCGAATGGAATCACACGAATCAGATATGTTACGCCCGCCATGACAAGAATATAGACTGCTGTACTCATTCTGTTTCAGCCTCCTTTCTTGGAAAAAGCAGCGCAGCAGCCACAGATGCCGCCACTGCACATATAATCACGGCAAAGCCAGAGGACAATACATGAATCAGATATTTACACGCTACAGATAATGCCGCTGCAAGTACTATGACCATCAGAATACTTTTATCCTTTTTAGCGGGAGGAATGATGATTGCAATAAACATGCCGTACAACAGAATTCCCAGGGCAGCTGTGATTGCAGCAGGCAGCAGTGCGCCGGCAAATGCCCCCAGAAAAGTGCCCAGTACCCAGCCAAAGGTTGCAATCAGAATCATGCCGTACATATAGGACGGCACAAGCAATTCTTCCTGTGCGGCACATACGCCAAATATTTCATCCGTGATACCATAGGCCGCCAGCATACGCTTCGGCAATGTGAAACGCTGATCCAGTTTTTGAGATAGTGATAAAGCCATCAGAGCATATCGGATATTGATGGTAAGCTGTACCAGTGCCATCTCGGCAAGGGTACCGCCTGCCACCATTACTCCAACGCCCGCTGCCTGACCTGCTGAGGTCAGATTGAACAAGGAAATCAATGTGGCTTCTAATACACTCAGACCACTTTTGACTGCCAGTATGCCAAATCCGAAGGATACTGACAAATAGCCAAGTCCGATGGGAATACCATGCAGTGCGCCTTTGATAAAAGGATTTCTTTTTTTCATCTCAATTCCTCTCTATTTTAATCGGACAGATATACTGTCCCGGATACACTCAAACTTTCTGATTTTTGCGTAATGCGGAAGTAATCGGTTGACTTCTTCCACAATTGCTGCTCCATCACATGGCTGTGCCGTATAGAGCTCTGCACATATACTGCCTTCATAGGCATAAATCTTTACTTTGCTGAGCTGTGGGTAATCTGCAAATTTCGCTTCTATCTCATCGGGGAAAATATTTTCGCCATTGGAAAGCAGAATCATCTTTCGTTTTCTGCCCTTTAAATACAGCTTCCTGCCATCCAGATATCCAAGATCACCGGTATGGAACCAGCCGTCTTTCGTAAAGGCTTCCTTTGTGGCTGAAGGATTCTGATAATAGCTGGAAAAAAGATTTTCGCCCCTCACCATAATCTCTCCGATGCCGTTTTCATCAGGATCCAGAATCATAACCTCCTGGTTTTCCATGACTGTTCCGACAGATTCATACTCCTCTGTATCCGTGTACTCCACACTGATAATGGAGGAGGTTTCTGTTAATCCATATGCCTCCAATAGATTCAATCCGTATCCTTTCAGATACTTCCGGATTTTCGGCTGAAAATACGCACCGCCGCAGAACAGAAAACGAACCGCTCCGCCCAACATGGACACAGGGGACAGATGATTGCTGACACACGCTTCATAAATGCGCTCATATATCAAGGGCACTGCACAGAATACAGTCGGCCTGACCATTTGCAATTCTTCCATAATTTTACCGGTATCGCTGCAAAGATAAATCTGCATACCGACACACAGGGAATACAAAAAGTTGCAGATGCTGCTGTAAGTATGACTCAGAGGCAAAAAGAGATAATCTCTGTCTTCAATGGTAAAAGGCGTGCGAAGCAATAAACTGTCCAGATTGGCAAACATCTGTTTTTGAGACAGCATAACAGCCTTTGGTTTTCCGGTTGTACCGGAAGAGAAAATAATTTTACAGCAGCTGTCAATCGGTTTCGGTGAAACATGCTGCTCCGGTTCTTTGCTCTTCGGAAGTTCATTCAACGAAATGCAGAGGAGCTCCGGGAGCACTTTCTGAAGCTGCTCAACGGTATCTTCATGTTCAGCATCATACAGAATCGCTGAAATATGCAGAATCTCTGCAGCACGCAGCACATCGGCAAGCTTCCATTCCTTGGAAATGGTACAGCTTACGCCGACGTAACCCATAATTGAACTATCCGCAACAAGATAAGCATAGGAATTTGCACCATACAGCATGATATTAGTATCTTCCAGACCTTTTTCTTTCAGCCATACAGCTGTATTCCGCACATCTCCTGCGAAAGAAGCAAATGCGACTCCTTCAAATGCATCTCCGCTTCGCTCAAAAATATACGGATGCTCCGGGAAATGCAGAATACCATTTTCCAAAAGAGCATCTATTCCATATGCAGCCATTTCAGTTTTTCCTCCAGTCTATGATAGTCAATTTTCGTATGGTGCTTTACATCACACGGTATTTTTCGCAATGTCAATACTTTTGTCTTTGTGAATCCGTATTTTTCCATCATCTGTGCCACAGTTTTCTGAAGCACAGGATTCCCTTGAAGAAATACATACACTGTATCTTTTTTCTGCAAAACGGCACACTTCTGAATCTCACAGTACTTCCGTATGATTGCCTGTTCCAGTTCATTATAATATATCAGTTTGTCATTGTATCTGATACATCTGCCTTCTTTGCCAAGATAATACAGTTTGTCATCCATCCATTCTGCCATGTCACCTGTATGATGCCACAGCCTGCCGGATGCGTCCAGTTCTTTTCCGCTGTCCTTTCCAAGATAATGTGCCAACAATGCATCGCCTGAAACCAGCACTTCCTTTTTATCAGTCAGCCGAACCTGAACACCGGTTACAACATGTCCAAGCATGGCTTTCCCGCTTTGCTGCAGTTCCGCAATGTATTCATCCAGACTGACGGATGCAATCAGATTGCATTCTGTCGAACCATAAATTGTAGTACACTGACAGCCGGAAAACTTCTTCTGTATCCGCATTGCTTCATTCAGATTGAGAATTGCGCCGCCCAGATAGACACGAGATAATCCGGGAAAACACTGTTCCATACCAAGACATATGTCCGGAGATGTTATCATCATGGAAATGGATTCCTGAGAAAACAGCTTTAAATGACGCTTCATTTTAGAGTTGCCGAATTTACTGTAATGTACACGGGGAATCACTGTGGTGAATCCATTCAGCATATTGGCAAATACATATATAAAGGATGTGGTAAGAACCGTCTCATGAACGTCAGTATCCAGATTGGCATTCACGAGCTGCAACTGATGCAGTAAATCCTGATGTGTGCGAATTGCTGTTTTCGGCATTCCTGTAGAACCGGTTGTCATCGTCAGCAATGCCACAGCATCTTCATCTGCATAATCACAATCCAGCTGCATAGGCTGAACATTCTCATATTGCTCCACATGCAGAACCTTTTTTATTTTTCCGATTTCACGAAAAAAAGGCCGAAGCCACTTTGTCCTGGCAGATACCAGTACCATGTCCGGGTGATATTGTTGAAATATATTTCTAAGCTTTTCCTGTTTCACCCGAATATCAACATACATAATCGGCGTTCCGCATAAGAGTGCCGCAATCATGCCTACACATAATGGATAAGATGCTTCTGAAAATGCAAGAATGCGCTCTCCTTTTTCAGCACCATGCTCCTTATAATACGAGCACATTTGCAGAACATCATTCCACAATTCTCCAAAGGATTTTCGCAGCACCTTTTTTCCCTCACGGTAGATAACCGCTGTCTGTGTGCTGTTTGCAGCACACACCCCACGAAACGCTTCTGTAATCTGACTCATATTGTTTTCCTGTACAATCTGAAATCCCGATAAAACCAGGAACGATTCTGTGTAAACAGCGTTTTTGAACGTGCTTCATCCCACATCAGCATGCCCGTACCAGGATATCTGCGATTCTGCATATTCCAATACGCCATTCGTCCGCCTCTGTCCATCATATCTGTCAGGATTTCAATATTCTCTGCAAATTCATCTTCGCTCATATATTCAAAAATATCGGATAAATTGGCAAACTGCACTCCTTTTATTTCCAGATTCTGAAGATCGGAATGCACAAGCTGCAGCGCATCAAGCCGGTTTCGTATCACTTCATAATTTCTTTTTTGCAGATACACCGGCATCGCCAATGGCGTATAATTGCCTGTCACAATATAATTGAGGTATGCATTGCTGATATTAGAAGTATGAGAAACGCCATATATAAAACGTTCACGAATGTCATTTCCGCTGTGTTCCTTTTCACTTACATAATCATAACAGCTCAGGTCTCTGCCCAGTTTGCCCATAACACGCCATCCGAAATACAGCTGAAACATTACCTCAAGCCGTCTGGTATTGATATACTTTTCAAAAAATTCTTTCTGCTGACGGACATCCTCCATACGGGCAAATGTCTCAAAGGCAGAAACGGATGAAAACAACGGCAGAATGCATTTGCGGAATATATGAAAAAAGCCCTCAAATTTTCCTGCATGAAGAATACCCTTCTCTATAATTCCAGCATGTTCATCAAAATAATCCCTGGCATCTGCTGAAAGCAAAGAACGAATGCGGTCATAGTATATTATTCTTGGACCTCTGCAAACACCAAAAAACGCCAGCATTTCATGGTAGTCCAATGCTCGGAATGCCGCCATTTTCAGTTCACAAAGCCAAAGCTGGGTTCTGTTTCTGTCAAAAGCAATCACTTTTTCAGGATTCTGCATAAGAATTGCAAATGTGTTATCTCCTGCAGAGGCGATGGATATGCCTGTCTCTCCCGGCTTTATCTCAAGTGCATTCTGCAGGACCTTCGTATCTTCCCAGCAATTGGAATATCGAATTTCCTTCATAATCTTCACCTGTTTTCTTCATTCAGAATTTCAACCGTTCCCTGAATACCATCTACCCGAACCAGCATACCATCTTTGACATAATCAGTCAGGCCTCGAATACCGGCTACCAATGGAATTCCCATTTCTCTGGCAATCACGGCAGAATGTGACAAGATACTGCCGTGTTCAATCAGCACTGCTCCTGCCATAGGAAACAGAACCGTCCATCCCGGGTCAGTACGCTTTGCCATCAGAATGCCGCCCTCCAGATGCACATTCGAGGGGCTCTCCACATATTTTACTTTGCCGGTGACAACACCGCCGCCGCCGGCAACACCACGCAGCACATTCCCTCCTGTTGTTTCCTGTCGGATATACACAGGCAGCATATTCTGCGGCTCCAAAGCACCATAAAAATACATTCTGTCATAAACTTTCTTTGACTGATTGGAAAGGAATGCCGCTTTTCTCTCTGCGGCCAGCTGACGAATCTGTTTTTTGTCTGACAAACTGCCTTCAACAATTTCAGCAATTTCGCTTTTTTCCAGATAGAAAATATCTCTGGGATGTTCCAATAAACCGCTGTCTGCCAGATTCTCTCCGATACGCAGATAAATACTGCGTATAATGGAATAAATATAGGTTCTGCGAAGCCGCAGGGATTCTCTGTTTCGGATAAAAAACTTGGTGAGCTGCAGCAGGAAACGAATCAGCGGGCGTTTCCATATTCCAAATCTTTTCAGCAAAAGCTGCTCCACGTTCTCATTCTCCGATTGTGTATTCCGTGGCTGTTCCCCCCACTGCAGGTAACCTCGGATTGTATCATACAGAAAAGATGGATCTTCAAACAATGTCACTGTTTCCAGCTTTAGTTCATCCATGATGCGAGGCCCGAAACGATGAATATATGCTTCTATTTTACTGTGAACCTGCGGATAATTCTTCAGCTGTGTCTGAATCTCATGATAATCCTGCAGGAACAATGCTTTCAGTTTCTCAGATGCCTGAATCATCTTAACGATATCCAACACCGCTGCACTTTGCTCTGCACTTTCCACATTGCCCTGTTTACTGATAACACTGCTGAGCAGCCCTTCATAATCTGCGATATTCTGTTTTTTCAGCTGATCTGTCAGCATTCCAAAAAACACCATTGCACCCATGTCATTTGCAATCGGGGTAATGAAATCATCCAGTATTTCATGCTCCAGACGATCATATACCGCCAGGGCTTCCTGATTACTCATACCAGAAAAATGGTTTCCATAATATGGGGCTGTCACCTCTGAAAAACGCTGTAAAAACAATGCGCTGTCCTTTTTCATGCGAAGCATTTTCCTGATAAAACGAACATATATACGGATCATACGGGTTTTAGCACCCCGCTCAGACTCCTGCACTGTCATTTTGACGCCCATCATATTTTCCATATACCGCTTGTTTTTCTGATAGCCGGGATATAACGCTGTCATCCGGTACCAGCTGTTCATGCGATAATATATCTTGTTTTCATAGAAACAAAGCATATGGTCCAGGTCATCTGAAATAGACTGAATCGCTTCTTCGCTGACGCAGAATGTGCGCAGCGTCTGGCGATAGATTTTGGAATATACTTCCCTTGCAAATGAAAAAGTCAGCGGTGTGGTTGCCCCTGAATAGCTTTCAATAATATTGGAATTGTCAAGCACTGTACGTTCCGCATTCTTATCAATCGTTCTGTATGCCGCCACAGGTCTTGTCTGCAGAATATATACTGTGTCATCCTGTACACAGTATTCAATATCCTGTGCGATTCTCAGTACACCCTTGCTTTCAATTTTCTTGGCCAGCTGATGTAACCGATACAGTATTTTTTCTGTCAGCTGCAATGTATTTTCCTGCTTCCAGATGACCTTTCCTGCAGAATCCAGCACATAGTCGCTGCTGTCCGCTGCACCTGATACCAGTTCCTCGCCAAGCCCTCTGGCAGCACTCACCAGCATCTCATCCGGATTGTTGGTTCTGGGTTCCGTAGTAAAAATCACGCCGGCATACTCTGCAGGTATCATTCTCTGAATAATCACTGCAGCACGGATATCTTCAGATAACAGCTGATTTTTTCTGCGATACTCCATGGCACGCCGGGAAAAACAGGACTGATAGCATTTCCTTATAGCAGTCAGAACCTGTTCTGTTCCGCAGACATTCAAAAAACTGTCCATCATTCCTGCAAAAGAATGGGCATTGCTGTCTTCATCCACTGCGCTGGAGCGTACTGCAAGCGGTACATTCTCTCCAAAAAGTGTCTGAATATGCATGGCAAGCTGCTGACAGAATGCATCTGAAAATGTGCAGTGTTCCAGCAATTCAATGATTTGCAGATGACTCTCTTCACTGTTCTCTTTCATCAGGGCACGATAAGAATCGATATGTTCTCCCAAAAAGGCTGTGAAGCATTCTGTAGGCAATACCGTCCATTCAGGAACAGGCATGCCCCATTGAGTCAGCTGCTCCAGATGATATGCCTTTCCTCCCACTGTTTCAGGAGAGGGTGCAATATGCTGTAAAATACAGTTCATTTTTTTCTCACCTTCCATATAAAGAATAAAACAGAAAGCAGCAGCAGAACTGCAGAAACAATCCACACGGTTATACTGACGGAAATGCCGTTCAGATGCAGATATATGGCATATGCAGCAGGCAGAAGCAGGGGCTGCAGGAATCTGCATTTCTCCATAAAGAGAACATATGCAATGATTCCAACGCTGATCAAGCCGCTCATCCCCCATATCCACACATGCAGGAGTGTCCACAGAACACTCAGGACACAAAGCATTATTTGCAGTTGTCTCTTTGTCAAATCCTGCACTTTGCAGGAACGGTCTTTTTCGTAATCATATATATCATCCAGCGTACGCAGCATCAGCAGCAAACCATAGCACACAGGCAGCATTCGCAGAAACGTTTCTTTTTTCTCTGCGGAGGAAAGCCCGATCATCAGCGTAATCACAACAGATACACACAAATAGATCGCCCAATAGCCTTTCCGGCTCCAATACCTGATCAGATTCATTTCTTTACAAAATGCTTATAGACCCATGCCTTTGAAAATACGGCAAAGGGACGAACCGAAAGAGAATGACATAGTTCATCCAGTTCTTTTTTGGGTGCACTGTCATAAACTGCCTTTTCTATCAGACGCTGTCCTTCTTCTCTGGTACATTGACCGCTGCGCACTAATACGCTGATTTCCGGCAGACAATGGGGTCTGCCTTCTGCACATTGGTATATATAGTGTGCAGCATGATGAATACGGCAGTCATAATGGTCATAATCTTTTTCAGGCTGCCATGCGGTATGCTCCCGAAGGAAACGGACAATCTCCTGCTCATCATAGGGATGATACAGGAAATAGGCGGAAAATTCCCGAAACTGCCTGCCCTCTGTTCCCTGATAAAGCATCTCACGCACATCTTCTGCAAGCTGTGCATTCAGTTTGCTTTCCGTGAGTCCCAGAAGCTTCTGATACAGCGCATCCCACTCCACCTGCTCAGGATGCTGAAGTCCTGCATCCACAAAGGGGGTGAAAACATCATCGCCGTAATAGCGGAACATCTGCTGCGGACTTCTGCCATGAATGCACATGCCTGCATTAATTTTCATAGTATAATTAATCATTGCCGCATAGCCCAGATAGGAACATGCAACACAGGGGACCAGCCAGTGTTCCATTGAGAATCGGAAAAATCGCTGACGCAGATTTTCATCAAAGGAAATATATTCATGCTCGATACCGAATTCAGCAACAATACGGTCCACATTCTTTCTGGCTGTATCACTGAAAAATCCATTCAGCATTGTAAACGCTTTTACTTTCAGATGATATGTATGAATCAGATGATACAATACATACATACTGTCTTTTCCGCCAGATATGCCAACAGCTGCATCATAGTCAAACTTTCCCCTGATATGCTCTATGCGCTCCAGAAACAACTGTCGCAGGTGACTGCTGTCCTGCAGCTGCGGAAGAATTGCATCATAATTCCTGCAATAGGCACAGATGCCCTCTTCGTCCAGTCGGATTCTTCGCACTGTCTGGTCATTTAAACATCGGTTGCATCGTTTCATATCAGATTTCCTTCACAAATACTGCATAGCGTTTTTCATCAGATTCAATATTCTCATCAAATCGGTGAAATGTTCCCTTTTGTTCACATTGGAAATGATACATCATTTTCGAGTAGCCTTTGGCAATCACATATTTCCAGCCAAGATAAAGCAAAGCTGTATAAATCTTATGCATCTGATATTCCGGAAGGACAGCACTGGTCTTGGAAATAAAACAGGTACCGTCCGGGTTATCATATCCCATGACATAGCCCACAGGCTTTCCCTGGTCATAGGCCATACACAGTGCAATGTGCAAACCTTTTGTCCATGTTAAATAGATTTCATGAAATACTTCTCTTGGAATATCACAGTAAAGATAACTGCCCCTGAAGGCAGCACATGAAATATCAAAGACTGCATCTGCCTGTTCATAAACCGCTTCATTTTCATAGGTCACGAAAGTATAGCCCTCACCGATTTTCTGCTGATAAAGCCGTTCTCCCATCTGATACATGGGGTTCTCCATATCTATCTCTGCGCTGCGATAGGTATATAGCGGCTTATAGCCGATTTCCTGAAGATACTTCGGGTAAAAGGGCGGATTGCTGCAGTCAGGGTACAGCTGCAGATCAAAGCGGCTGACCGCCCAGCGGTAGCTCATCCAGGAACAATAGTTCACAGGACCTGCCAGCGTATGATAGCCCATCTCACGGGCACGCTGTTCCATCGCTGAGAAAAGCTGTTCTGTATCCTGCCTGGATTCTGTCAGATGCACAAAACCAAACAAGCAGGGATAATCCCGCATCTTCTGATTGATAATCAGTTCCGCTTCGCATTCCCCCACTGAAAAATGCTCATGGTAGTCGGCCAGTTTCAGTATATCGTATTCCTGATTCATTTTCCCATCCTCGTTCATCTGGTTCCTATTTCAAGAATCTGCATCATCCCGGATGTGTTTTCTGCAAGCTGAGAAGGAAGAGAAAGATGCAGTTTTTTTCCGGCAAGGCGCAGAATACTGAGTTTGTTGATGCAAAACTCCAATGTATTAAACCGCAGGTAACGCTTATATTCCCGGTTTGTCATGGACACACCGCTGAACTGCTCCATGCGTCTGCGGTAATACTGCAATACCGCCAGTACCTCAGACTGCGGCAGCTGATGAAGCATAGAAATCAGCAGCTCAATGATATCATGTTCCGGATTTTGCCAACAGGCAAGCTCCCAATCATAAAAAACAATTCGTTCTCCGCTGATGCAGATATTGCGCACACAGCAATCATTATGGGTAAAGGTTTTCCGTGATGCAACCGCCGCCGCTTCCCGTCCCAGATTTTTACAGAATGCTTCAATGGTGTGTAATTGTGTCTTTGTAAAAAGAATGCGATTCTCTGCTTCCAACTGCTGAAACATCATGGAGAACATCGCAGATGCCCGATGATACTCCAATGGGGTATACACATTCAGAATGGGATGCGGCTTTTCTGTTCCAAGATAGGATGCATGGAAAGAGGCCAGCCTGTCTGCAATGGCATATACATGCTGACAGGGCGGCTGTGACAGAGGTAATTCTTCCATCATGAAAAAACAGCGTCCGCCGCTCCAGTCGGTCACAGCATCGTAAACAACAGGAATCATATCTTTGGGCAGCAGTTCTGTTTCCTGATAAAGCACGGCTTCCCGTATCGCACTTCTCTGATAGCCAATCACTTTATGATGCAGAAGCAATTCCAGAATGAGACGAAGATTTCCGCCTCCTGCCATACCGATACCCTTTGCAATAATTGCAGATGTTTTTCTTTTTCCCACAAATACCGCAGAAGAACCATCGACAAACTGCACCTGATACCGCATAACACCTGCATTTGCAGATGCAATACGGCTGCTCATGCCCGTATCTGCTCCTATGGGTGATGCTGTAATACAGAGCGGCATCTTTCCGAATGCTTTACAGATAGCTTTCTCTGTGTTCATGGACACGCTGTTAAGCCGATTACCCAAAGAGCGGCGTGGAAAAGTAGCGTTCCGCAGTATCTGGCAAAATGGTTACGACACGCTTACCCTTGCCAAGCTTCCTTGCCATCTCCAATGCGGCGGCCACATTTGTGCCACTGGAGATACCGCACATAATGCCTTCCAGTTCTGCCAGCTTCTTAGCAGTCTGAAGGGCTTCCTCATCACTGACAATATGAATATGGCTATAAATATTACAGTTCAGAATTTCAGGAATAATACCATCACCAATGCCCATTTGCAAATGAGTACCCACAGTACCGCCTGCCAGAATGGCTGCGTGTTCCGGTTCGACTGCCCATATTTCAATATTGGGGTTCTGGGATTTCAGCGTCTCACCGATACCTGTAATGGTACCGCCTGTGCCGATGCCGGAGCAAAATCCATCGATGGGACCTGCGGTCTGTTCCAGAATTTCCAGAGCAGTATTATACTTGTGTGCCTCTGTGTTGTGAATATTTGCAAACTGCTGCGGCACAAATACATGCGGATCTTCTGCTTTCATCTCCAGCGCAGTATCCAGACATTTCTGAATGCACTTGCCGATATCTCCGTCATCGTGAATCAGCTTGACTTCCGCACCATAGTGCTCTACCAGCTTACGGCGTTCTTCGCTGACACTGTCGGGCATGATAATTACAACACGGTATCCTCTGACCGCACCAACCAGTGCAAGGCCGATTCCCTGGTTTCCGCTGGTCGGCTCCACAATGATGGTATCATCATGAATCAGGCCCTCACGTTCCGCATTCAGAATCATATTGTAGGCTGTGCGGGTCTTGATGGAACCGCCTACATTCAAGCCCTCGAATTTCACGAGAATTTCTGCATTCTCCGGGGAATTGATCCGATTTAGGCGAATAATGGGTGTATGACCCATAGCATCAAGAATATTATTGTAAATCATAGTATTTTTCTCCATTTCTAAAGATTATCCAAATACTCTTTATTATACCACATATTGCAGACGGATTGCAAGTCTAAAATAAATTTATTTTTAAGGCAACACCGAATATATGCCATTTTTCAAAACAAAATATAGAAAAAGCTCTCGGAAGAGTGATATAATCCCCTTAGAGCAGACACACGAAAAAACAAAAGTGTAAAAACTCAAAGGAGGTTTTTATGTCAGGACGAAGTAAACTGACAGATGAAGAATGTAAAGCTGCTGTTCATGAGCATCAAGAATGGAAGAGAAATGTATTTAGCTGAAAAATACACTCTACGAAAAGCAGAGTGCTGATGCTGAAAAGCAGTTATACCACATAATCCGCAGAAAATCAACACAATATTTACAGCATGGCTTCTTCTGTTTTTTTATCATGACTGCAACAGTTTCCGGGGCTCTTGTGTAATATTCCAATAAAAATGATGAATTATGAGAAAAAAATTTATATGATATTGATTTTCTTTCCAAAATCGTGTATAATATAAAGGCATGCTGTTTTCAGCAAAATAATACAACGGAGGAAGTCACTATGAAAAACACAATATGGATTACCGGTGCTGCCGGTAAACTCGGAACCGTCCTTACTGAGCATTTACGAAAAGATGCTTCCAACAAAATCATTGCAACTGATCTGGATGTCGACATCACTGACCACAACGAAGTCAGCAAAGCAGCTGATATCTATCAGCCGGACATCATCATCAACTGCGCAAGCATCTCCGACTTTTCAGCTTGTGAACGAAATGAGGTGCAGGCATACCGTGTGAACACACTGGGTGCAAGGAACCTGGCATCTGCTTCACGCAAGCACAACGCACGCATGATTCAGATGTCCACGGATGATGTGTTTTCCGGCACAGGCAACCAGCGGCTTACCGAATTCGACACACCCAATCCAACCACAATCTATGGCAAATCCAAACTTGCGGGAGAAACCTTTGTCCGTGAACTGAATCCCAAACATCTGATTATCCGCAGTTCATGGGTATACGGCTCCCCTTCCCTCAGAGATGATTATTTCCGCAATGTGCTGGAAATGGGAAAAAATGGCACCCATTTCACCGCAGACACTGCTCATATCAGCACACCAACCAGTATTCGTCAGCTTTCCAAAGTTATCTCGGCATTGATTGACGAAAATGAATACGGCATTTTTCACGCTTCCTGCGAAGGCAGCTGTTCACGCTACGAGTTTGCCAAATCTATTCTGGAATTGAACGGCATGGATCCGTCCTGCGTTTCAGGCACTGCCTCTGAGATACCAGTCTCCACATTGCTGGAAAACATGATGCTAAAAATGACAGGCATCTATGAAATGCCGGACTGGTACGAAGAAATTAAGAGCTATATTTCCCAGGAGGTGACAAAATGAGCGAAACAAAACCTGTGAAGAAGCTGGGCCTGACAACAAAAATATTTATCGCTCTTGTTGCAGGTCTGATTGTAGGTATTATTTTTAATGTGGCAATTCCTGCCGGATATGTAAGAGACACCATTTTTGTCAACGGCATTTTCCATGTCATCGGTACCGGCTTTATCCGACTGATGAAAATGCTGGTTGTGCCGCTGGTTTTCAGCTCGCTGATTTGCGGTGCTTCATCCATCGGAGATACGAAATCTCTGGGTAAAGTGGGCGGAAAGACTATCATATTCTATCTCGTGACAACAGCACTGGCCGTCACTGTTGCAATTACGGTTGCCACGATCATCCGACCCGGTATCGGTCTGGACATGAGTTCTATTGAGAAAAGTGATGTCACCACGGCAGAAAGCACTTCTGTTGTGGATACCCTGCTGAATATAATTCCGGAAAATCCCATTGCCTCCCTTGCAAACGGCACGATGCTTCAGGTCATTCTCTTTGCACTGATTATCGGCATTCTCCTGGCAAAAATGGGCGAGCGTGCTGAATTGCTTTCCAATTTCTTCAATCAGTGCAATAATCTGATGATGGAAATGACCAATCTCGTTATGAGTTTCGCTCCGGTCGGCGTATTCTGCATGCTTGCCAAAACCTTCTCTAATCTCGGCTTCGATGCATTCCTGCCGCTCATCAAATACATGGCAAGCGTTGTCACCGGTCTCGGCGTTCAGTTACTGGTGGTATACATGCTGCTCCTGTTCGTTTTCACACGGCTGAATCCGTTCAAGTTCCTGAAAAAGTTCTTCCCTGTAATGGCATTCGCTTTCTCCACGTCCACTTCAAATGCTACGATTCCTATGAATATTGATACCCTGGAAGAAAAAATGGGCGTTTCAAGAAAGATTTCTTCCTTCACCATTCCGCTGGGTGCAACCATCAACATGGACGGCACATCCATTATGCAGGGTGTAGCTGTGGTATTTGCTGCACAGGCCTATGGCATGGAACTTGGCATTAAGGGCTATCTGACAGTTATTGCAACCGCAACCCTCGCTTCTGTCGGTACTGCCGGTATCCCTTCTGTCGGATTGGTCACACTCTCCATGGTATTCGCCGCTGTCGGCCTCCCCGTTGAAGCAATTGCCCTGATTATGGGTATTGACCGAATTCTGGATATGATGCGTACCGCTGTTAATATCACCGGTGATGCTGTCTGCACTGCCATTGTTGCACATCAGAACAAAGATCTGGACCGTGAGGTATTTAATGCAGTACAGGAGGACAAACATGCGTAAACGCCTTTTCTCTCTCATAAGCAGTGCTCTGCTGCTGACGGGATGCGCTGCTGCTGCAGAAAAGCCAGTCAATGATGTCACAGTCAATGAGAATATCATTCAGGAAATCCGTGACCGCGGACAGCTGCGTGTCGGATGCAAAACAGATGTCCCCGGGCTGAGTCTTTATCAGCCGGAAACCGGTGAATGGTCCGGAATAGAAACGGATATTGCGTACCAGATTGCAGCCGTCCTGTTCGAGGTCTCTCCGGAGGACGCCGTGGCAAACCGTCTGGTAGACTTCAGAAGCGTGACCGTCGCAGACCGTGAAACAATGCTGGAGAATCAGGAAATCGACTGCATGCTTGCGACGTACACGATTACATCCGAACGTCAGCAGAAATATGCCCTGTCAGACAGCTACTACACAAGTTACATCGGTATGATGGTGCGGGATTTCCCGGAGGATGCAGATTCTCTGGGCAGTCAGGAAATTCATTCTGTGGCCGATCTGGATGGAAAGTATATTGGTGTGCCGAGAAATGCTACCACAAGAGGCGATTTTCTCTCATACCTTGAGATGACAGGCAGCATTCAGGTTACGCCTATCTTTTGTGAATATGAGAGCTATAATATTCTGTATAATGCTCTCAAAAATGGCAATATTGATGTTATGGCAGTTGATACCGTTATTCTGGAAGGCTATGACGACGATGATACAAGAATCCTGAATGACCGCTTTGCTGCACAGCATTATGGTGCGGCGGTACTGAAAGAAAATACCCCGTTGATTCCTCTGATTAATCAAGCCATCAGCTTATCTGTATCATAAGCATGTCGCTGTAATATGACAGCACTCTGCCATAGAATAATACGATACCGATACAGCAGATTATAAAAAAACAGGACACCACTTCAATGAAAGTGATGTCCTGTTTTTTTTATTTCGTGTGCACATCCAGCTGCGGATATGGAATCTCTACATGAATATCCCGCAAAGCATTTATGGCAGCTTCCAGAATCGGGCCCACTGCTACAAAATAATCTTCATTGTCTACCCAGACGATAATAGAAAGTTTGATACCGGAATCTGCAAGTTCAGAAACTGCAATACATGGTTCCGGAACAGGTTTTACAATTTTCTGCATTTTCAGTGTGGTGAGCAACGCCTGCCGCACCATTTCCAAATCTGAGCCGTATGCTATGGTGAGCGGCACAATCACACGCAGACTCCGCTTCTGTGACAAATTGACCACTGCACCGCTGGATACAATACTGTTGGGCAGATAAATCTTCTGATTATCTCTGGTCAGCAGCTTTGTATAAAAAATCGTTATCTGTTCCACATAGCCTTCCTTATCACTGACTATAATATAATCTCCGGGCTGAAACGGCTTCGCAAACAACAATACAAATCCGCCCGCAAGATTGGAGAGACTGTTTTGCAGTGCCAGACCGATCGTCACACCTGCTGCGCCAATAATCGCCACGATGGATGCAATCGGCACACCCAGCACAGATAAGAATATTGCAATCAGAACAGAATACAGAACAACACGAACCAATGAATGGCCAAATCCGGTAGCCGTCGGGCCGGCCTTGGCCTTTCTCAAGGCATGTCCGATTAATTTGTCAATGATACGGGTGATAATCAGTCCGATCAGGAATATTACCAGACCAATCAGCACCGTAGGCAGATAGTCAACAATCCTGGCCCAAAAGGATGCCAGTAATCCTGTGGTCTGCTCTAAAGCTTCCTGTCCATGCTCCAGCTGTTCATTCAGCTGTAATTCCATCAGGCATTCTCCTCTTCTTCCATGATTTCTCCGGTATCACGCTGCGCTGTAATGGCTTTTCCTTCTGTATCACGCAGAGGGTAAATCTCATCAAATACTGCATAGTACTTTAAAGGCACATAACGATTCAGATGACACTTTCCAAAATACCACTGCCGAAAATCACAGTCTGTAGTCAGGTCCTCGAAAAACGCATGAATCTCAAGCCGCTGCATTACGTCTACACGCAGGCAGTCTTTCAGGGATGCAGGGGGTTCATGGGTAATGATATAATCTACAGAATTGTCATGCTGTTTCAGATTATTGGCAGCATGCAGAATTTCCTCGTATGTGGGCTGCTCCTGCTCCCACCAGTTCTGCTCTGTGCGATATTCAAAATCCTGACTATGGCCGCCGCCAAAGGTGAAAAATGTTTTTCCGCACAGTGTATAGATTTCGCCCCGCAGCAGCTGGATGATATTGGGTGCAATCACTCTTGCCTGTCCCCCGTTCCATTCACGAACAGGATACTTCTCAAGCATATCATAGTTTTCGTGACAGCCATCCACAAAACAAATCGTATATTTCTGTTCACTGAGTTTTTTTCTGTTTTTCAGTTCCTGCTTGGATTCATTCCAGAAAAAGCCAAAATCTCCGCAGACAATAACAACATCATTGGCACCAGCCCTGCGCAGTACAGAATTCTGAAATCTGGAAAAATCGCCGTGTGTATCTCCGGTCACATAGACCATCTTCAGCCCCACCTTTCCTTTTTCTCAGGAATACAGATTTTCCTGTGAAACACCTTTCATCGTCAGAGAAATCCGCTTCCGCTTGACATCACATTCCATTACACGCACCCGCACAACCTGTCCTACCTTGACCACATCCAGTGGATGGGCAATTTTCTGCTTGCTGAGCTGTGATACGTGTACCAGTCCGTCTTCATGAACGCCGATATCAACAAATGCACCAAAGTCAATGATATTCCGCACTGTTCCGATCAATTCCATGCCGGATTTCAGGTCTTCCAATGTCATGATATCGCCGCTGCGCATCAGAGGCTTCGGCAATTCATCACGGGGGTCACGGCCCGGTTTCTGCAGCTCCTTGATGATATCACGCAGTGTCGGTTCACCGACACCAAGCTCTGCGGACAATGCAGCAAAGCCCCTGCTCTCCGCCTTTTTGCCCAGTTCAGAGAGATTTTCTCCGATGTCATTCAGGCTGTAGCCGCAGGTTTTCAGCAAAGCTTCTGCTGCACGATAGCTTTCCGGGTGTACGCCTGTATTGTCAAGAGGATTCCTGCCATCCCGTACACGCAGGAATCCGGCACAAAGTTCAAATGCCTTTGCACCAAGCTTCGGTACCTTCATCAGCTCTTTACGGCTGTTGAATATGCCGTTTTCTTCACGGTATGCCACAATATTATGAGCGATGCCGCTGTGGACACCGGATATATACGAAAGCAAAGAGCTGGATGCTGTATTCAGATCCACACCGACTGCATTCACACAATCCTCAACGACGCTTGTCAGGGACTCTGACAGTCTGGCAGGAGGCATATCGTGCTGATACTCGCCAACGCCAATGGCCTTCGGCTCGATTTTCACAAGTTCTGCCAGTGGGTCCTGCAGACGGCGTGCAATCGAAACCGCACTTCTCAGCGCAACATCATAATCCGGGAATTCCTCTGCTGCCAGTCTGGATGCGGAATACACGGAGGCACCTGCCTCGCTGACAACCATATATGCTGCTGTGTGCTCAGGGATTTCATGCAGAATTTCGGATACAATCTGTTCAGATTCTCTGGATGCAGTACCATTTCCGATTGCAATTGCCGCTACCTGATACTGCAGAATCAGTCTTTTCAGCTTCTCCTTATCCTGGGCAATCTGCATTTTGGAGCTGGCTGTAATATGTACCACATCGGTGGCAAGCACCTTTCCTGTCGGATCTACAATAGCCACCTTACAGCCTGTGCGGAATCCGGGGTCAAGGCCCAATGTTATCATGCCTTTCATCGGGGGCTGCAGAAGCAGCTGCCGCAGATTAGAGGCGAATACCTTAATCGCCTGCTCAGATGCAGAATCGGTCAGTATGGAACGCACCTCACGCTGAATCGCAGGAAACAGCGACTTTTTATAAGCCTCCAGCGCAGCCGTTTCCACCAGCTGGCCGCTGGAACTGTCGTTAAGCACATAGGCCTTTGTGACGATACGTTCTCCCAGGCCCTCCGGCATCACCAGAGACGGCTTCAGCATTTCTTCCTTCTCGCCACGATTCACCGCCAGAATCTGATGCTGTGCCACACGTTCAATTGGCTTGCTGAATTCATAATAGTTGCGGTATACACTATCCGTTTCAGGGTCTGCCGCCTTCACATTCAAAAAGCCACGCAGGCCAAGAAGATTACGGAGACGCTTTCTCAGGTCTGCATCATCCGATACTGTCTCGGAAATAATATCCATTGCACCGCTGAGTGCGGCTTCAGCATCCGGAATTTCCTTTTCCTCTGAAATATACCTGGCTGCTTCTGCCGTCGGATTGATTTCATGGCGTTGCTCCATAATTAAGTCTGCCAGGGGCTGCAGGCCTCTTTCCTTCGCAACAGACGCTTTCGTCCTGCGCTTCTGCTTATATGGACGATACAGGTCTTCCGCTTCAACCAGTGTTTTCGCACCAAGAATCGCTGAATTCAGCTCCGGTGTCATTTTCTCCTGTGCCTCAATGGCAGAAATAATCTCCTGCTTTCGCTCTTCCAGTTTCCGCAGATAATTCAGCCGCTCATTCAGAATGTGCAGCGTCTGGTCATCCATTGAGCCTGTCTTCTCTTTTCGGTAACGGGCAATGAAGGGCACCGTCTTTCCGTCATCCAGCAGGGCAACTGCCTCTGTTACCTGTTCTTCACGCAGTTTCAGTTCTTCCGCAATTTGTTTTATAATATCCATTTCTTCCTCCGTAATAGTATCTTTATGTCTATATTATACCAGATTTTTTTCATTTTGTCATCCAATTCCTGCTATTTTCATTTTTTCACTGTGTGATTTGTGAAAAAAAGCAAGTGTTTTCCCCAAAAAAATCAAAAGCCGCAAATTTTGAAAAAAAAAGATGGTAAATTGCAAAAAAGTACTTGCTTTTTTTTGTGAAGTATGCTAAAATAAGATTAGACAAAAAACAGCATTTCGAATGCTGCTTTATCGTGTTCACGCTATTTTTTCATATTTTCGCGTTTTTCTTTGGTTTTATCGAATCATTGCTGAAATAATGCACAAAAGGCAAAATGCCCAAATCACGATAGATTCCAACTTTATGACGCAATATTTCTTCTTGGAAAGGGGTTTTTGCTTATGGCAAGACTGAGATTGCTGGTGCTGTTCGGTGGTTCATCCTGTGAGTATTCTGCTTCACTGGCAATGACTGCTTCGATTCTGCGTGTGCTTCCTGCAGATAAGTATGAAATTGTCCCTGTGGGAATCAACAAGAAAAATCGCTGGCTCTATTTCCCGGGTGATATCCAAGAAATTGAGAGTGATACCTGGAGCGACAACCAGGACTGCATGCCGGCGGTTCTGTCGCCGGATCCTGCACACAGCGGCATTTTGATTCTTGAGGATGGGACTTATACCCTCAAGAGAATTGATGTGGTATTCTCTATGCTGAAGGGAAAGTACGGCGAAGACGGCTCCATTCAGGGACTATGTGAGCTTTCCAATATTCCATATGTTGGAAACCAGATTCTGGGTTCTGCGGTCTGCCGCAACAAGGCATTAACCCACAAACTGCTTTCAGAAGCCAATATTCCCATGCCTCACTGGGTTTCCGTTTCACAGCGGCATCTGAACCGGCTGGACCGTGAATATGAGCGCATTGAGGAGCAGCTGGAATATCCCATCTATGTAAAGCCATCCAGAAGCAGCGCATCTGCAGTGTCCGGAATCGCTGAGAATCGGGAACAGCTTGCGGCTTTGGTTAAACGTGCATTCACCAAGGATAATACCGTTCTTGCGGAAGAACTGGTGGAAGGAAGGGAACTTCGGGTTGGCGTATTCGGCTACGATCTCCCCTTCTCCTCATTTGTGGGTGAAATTATTCACGACAACGGCAAGGCGGTTACAGTACCTGCTGATCTGGATGATACTATTTCAAAAATCGTCAGAGATTACGCTATTCTTGCCTATCAGACGCTGGAATGCGCATCTTTGGCGTTGTTCGATTTCTTCTATACAGAACAGGGCGGCATTCTTCTCGGAGAAGTCAATACACTGCCGGATCTTTCAGAGGATGCGATTTATCCAATGCTCATGTCTGATCTGGGCATGCGGTATTCCTATTTGATTGAGAAGCTGATTGAACAGGCTGTTGAACATTCTGACAGAGGACTCTGAATAGAAAGGATTTTCACAGAATGGAAATAAAAAATACCGAAAACGCTGTGTTATCCGTTCGCAGCATACAAAAAACATCTGATGGTTCCGATGAGTCTGAGCTGAATACCACTGCATATTATCAGCTTACAGAGCACGGCCCTGAGATTGCTTATTATGAAGTTGATGATACAGGAAAACGAATCGGCAGAACACTGCTTTCTGTTCTCTCAGATCATCTGTTCACTTTGAATAAAAGCGGTTTTACCAGCTCTACCATGATCATGGAGACCGGCAAAACCCATCCTGTTGCATATAAAACGCCCTATGGTACAATTGATATGCAGGTTTTCACTTCACGGATTACCTCCGCTTTTAATGAAAACGGAGGTCATTTAACCGCCGAATATTCTCTTCAGGTCGGCGACAATTTTCATGGTTTTCAAACCATTGATTTAACAGTCCAACGTAAATAATCGCAGAACTTTGAAAGGAGTGTTGCTCATTGAATAATATTTCTGCTTCAGCCAATGAAGCAAGGACACTGATTATGGAAGCGATGGGAAGACTGGTTGCTGAGGGAGTTTTCCCTGCAGAACCTATGCCCGCTTTCAATATCGAAATCCCTGCTGACCGTTCCCACGGAGACTTTGCTGCCAATGTTGCGATGGTTTCAGCCAAGGCACTTCACATGGCACCAAGAAAAATCGCTGAATCCATTATGGATGCACTGGATTTGACAGAATCCAGATTCGACAAGGTCGAGATTGCCGGACCGGGATTCATGAATTTCTATCTGTCACAGAAATGGTATTCTGATGTAATTGCCGATATTAAAGCAGAAGGTTCTGCCTATGGTTCTTCTGATATCGGAAAGGGCGAGCGTGTACTGGTTGAGTTTGTTTCCGCAAATCCCACCGGACCGATGCATGTGGGTAATGCCCGGGGCGGCGCAATCGGCGACAGCCTTGCTGCTGTACTTCAGGCTGCCGGATATGAGACAGAACGTGAATTCTATATCAATGATGCCGGTAATCAGATTGAAAAATTCGGAAAATCCCTTTCACTGCGCTATATGCAGCTTTGTTCTGAAAAGGGACAGATGGTATACAAAAATGCTGCGGATACAGAAGCAGTATGCAGGCAAATCTATGGCGACAACGGAAACACCGCTGATTTTCCTATGCCTGAGGATGTATATCTGGGACAGGATATCATCGCACATGCAAAGAATTATTATGATGAGAACGGCAACGCACTGGAGCAGCTCGAAGAGGAAGACCGCAAGAAAGCACTGGTCGCATTTGCACTTCCGAAGAATATCCAGGGTCTGAAGGATGATCTGGCTCAGTACAGAATCCACTATAATACATGGTTTCCTGAGAGCACACTGCATAACGACGGCAGCGTAACACAGATTATTCAGCAGCTGAAGGACAGCGGATATACCTATGAAAAAGAAGGGGCTCTTTGGTTTAAAGCAGAAGAGCTGGGCGCAGACAAGGATTTTGTTATCCTTCGTTCCAATGGTATCCCTACATATGTCGTTCCGGATATCGCATACCATTATAATAAGCTTGTTACAAGAAAGTTTGACCGTGCAATCGATATTCTGGGTGCTGACCATCATGGTTATGTGCCTCGTCTGAAGGCAGCCCTGACTGCTTTGGGTGTGGATGCTTCCAAACTCACTGTTGTTCTGATGCAGATGGTTGCTGTTATGCGTGACGGACAGCCCGTAAAACAGTCTAAGCGAAGCGGAAAAGCGTTGACACTGGTAACACTTCTGGAAGATATCCCTGCAGATGCAGCACGTTTCTTCTTCAATCTGCGTGAGGCAAATTCCCACTTTGAATTTGACCTAGATCTGGCAGTGGAGAAATCTTCTTCCAATCCCGTGTACTATGTTCAGTATGCTCATGCCAGAATCTGCAGCCTGATCCGCAATCTGGTAGAAAGCGGTATTTCTGTTCCAGACTGCTCCGCAGTCAATCTCGATGTTCTTTCTACACCTGCTGAACGTGAGCTGATTCGTCAGCTGGCACTGCTGCCCGCTGAGATTGAAACAGCAGCGAAACAGCTGGATCCCTCCAAGCTGACCAAGTACACAATCGATTTGGCTTCTCAGTTCCATAAGTTCTACGATGCCTGCAAGGTGCGTGATGCGGAAACATCAGAGCTGCGTGATGCAAGAATGATTCTCTGTGATGCCGCACGTCAGGTGCTTGCCAATGCACTGGCAATACTGAAAGTTGATGCTCCCGAGAAAATGTAACACAATTGTAATTATTAAGTTACAATCGTGTGAGAATTCAATGAAATATTCGGTGATTTCACCAATTAAGACGTAAAAAAACGTAGAATTCACGGAATATTCAAAGTTTGTTCATAATTTCGTAACAATTAGGCGAGAAAAATGTGTTACAATTTGTAATAGTTTCGAGGCAATATGCAATTGTCATGTGCGCTATTGTTTGAGAGGCATTTTCTTCTCGCTCTATCCATGGCACTCCCCATTAAAAATCATGAAGAAAGCGAAGGAATTTATTATGTCAAACAGACCATTTCAGGGACTTGTTGTCCAAATGCATGATACTATTCACGCAACAATCGGTGTTGTTGATGAAACTGCTACTATCATTGCCTGCAGCGATCCGAATCGTGTAGGTTCCACAAATGAGTTCGTATCCATGGATATGAATGAGTCCGGTGACCTCTTCATCAGAGATGGTTACACCTATAAGCCCTTCGGCACACGCACTACCCCGGACTATGCTGTGTTTGTAGAGGGTACTGACGAAGCCGCTACCAAGTATGCTGACATTCTTGCAATTGCTATGTCCAGCATCAAGCAGTACTACGATGAAAAATATGATCGCAACAACTTTATTAAGAATGTTGTCCTGGATAACGTCCTCCCCGGAGATATCGTTATCAAAGCACGTGAATTGCATTTTAATGCCGAAATCAGCCGAGTTGTTTTCCTGATTCGCATTGTTTCCGCAAATGATATCTCTGCATATGATGTCATTCAGAACCTGTTCCCTGACAAGAGCAAGGATTTTGTGTTCAATATCGCTGAAACAGATATCGTGCTCGTTAAGGAAATCAAGTCCAACGTGGAAAGCAAGGATCTGGAGAAACTGGCTCGTTCCATTGCAGATACACTTTCGAGCGAGTTCTACACCCGTGTCAATGTTGGTATCGGAACAAGCGTTGTTGGTGTGAAGGATCTTGCACGTTCCTTCAAGGAAGCACAAATGGCTCTGGAAGTCGGCAAGGTATTCGATACCGACAAGGTTATTGTCAGCTACGACAATCTGGGTATCGCTCGTTTGATTTACCACCTGCCCACCACACTCTGCGAGACTTTCCTGCATGAAGTGTTCAAGCGCGGCAGTATCGAAAGCCTCGACCATGAAACGCTCTTTACCATTCAGCGTTTCTTTGAAAACAACCTTAATGTCTCTGAGACATCCCGTAAGCTGTTCGTTCATCGTAACACCCTGGTCTATCGCCTTGAGAAAATCAAGAAGCTGACCGGTCTGGATCTGCGGGAATTTGATCATGCAATCATCTTCAAGATTGCACTGATGGTGAAGAAATACTTGTCAGCAAGTCCTGTAAAGTTCTGATTTTGTATTTCAGTCATTTCCATCATTCATTTTGTTTGAACTGGGGAGTGCCAAACGAAACATATCGTTTGGCACTTTCTTTTTCTTAAATGTTTTTATTTCAGCCCCATGGAATGAGAGGATAATGCGCTTACCGCATTGGTAATCATTATCCCGAAGGAGGAAACACAAATGGTTGAACTGAAAAATGTTTGCGTAACCTACGAGAGCACCGGCGTGGAAGCACTGTCGGATTTCAGCTTGAAGGTGGAGGACGGCGAATTCGCATTCGTAATCGGCCGTTCCGGCGCAGGCAAAAGTACACTCATTAAGCTGCTGCTGAAAGAACTGGATGCAAACCGTGGCGAAGTCTATGTGAACGGTTATGATCTTGTGAAAATGAAAAAACATAAGGTACCGGAATTCCGCCGTACCATCGGCGTAGTATTCCAGGATTACCGACTCATCGACACCATGACGGTTTACGAGAATATTGCATTCGTTCTGCGTGTGATTGATGCACCGATGAAGCAGATTAAAAAGCGTGTACCATATGTTATGTCCCTGGTTGGCTTGCAGGATAAGGCAGACTGCTACCCCAGTGAGCTTTCCGGCGGCGAACAGCAGAGATGCGCACTGGCCAGAGCACTGGTGAATGACCCTGCTCTGCTGATTGCAGATGAGCCTACCGGAAACGTGGATCCTGAACTTGCCTATGAACTGGTGGAGCTGCTGAAGGGCATCAACGACTGCGGTACAACCGTTCTGATGGTAACCCATGCCCACGAAATGGTGCGCCACTTCGGCGGACGTATTATCAATATCAGTGAGGGCGAAGTTGTATTTGATGAAGTGATTGGAGGCGCTGAAATTGAAGCTCAGTAGTTTTAATTATCTGGTAAGGCAGGGCTTCGATAATGTCTGGAAGAATCGTGTTATGGCTTTTGCATCCTTTTGCGTGTTGCTGGTCAGTCTGATGCTCGTTGGCATTTCCTGCCTGTTCTATATCAATATCAATTCGATTATTGGCGGTATTGAGAACAAAAACGAAGTCATTGTTTATCTTCTGGAGGGTACAACCGATGAACGTGTCAGCGAAATTGGTGAAACTCTCAAAAATATTCCCAATATCAGCAATGTGACCCTGTACACCAAGGAAGAAGCTTTTGATGATCTTAAAAAGAAAATGGACGATTATACTGAGGTTTTCAATTCTCTGGGAAATGATAATCCCCTGCCGGATGCTTACCGTATCCGTGTGAGTGACATTTCGCTGATGGAGGATACCCTCCGTGCAACAGAACAGATTCCTGATGTGGAATATGTCAGTTCGCCGGACGCTTTCATCGAAGTGCTGACGGAATCCCGCCGTGTTTTGACCATTCTGGCTTCTGCCATCATTCTGGCAATGCTGATTGTTTCTATGGTGATTATTTCCAATACCACCCGTGCCAGTGTGTTCTCACGGCGCCGTGAAATCAGTATTATGCAGAGCGTTGGCGCAACAAAATCCTTTATTCGTTTCCCCTTCTTTGTGGAAGGCATGATTAATGGATTTACTGCAGGTTTGTTTGCTACTCTGCTGACATGGTTCTCCTATGACAGCCTTGTGGATTTGCTTGGACGTTTTGATATTCTCAGCACCATCGGCCTTGGCAATGTGATTCCCTACGGCGATATCGCCCTCTGGGTTACACTGGCATATCTGATTGCAGGCTCCTTTATCGGCGCACTCGGAAGCGTGCTGTCTACCCGTGTCCATCTGAAACATCGTGCCGCAAATATGTAATCAGGAGGTTTTATGATGAGTAATTTGTTTTCTAAGTCAATCGCAGTGCTGTCTGCATCCGTTATGGCAGCAGGCTCTTTGATGTACAATGATATTCTGCACCCGACTGCGGAAACAACTACCACTGCCCCAGCCACAACTACCGCAGCTACACTGGAAGAAATTGAGCAGGCGAAAAAAGAAAAGCAGGCTGAAATTGATAAAAAGAAGAAAGAACTGGAATCTCTGTCCAATGACATTAACCAGAAAACTGCCTATGAGCGCACACTGACAGAACAGATTGGCTTAATCAGCAGCAAAATGGAACTGATTGATACCCAGCTGCAGGACGTCATTAATGATATCTATGCAAAACAGGAAGAAATTGATCAGCTGAATGTGGAAATTGCCCATCAGCAGATTGCAGTGGATGAGGGGCTGAAGGCATTTAAAACCAGAATCCATACACTTTATGTTCATGGCAATGACAGCGTTTTGTCTGCGCTGGTAGGTGCAACCAGCTTCTATGATGTGCTTGCACAGATTGATCTGATTCGACGGATCTCCAAGCATGATGACGATATGATTGATGACTTGAAAGAACAGATTGAGATTCTGAACAATGACCAGCAGGAATTGACTGTCAGCATAAATACTTTGACTCTGGCTCAGGCTGAAATGGAGGAATTGCTCAGTGAATTCCAGGTTTCCAGAGGAGAGCTGGATGTGGCACTCAGCGATAATAATGTTGCAAAAAACCTTCTCATTGCGCAGAAGGAATATGCAGGTGTGGAACTGAGCAAGGAACAAGCGGCTATGGAAGAGCTTGAGGAAACAGAGGAAGCTTTGATTCTGGAAGCTGCAAGACAAGCCATGGAGGAGGAAAAGAAACGCCAGGAGGAAGAATCCAGGCGTCTTACCACCACAACCACTACATCCACCACACGGAAAACTACCACCACTACCCGTGCGACGACAACCGCCAAGCCCGTAACCACCACAGCTCCTGTTTCAGTGGTGACTGCTTCCAAAGCTCCGGCTGTCACAACAACAGCAAAGGCTACGGCGGCACCTGTGACCACTGCAGCGCCGGTTATTACAACAACTGCCGCTCCCGCTACAAAGGCCACCACGAAGGCAACAACTGTGGCTACAACCATCGCTGCACAGATTGTGACAACGGCTGCCCCTGTTGCTGAATACAAGGGCGGAAAGCTTGCATGGCCTGCTCCCGGCTATTACGATATCAGCAGTCCCTTCGGTCCTCGCTGGGGAAAAGTTCACAAGGGCATTGATATCATCAGCTACAGCAAAGCAATCAATGGTGCGAATGCCTGTGCCGCAGGTGCTGGCAAGGTTATCATTGCAAAATACGGCTATAACGGCGGCTATGGCAACTACGTTCAGATTGATCACGGCAACGGACTGAATACGCTGTATGCGCATATGAGCTCTCTGAGTGTTTCGGCAGGACAGACTGTAAATGCCGGTGATAAGGTGGGCAATATCGGCTCTACCGGAAACTCCACAGGTCCTCACCTCCATTTCAGTGTCATTGTGAACGGCACATTCGTTGACCCCATGGGTTATTTATACTGAAACAATGGCAATCCCCCCTGAAAACTGACATCAGTTTTCTGCGTGGGTATTGCCGGAATACGAGAAACGGCAGGAAAATCTTTCTTGCCGTTTTGGTGTTTCTTTTTATGCTTGCAAAAGGAGTTTTTTCAGAAAATGAAAAAAATCAATCTTGGAACCGCAATGGTACTGATGGCATGCACTGCCGGTGCAACCTTCGTCATTACCCTATCCATCAGCCGCACACAATTTCAAAGGCAATATGCGGATATAGAAGCAATCTCCGACCGCTACCAAAGACTGGAAGAACTGGACAGCAAAGTACGGGATACATTCTATAAGGAGATTCCTCAAGAAGATGTGACAGATGGCATCCTGATGGGATATATGGCAGGTCTCGGAGATAAATACAGCACATACCGCAGCGAAAAGGATCTGCTTACCTATGAGGACAACAATGTTGGCGTTTACACCGGAATCGGGATTTCCGTTCAGCCAAATGAAAGCGGCTATGTTGTCATTGTGGATGTGACAGAAGGCGGCTCCGCTGAAAAGGCGGGCATCAAAGTGAACGACATTCTGGTGGAAGTGGAAGGAATTTCTGCAAAAGAAAGCTATCAGGAGGCCATCTCGCAAATCAGCGGAGAGGCCGGCACATATGTCAATCTTCGCATCCGAAAAAACGATTCCGGAAAGGAAGAAAAGCTCTCTCTCATGCGGGTACAGCTCAATGAAAAAACGATTCACAGCCAAATGCTGGAAAACCATATCGGATATATCCGGATTACAAAATTTCGTTCCGTCACCGCTGAGCAATTTGAATCTGCCAGAAAGAACCTGCTGAAAGAGGGGGCTGAAGGCTTCATCTTTGATGTGCGGGATAACGGCGGCGGTGTTGTCAGTGCGCTGGAACAAATGACGGATCCTCTTTTGCCGGAAGGAGAACTTGCCTTTGCGGTAAGCCGTGACGGTTCAAAACAGCCGCTGGTTGTTTCGGATGAAAAATACATGGATATGCCCTATGTGGTGCTGATGAATGGAAACAGTGCCAGCTCTTCTGAATTATTTGCCTGCTTGCTGCGTGACTTTGCCAATGCAAAGCTGGTGGGAGAAAAATCCTATGGCAAAGGCATCATGCAGACCACATTTTCACTTTCCAGCGGCGGTGTTACCCTGACTACTGCAACAATTGAAACCGCTGTTACGCCATGCTATCACGGCGAAGGACTGATGCCGGATGTGGAATCTGTACTGACGGAAAATGCGGAAACAGATACTCAGCTGGAAGATGCAGTGAAAACCATTCAGGAAATGATAAATACACAATCATAAAAACACATCAACCAAAAAGAACAAAAGAAATATAAAAGGAGGCTGATGGGATTTCCCATCAAACACCAGATGAAAGAAATAAAAGCAATCAAGGCTCTTCGGAAATCAATGCTGCTGCTGTGTTCCGTCACAGTGACAGCCTGCGGATTTCTCTTTCTTCCCTTTGGTATTCAAAAAGCACAGAACGGTGAATTCGGGTTCTATGACTACCTCAGGGGAAAAGCCAATAAAGAAAATACGGCAGATGAACTGCAGCTTGAAAAACTGGCATCTGAATTGCCGGATGTTCAGCAAGTTCATTTTTACAGAAAAATAGAGGCAGAAGCCGCAGGCCTTTCTTCAGTTTGCAGCGTGAAACGGGAAAGAGAATCCTTCTCAGGGCAGGGGTATGTTACGGATTTTCCAACTCAGACGGATGAAGCACTCGTCTTCCATGTGCAGATTCCTGCCACACAGCATTACCGCCTTACCATCTGCGCATCTTCAGATGCTCCTGTATATAACCGCATGCAGGCCAATCATGTCCTTCTGGAGCCGGTATATCTGGATTCCAGACAATGGATGCGCATCACCTACTATGGCATTTTTCTGGAGCAGGGAGAAAATGATTTCTGTCTGAATACCATCGACGGTGAACTGAATGTCGATTATTTTGAAATAGAAAATGACGATTCCATATATGATTATACCCTCAATCCGGAACCTGACTTATCAAATGAAGATGCTTCCGAGGAAGCACAAAAGCTCTATCAGTTCCTGTGTCAGCAGCAGGGAAACAAAACCCTTACCGGACAGTATGTTTCAGATATCAGCAATCAGGAACTGAATCTGATTTATAATATTACCGGCCAGCTGCCAGCTATTCGTTTTTCTGCACTGGGCACCGAAAATGATGCGGAACAAATGGAAGCCGCAATCGACTGGAGTGTCTCTGCCCAGGGAATTGTGGGCATGATGTGGCACTGGAATGCTCCGGGATTCGATTCGGTATTTTCCGATCAGACGGAATTTGATTTATATGCAGCCTTTCGGCATAAGGATCCGAAAAAGCTTGCTATGCTGACGCAGGAAGAAGCAGAACGGGCATTCAAGGCAGGCTCTCTTTCCCAGGAGGCCTTTCTCCTGCTGCAGGATATTGATCATACTGCTGCGCAGCTGGAAATTTTGAAAAACATGAAAATTCCTGTTCTGTGGCGGCCGCTCTATGAGGCCGGCGGAGGCTGGTACTGGTGGGGCGCCTATGGAAAAGATGCCTACAATCAGCTGTGGTCCCTGCTCTACTACCGACTCACGGACTATCATAAGCTGAACAATCTGATCTGGATCTGGAATGGCCAGAGTGCGGCATACCTTGTTCCAAATGAACTCTTCGACATTGCCTCTGTGGATATTTATCTGCACCCAGAAGTCGAATTCGGAAGCAGATATGAACAATTTTTAACACTGACAAAAATAACCGGCGGTACAAAGCTGTTAGGCATCAGCGAATGCGGAAATCTGCCCGATGTGGATATGATGAAACTGGATAACGCAGTCTGGTCATTCTTCGGCTTGTGGTGCGGCAATTACATCATGAATGAGGACGGCACGTTTTCGGATGCCTATTATTCCAGTCAGGACCTGTTTCAGCTCTATAACTCAGACATCTGTTTATCTCTGGATGACTATTTAGCTGCATACCAAAATATGGAATCATGACTATATTAGTAAAATATGCATAGGGAATCTTTTCATTTTTGTCTGAGATGTATATAATCATTGGAATAAATGAAAAGGTGTTTACAAATCCCCTTTTTTATGATATAATAAACACAACAACACCCCGTTGCAAAACCAAAATGAAAGGAACTCTTTGGAATGCTGCACGAAAAATCATGCGGTGCAATTGTTTATCGCAAATTTCATGGAAACATCGAAATTCTGCTGATTAAACATGTGAACAGTGGTCACTGGTCATTTCCAAAAGGTCATATGGAAGGTGATGAAACGGAGATTGAAACCGCAAAACGCGAAATCAAGGAGGAAACCGGACTGGATGTCATTTTAGATCATACTTTTCGGGAAACTGTTTCTTACTCTCCAAGACGGGATACACAGAAAATCGTTGTCTATTTTCTGGCAGCGGCTCGTCAGTATAATTATGTGCCCCAGGAGGAAGAAATTGCTGAGATTCGCTGGGTGGATATTCTTCGTGCAAACAACTTGCTGACCTATGAAAACGATAAAACCATCGTAAACAGGGCGAGAGCCGCAATCAAACAACACAAGGGAATTCTATGAAAAGACAGAAAGCTTGAAGACAGGTATCAATAAAGAAGGTTTATGTTTCTTATGTATTTTATTTGAGGAGAGGTATCTATCATGAAAAAAAGAATCAAAAGTGTACTCTCATGTACTTTAGCTGTTCTGTGTGCTGCAAATGCAACACCAATTACATCAGCATACGGAGTCTATTCTCCGAGCATTCACGCTGGCGAATCCGTTAATTTGACCGTTTCATCGTCTGATGGCAGTAAATTCACGGCAAGTGATTATTCCGTTGAGCGTGGTACTGTATCCAAGCATGTTGAATTCAAAATCAACACAGCGGAAATTACTGCTGACGAACTGGAAGAAATGGGTTATACTATTTCTGAGGACAGAACAGTAGCTTCAAGAGATACAACTCTTGCAAAAATTACCTATACCTTTGACAAGCTCCCGACAACATGTGAAGAGCTCAAGAATTTCAGCCTGGCATCAGACATTGTTGGCGATTATGACTATGGTATGTTCGCTCCAATGGCTGCTTCAATCATTGCAATTCATACTTTCGGTATAAATAAAGAAGAAGCATACAAGATGCTTGACTATGCTTATGGTCCTGATAAAGAATTCGGAAATTTTGACAAGAATTTCGTTCAGACTCAGTTCTATACAGCTACAAACA
>JAKSPJ010000017.1 GCA_024404915.1 Oscillospiraceae bacterium
CTATCACTGTCATCCTTTTTCACCACCGCTATTTTGCTTTTTCTTCAGTATAGCACATTATTCGGCTGCTGTAAATTGACAGAATCACAGCTTTTTGACTCTGATCTTTTTGTTTTCAACTTTGTGGAATTCTCAGCAGGACTGAACAGTTACGAATCTCCAAACTTTTCAGTCAAAAACTCGTTTGTCAGTGTTTCTGCCAGATCCGTAACGCTGAAATCATGGAAATCATCCGTAAAGGTATCACCCTTGGTTTTCACGGTCACGGCATACTTGCCGTTTCCGTATCCGGTGCTGCGCGGATATGCGATGAGTGTTTCCGATTGATTCAAATCCTTTGGAATGTAGTCGACGTAGATAAATTCCTGCTCATATTTCTCGTTGAGATAGGAGATCATCTCCCACACTCTGGTGATCGTATGCTGCTGCGTACTGCTGAGCTGATCATATTCTGTCGGAAGCCCTTCCGCTTCCAGCAGATTGATCTGCCATGCATTCAGCTCCGGCTGCTTTTCAGTTTCCGCTGCGCAGCCGGGTAATATCAGCAATGCCGCAGTGAAAACAAACGGTATAAATGCTTTTTTCCGTTTCATATTCTCCCTCCTTTCGTATTAATTTCCGGTTACTTGATGCCGCATCCAACAGAAAAACTGTAAATTGCTTCCAAATTTGAATGCGCACCAACTGCTATATTATAGCATGATTCAGAATAGAAAACAAGTCTGGATTATAACAAACCACTATATTATTATCACCTTTTCAACACAAAGACTTTGTATATTATACTGCGATCTCGCATTTCAATGCGGCAGCATTGTCCTCGTTGCGCGGCTTATTGCCCCAGTCCGCCGCATCATATTCATCCCGCGTAAAGTCATCTCGTATTGTCTTCTCATTCTCCGCAAGAGCCTCGACAACCTCTCCTAAAGTCGAGAACCTATTATTATCACGCTGAAAAGCTGAAATATCAATGCAGTCGTCAACATACATAAACACATTCAGCACAAGCGAAACTCTTGCTTCCATTGTAATGCCATGGTTTTCAAAAAAGTCGTACATATTTATTCAATCTCCTATTCAGTTATATTAAACAGATGAATTCTTCCCACTAGATCGCAGTTCTTCAAATCCTTCAAGGAACCAGTTGGACCGCAATCCGATTCTGTTTTTTCATAAGATTCTGCATCCGGAAGCCAATAAACACTGACTCCGACCTTCTCATACTGTTGCTCTGCAAACTCTGCCTCAAACTGTTTGTATTTTTCCTTTGCGTTATCCAATGTAATACGTTCCGGCGAAAGAAATACGGTTATTATGCATTGAGGTTTACTTTTCAGGTAATCCTCTGCCGTTGCGTCAACTGGAAAAGCGGAGGACACAAGTTTTCCTTTTGAAAAATACTCATAAACCTTGCATTCTCCGAAATATTCCTCAGCCATCTGCTGCATGAATGCCTCCACGTCATCCTGAAGATAAAATGCCATGTAGTTGTCAGCATAAACAAATTCCCCGTCTTTCTTCCATCTTGCCGCATGGATTGCCGCATTGGGATATTTCTCGCTGTGCATGATGATTTCATATGTCTGATACGTGTTTTCTCCTTCTCCGCCCAGGGCGTTGTACCACCATGTGAAGTTGTCTTCCGGATATCGGTTCTCCATGTATCGCATCAACGCTTTCTGTGATTCCTCCGCCGACGGTGCACAGCCCGTGCAAAGCAGAAGCGCGGCGGTGCAGAGTCCCATGATTCTGCGACGGTTTTGCTTCATTTTGATCTCTCCTTTCTGCTTCATCGTTTTCTGTGACTGATATCGTGTTGTCGGGCGCAAAAAAGTACACTGCTTTTATGCGATTTATAATATTGCAATAATCATCTACAAACAGTATAGCATATAAGTTGCATTATATCAAAAGGAAAACGATAATATACGTAGAATTCAATTTTACTGGTTTGATAGTCTAATTATAATGGACTAGGCCACTTTATACTCTGTTTTAAATTTGTATCAAATGATTTCTAATAGAATTGATTGCCAAAAGCAATGCAGACCGACTCTCAAGTCAGATGATTTTAATAATTGATTTCTGTGAACCTTATATATACGTTGCTTCTATCGCTAAATATTATTCTATATTATGCATACATAATGCAACAAAATGCATACCTGCTTGGCATTACATGGATAACATAATGCGAAATAGTACAATATTGCGATGCAATATTCATTGCATTAACCCCCGTATAATTCGTGTTGCCGCCCGACTCCCCCGGCGGTAGTCACATATTACAATAGAATCGGAGATATAGCAAGCGGGTAAAATGTAGAAATACGAAAGGGTTACTGCTTGCTGATTTGTGCGAAAAGGAGAAAGAATGTAAATATTCTATGAACATACTACTATTTTGCCCTCTCCCACGACAGTATATGAGAGGATGTGATTTTTTTTCATCTTTCACACCCGCCATTTTTCCGTTCGCCACGACAATATATGAGAGGACATGAAACTTTTCACCTCAAATACCCACAAAGAGCCGTCTGCCATGACAGTATATGAGGGGAGTTGTTGCTCAGTGAATCATTAGTTCTGGGCACACACCAATTTGACAGTTCCCGCACTATATAAAGAGGGGAGATGATTCACATAATTATTTTCAGTTGCACCCCTTACAGATCGTGTCTCCCGCGACAGTATATGAGGGACATGATGCTTATGGATATCATCAAAATAAATTTTTCAAAGGTATATTGTTATTTTGCCTCCACCGTGACAATATATGAGAAACAAATTTTTGCTTCCACGAGGGTGTAATATGACCGTTCCCACGACAATATATGAGGAAATATTATTTTTCAGATGGTTATATAGTTATATTTTCCGTATCCCTACGACAATACATAAAAGGAGTTGTTGCTTAATGAACAGATATGTGCTTGTCCTCTTACTGCTTTCTGCGGCAACATCTGTAGCTATTTCAGTTTTTTCACTTTTTCACTTTAACTTTTCGGTGTTCCCATGACAATATATGAAGGGAGTTGCTGCTCAATGAACGGATGTCTGATTATGCTATTGCCGCTTGCAGTCACAGCTAAAACAGTTAATCGCACTACTGCTGTTTCCGGAGGCAAACGCTATAGCTGATTTTTAAACTTTTTTCATTTCTCACTTTGACTTTTTGCCCTTCAGCTGTCAATATATGAGGAGATTTCATCCCTATTGCTGTTTACATACTGCATTTCTGCACTTATATGAAAGTTAACCGCTTTCGTATAGGTGCTTTTTTGTTGCGGTGTTTTCTCGCATATACCTATAATCCTGCTTATCTCAGGACATAGAACAGTCAACGAGCCTCTATAACTTTATCTACCTCAAAAGGAGCGTGATGCTTATATGATTGTCAAGATCACCCGTCAGCACAATACTGTAAAGGAGAAGATGTCAAATGAGTAATCCCATTGTTACCCCTATGACCGTCTATATCAGTTCGGTCTGCGGTCAGAAAACCAACACGAGCTATCCGTTTAAGGTTGCTGTCACCACAGAGACCGATCTTGCCAAAGCCGCCGCCTATGACCATGTGTGCGCCCATTTCGCAGACGGTCAGAACAACAGGGGCAAGCGCATTAAGGCATATCGTTCCAAGAAAACCTTTCTCTCGTCCAACTGCCTGCCGATGGACTGCGACAACACGAACACAAATCCACTGGAAGCTGATGTGCCGGAGAGCGAATGGAAAACACCGGAGGATGTCAGGGCTGCATTTCCGGGTGTGCCGTTTTATGTTGTCTACAGCCGCAATCATATGAAGGTGAAGAACGACCTGCCTGCACGTCCCCGGTTTCATGTGTACTTCCCGATTGATGAGATGAAGAATGTCGCCGCATATGAAAAGCTGAAAGCGGCAGTGCAGCGGAAGTTCCCCGCATTCGATGATAACGCTATAGACGGCGCACGTTTCTTCTTTGGCGTGGAATCGCCCAAAGTGGAATACTTCGCAGGTGATACGCTGATCAACGATTATCTCTTTAATGCCGCCTATCTGCCCGACATCATCCCCTCCGGCTCACGCAACGCGACAATGCTGTCCTATGCAGGCAAGGTGCTGAAGCGTTTCGGGGATTCAGAGAAGGCATTCCATCTGTATACCCTTGCATCGGAACACTGCGATGTTCCGCTTGATGATTCCGAGCTTAACAGCATCTGGCATAATGCGGTGTCGTTCTATCATCGTACTGTGGAGCATGATCCGCTGTATCTTCCGCCGGATGAGTTTGAATTGTCTGATTCAGCGGTGTATGATTTTGAGAACCTTTCTCCTGCTACTGAAGCTGCCAACGGCGGTACTTCTGATGATGGGACAGTTGATAACATCAGCACAGAAGCAGTGCGCACGGGCGGCAAGCACAAGAAACTCATCACCAGTGACGATATTAAGGCAGCATTGAAATCAATGGGGATCACTGTGCGCCTGAATGTCATCACCGGTTATGTGGATATCATAGGTATGCCGGAGCAGTATTCTCAGTCCAATGCGCCGAATACGCTGCCGATGCTCCTGACCGACTATTTCTTGAAGCGAAACATTCGGATATCTCGCCAGATCATTGATGATGCGCTTGTTCTGATCGAGGATGAAAACCGTTTCAATCCCGTCTACGATATGCTCACCGCAACCGCATGGGACGGTGTTGACCGTATCGTGGTTCTGGCAGAGATTCTTCATGTTAGCAACCAACCCGATGCGATTCTTTATCTCAATAAGTGGCTGCACCAGTGCGTAGCAATTGCGCTGAACAACGATATAAAGCCCTTCGGCGCAGACGGTGTTCTCGTTTTGCGTGCGCCACAGGGCATGGGAAAGACCTTTTTCTTCGGTACGATTGCAATTAAATCGGACTGGTTTGCAGAAGGTGTTACACTTGATCTTGACAACAAGGACAGTGTGATTCAGGCAACGGGAAAATGGATCACGGAGCTTGGCGAGCTCGACTCCACACTGAAACGGGAACAAAGCGCACTGAAAGCGTTTCTGACTGCATCGAAAGACACCTACCGACAGCCCTATGCGAAGGTCGCTGTAAACAAGCCGCGCCGCACCAGCTTCTGTGCGACTGTTAATCCGAAGGAGTTTCTGAATGACGATACTGGAAGCCGCCGCTACTGGGTGATCCAGCCGGAATGTATTGATGTTGACCGGCTGAAAGAGCTTGACGAAGAGTGGCTTCAGCAGTTGTGGGCGCAAATATACGAAACCTTATATCTCCCGAATCCGCAGGGCTTCAGACTGACAGATGATGAGAGAAAACGCTTGGAGAAGCGTAATGAGCAGTTCAATAAGCCGTTGGCTGGAGAAGTGGAAATAAAAGAAGGACTTATGTGGGATGCACCGGTAGAAAAATGGGAGTGGAAAAAGACCGGAGATGTAATTACACTTCTGAATTTGAGATACCTGACACCCTCACAGATTGGCAGAGTACTCACAAAAATGATGGCACAGGATAACCGCATCCGTACCAAAGCGCCTCATAATGTGCGGCACTATCTTCTTCCGCCGAGATGGCTTTATGATTTCAAGCAAAATACTGATGATGACGCAGCTTTCCTGTAAAGAACATCATCGTATCAACAGCAGAACGCTCTATAACAAGTGCTTGTATGTTTAATCCTTTTCCGCTATTCCATCCCGCTGCAAGCGCGGAGTGGTAGGTGTTAGTTCTTATTATACTCTTTTTATAAAATGTATTTTAATAATGAAGGGGATTGGAATAGAGTAGATATAATAAAAAAGAATAGGAACTTCACTCTAACGTCCTAACTGGAAACTGCCGTTTCAGGCGGGATGACATGACGGAAAATTTAGATTCTATGTGGTTTTTGATGAGCAGGAACTTATACAAGACGCTGATAGGGTGTGCTTAACCGGCTAACACTGAAGTGCAGATATAAGAGCATTTGAAGCAGATTTGTAGTTGGTATCATTCTTGCATTAAGATGCAATCATAGCATATGCAGCCTGAAAATCGCATTTCACACTGCTTCTGCCCTAACGCCGCCTTAACCTTTTTGAGGGCAAATGGCTCGGAGTGTTAGGGTGGAATGCGGAAGTATGGTGTCTGGACTACACACCTATTCTACCACGACCCGCAGCCCTTGTCAAGGGTGAAACAGCCGCAGTTCAGCAGTGTTCCGGTGCTTATGATGCATTCTCTCATCTGCACTGCAACAGCAGGAACATCATCTGTCCCTCACCAGATCAGCACTTGTGAGCAGTTCACATCGTCTGCGGCGGTGAAGGTCAGAGGTTCATAGGTTCAGCAACCCCCACCGCAGTCACTCCGACCACGTTTGATTTCTTTGAAAACCTTTGATTTCCGTTTGAAAAAAATCAAACAAAATTCAAAGAAAATCAAAGAAAAATCAAACGAATTCAAACATCGGAGTTTCGTTACACAATCAAAGGATAGCCCTCCGAGGGTAGGGGCTAATATCATCGTATCTACGAGCTTTTTCGAGACCGTCGCTCCCTGCCGTGTGCAAATTTCGGATTTCAAACGCCCTATTAACCCCTGCGGCAATATATCATTTATTTCGCTACAAAAATGTACGGATAATCACGCAGGTACGCAGAAAACAAGGGTATAAAAGCAGTCAAGTTTCGTTACAAAAACGGCAAAATCGTTTGATTTCCGCCCCTGTTTTTTCAAAGAAAATCAAAGAAATCAAACGAATTCAAACACTGTGACTATCTGAAAGGATGATGCCTATGCACTGAAAACTACGAAAAATCGTATAAAACGCAATCGCCGTATAACTTGACGGCAGAAAGGAGTATCTATGGCAAAAGACGGAACCAACAGAGGCGGCGCTCGGACAGGCGCAGGCAGAAAGAAAAAGCCCCTCGCTGAAAAATTGCAGGAGGGCAAAACAGCGACGGCACTGTCACTGCCGGATAAGGATGCATTTGACGCGCCGGAAATTGAAAAGATCAAAGCATTTCTTTCCGAAGATCAGCGCATGGGAGAGCTGTACGGCAGAGAGATTTTCGAGCAGATGGTCACATGGCTGCGGGAGCGAAACTGTGCGCACCTCATCAGCCCGCATCTTCTGGAGCAGTACAGCATGGCAATGGCACGGTGGATTCAGCTTGAAAACGTGACAAACGAGTACGGCTTTGTCTCCAAGCACCCGACCACAGGTGCGATGATCGGCAGCCCGTTTGTGTCGATGGCACAGGGCTATCTCAAACAGGCAAATATGCTGTTTCAGCAGATTTTTTCGATTGTTGCCGCGAACAGCACCGAGGTTGTGACCGGCAATCCGCAGGATGAGATGATGGAGCATCTGCTGAAAATCTGAATGATGTGTATGCAACTATGTACTCGATTATGTTCGCAACTATGTACTTTTCAAGTGATGCTTGACAAGTACAGATGTAGAAATCAAGGAGTGTGATGCAGTGACAAGAAAATATGTATATCACCCGACAAGTTTTATGCTCCCGACCTCGCATTATGATAAAGAACGCGCCGATCATGCCGTGAACTTCATTCAGTGTCTGCGGCATACGAAAGGCGCGTTTTATAATCAGCCGTTCAAGCTGCTTGACTGGCAGGAGACCGTCATCCGCGACCTGTTCGGCATCATCAAAGAGGACGGCACAAGGCAGTTCAAACAGACGATTATTTTCATTGGAAAGAAGGCCGGGAAGAGCGAGCTTGCCGCCGCTGTTGCGCTGTATCTGCTCTGCGCGGACGGCGAGCAGCGTGCGGAGATCTACGGCGCGGCAGCGGACAGGCAGATGGCTTCACTGGTGTATTCAGTTGCGGCGGATATGATCCGTTTATCCCCGGCGCTCCGGAAACGATGCAGAATTCTGGACTCCCGCAAGCGTATTGTCTACGAGCCGACAAACAGCTTTTATCAGGTGCTGAGTTCGGAGGCGGACAGAGCACACGGCGTTTCGGCGCACGGTGTGATCGTGGATGAAATTCATGTGCAGAAAAATCCTGACCTATACAATGTACTGACAAAAGGCTCCGGCGATGCCAGACGGCAGCCGCTGCAATTCATTATCAGTACCGCCGGGGACAACATTCACAGCATTGGCTATGAGCTGTTCCAGAAAGCAAAAGACCTGCTGGACGGGCGCAAAACTGATCCTACCATTTATCCAGTGATCTATGCCGCCGATCCGGAGGACGACTGGACTGCACCTGAAACATGGCGCAAAGCAAATCCGTCCCTCGGCATCACATTTTCGGAGGACAAGCTGAGAGAAGCCTGTGAATCTGCGAAGCAAAATCCCTCGGAAGAAAATGTATTCAAGCAGCTTCGCCTGAACATCTGGACAAAACAGGCGGTGCGATGGATGCCGATGGAGCATTGGGATAAATGTGCATTCCCTGTGAATGCGGAAAAGCTGAAAGGCAGACCTTGTTATGCGGGGCTGGACTTGTCATCAACACAGGATTTGACAGCACTCGTTCTCGTTTTCCCGCCATACGGCGATGATGAAAAATACAGCATTCTGCCGTTTGCGTGGGTGCCGGAGGAAACAATCGAAATCCGCAGCCGGAAAGACCATGTAAATTATCCACTCTGGCAGAAGCAGGGATATATCCTCAGTACCGAGGGCAATGTTGTGGACTATGAAGCCATCGAGCAGAAAATCTGGGAGCTTGCGGAGATGTACCAGATCAGGGAATTGGCATTTGATCCGTGGAACAGTCAGATGCTTGTGAACCGTCTGATGAACGAGGGCATGACCGTTGTGAGCTTCCGGCAGGGCTTTGCAAGCATGAGCCCACCGACCAAAGAACTGATGAAAATGACGCTCGAACAGAAACTTGCACACGGCGGACATCCGGTTTTACGCTGGTGCATGGACAATATTGTCATACAGACCGATCCGGCAGGCAATATCAAAATCTCCAAAGCAAAAGCGCAGGAGAAGGTTGACCTTGCGGTCGCGCTAGTTATGGCACTGGACAGAGCCGTGCGGAATGATGTATCCTCCGGTGAATCAATTTATGAGACCAGAGGTCTGCTGTTTGTGTGAATGGAGGTGATTGCTATGATTGTATAAAACTACGGCAGGATTATCAATATCGAAGGGAGATGATACAATGAATATCTTGCAGAGCATTTTCAAGCGCAAAAGCAATGATCGTGCCGCAGGTTCGGGCTACCGATTCTTCTTCGGGCAGTCCGCTTCTGGTACGCACGTGAACGAGCGCACGGCAATGCAAATGACTGCGGTGTACGCCTGTGTGCGTGTGCTTGCAGAATCTGTGGCAAGTCTGCCGCTGCATCTGTATCGGCGCGGGACAGCCGGAAATCGGGAAAAGGCGGAGAATCATCCGCTGTTTTTTCTGCTGCATGACGAGCCGAATCCCGAAATGACAAGCTATGTGTTCCGCGAAACGCTTATGACACATTTGCTGCTGTTCGGCAATGCCTATGCGCAGATTCTGCGGAATGGCAAGGGCGAGGTGCTAGGGCTGTATCCGCTGATGCCGAATCGGATGCGTGTGGAGCGCGATGAAAGCGGCAGACTGTTCTATCGCTATTACCGCTTTGACCGTGAGCCGCCGAATCAGGAGCAGAGCCATGTCATTCTCACACCACATGATGTGCTGCACATTCCGGGACTGAGCTATGACGGTCTGGTCGGCTTCAGTCCGATTGCTGCGTGCAGAAATGCAGTCGGCGCGGGACTTGCGGCAGAGACCTATTCCGGCAGATTCTTTGCCAACGGTGCAGCGCCTTCCGGTGTGCTACAGCATCCGTCTCTCATTAAAAACCCCGAAAGACTGCGTGATTCTTGGAACGCAGCATACGGCGGTGCAGGCAATGCCGGGAAGGTCGCAATTCTGGAAGAGGGCATGACGTTTACGCCTGTGTCAATTTCGCCGCAGGATGCACAACTTCTGGAAACGCGCAAATTCACAGTCGAGGAAATCTGCCGCATTTTCCGTGTGCCGCCGCATCTGGTGCAGAATCTTGATCGCGCCACCTTCAACAATATCGAGCAGATGAGCATTGATTTTGTCATGTACAGCCTAATGCCTTGGCTTGTGCGCTGGGAGCAGTCAATGTCGAAGGTGCTGCTGTCTCACGATGACAAGCGAAAATATGAGATTCGGTTCAATGCTGACGGCTTTTTGCGCGGCTCACACAAGGAACGCTATGAGGCATATGCTGTCGGCATCAACAACGGCTTTCTCTGCCCGAATGATGTGCGCCGTCTGGAGAATATGGATGTCATTCCGGACGGAGATATTTTCATGGTGCAGGGTGCAATGATGCCGCTGGATATGGTCGGTGCTGCTTATGCTGGAAAGGAGAATGCGAATGAATAAAAAGCATTTCTGGAACTGGTCGCAGAATGGGGATGAAAATATCCTGCATCTGAACGGTACAATTGCCGAGGAAAGCTGGTTTGAGGACGATATCACGCCCGCGCTGTTCAGGGCAGAACTGGAAAAATGCAGTGCGCCGATCACTGTGTATATCAACTCGCCCGGCGGCGATTGTGTGGCTGCAGCGCAAATTTACACGATGCTGATGGACTATCCGTATGATGTGACGGTCAAAATTGATGGTATCGCTGCATCTGCTGCAAGTGTGATCGCAATGGCAGGCACAAAGGTGCTGATGAGTCCGGTTTCAATGATGATGATCCACAATCCCGCGACCGTTGCAATGGGCGATCATACCGACATGGAGAAAGCAATTGCAATGCTCGATTCTGTAAAGGAAAGCATCATCAACGCTTACGAGATCAAGACCGGAATCAGCCGAAAAGAGCTGTCTATGATGATGGATTCCGAGACATGGATGGATGCAAACAAGGCTGTTGAACTCGGCTTTGCAGACGGCGTTCTGGAACGGGAAATGCAGAATGCTGGTAATGTATCTGCGTCGGTTTTGTTCTCACAACGGAAAGCAGATGCTGCGCTTGTGAACAGAATGATGCGTGATGCCGTTCCCGTGCAGCCCTATTATGACAGACTTGAAAAGCTGAAATGATCGGCACTACTCCTCTGATAAAGTGCGGCGGTTGGCTCTGCTGCTCTTTATAAATTCATGTCGGTGATTACGCCGACAATATCCGTTCGCTTTCCAACTTTGGAAGGCGATTTTTCATGCGCTGCAAAAAACTATCGATTGCAGTGCCGTCATGTGCGCCCGACACTTTTCGGGCAGAAATGGAGTAAAATATGAATAACTTCACCATCATCGAACTGCGTGAGAACCGTGCAAAGAGCTGGGAAGCTGCAAAGGCATTTCTGGATTCTCACCGCACCGAAAACGGCACGCTGTCTGCGGAGGACAGCGCAGTCTACGACCGCATGGAAGCGGAGATCATCGCACTCGGCAAGGAGATCGAGCGTATGGAGCGCAGTGCCGCGCTTGAAGCGGAGCTTTCCCGTCCGGTCGGTTCGCCGCTGACGAATATCCCCGGCAGCGCAATGGACACCAAGACCGGGCGTGCGTCCGATGCGTACAAGCACAGCTTTCTGACTGCGCTCCGCAGCAACTTCCGTCAGGTGAGCAATGTGCTGACCGAGGGCACGGACACCTCCGGCGGCTATCTTGTTCCGGATGAGTATGATGAGCGTCTGATCGAAAAGCTGGATGCGGAAAATGTGATGCGCAGTCTCGGCACAGTCATTCAGACCTCTGGCGAGCGCAAGATCAATGTCGCAGCATCCAAGCCCGCTGCATCTTGGATTGAGGAGGGCGGCGAGCTGGTGTTCTCTGATCCCCAGTTCAGCCAGATCATCCTTGATGCGTATAAGCTGTCGGTTGCTGTGAAGGTCTCCGAGGAGCTTCTTGCGGATAATGCCTACGATCTGGAGGGCTGGCTCATCAATTCTTTCTCCCGTGCGCTTGCAAACAGTGAGGAGGAGGCGATGGTCATCGGTGACGGCGTGAGCAAGCCGACCGGTATTCTGACCAGCGGTGAGGTCGGTATCACGACTGCGGGCAACAAGATCGAGGCAGATGAAATTATCGACCTGATCTACAAGCTGAAGCGTCCGTACCGCACCAACGCCGTGTTCCTGACTGCGGATTCCACCCTTGCCGCCATTCGCAAGATGAAGGACAGCACCGGGCAGTATCTGTGGCAGCCTGCACTGACCGCCGGTGAGCCTGACCGTCTGCTCGGCTATCCTGTGTATACCTCTGCGTTCGTTCCGACTGTTGCTTCCGGTCAGCCTGTGCTTGCATTCGGTGATATGAGCTACTACAACATTGGTGATCGCGGTGTGCGCTCCTTTGCCGCACTGCACGAGCTGTATGCCGGTGTCGGTCAGGTCGCATTTGTCTGCAAGGAGCGTGTGGACGGCAAGCTGGTTCTCCCCGAAGCTGTGCAGATCATGAAGATGAAGGGCGCTGCCAATAGCGGCTGATGATAGGCTCTTTGTAGGAGGGAGGTGATGCCTATGATTGTATGATTTTTGCGCCGCTTGGCGCAGTTCTCTGTCGCATATTGTACACAAGAAAAAGCTATTATTTCGCAGTATATTCTGCAAATCTCACGCTTGATATAAACAGCACTCTGATTTATAATGTGTACAACGGAACGGGCAATCCGAGCCGAATATGCGAAAGTGAGGATATTAAAATGACGAACAGATTATGGCATGAGGGAGCAATTCTTGTTCCGACTCAAGACGGCAAAACCGTCGTTCACTACTGGGCAAAGGTCTATGATGAGGGCAGCCCTTTTGGCATTGCAGACGGTCGTATCAGCAAATTGATGCTCAAAGCAAACGGCGAGATCATCTACAATTATGATCGTGGGGAGGATGTTCCCCCTCAGACCGAAGCAGCGGAAATTGCACTTGCCATTCTGATGAAAGAGTACAGTTAAGCGGACAATTCTACCGGAAGGAGCTTGCGTTATGCAGGCTCTTTCCTTTTCTGTACCCTATTATTATACAGCGAAATACAGCCGATGTCAACCACCAGTATCCCTATAAAACACATATAGCAGGAGCGCAAAACTCCTGCTCATTTTTATACTCAGTGACATATATCCAGAATGGGAGGAATGCCATGACAGAAATTCAGAAACAGCAGATTCAGTCCATGCGGTCAAACGGGCTTGTGTTTGCAGACATTGCAAATAAGCTCCACCTGTCGGTCAATTCTGTAAAGTCATATTGCAGAAGAAATGCCATTCAAAAGCAAGATGTCACATCAGCACTTTGCAAGCACTGTGGTGCAGTCCTGATTAACACGCCGGGGCATCGGCAGAAAACATTCTGCTCGGCTGCCTGTCAGCAGAAGTATTGGTGGGAGAACCGAAACCTGATGCTGCATCATGCACTCATTTCAGTTACCTGTCCCGCCTGCGGTAAAAGTTTCACAGCTTACAAAGGGCATCACAGAAAATACTGCTCTCACACTTGTTATATCGCAGACCGATACAGAAAGGCGGATGCGCATGAATCAGAATGAAACCACCTATCTTGTCACGATGAAGCTGTTTCAGAAAATGCTCGAAAGCGGGCTTATCACCGAGGAAGAATACGCCGTAATTGATACAAAGATGCAGGAGAAATATAGCCCGAAAATCGGCGTATTATTCTGCGAAAATCCGCGTAAATCCGTTGACATTTCGCCTGTTTGACGGTAGTATTGTAGCTGAAAGGAGGTTTGCGATATGGCAGAATTGAAAACCAAAATCACCAAAATCGAGCCTGTGATTCCGCTTATAAAACCGCGCCTGAAAGTAGCCGCCTACGCCCGCGTTTCAATGGAATCGGAGAAGTTGATGCACTCTTTGTCAGCGCAGATCAGCTACTACAGTGACCTGATCCAGAAGAATCCGGAATGGGAATATGCGGGTGTCTATGCGGACAGATTTGTCAGCGGCATAAGCACTGCCAGACGCACGGAGTTTCAGCGGCTGATTGCGGACTGCGAAAAAGGAAATGTGAATCTCATACTCTGCAAGAGCATTTCCCGTTTTGCACGCAACACCGTTGACCTGCTGAACACTGTGCGTTACCTGAAATCGCTGGATGTGGAAATCTGGTTTGAAAAGGAGAATATCCGCACACTTTCAGCAGACGGCGAAGTTTTATTGACTCTTCTGGCAAGCTTTGCAGAACAGGAAAGCATCTCCCTCAGCGAAAATCTGAAATGGGCGATTCAGAAGAAATTCGAGCGCGGAGAGCCTTGGGGCACGGCGGTCTACGGGTATGATAAGGTCGGAAACGATTATGTCATCAATGAGGAAGAAGCACATTTTATTCGCAAAATTTATGCACTTTTCCTCGCCGGTGAATCCGCCGCTGCCATCGCAAAATGGCTGAAAGAGAACGGATGCAGATGCACCACAAAGCAGTTTGTAAAATCCGTCCTGACAGATATTTCCTACACCGGCGATTTGCTTTTGCAGCAGCATTATTCTCCGCAGGTGCGCACGATGAAAAAGAACAACGGCGAAATGCCGAAATACTATGTTCAAGCCCATCATCCCGCAATCATCAGCCATGAAACCTTTGCGGCGGTGCAGGAGAAAATGTGGGCTGTAAAAGACTACAATCGTGAGGCAAACCGCATCGGTCGAGTGAGCTGTTTTTCATCCAAAATTACCTGCGGCTGCTGTGGACATCATTATGTGAAATATGACGGTACGAGCTGGGCTTGCTTTGGTAAAATCACGAGCCGGAAACAAACCTGTCAGAACGGAAATCTGATTATTGCAAGGCTTAAAACGGTCTGCGCAGATGTGCTTGGTATTGCAGAATTTGACGGTGATGTGTTCACAAAGACCGTTCATAACATTCTTGTTGAGCCGGACAGCACACTCACATTCACATTTTATGACGGAAAAACAGTTACAAAGCAGTTTCTGTTTTTCAAGCCCGAACAACGTAATTTTCAAGACCCGCACACGCAGTTTTACGGCTACAATTGGAATGGTGAAACCTATGTTATAAACGAAAATGAAGCAGAGGTTATCCGCACTGTATACGATGATTATCTCGCTGGTATGAGCATTTCAGACATCAGCCGAAAAAATGAGTCGCTCGGTCATCACAGCAAGCGCGGCAGGTTCTCGCGCAAATTCATACTCTATCTTTTGAGCAATCCGTTTTACACAGGTTCGCGCACCTATCCCGCCGCTTATTCGGGAACAGGGCAGGATGAAATTGTGGAGTACGATCATGAAGGAATCATTGACAGGGAGACTTTTGAGAAAGTGAAGATTCTGCGCGAGAAGTCTGTGACGCTCCGGCGGAAAGCAATGGAGACCGCACGAAAGAAAGGAGAAGCATAAAATGGCAGTTGTTACGAAATTACCTGCGACTATCAGCCGCTTTACCGATGCGCCGTTGGCATCTACAGTCAAGCGGAAAGTCGCCGCATATGCGCGTGTCAGCACCGACCATGAGGAACAGCAGACCTCATATGAAGCACAGGTCACTTACTACACCAATTATATCAGCGGGCGCGATGATTGGGAGTTTGTCAAGGTGTACGCTGATGAGGGAATCTCCGGATGCAGTACAAAAGGCAGGGTTGGATTCGTCTCAATGGTCGAGGACGCTTTGGCGGGCAAGATCAATCTTATCATCACAAAATCCGTATCAAGATTCGCCCGCAATACCGTTGACAGCCTTTCTACGATCCGCAAGCTGAAAGAGCATAATGTGGAGTGCTATTTTGAAAAGGAAAACATCTGGACATTCGATTCAAAATGTGAATTATTACTCAGCATTATGAGTTCGATCAGTCAGGAGGAATCGCGTTCCATCTCCGAAAATGTGACATGGGGACATCGGAAACGGATGGCGGACGGCAAGATCATTATGCCGTTCGGACGGTTTCTTGGATACGACCGAGGCGAGGACGGCAAGCCTGTGATAAATGAAGCAGAAGCGGAGGTTGTGCGTGAAATCTACAGATTGTTCCTGTCCGGCATGACACCGTACAGCATCGCCAAAAAACTGACTGCGGACGGCATCCCCACGCCTGCGGGAAAGAAAACATGGGCAGGCAGCACGGTGCGGAGCATCCTGACAAACGAGAAGTACAAAGGGGACGCTTTACTGCAAAAGACATTTACCGCCGATTATCTGAGCAAGAAAGTGAAAAAGAACAACGGGCAGATTCCGCAGTATTATGTGGAGGACAGTCATCCTGCGATTATCACGCCGGAGGTTTATGAGACGGCACAGGCTGAAATGGAAAGAAGAAGCGGTTGTAAGAGCCGCTACAGCGGAGTAGATATCCTCGCATCAAAACTTGTCTGCGGCGAATGCGGTTCATTTTACAGTCCGAAGGTATGGCATTCCACCGATCAGTATCGGCGGGTGATCTATCAGTGCGGACAAAAGTACAAGGGCGCACATCGCTGCACAACACCGCATTTTACCGCCGAGGAGATTCACAGCATTTTCGTCACCGCTGTGAACGATATGCTCCGGAATAAAAATGAGATCATCGCAAATATGCATGAGAGCATTGCGATGATCTCAACGGATGAACTTGAAAAGGAGCTTGCCGCCGCGCAAGATGAAATGGTTCTGCTGGCGCACATGGTCGAGAGCCTTGTGACCGAGAACGCCCGTACCGCGTTGGATCAGACCGAATACAATCGGAAATACAATGCGCTGATTGAACGGTATGAGGCTGCTAAAAGTAAGCGGGAGGACATTGAAAAGCAGATTGCTGATGTTCATAGGCGCGTTCAGGAAATGGAACGCTTCATCGAAAATGTGCGGAATCTGGGCGCGGTATCTGAATTCGATGCGGAGCTTTGGGGGCTGCTTGTGGATAGGGTTGTTGTAAATGGGAAAGATGATGTGCGGGTGGAGTTTCGGAAGTGAGTGTGGGAGGATGCAGCACATTATTCTGAACAGATGCCATCGGAGGGTTATGTGCTGCACCTCTGCGATTTACATCGTCCCTACAACAACCAATCTTTGTGATCCGTCATCGGTGCAGGTGATGATTGTGATGCGGTTATCTCCAAAATCATCAAGCACCCTTGTTTCGCTCGGTTCGACGATTTTTATCTCTCTGACTGTATAATTGTAGCTTTTCTTATCTTTGTCATAGAGCGTGATCGTCATGCCAATTTTAATGTTTTTGAGGTTATTGAAATACTCTTTGTAGAGCGTGCTGCTGTGGCCGGCAATACAATAATTACCCTTGCCGAAATCACCTGCTCCAGTGAAATGCCCTGCTGCCTTTGAGAGTATGTCGTTATCCGTACCTTCTAATATAGGGGCTTTGATATTCAAATCAGCAATCTCTACAACAGGATTTTCACGTATCAGCTTTTGCTTCTGCCACTCCCGATGGATTTTTCTGATGCCGAAGAAGCCTAAAATACTGACTCCGGTTATAATGGCAATGAGCCCTGCCAGAAACAGAGCCCATTGCTTTTTTGTGTGCATCTTACTTGTCATCTTCTTTTCGGCGGAGGATGCCGGAAGAATTCACTGCTCCCGCGCCTGCTGCGGTCAGCATCAGTGCTGCAATCGCGATCAGTATGTTGGTCACGGAATTGTTGCCGGTTTGCGGGAGGTCTGTATTCGTTCCATCTATTGTTGTGGTTGTAGTAGTTGTTGTCGTATTCTCCACATCAGGATTAGCAGTAGACATTGGTTTGCCATTCATGCAGGGAACGAGATTGAAAGCAGCTCTTTCGATATTGCTCTTTTCAGCATATTCCAGAATCGCTGTATTTGCAGCCGTCTCGGAATTGAACTCGATAACAACTGTGCCACCATACTGCGGATATGCTTCATCGCTCACACATTTTGCATCCAGCTCATAATCTGCTATGAACTTTGTGAACATTTCACGAATCTGCTCAATATCTGTAATCTTCTCTGTTTCAACGGTTGTTGTGGTTGTAGTAGTTATTGTTGTCGTATTCTCCACATCAGGATTTACCGTGGTATTGATATTTGTCTCTTCAGAAATCAGAAAAGTAAATGTCACGAGGCTTGTGTCGATTGCATTTTCTTCCATGAAAGCCTGAACCAGAGGTAAAATCACATCCTCATCTGCCCAATAGTATTCCAAGACTACTTTGTTTTTGAATTCCTCTGCAAGCTCTCCGGTATAGCCTCCGGTAAGTTCCTCCTCTTCAACGAGTCTCAACCCATCAGTCTCCGAAGCAAACTGCTTGAGCAGATTATAAGCACGTTCCAGCTCGATAGAAGTATCACTTTCCGGTTCATCGGAAATCAGAAAAGTAAATGTCACGAGGCTTGTGTCGATTGCATTTTCTTCCATGAAAGCCTGAACCAGAGGTAAAATCACATCCTCATCTGCCCAATAGTATTCCAAGACTACTTTGTTTTTGAATTCCTCTGCAAGCTCTCCGGTATAGCCTCCGGTAAGTTCCTCCTCTTCAACGAGTCTCAACCCATCAGTCTCCGAAGCAAACTGCTTGAGCAGATTATAAGCACGTTCCAGCTCGATAGAAGTATCACTTTCCTGACTAACGTCACCACTGGGCGGGAGGCTCTCAACCGCAACAGCTTTGATTCCGCTTAAAGATGAAATGAAACAAGTCACTACCGCACATGCTAATAAGCAACTAGATATCCTTTTCATGAAAAGCCGCCTCACAATCCTATATTAGCATTGTTATAATAAAAACGCAGTAAAGGCAAAGTAATTCTATTTCCGTAATGAATCGTTCCAGTGCTATTAGTATTGATGCCAACCGCAGAACGGAAATGATCAGAACCAAGTGTGTAGTCTATAAATACAGGTCCACCACTATCCCCGCCGCTGATGTAACATGTATAATAGATTTTATAGCTATTTGTAGTCGTTGTGACGACACCTGCACCATAATACCTACTAGTTGTGTAGTTGCCATTGACCTCCGCGGGAAAACCACTAGCATACACTGTTTGACCAGTGTATTTGTAATTGTCCGTCGGCAAACTGAGTGCCATTGTGCCGTAATCCGACAAATCCTCATCTACATAGATTAATCCGTAATCATAATTAGCTGCTTGATTGCTATAATAGTTAGAAGGAATATGCAGCTCAGATGCGGAATACGTGGCAATGTTTGATGTCCCAGCTTCATTATATACTTTCACCTTAAAATCTGTGTTGAATGCGGTTCCATCGTACAGGCAATGCGCACAAGTTGCTATAATATGGTCATCAACAATAAATCCAGAACCACGATAATAATTCCCATTGCTCTTCTTGTAACTAAGATAAACAATACACTGCGCGTTAGCACCAGAGTCTAAAATTCTATCATCTATACTTCCAGATCTTAACTGATTTGAAGACGAAGTAAGAGAAGCGGGCAAATCGAGAAGATAGGAAGATGTACTTCCAGTCGAACAATTGTACTTTGTATAATATCTCGCTTCATCTGACGGGACAGTGTAATTAGTATAGTTGAAAGTTGAACCGGATTCACTGTAGGGCAAAGTGGACACTAACCCAGCTAGATATTTGAGCAGAATCTTGGTATCGTTAGTATCAATAACGGTGTTTTTATCTACATCTGAATATTTCATGTTGATGTTGCTCGTTAGCACATTTCCATGAAGATATCTAAGCAGGTAAATTACGTCACCGATATTGACCGTACCATTATTGTCAGCATCTCCATAAACTGTCGTAGACGCACTTGCAGACACAGGCATGCTAATATTGAGTGGATAAAACGCCAAAACCATCAGGCAAATCAATCCTGTGAGCATTTTTAACTTTTTCATGATATTCCTCCTATCCAAGTTTGGTTGTTACTTGCATTTTGTGGAATCAATAGCACATTGGCATCACCTTCCAGTGTAGTTGTTTACAGTTTCATAGGCTCTTTCCATGTCACGCATCAGCTTTTCGGCACCCACACAACATTAGAATAGTCCGTTATGCTCTGTGAGCTTGGGAAGAACCAGCCGGTCTCTTTCGCATAGTGATCAAGCTTTACACGATAGTAATAGCCACCAACAACCGATCTCGATTCATTGTTTTTTGTGTGCGACTCTGCATTTGTGACCGTGTCATCAATAGGCGTAAGCTCAGTAACCCATCCAGAAGTGCCATTCGTACTGCGCTGCACCTCAATGTTGGTGAAACCAATCTTCGCCATTGTCTCATAGCCATCTACTTCAGCGGTGATTTTGACTTTCTTCGTGCTCGATGTAATAACCAGTGAATATGCGCGGATTAAACCGTCAGCTCTTGTGTCATCATCTACGATTGTGGATGTTTTCAGCGATTCCGTAGCAGCTGACACACTCAGTGCAAAGGTGAAACAGCATGATAGCAAAACAGAGCACGCACAAATCAACGAGTAGAGTTTCTTATGTTTCATGAAAATCCCCCCTTTCTGTGAAACACTTTAGAAACATCTTAACTCCCTTCTATATATTCATGGTTTTTCCGCCCTTAGTTTTTCCATTCTTTCCGATATTTTTTGAAGTTTGTATACATGCACAAATATCGCGCCCGCTTCTTGTACAATTCAACGAATCTCTTAGAAAAATGATTCCAAAATCCTCTGGCACTCATCGTAATCCACTCCATCTGCACAAATGGAATATTGTATCTGATCAATCATAAATGCAGCGGTAAACTGATTATCCTCCTTAGACACAGTAACAACAGTATTATCAATCACTTGTTCGGAAATATTATGCTGATCACTTGGAATGCCAAAAGGAATACTGACTTCGTCTGTCTTAATATACTTCATCTGGATGATTAGCTTTTTTGTTTTTAGCTGAAAATAGAAGGACACCGAGGTGTATAAATCCAAATCGTTGATACTTCCGTAGTTCTCAGTCGGGGAGAAACCATCTGGAATATACGTTGGTATTCGCGCATCTATGTTGTGTTCAGAACATAGATTTTGCATTTCTTCTGCATACACATTTCTTGCTTCACTAGTTGTTGGATCATGCTTGCTAAAATCAATCACAATTCCACCGGTAACAATCTGATATGCGGCGGAAAAAGCATTCATTCCATATGCTTTATATGACAATGCGTTTGTTCCGATCAGCACGGCAACAATGCAGGCTGCAATCCACCTGCGGTGAATATTGATTTTTTTGTGCTGATTGTGATGAATATTCGCTTTCACTCTGTCAATCCCGATTGCTGTGCGCTTGCTGATGAAGTGATCTGTTCCATTCAACACAGATATTGCTTCCGTTAAATCCTCAATGCGATCAAAATCTTGTTCTGGAACAGGTTTTTTCAGTTCTTTATCCAATTGTATCTGCAATTCGTGCAAATAATCCGCGCCCAAATGCTCAACGCGCATGTGTTCACTTAATTCTTTATTTGTCATTTTCATCACCTTCTCCTATTTATTCATGGATTACAGGGCTCCGGTTTTTCCTGTGCGATTACTAAATCGTCAAAACACACAATAAAACAAGAAAATCAAGATGGTCCCTTTAGATGCTTTTTTAGTTTCTGCCGAATTGCATATATCTTTTTCCCAAGCTGAGAATGTGTCATGCGGCGTTTTTCAGCAAGCAGCATTCGTTCGCCGTAATGCTCAGAATAATATTCTTTTAGCAGTTGTAATTCTTCATCGCTTAAGCAGTCAAGCATAGCGTCTGAATCGATAGGAGAATTTGGATCTGGTATATCTGTGATTTCATCAAGAAATGCAGTAATCAAGGCTGTACGCTTCATTTCGCGCTTCCGATAATCCTTACAGATTCGATCAGCTGCAGCGTATAGCCATCCACGTATGTTCTGGTCAAAATCAAGCGTGTCTTTCTTTTGTATCATCAATGCGAATACATCCTGCGTACAGTCTTCAGCAGCCAGCACATCTTGATTCAGGAGTTGCAGACAATAGAGGTAGATCATACGATAGTATCTTTCGGCAGCTTCTTCACATAGCGTGTCCTTTTTCATGTTTCCTCCCCCTACTCTTTTTCTCTTATTATATCAGTATCCGGACTCCTTGTCAATACTTTTGATATTGAACGCCTGAGTCACATAATGATTGATGGTGTACGAAATCCAACGCACCTACGCTCTTTTCACCATTCATTTGTTTATGCACCAAAGCCTTGCACCCATAATCATTTGTTTTTGCACCAGAATTGGCATTGTATTGATTTCGGTGTCAATGGGGAACTGATGCTGACGATTATGTCCAGTCTTGCACAGGAAGAAAGCCGTTCCATTTCTGAAAACGTAACATGGGGACAGCGTAAACGAATGGCTGACGGAAAAGTATCGCTTCCGTATTCCCATTTCCTTGGATACAGAAAAGGAGCGGATGATGTTCCTGAAATCGTTCCCGAAGAAGCTGAAATCATAAGGATGATTTACCGCAGTTTCATGCTTGGTAAAACTCCGAACAGAATAGCTGAAGACTTGACATTCATGAAAATCCCAACTCCATCAGGCAAAGAAGTATGGTCAAGGTCTACAGTTGAAAGTATTCTGACAAATGAAAAATATCGTGGTTCAGCACTACTTCAAAAGAGTTTCACTGTGGATTTTCTCACGAAAAAGAAAAAAGTGAATGAAGGGGAACTAACGCAGTTCTACATTGAAGAATCGCATGAGGCGATTATTCCACCGGAAGAATTTGAAATGGTACAGGCAGAATTCGCAAGACGCAAAGCACTCGGTAAGGCTTACAACTGCAAGAGCATTTTTACCGCAAGGCTTGTGTGTGAATGCTGCGGTGGCTATTTTGGCTCGAAAGTTTGGCACTCCACAAGTAAATACCGACGTGTAATCTGGCAGTGCAATAAGAAATTCAAGAATGGTGATAAATGCACTACTCCCCATCTGTATGAAGATTACATAAAAGAGAGTTTCGTCACCGCCATGAATAAGATACTTGCGAACCGAAATGAAATCATCAGAAACTGTATGCTTCTATGCAACGAGTTCCTGCTGGCTGATGATTTACAGGAAAAGATTGATGCGATTGAAGAACAGAAAATCAAATTGTCTGAAAAAATCAGAAAGCTGATAAAAAGACACGGCATTCAGCCGATGAAGGCAGAAGATTATTTCAGAGAAACCGAACTGCTTACAAAGGAATACGAGAATCTTGAATCAAAGCAATCAGCATACCAGAACGAAAAGGAAGAACTTCTTGTAAAACAGAAATTCATCCGGGACTTTATTGAATCACTGAAATCACAGGATGCCTTCATTACTGAATTCTCTGAAATACTGTGGCTGAAATCCATTGACCATGTAACCATCTGCACAGATGAAAACCTGATATTCTGTTTTCGTGACGGAACGGAAGTAAAAATATAACCCTCAATAATAACTCAGAGGACTGCATTCATAATGAATTGCAGTCCTCTTTTTTGCTTTCTACAGTTTTTATCCGAGATACACTTTTTTTGCAATTATTCAGCTTTCCAAAGAAACGAAAACCCTATCCAAATAAACGGGAATTTCTCCAAAGAAACAGGAACTATGCAAAGAAACAGAAAGCCTAAAAATGCAACCACCCCCTTAAAAATGCAACCACCCACCGAAAAATGCAACCGCAAAGGCTTCGTGTTTCGTTGCATTATTGGGTTTCTTATATTTTCCGTTTATTTGGTTCAAAAGAAACGGGGGCATTTTCAGCCGTTTCGTTGTATGCTGTTTTTCCCTGTTTTACGGTATTTTACAAAACAAAAAACGCAACGATTTTGTATCAATCGTTGCGTTAAGATGTGGTGACCCGTACGGGAATTGAACCCATGATTACGCCGTGAAAGGGCGTCGTCTTGACCTCTTGACCAACGGGCCATCTGGTGGCTGCGACAGGATTCGAACCAGTGACCGACCGGGTATGAACCGATTGCTCTAGCCAGCTGAGCTACGCAGCCATGTGTTTTCTGTGTCACCCCCAGGCGACTATTGCATTATACTACAGAATCGAGAAAAAGTCAAGCTTTTTTTTGATATTTGTAGAAATGCACAAAAAACAAGAATTATCAGCAGCAACAACATGTCAAGATGTAAACTGAAGCACCCAAATCGTCTCATCTTCACTATGAGCATAGCCAAATGCGGTAAATCCGGAGTAGAAAATCGTCTTGGACTGCTGCTTGCTTAAAAGCAAAGAACAAAGCATAGTATCCACATCCATATTGCCGCAGATGACAATTTCACACGCATCTGCGCCATCCAACGCCGATGCATCTGCGCCGGTATTATTATCCGCCAGCTGAGCAACACGTTCTTCTGCCTGTGTACACAGTTCGTCTGAGAATTCCAATGCGCAGGAACCGTTCAGATCCCGCTTCTCATTCAGATAATTGCAAAGGGGGTCTCCCTCAGGAGTCTGCTCCGGAATAGTACCGGTATACAGCATAACAACGTCTTCCTCCGACTCTTCTGCCAGCATTGCAATATCCATCTCTTCTTCTGCTGGTTCTTCCTCCGGTTCTGCAAATACCGATACCGTATTAAGCAGCACAACAGCGGCAAAAGCCAGGCACCCAATGATTCTTTTTTTCATCTTAAAAACGCCTCCATTCCTTCGTATTTTATATTATAACACAAATCTTTTTATAAGTCAATCAAAAAAGATGCCAAATCACTTGCATTTTACAAAAAAATATGGTAAAATGATATCGTTTGAGTATATCAATCCCTTTATTCTATATTATGAAAGGAAGATTCGAGATGAAAGTTTCAAATATGTTGGGTGAGCGTTTTAAAAATGCGCCTAAGGATTGTGTGATTGAAAGCCATGCCCTGATGATGCGCGGCGGCTACATGAAGTATATGGCAAACGGCATTTTTTCTTTGTACACGCCTGCCAAACGTATTACCCGCAAAATCGAACAGATTATCCGTGAGGAAATGGATGCTGTTGATGGTCAGGAAGTCATGTTTCCGGTGGCAATGCCAGCTTCCCTGTGGGAAGAATCCGGTCGCTATACGAGTATTGGCAGCGAAATGGCAAGATGGAAGGACCGCTCCGGCAATGCTATGGTTCTGGGTATGACACACGAAGAGGCAGCAGTACATCTTGCAAGAGATACAGCACAGTCCTATACTGATTTCCCATTTATGATTTATCAGATCCAGACCAAATTCAGAGACGAACCCCGTGCAAGAGGCGGTCTGATCCGTGTTCGTGAATTCACAATGAAGGATGCTTATTCCTTCCACACCTCCCAGGCTGACCTGGAACGCTATTATGCACAGGTATTTGATTCCTATAACCGCATTTTCAAGCGCTGCGGCTGCAGGAATTTCATTTCTGTTCAGTCTGATTCCGGTATGATGGGCGGAAGCATCTCCCATGAGTTTATGCTCCTCACAGAAGTCGGTGAGGACACGCTTGCAATCTGTGACTGTGGTTACCGTGCCAATATGGAAGCTGCTGTTGTTAATGTTCAGAACGAGCCCGGCGAAATTGCTCCTCTGACAGAAATCGCAACACCTGATGTGAAAACAATCGAGGATCTGCATAAGTTCCTGAAAGCAGATGAGAAACAGCTGGCCAAGGCTGTTGTATACCAGAAGAATGATGACGACTCCTTTGTCATTGCCTTTATCCGTGGCGATCTGGAAGTTAACGAAACAAAACTCCGCAATTACCTTGGCTTTGAGATTCATCCAGCTGTTGAAATAGATGCCGAAAGCGGTATCGTTCCCGGCTTCATTGGACCTTACGGCCTGTCTGACAAAATCAAAGTAGTATTTGATGCATCCCTGAAAGGCATTGAATCCCTGATCTGCGGTGCAAATAAAGTGGATACACATTACACCGGTCTGAACATTCAGCGTGATCTGGGCGATGTGAAATATACTGATATCGCAAAGACATTTGCAGGCGCCGTTTGCCCGAAATGCGGCAGACCAAGCATTTGTATCGAAAAAGGTATTGAAATCGGCAATATCTTCCAGCTTGGCAGAAAGTATACAGAATCCATGGGAATGACTTATCTGGATGAAAATGGTGATCGCCAGATTCCGATTATGGGCTGCTACGGCATCGGTGTTGGCAGACTGTGCGCTTCAATCTGTCAGGAAAGCCATGATGATTACGGTCCCATCTGGCCTATGACAATCGCTCCCTGGCAGGTTGAAATCTGTAATCTCCGTGTGGATGATCCTGCTGTCAAGGAAGCTGCTGACAGACTGTATGCTGAACTGCTCTCCTATGGCGTAGAGGTACTCTATGATGACCGTGATATCAGACCCGGCGCAATGTTCGCAGATGCTGACCTGTTCGGCATTCCGCTGCGTGCTGTTGTCAGCCCGAAATCCATTGCCGCAGGCTGCATTGAAATTTCTGCCCGTGACAAGTCCTTCCGTGAGAACATTCCTGTGGCAGAGGCTACAGAATGGCTCCGTGACAAGGTTGTGGAAATGCTGAAGGCCTTTTGCTGATTCTTCTCTGACAGTATCTCTATCTGAATGACATCAGTCGGGAATATCCTCTTATTTGCAGGATATTCCCGATTTTTGCGATTATTTCCCTATTATTCATGATATCATTGACATTTGATGATATTTGTAGTATACTATAATTTAGATGTATTTTATAGGGGGCTAAAATTCATTCTGATCGTGCTGTTCTATTAAAAAAACACATTGGAACAGACATTAACAAGGAGGTAATTATTTTGAGAAATCTTTCCAGAGCCAGCAGAAAATTTCTGTCTGCTGCCCTCGCAGTTCTCACAACAGCAGCTTCTCTGACAGCTGTCCCACTGACATCCACCGCATTGGTTACTGATCCCAGCGGGGAGGATTATGACAATTTCGCCAAGGCCCTTCAATATTCGCTTCACTTCTATGATGCCAATATGTGTGGTCCGGAGGTTGAGGAACACAGCCGCTTCCAGTGGCGTGCAAACTGCCATACCTATGATGCATATGTTCCGCTGAAGCCGATGGATATGGATGAAGACCTTAAAAAACGGGAAGGCACGAACCTTTCTGCTTCCTTCATCGAAAAGTACAAGGATATTCTGAACACAGGCTCAAAGGATGGAACAGTGGATGTTTCCGGCGGCTATCACGATGCCGGTGACCACGTTAAATTCGGTCTTCCCGAGGCCTATGCAGGCAGCGTGGTTTCCTGGGGATACTATGAATTCCCGGAGGCATACAGGGAAACAGAACAGGCAGAACATGTCGAGACAATTATCCGCCATTTCTGCGATTACTTTATGCGCTGTACCTTCCGTGACAAAAACGGCGACGTTGTGGCATTCTGCTATCAGGTAGGTGACGGCGATGTTGACCATGCATTCTGGCAGCTTCCGCAGAATGATTCCATGGTTCGTACTGCATGGTTTGCAACATCAGATAACCCCACCACATGTAATGTTTCCAATACCGCTGCATGTCTGGCAATCAACTATCTGAACTTTAAGGAATCGGATCCGGATTATGCAGAAAAGTGTCTGGATTATTCGATTGCTTTGTATGATTTCGCAACAAAGAATGAAAAGGTAAAAGCTGACACAGAACAGGGACCCAAGGCATACTATACTTCCTCTAAATGGGAAGATGATTACAGTTTTGCTTCCTGTTGGCTGTATCTGATTACCGGGGATAACACCTATATTGAGAACATGCTTCCGATTTATGACTACTATGCTCCGCCTGGATTCTGCTTCAACTGGAATGACATGTGGAACGGTGTCGGCATTCTCATGGGTCGTATTTCAGAAGTATACAAGAGCGGAAAGACATATACTGAAGCACAGAATCCGATGAAGCAATGCGATCTGGCTGTGGAATATATGCTTGCAGCCGGCAAAAACCCCTATGAAGAAATTGATTTCTGGGGTATGTGTGCAAAGGCATACCACGGAAACATGAAGGGCCAGCCGGGTACACTGACACCCCAGGGCTATCTCTTCGTCAATGAGTGGGGCTCCTGCCGCTATAATACCGCAATTCAGCTCTGTATGCTGATTTATGACAAGTATACAAACGGCACAGACCACTATGACACTTCCAACAAGGAAAAGTACACCTTCACTGAGTGGAGTAAGGGTCAGATGGAATATATCCTCGGCAATAATGATATCACCTATACAGAAAAGGGAGACGGCTCCCATGGCAGCCGTGCATTCCTGACAGGATTCAACGATAATGCTGCTGCCTATCCCCACCACCGTGCTTCCTCCGGTCTTACCAAGTGTGAAGACGAAGACCAGCAGCTCTATGTGCTCTTCGGCGCACTGTGCGGCGGTCCGACCAGTGGTGATGCACACAATGACAAAACAAGCGACTGGACACAGAACGAGGTTACCATTGACTACAACGCTGCATGCCCGGGTGCTGCTGCTGCTCTCTATCTTGCATACAAGGACAAGTATCCCCAGGCTATTACTCCCGATTTCCCGCCGGTCAATGACGGCGGCCGTGGAAGCCTTTCCGGCGGTGAAGGCGGCGAAGGCGGCGGAAACGCCACATGGGTGGAAGCCTGCGGCATTGATGACCTGAACAAGGACGGTGCAGGTGTTACCAAGGTGTCTCTGATGGTGAAATCCAATTCCGGAAAAGCACCTGAGAATCTGACAGTACGCTACTACTTCGATCCATCTGAATTCTCTGACCTGAAAAAAGCAGAAGCATCTATTCTGTATGACCAGGTTTCCGCAGAGGCAGCACCGGCTGCTGCGGTAATCAGTCAGCCTGTCCTCTGGGATAAGGATTCAAAATATGCTTATGTGGAAATGAGCTGGGGCGACTACAACTTCGTAAACTGCGGCAAAAAACTCCAGTTCAAGCTTGGCTTCTACTATGGCGCAAAATGGGATCCCACAAATGACCCCAGCTACCAGAATCTGAAGATTTATGAGGTAGATGACGCATTCTTCGGCACAGGCAATGAAGTTCGCACAGATAATATCTGCGTTTATGACGGCGGTGTTCTCATTGGTGGTATTGAACCGGATGGAACAAAGCCTGCTGAGCCGGAAAAAGATTCCGAAACCACAAAACCAACCACTACAACTATGACAAAACCCATTGGACAAAACGACAAAAAAATTCGTGGCGACGTAAACTGCGACAACAGTGTTGACGTTGCAGATGCTGTACTGCTGGCAAGAATGCTGGGAGAAGACAGCGAGGCAAAGGTTTCTACTCAGGGTAAGACCAACGCTGAATGCAATGACGATAATAAGCTGAGTCTGGATGATGTGAATGCAATCATCAGACATGTTGCACTCGTTGAAGTATTTAAAGACTGATCTGATTTGTCTGCTGCCTTAATTGGCAGCAGACATCTATAGTATGGGAAAGGATGAATCAAATTGAAGGATATTCAGCAATTGCGTGATGAAGCAAAGGATATTGGTGTATTTCTGCCGCTGATAAATGATCTGGAGCCTCTGCAGGTTTCAGAAACGCTGCATAATGAAGAACTCTCCTCAAGAGCTGTTCTGATGATGCAGGCCTATCACGATGGAGATGCAAAAGGCGCACCTACAGAAAAAACAATTGAACGCTATCAGAATGCTGTCCGTTCCAGACAATACAGCATCGTATATACCGAACCCCTTGCCATTTCCGCTGAAAGCCGTGAATATGACAACGACCTGGCTCTGACTGAAGAGACCAAAGCAGGCTTTGAAAGATTGGTAATGGCAATCAAAGCTGCATCCAAAGAAGCATTCGGCAGCGAACCACTGTGCATTGCATTGCTTTCCCATGCCGGAAAAAACGCTGTTGTTCCCTGCATCATGGAAGCCGTTGATGAGGAAACAGCACAACAGGATCCCCAAATCACATTTCTCTCTGACAAGGAGCTGACAGAACTGGTCATTCAGTGCGGCTCTTCAGCAAAAATTGCTGAGCAAGCTGGTTTCCGTGGTACTGCTGTAAACGCAGCAGACAGAACGCTCTTTGGGGAAAGTCTGGCTGCATTCCACCGCACCGGAAAATTCGGCGGCGATTTTGATGACAGAAGCAGATTTCTGAGAGACTGTTATACCGCTATGAAAATGATGACAGGCAATCTGATTTTCTCAATCCGTTTAAGTCTCAGTGACGGTCTGCCGCAGCCATACGGATGGGGCATGGCTTTTGAAGATGAATGTTCACCCGATTTGTATGAACCTGCACTTCTGCTGAAGATTTTGCAGGCACTTTTCGATGTACAGCTGGTGGCCTGTTCCATTGGAATTCCCGGCAAAAACTGGATGGATGCAGATACCCCGGAAACCGATCTGATTAAAATCGGTCGTCTTTGTACCTGCATTGCAATGCTGGACAGCGATATGCAGCAGAATGTTTACCTGATTATACCGGAGACAGAATCAGAAGAGATTCCTTTTGAAAATCTGGCTGCCGGTATGATTCTCGGTGAATTTGCCTCCTTTGGCGGATATCTCGGTTAATATATGCTAAGACTGCCGTATCAGATGATACGGCAGTTTTCAGAAAGGAATAATTATGGCATTAGATGGTGCTTTCTTATATTGTATTCGACAGGATCTGCAATCTCTTATTGGCTCCAGAATTGATAAAATCTATCAGCCATCCAGAGATGAACTCGTGCTGTCATTCCGTGGCAGAAATGGCGCAACCCGTGTTCTGTTCTCAACCGCTGCAGATGCGGCACGCATCCACATAACAAATACCACACCCGAAAACCCTGCCAAACCACCTATGTTCTGCATGCTGCTGCGAAAACATATCAGCGGTGGAAAACTGGAAGATATTGAACAGGACGGCCTGGAACGTATTCTTCGATTCCGTATCCGAGCCAACAACGAAATGGGCGATTCCATTGTGCTGACGCTGGTCTGCGAAATGATGGGACGGTTCTCCAATATCATTCTTGTGAATGAACACGGCCGCATCATTGACAGTATTCGCAGGGTTGACGAAGATTTGTCCAGAGTCAGACTGGTTTTGCCGGCTTTGGAATATGCGTCTCCTCCCAGGGAAGATAGAATCTGCCTGCTGAACTGTACAAACGAGGACATCTTACACGGACTGCTTTCCTCCCCTCCGATTGCTCTTGCAAAGAGTGTCATCCGTCTGTTTGAAGGTATTTCCCCGGTGGTTGCAAGAGAGTGGGAATTCTTTACAGGACACGGTGCACCTGTAACACTCCCGCTGTCTGATGAACTGCAATCCAGATTTCTGTTCGCTGTTCACCAGACGCAGGATGCGCTTTTCAATCCCGAAAACCGACACTATACAATCCTGAAAACAAAGGAAGGCCAGTTAAAGGACTTTTCATTCATTCCCATCCATCAATATGGTTCTGTTATGCTGACTGCGGAAGCAGCATCCTCCGGGGAACTGCTGGATTCCTTCTATGCACAGCGTGACCATTTTGCAAGAATGCATCAGCGTGCAAATGATTTATTCCGTTTTTTGCTGAACACCTCTGAACGCATCAAAAAGCGTATTGCCAACCAAAAACAGGAGCTGATTGCCTGTGACTCTATGGAAGATGACAGAAGAAAAGGTGATCTGATTTCTGCCAATCTCTATCGAATGCAGCGTGGTGATATTACTGCAAAAGTGGAGGATTTCTATGATGAAGCTTGTCCTGTTGTGGAAATACCGCTGGATGTGAGACTGACTCCTGCTCAAAATGCACAGATGTATTATAAAAAATACAGAAAGGCCTGTACTGCAAGAAAAAAACTAACGGAATTGATTGATGCCGGCGAAAAAGAAGTGGAATACATAGACAGCGTATTCGATGCACTCACCAGAGCTGAGTGTGAATCGGATATTGCACAGCTGAGACTGGAACTGACAGAACAGGGATATCTTCGTGAAAACAGAAAAGGTCCCAAGCCGCCGAAACCGATGCAGCCGATGCACTTTATTTCCACAGATGGATTCGATATTTTTGTTGGCAGAAACAATAAGCAGAATGATCAGCTTACCCTTCGATTCGCCGAAAAGGCAGACATCTGGCTCCATACACAATTGGTTCACGGTGCTCATGTCATTTTGGTTACAGAGGGAAAAACACCTTCTGACCAGGCAATTGAAGAGGCCTGTATCCTGGCTGCTTACTTCAGCAAAGGAAGAGATTCCGCACAAGTGAAGGTGGATTACTGCAATGCAAAATTTGTGAAAAAGCCCGCGGGTGCCAGACCAGGCATGGTCATCTATACCAATTATCAATCCGCCTTTGTGACACCAGATGCTTCTCTTGCAGAAAAGCTTCGTATAAATGATGATGCGCATGGGAGAACAACATGACTAAAATTGACTTGATTACCGGAATTCTAGGGGCTGGAAAAACCACTTTTTTACGCCGATATGCCAAGTATCTCATTGACAAAGGAGAACGGATTGCCATTCTTGAAAATGATTTCGGCGCTGTGAATGTTGATGTGATGATGCTTCGTGATTTACAAAGTGACCGCTGTCAGGTTGAAATGATTTCTGGATGCGGAGATCCCAATTGCCATAAAAGACGTTTCCGCACACAACTGATTGCATTGGGAATGCAGCACTTTGATCATGTCATTATTGAGCCATCCGGCATCTTTGATATGGATGAATTCTTTGATTTGCTGTATGAATCCCCTCTTGACAAGTGGTTTTCCATCGGCAGTATTCTCACGATTGTCAGTGCAGATTTACCCGATATTCTTTCAGAGCAGATGGAGTATCTCCTCGCTTCAGAAGCCGCCTGCTGCGGCAAACTGATTCTTAGCAAACAGGCTTATATTAAGGATTCAGTCAGTCAGACAAAAAACCGTATTCTCCAGCATCTGAACCGTGCTCTCACCGGAATTCAATGCCGTCGGCAGTTTTCAGACAAGGAAATTATTACAAAAGAATGGGAGCAATTGAAAGATGCAGATTTTCATGGAATTACAGCTGCATCCTATCGACATGAAAGTTATGTAAAACAGTTCCAGACAGAAAATATCAGCAGTGAAGTGCATTATTTTATGCATATCCATCTGCCGGAAGAATCTATTTTACCAACAATCAGTACGATTTTGAAGGATGCAGGCTGCGGACATATCTATCGCATGAAAGGTGCTCTGCCGCTGGAACAAGGGTGGCTGAAAATCAACGCAACCCCTGAACGCACTGAAACGGAAACGGTTGCCAATGCCCAGGCAGTATTAATCGTTATCGGGGAAGATATCAACCGACAACAGATAGATTCTCATCTGTTAAAACACAATACGGATTCCGCATATATTTCCATATAGTATATCATTCAAAGTCTGTGCTTTCCAAAACGGAGCACAGACTTTTTTTCAGAATCATACTCCTTGACATATCCCTTTCTCTATTATGCGGGTACAGACAACGAACGTTATATGGATTCCCCCAATCTGTCTCTGTACTGTTTCGGCGTAAAGCCTGTTACTTTGCGAAACAGCGTAATAAAAGCACTTTGAGAAGAAAATCCCAGTGCCAGAGCTATTTCTGAAAAATGCAGTTGAGAATACTGCAGCAGATTTTGAGCTGCTCCGATTTTCGCACCATGAACATACTCTGTAATTGTACATCCTGTTTCTTTCTTGAAAAGCCGTGAAAGATAAGCATCACTCAACCCTGTCTGTTCCGCCAGCTCTGTAACAGTCAGCTTATGATTCAGATGATGATTGATATACTCTACACATCGCCGCACATGAAAAGAATAGGAAATATCCTTTTTCAGGATCTGCATGCGCTCTGCAAAATCCAGCTGCATTTCTCCCAGCAGTTCCAGCAAAGCTTCCTCGCTTTCGCATTTGTCTGCTCGCAAAATATAGATATCACTCAGGGTATAAGCGGTATCATGCGGCATGCCGCCCTCAATGCAGGAGCGTGCAATCATCGCTGTGGCAATGATAATGTGATAACGAATATTCCGAAGATGATTTTCTGAAAGTATTCCCTTGCCCTCCAGATAATTCTTTTTTATGGAACTAAAATTCTTCCTGACCTGTTCCATGTCCCCGTTTCGGATATCCGCATAACGCTCATATTCCTTGGAAAATGAGGTTCGGACAAAATGATTCTCCATATGCAAAAACAGGCTGCGGCTTAAATCGTAACTGGTATTCATGGGATACACCTCCTGACAATGGAATTATATCATAGATTTGAAATAAATGCAAGATTTTTGCAATCAATATTTCTGCGAATATGATATAATATGCCATATTGAAGAGGAGGAGATACTATGGCTAAGATTACAGATTTGACAAAGGGAAATATCACCCGGGTGATTCTTGCGTTTTTCTTTCCAATGCTGATGACAAATCTTTTGCAGCAGATTTATACTGTGGCAGATACCGCCATTGTTGGACAAGGTCTTGGTGATGACAAGCTGGCTGCCGTTGGCAATATGGCATCACTTACTTTTTTGATTTTCGGCTTTGCAACCGGTCTGGCAAATGGTTTTTCCATTATCATTGCACAACATTTCGGTGCTAAGGATTTTTCAGCACTACGCAAAAGCATTGCCGCTACGATTCAGCTGTTTATCGTGTTTTCTATTATTTTGACAATTGGCAGTATGGCAGCATTGCCTGCCCTGCTGAACCTGATTCAGACGGAGGCAGAAATATTTGCCGACAGCCTGAAATACGGCTATTGCATTTTCGCAGGTCTTTCCGTAACGCTGACATACAATATTTCATCTGCAATGCTACGTGCCCTTGGTGACAGCAAAACGCCCTTTTATGCAATCCTGACTTCCTCTGTGATTAATATAACGCTGGACACCGTTTGTATTCTGCTTCTGCATACGGGAGTAGAGGGAGCTGCACTGGCAACTGTTTTTTCACAGGTCATTGCATCTGCTATCTGCATCAAAAAACTATGGAGTATTTCTGAAATTCGCTTTTCCAGGGATGATTTTCAAAGCTGTGGAACCATGTGCATCCCACTGGTATTAAATGGGCTGCCAATGGCACTGATGAACTCTATTACCGCCATCGGCAGTGTTGTTTTACAGTATTTTGTCAACGGCTTCGGTGTAGCATATACCTCTTCCTATTCTGTTAGCGGCAGATATATCAATCTGTTTATGCAGCCTGCCTGCACCGCCGGTTTCACTATGTCTGCATTTACCAGTCAGAATTACGGTGCCAAGGAATATGAACGAATCCGGAGCGGCTTAAAGGTTTGCCTGTCCATTGCGCTGGTATCCTATGTAACACTAGGCACTGTGATGATGTTTTTCCCAAGACAGCTTGCCCTGCTGATGGTAAAGGGAGAAGATGCCCTGACTCTGACAGAGCACTATCTTCCTATATGTGGTTTTATGCTGTTTGCGGTTGATTTTCTGTTTGTATTCCGCAGTGGTGTACAGAGTATGGGACACCCCACAATTCCAATGATTTCCGGTATTCTGGAAATGGTATTGCGTGTTGTGGTGGTCTTTTTGCTGATTGATCAATACGGATTCAATTCCACCGCATATGCACAAACAGCAGCATGGTTTTGTGCATTTCTCATGAATGGATTGGCATTTCAGTATTATCTGCACCAGAAACTAACCTTAAAATGTGCCGTGACAACAGCGTAATACATTTTCTTAAACGTAAGCACCTATGTGATGATTCTCACATAGGTGCTTTTAGATATCATTTTTTCATCCTCGGATGTGTTCATTCAGAATACTCTGCATTCCGGATGTCTGGTAATGCAATAATTCATTCTTTCCAAAACCATTAAGCCGGATGTCATAGGCACAGCAAGCAGCAATGTGTACTGCATCTGTACCGCTATCATAAGCTGACAACTGAGCTTCTGTTTCAAATAATAATGCCCCCCAAGGAATATGGTAGCCACTGGTAACCATGGCCAGAGAACGAATCTGCGGATAACGGGTTCGTAAAATCCAGTGAGAATAAATGGCATTCTGTGCAGTGGTAAGCGAGTTATTTTCTATGATAAGACGTTCTTTCTCTACTCCATGCTCTCTGAGCCAGCTTGCCATTTCATCTGCTTCTGTTTTCTCCCGTGCCAGCGACGCTGTGCCGCCGCCGGTACATAATATGTAGGCATGAGGATATTGATTTGCACAGGACAGTGCTGTTTCCAGCCGTCCAACCAGTTCATCCTGCATGGTGCCATCCGGATTCAGCTGAAATCCCAGTACGACAAAACATAATGTGTCATCGTCCGGCAGAGCTGCAGAAAACGAGCCATGGTCACAGGGCATATCCTCCGTTGCAGTCTGCCAATAATCAAGAATTCCAGCCCAAAGCTCCTCCTTTTCAGGATCAAGAGTACCGAGCTCCTTTAACAGTATTTCACATTGTTCTGTATCTTGTTTTTCGCCATACTGTGATATCAACTCTGTCAGAATTTCTGTTTCGCTGCGATCGGACACCGGCATTTTCTCCTCTCCACATCCTCCAGCCAAGAGTATCATTGAGAATAATAATAGAATAATGCATAATTTCCGTTTCATGTCTATTCCTCGGATGATCACCATTTCTGGTGGAAGAACTCAATTTCTTCTCCCAGGGGACCCGTACAAAACGCAATTCGTGCCGGAAAAAGAGGATCTCCTCCAATGCAGACATCCTTTGGCTCCACAAATACAGTGCAGCCAGCCTCTTTCACTTTGCTGACTATGCTGTCCACATCGTCCACAGCAAATGCAAAATGCCGAATTGTACCCTTGGGCAAATCCTCGGAACCGTCACGGAAAATTTCTACGATTCCGTCACCTGTATCCATCAGAATACAGACTTCACACTCCTTCAGCACTCGCAGCCCCAGAATTTTTGTATAAAACTGTTTCGCCGTTTCATATTGCGCATCATTCATCGTCTTGAATGATACATGATGTAATCCTTGAATCATGATGGTACTCCCCTGCCCTCATACCAGACATTCTGTTCAGTCCAGATTCTTTTCCTTTTTCCAATCCAGGAATTCTTCATATGTACACATTTTATCAATTACGCCGTCTTCCGTAATCTCAATAATACGGTTTGCAGCTGTCTGCATGATCTCATGGTCATGGGTTGTAAAAATCACAACACCCTTGAATGCAGTCAGCGCATTATTGACAGCTGTAATGGATTCCAGATCCAGATGGTTTGTCGGCTGATCCAACAAAAGCACATTGGAACCAAACAGCATCATACGTGAAAACATGCAGCGAACTTTTTCGCCGCCGGAAAGTACCTCCACACGCTTATAAATGTCATCGCCCGAGAAAAGCATTTTTCCTAAGAATCCTCTCAGGAATGCATCTGTCTGTTCACCTGTGGAATACTGACGAATCCAGTCAACAATCGACATTTCACATCCGTTGAAATACTCACTGTTGTCTTTCGGAAAATAGGAACGGGATGTGGAAATACCCCATTTAACCGTGCCGTTCTGAGGTTCCTGTTCTTCTGCCAGAATCTTGAAGAGCATTGTGATAGCCTGCTCACTTTTTCCAACAATTGCAACCTTATCGGTACGATTCAGACTGAAGCTGATATTTTTCAGAATCTCTTCCCCGTTCTCATCTACAGCAGATACACCTTCCAGTGTCAGAATATCCTTTCCCAGTTCACGGTCAGGCGTAAAGCCAATATACGGATATTTTCTGGTAGATGCCGGGATTTCTTCCATACTAAGCTTGTCCAGCAGCTTGCGGCGGCTTGTTGCCTGTCTGGATTTGGATTTATTCGCTGCAAATCGAGAGATAAATTCCTGCAGTTCTTTGATTTTTTCTTCTGCCTTGCGATTTTGCTGCTTCAGAAGACGCTGCATCAGCTGAGAGGAATCATACCAGAATTCATAGTTACCCACATACATTTTGACCTTGCCATAATCAAAGTCAACGATATGCGTACAGACATTATTCAGAAAATGACGGTCATGCGAAACCACAAGAACCGTGCCGAAATAGTCTGCAAGAAAATCTTCCAGCCAGCGAATTGCATATACATCCAGATGGTTGGTTGGCTCGTCCAGAAGAATAATATCTGGATTACCAAATAATGCTTGTGCCAGCAATACTTTCACTTTCTGATTGCCGTCCAGTTCAGACATCATATTATATAGCAGACTTTCCTCTAATCCCAGACCCTGAATCAGTTTTGCGGCATCGCTCTCCGCTTCCCAACCGTTCAACTCTGCAAATTCACCTTCCAGTTCTGCAGATCTTTCTCCATCTTCATCTGTGAAGTCTTCCTTTGCATAAAGTGCTTCCTTTTCCTGCATAATCTCATACAGCCTGTGATTTCCCATAATAATGGTATCAAGAACAGTATAAGCATCAAAAGCAAAGTGATCCTGTCGAAGAACCGACATACGAATGCCTTTATCAATCACGATTTCACCCTTGGTAGGTTCCAGTTCACCGCAAAGAATACGCAGAAAAGTTGACTTACCGGCACCATTAGCGCCAATTATTCCGTAGCAGTTACCATCAGAAAATTTTAATTCTGCATCTTTGAACAGCATCTGCCCTCCAAACTGCATTGACAGATTATTAACCTGAATCATTTCTCTCATCCTTTCCAAACATATCATTTATACGCTAACACTTTATTATAACACTATTTTCATGATATGTCAATGTATTATTGAATGTATTTCCTCATAGTTCCATCTGCCATTTGCATCATCTGTTTTTTTGTTATCTGTCTTCAGGCTTTTCTGGTGTTCAGCAGTATCGTTTGGGTGTCTCAATGAGACGAATGATGAGTACTGAAATTGACGTTGGAAAAGGTTATCGGTTATCTCAGCGGGGCATATATGTCCGAAAATGCTGATGTTAAGGTAACATACAATCCCACAGGCTCAGGTGCAGGAATTCAGGCTGTTCGGGAAGGTCGCTGTGATATCGGTCTTTCAAGCCGTAATCTCAAGGATAAAGAAGCTGCAAATCTTAAAGCCGAAGTTGTTGCAATTGATGGCATTGCAGTCATCGTTAACACATCAAATACTGTAACAGATCTTACAGTTGACGAGATTGCTCAAATTTACACAGGCGAAATCACAAACTGGAATGAACTCGGCGGCGCAGATTCTCAGATTGTACGTATCGGATGTGAAGCTGCATCAGGTACAAGAGACGGTTTTGAATCTTCTGCATAAGCTGTCGGTATAGCAGATGCTCAATAGTTATTATCAGCATATCCCTCTTTAAATTTCTTCAAAAACAATTCTGATGCCTTTGAAAAAACCTGATATTTCTTCCACACGAGATACATCTGTGCGGACTTGTGAGGATACAGCGGACGAAATACAAGATTACTGTCACCTGTGCAGTTAATCAGTCTGTCGAGAGTAACTGCATAACCGATACCCTCATCAACAAGCAAGGAACCATTGAAAATTAGATTTGTTGTGGCGGAAATTTTAATCTGTTCTTTGGAAAGTCCAAGCCATTTTGGAAAATCAAGTCCGTTCATCATCTGCCTTGATAAAATTAGTGGGCGATTTATCAGCATTTCAGAGGTTATGTATTTATTATCCGCTAAATCACAATCCTTACGCATGAGAACTCCCCATGTATCGTGAACGGGAAATTTTATATGCTCAAAATCCATATAATTTGATGGCTCAAATAATATTCCGAAATCCACAAGACCTTTATTCAGCTTATCAACCACATCAATGGAATCGCAGCTGATATTATGAAATTTCACATCAGGATAATCCTGCTGTATATCTTTGACGGTTTTTGCAATCAGTCGGAAAGCATCCGTTTCACCTGCACCAATGTAAATATCTCCCGATATTTCCTCATCCTGAGAAGTCATTTCAGATTCCGTTTTTTCAACAAGGTCAAGAATTTCCTCCGCACGTTTTCGAAGTAAATATCCATCCTCTGTCAGCTTAATATCGTGATTTCCACGTTTAAAAAGTTTTTTTCCGAATTCTTCTTCAAGCTGATGAAGCTGGCGTGATAATGTGGGCTGTGTGATATTCAGTTTTTCTGCGGCTTTTGTAATATTTTCTTCTCTTGCAACTGTCACAAAATAACGTAATACTCTTAATTCCATGATGAACCTCCGATCGTTATTACTATAATTATACTCTATTTAGAAATGCCTGTCAAGCATTGCAAGATATACAAAATAAGTATTGGACTTTTTCTGAAAATAGCTGTATAATAGCGTTAAGGGGTGGTGATCAAATGCCCGAAAACAATCTTGAAGAATCCATTATGAATGAACCTGTAATAAAGGAACTTGCTGAAAAATACGGCAAATCTCCTGCACAGATTATTATGAGATAGCACGTTCAGAAAAATATTATTGTTATTCCAGGTTCAAAAACGGAATCTCATGTGATTGACAATATCAATGTATTTGATTTTACTCTTACAGATGAAGATATGACAAAGATTGCAGGACTTGAAAAATCCACATCCATTTTCCAGAGACAGCCCGGCATGATGGATAACTTTGCAAAATGGGTTCCTGATGTAGATGGACAGAAATGAGGAATTATAAATGGAATATGTAAAACTAAGTAATGGTGTGGAGATGCCGATCTTAGGTTATGGCGTATATCAGATAACAAAGGATGATTGCAAAAGATGTGTTCTTGATGCGTTGAAAGCAGGATATCGAAGCATTGATACAGAGAATTGCAAGACAGAAAACTGACGATATTCCTGCAGATTTTATACAGACTTTTGGTAAGTCTGAAGCAGCTCCGGCAGTTACATCCGGCGGTTGTAGACTGCGTAGAGGATAAACTGGAGCAGGGTGATGATACCGAGCACGGCGGCCAGTGTATAGGCGGTGCTTTCGCTGACAAAGCTGGTGATCACTGTGGTGATACCAAGCACAAGCATGGAGATCCGGAGCGTGGTGGTGGACACCTCACGTTCAATGGCGAGGGTGCGCTCATCGGTGGATGCGATGTACTTTTTGCGGAGCAGCTCCTCATTATGCAGGCACTGCGCATTCCGGATGATACGGATAATCAGCACAACGGCAAAGCCGGTGCAGAAGCCCTGCAGCATGTTGAAGCTTTCGGCTTCTTTCATTGTGATACGGAAAACTACCATGGCAGTCAGGGCGGCGGCGGCAAAGATACCGTCAATCAGGTTTCTTCTTTTCAGGCGGGCTGCATAGTTTTTCATAACGTTTCCTCCTCATCGAATATGAAAATGGCTTCAATTGTGGTTTCAAAATACTGTGCGATTCTGTGGGCAAGAAGCAGCGATGCATTATATCTGCCGTTTTCCAGAGATATAATCGTCTGTCTTGACACGCTCAGCGCATCGGCCAGCTCCTGCTGGGTTACCCTGCGCTGTTTTCGCAGCTCCTGTATGCGGTTCTGCATGGGTTGCCTCGCTTTCTGCTGCCGGATTATCTGGTTCCGGCGGCTGGTTATGGTAAAGTTCGCTTTACACGATAAGTATAGCACACTTTACATTTTTTGTCAAGTGTATTTTACATTTTTCTGAAATATTTTTTTGTGGGGGCGGGAAAGTATTGGCTGAGTGATATTCAGTTTCTCTGCGGCTTTTGTGATGTTTTCTTCTCTTGCAATCGTCACAAAATATCGTAATACTCTAAGTTCCATGATGCACCTCCGATTGTTATTACTAATATTATACTATTTTCAGAAATGCCTGTCAAGCATGGCATGATATACAAAACAGGTATTGGACTTTTTCAAAATGTGGCTGTATAATAATGTTAAAGGGTGGTGATAAAATGCCCGAAACAAATCTTGAAGAATGTCTTGCATATTTCGGCTGTGATAAAAATGAAACGGCTGAAATACTGAAATGCCACGAAAACGGCAATATTAAAGGTATGATTCAATT
>JAKSPJ010000018.1 GCA_024404915.1 Oscillospiraceae bacterium
TGGGAAAATAGATCGATGCCGGCTCAATAAACCCAGAGCTTTTGCTCTGGGTTTTTTATTGTCTTTTTGAAAATCTATTGATTTTTTTGATTTGTTGTGCTATAATGTTAATGTCGACTGGGGTATAGCCAAGCGGTAAGGCACCAGACTTTGACTCTGGCATTCGTAGGTTCAAATCCTGCTACCCCAATCTAAAAAACCGATTGCCATGCAATCGGTTTTCACTGTATTATCAGCTTTTGTATTCTATTGTAAGGTGGTTGAACAATGAAAAAAATGCCTGATGAACAATCTAAACCAAATGCTTTGAAGCCCTCGGCAGATGCATCAGCAACATCTGCCCATGCGAAAAAGAAAAACTCGAAAATCTCTGAAAAAGAGAAACGAACAAGAGTGTTGCTTATTGCTGTGCTTTCTCTTGTGATTCTTTCCATTGCCAGTCTGTGCCTTTGGATATATAATTATTCCCATTTTGAAATGTTTGGGCAGATGACAGATATTTCAGCAGAGGAATTGAATTTTAGAGGCCGTGAGATCTCCAGCCTGGATGCTTTAACTGATTATTTACATAAGTTTAAATCTTTGAAACGAGTGAATCTTGGTTCCTTTGAGATAGAGGCAGAGGATGCTTTTCTCTTACGGCAGGCTTTTCCAGGCGTAGAGTTTTCATATCACCCTGTCCTCAATATTGAGGGTAAGAACTACGATACTGATATTTCCTCTCTGAATCTTTCAGATCATGGCTTTACCGATCTGAACGTATTTATGCAGAAACTGGATTATTTGTCTGATTTGAAATCGGTTGTATTCGGAAATAATTCCATTCCGCAATCGGAAAAAGAGCTGCTTTGCAGCGCTTATCCTGATATCTCTTTTGAGGTGCTGGGAACCTATGAAATCTATGGAAAGACTGTTCTTGAGAATGTAGAAGAGCTGGATTTGCGTGATGTGAAACTGGATGCTTCTTTGGTGGATCAGCTTTCTTTGCTATCTCAGCTTCGCTATGTTGATTTACACGATCAGCCCCTTTCCATTGATGACAAAATTACCCTTGCTGAAATGCTGCCGGAGGTAAATTTTGGTTGGGAAGTGAAGTACAATGGGGAACTCTATGATTCTACGATTTCTGAATGGGATTTGTCCGGAACGAAACTTACCACTGATGATTTGGATGAATTGAAGCGTGCTGTTTCACAGTTCCCGAAGCTGGAAAAACTGATTCTCTGCGACTGTGGCCTTTCCAATGAGACATTGCAGGATTTGCAGAATGAATTGGAAAATGTGAAGGTCGTATGGAGAATCTATCTTGGATCCCGTTGGTCTTTGCGTACAGATGCTGTTGCATTCTCTGTGCTGATTATCCACTATGATTATCCCCGTATGACTTCGGAATCAATTCAAGTGCTGAAATATTGTACTGATCTGCGTGCTTTGGATTTGGGCCATCAGGCTATTTCTGATTTGTCCGTGATTGGCGATTACCTGCCAGAACTTCGCCTTCTGATTTTGGCGGATAATCAGATTCGTGATGTGTCACCTCTTGCTAAACTCAAGCATCTTCACTATCTGGAATTGTTCGTAAATAAGATTTCAGATATTTCGCCGCTGAAACAGCTGCATGAACTGGTTGATGTTAATATCAGCTATAACGGCGGTCTCTATGACATTGAGCCTTTGCTCTATTCTCCTATGATGGAGAGAGTTTGGCTGGAGTCAACCAGTGTTGGCGGCAATGGCTTTGCCGTGTTGGAAGAGACCTACCCTAAAGCGAAAATTGTCCGTTATGGCTCGGGATCAGTAGACCAAGGCTGGCGTTGGGGACATCCCCGTTATGAACAGATGATGGATATGTGGTTTAATGATTACTACGGAGATGAGTTCTCCAAGTTTGATGATAAGGCTAAGGAATTGGGTTTGACATAATAAAAGGCGTGTACAGAAAGACTGTACACGCCTTTTCTCTACTCTTCTGGAAGTGTATCTTCTACTCAGAAGAGAATGCAAGCAGATACGTATTATTTCTATCGCATTTCTCTCCATGTTCTGTAGTGTGAATCGTTTCAATTGTAGGTTGACTTTTCTCCTTTTATGGATTACAATGGAAATACCAAAATAAACAAGGAGGATTGTCTTATGACAGATACAACCATTCGCAGAATTCCTTTGCGTGAACGCACGCTTCCGAATTATTCTCATCTGGAAGAAAAAATGAATATGATTACGCATATTGTAGGCGGCGCATTTGGCGTTCTCATTTTGATTGCAAGTGTATTGATCAGTATCATGCATCGCAATCCCTGGGCCATTGTCAGCGGCTCTGTCTATGGCGTCACCACTTGTGCCCTGTTTACCATATCCAGCATTTATCACGGCCTCCCAGACTCTTTGGGAAAGCGTGTGATGCAGGTGCTGGATCATTGCACTATTTATTTTATGATCGCAGGAACCTATACACCGATTCTCCTGACAGCGATTCGGCCAATCGCCCCCGCTGCGGCCTGGATTGTGTTTGGCGTGGAATGGGGCTGTGCTTTGATTGCTGCTGCCTTTACTGCCATTGACCTGAAGAAATACAATAAACTCAGTATGGTTTGCTACCTGACAATGGGCTGGGCGATTGTGACGATTTTGAAACAAACCATTCAGTGTTTGACCATGGCGGGCTTCTGGTGGCTGCTGGTAGGAGGAATATGCTATACAGTAGGTGCAATCCTTTACGGCTTAGGAAAAAAGCATCACTATGTTCATTCAGTGTTTCATATTTTCGTGAATCTGGCTTGCATAATGCAGGGTATTGCAATTCTGTTTTATGTTCTTTAAGATACAAAAAAGGGATACCGGTGAGGTATCCCTTTTGCTGTTTACAGTAATTCAGTTGGTTCCGGGAGTTTACGCAAAATGTTTTCAATTCGGGAACGGTCTGCAATCCATTCGCTGAATGCGGTTGCAGAACCTGCTGCAATGCCCATACGCAGTGCCTCAGTCAATTCCTTTCCCTGGGAGCAGGCTGCCAGAAATCCGCCCAACATGGAATCACCGGAGCCTACAGCGTTTTTCACATCGCCGTGGGGAGCTGCCAGGTGCCAGACTCGTTCCTCAGAGGTAAACAGCAATGCTCCGTCTGCTCCAAGAGATACCAGTGCGTTTTCTGCACCCATGCGAATCAATTCTTTTCCGTAGGGAAGTGCATCCCACCAGGTTTCGATATTGACATTGAACAAATCACACAGCTCAGGTAAATTGGGTTTTACCACAAACGGATGCATCGCAAGCACCGCACGCAGCGGTTCTCCAGCCACATCAACAGCAAAGCGTGCGCCGGTTTCAGCAAGCTGTCCGATTATATCTGCATAGTGTGTTGTCACTGCTCCTGACGGAATGCTTCCTGCCAGTACAATAAAATCATTTGCATCGTACTGAGAAAGCTTCTGTACCAGAGCTGCGGTATCTTCCTCCGATACACACACACCCTGTCCGTTTAACTCTGTGACCTCTTTTTCCTCACGGATTTTCAGATTGATTCTGTTCATCTGATTTGGCACATGAATCCAGTCTGTAGGAATTTGTGTGCGCTGGAGCTGTTCTGCAATCATGGTGCCTGTGGTGCCGGAGAGATAGCCGTATACTGTTGTGGGAACACCCAACTGTCTGAGAACCAGTGAAACGTTAACGCCCTTTCCGCCGGCTGTAATCCGCTCGTGGAATGTACGGTTCACTTCGCCGTGGTGCAGAGCATTTTCCAGTGAAACGGTATAGTCTACCGCAGGATTCATTGTGACTGTTGCAATCATTGTGTTTTCTCCCTTATATTATTAATAACTGCCGTTTGCATATTTATGCAGGCAGAGGTAAAAGCAAATTGTATTCGTCAGATGTATCTTTGAGCCTTTCTAATGACGGGTTGAATCATCATTGTCATGATACATTCCTATAATATCATTATAGCATATTCTCATAATAATTGCAAGCGGTTTCATAAATAATTGACAAAAGCAATTGTATTATACATTTCAGATAATGATACTGTTTTGGCTATTCCTGCTGTTTGGATCAGTAAAAACCTCTATGCTGAAAGAGGTCAGCGATAGAGGTTTTCTTGGTTTAGGATTCATCGGTGCCTTTGGCGCAGTTTCTGCCGGCCAGACTGCCGGATGCCCATGCCCACATCAGATTGTATCCGCCGCAGTCACCATCTACGTCGGTCAGTTCTCCGCAGAAAAATAAATGCCGATGCAGTGCAGATTCCAGAGAAGGCCTGATGCATTTTCCTGCAATTCCTCCGGCGGTCACCTGGGATTGTGGGAATCCTGCTGTCCCCTTTATAGGAAACTGCCAGTCATGCAGCATATGCGCAATTTCTTTCATATGTCCAGGTATCACGGTATGGGAGATTTCCGTGCACTTGATGCCGCATTGTTTGAGCAGTGTTTCTGCGACACGTTTCGGTAAAAGTCCTGTAAGAAAGTCTGAGACCGGTAATTTCCCACGGACGGCCAGAAGCTCTGAAAGCAATGCCATGGTTTCAGGATAGGAAACCTCCGGCAGAAGATCCAATGACAGGCTATATTTTTTTGAATCAGTGACATATCGTGCCAGGTTGAACACGCAGATTCCGGATAGAGCGTGATCTGTAAACTGCACTTCGCCCTTTTCGTTTTTCAGAGGGTTTTTTCCATCAAAAAGAGTGATATTTGCCTTGACACGCATTCCTTTCAGTGGCTTTACCCGTTCTGTATCTGTGAGAATGGGACAGAGTGCAGGCTTTGGGGGCTGTATCTGGTAGCCCATTTTTTTCAGCAGAGGCAGCAGATTGCCGTCTGTACCGCAATTTGGTGCAGAGGAGCCGCCTGCTGCCAGAATGACACCTTCTGCGGAGAATGTTTCCTTTTCACAGGAGATAATCCACTTGTTTTTCTGATATTGCAGCCCCGTTATTTTTTTGTCGCAGAGTATCTGTACATGACGCTGTTCTGCTGCAAATCGCAGGGCATCTGCAACAGAAGCTGCTGTATTGCTGAAGGGATAAATACGCCCCTCTGTATCCGTACGTGTCAGCAGCCCCAATCGGCGGAAGAATTGCAGTACATCAAATTCCTGTATGATTTTTACGGCATTTGTGACGGAACCATGATAGTGTTTCCGGGCAGGGGCTGCATTGCCCAGATTGCATTTTCCATTTCCGGTCAGAAGAATCTTTTTGCCGATTCTCGGCAGCCGTTCCAATATGATGACCTCTGCGCCGCAATCAGCGGCTGCAATTGCGGCGGCCAAGCCGGAAGCTCCGCCGCCGATAATGATGATTCGTTTTCTCATTCGGGTATTCTCCGTAATGTGTGCCTGCCATTGCTCTGACGCAGCATTGCTGGGGCAGAGATTGACAGTGAAACAAAGACAGCAATGATATTCAGAATTAAGCGTCTGCGATATTCATTGCGGTAATCTCTGAAGATTTCCTGACGCATCAGTTCATTGAAGCGCAGAATACAGTCTTTTGTGGTTTGTGTTTCCTGAATCAGCATTCCAAGCTGATATTTTTCATCCAGCTCGGATGCACTTATAATAAACTCTCCGTCCTCATCGAACTCTGCCAGTTCTTCTTCCGTGAAATTGGAATACATTTCCCGCAATTCTTCCACACCGCTGCAAAGTGCCTGTGCATTCGTACAGTTTTCCTGGTTGTTTAACGCCATTTCATGGGCTGTGCTGAAGAAGGTTGCCAGCACGCAGGAAATCAGGCACAAACCGCCAATGATTGACAATGAGACATAGTGTAGCTTTTTGCCCCATTTTTTGCAGAGGAGCAGAGCCGCAAGGACACAGACATAAGTAACGGGATAGACAATGAGGTTTGCTGCCAGGAGAAGATAAATCAGGACAAACAGCAGGGCAGCACCCACAAGTCCGGCCATGACTGTGCCGGACCAGCTGACGGGATACTGCTGTTTTTTCTCAGCGATTTCCTCTATTTTCTGCTGCAGGGTGGACTCACACTGAGGGCATATTGTGACCCCTGCATCATCCAGCAGATAGAATGAATAATCTCTGTCTGTGCCGCAGGATTGACAGCAGCCCGCCATACGGAAATCTGATGCAAAGGAAATCAGCTCCGTGATGCGTTCTGCGGTCTGTTCATCCGCTTTTTTCGGCGGAATGGAAATGAGGCAGGAAAGACAGCGGTCAGCATACTGCAGCCCTGTAATGCCGCTATGTGCAAGCAGCCATGGTTCTATGGCCTGTTGTATTTCCGTGGAAAGCCTTGCATCAGTGATATCGGCAATCAGACGGAAAAGCATCATATTTCTTCTGGGAACCGCCCGCAGAATAACTGGGTATCCGTTCAGTCGGCCAATGTATATTTTTTGGACCTTATCGTATTTCAGCCCTGTTATCTTACAGAATGTATTCGGGTGAATGGACATAATTGCAGCTCCTTTTATTTTGTCGGATCAATATCTTTCCAGTAGTGGATGAGATATTCACCACCGGACCAGAGTGTCAGTCCTGCTGAAATCCAGAACAGCGCATTCAGAATGATTTCAATTACAGTGAGAGCCATGGTCGGAATGGCAAGATGGAACATCTGGAAATCCAGACAGAAAGACAGATACACCATGTTGGCAATCAATGCCGTCATGGTGAAAGCGGTTTTCAGCTTGCCTGTAAATCCTGCCGGTACAACAGTGCCTTTTCCTGCTACCACCAGACGCAGTGCGGATACCATGAATTCACGGCTGACAATCAGCAGAAAAATAATGATATTCAGTTTCTGCTGCTGCAAAAAGCAGGAAAGTGCGGTGACAACCAGAATTTTATCTGCCAGCGGATCCAGAAATTTTCCGAAATCTGTTACCAGATGATGTTTTCTTGCATAATGCCCGTCAATGGCATCCGTAATGGATGCGGCCACAAAAACAATGGTGACAATCAGATAATGCGCAGGGATTTCCCAATAAAAGAATAAAACATATACTGGCACTAAAAAGACACGAAGCAATGTGAGTCTGTTGGGTATATTCACTCCTGTACCACCTCTCCGATCAAGTCATAGTCATTCAGCGTATCTGTGATACGCACTGTTACAAACTGTCCTGCATGCAGCTCTGTATTTTTATCGGCACTAATCAGAATACAGCCGTCTACTTCCGGTGCATCCGCTGCAGTGCGTCCCATCCAGGTATTATGTTCTTCGCTGAAATGTTCCACGACTGCTTCTGTCACTGTACCCACACGGGCAGCGGTCAGAGCGGCAGAAATCTGCATCTGCTGTTCCATCAGCACATCTGCACGATGCTGACGCACTTCCAAATCCAACTGTGGTTCCATTTTTGCTGCCGGCGTGTTTTCTTCCTCCGAATAAGCAAAACAGCCCATACGGTCAAATTTCATTTCGTTGACAAATTCAGATAATTCATCGAACTGTGCCTGGGTTTCCCCCGGAAAACCAACCAGCAGCGTTGTGCGGATTGTCATTCCCGGAATGCGGCTGCGAAGGGTGCTGAATAAATCCCGCAGCATTTCACGGTTACAGCCTTTTCTCCGCATGCGGCTCAGAATTTCCGCATTGCAGTGCTGAATCGGAATATCCAGATATTTTACAATTTTCGGCTCATTGGCAATTACCGTAATCAGTTCATCGGTAATACGTTCCGGATAGCAGTACAGCACACGAATCCAGCGGAATTCTTCAATACGGCTTAAAGCGGTCAGCAATTCAGGCAAACGGGATTTGCCGTACAAATCCTCGCCATAGCGGGTGGTATCCTGGGCAATGACAATGATTTCTTTGACGCCCTGTGCAGCCAGTTCTTCCGCTTCCGCCAGCACATCCTCCATGGGGACGGATACATATTTTCCACGGATGGCAGGAATGGCGCAGTATGAACAGCCGTTGGAGCAGCCCTCAGCAATTTTCAGATATGCAATATGGGGCGGCGTAGCAATGACACGCTTGCCTGTCAGGGGCATCTGACATTTCGGTGCAAAAGCGGTGACACGCTGGTTTTGTGTCATTTTGTTCAGAACATCCACGATGTCTCCCTGATTGCCGATGCCGATGACCGCATCTGCTTCAGGAAATTGCTCTGCCACTTCCTCCTGATACCGTTCTGCAAGACAGCCGGTTACAATGATATATTTGAGTGAACCTTCTTCTTTCAGTTCTGCCATCTGCAAAATGGTGTCAATTGCTTCTTCCTTGGCAGACTGAATGAAACCGCATGTGTTAATGACGGCAATATCTGCATCCAGCAAATCTGTGGTCAGCTGATAACCGCCGGATGACAAACGTGCCATCATTCGCTCAGAATCCACCAGATTCTTGGAGCAGCCAAGGGAAATCATACAAACGTTCATACTTCACCTTCTATATTCGATTCTTCAGACATGGCATAATAATCTTCTATGGCAAAACGAATTTGCTGATAGGTATATCCACGACGTACCAGCGCAGCGATTACTTTATCCACTGCCCGTTTATCCTCCGGATCATACAGATACCTTGCATATTTTCTGGAGAGCAGTACCAGCAGATTTTCCGAAATCCGTTCCGGCTGATCGTATTCTGCCAAGGCATCTTCAATATCTTCCTGTGAGAGACCACGATGCTGCATTTCATAGGCGGCTTTTTTTATGCCGAAGCGTTTATCCGCCACAAAATGCCGTGCCAGAGATTCCGCATATCGGGCATCGTTGACAAAGCCGTAACGCATCAGTTTTTCCAGTGTCTGCAGCACAATTTCTTCTTGTGCATCCTGAACAGCCATCAGCTTTTCATAAAGCTCCCGATAGGAATAAGCACGTTTTTCCAAAAGATACAGGGCATATTCATAGGAACGGTGTGCAAAGGCAAGGGCTTTCAGCTCTGCAATGCGTTCTGTTGTCAGATCATCGCCAATACACAGAAATTCTGATTGCACGATATCAGCGTGCAACCAGATTTTCTGTTCTGCTTCTAAGCGGATTTCAAAGAGTTTCCCTTTTGCAGGGTGTATGTCCAGAATTTTCATGAATTAGATTACTCTTCCGGTGTGAATTCTTCAAAGCTGTCATCAGCAGCGGCATCATTGGCAGCGGCCAGCGCAGCACCGGTGTCTGCAATTGCCTGGGTTGCCTGCTCCTTGGCCAGTTTGACGGCAGCATCCTTCTTGTTCTTTTTGGAAACCAGCATCAGGCTTTCTTTCTGTGCCATGATTTTCTCCTCGATTTCTTTTGCGAAATCGGGTTCACTTTCCAGAATATTTTTGACGGCATCTCTGCCCTGCCCCAGCTTTCTTTCGCCGTAGCTGAACCAGGAGCCGCTTTTGTGAATAATATCCAGGTCGGTGGCAAGGTCCAGAACCTCACCTGTACGGGAAATTCCCTTGCCGAACATCATATCAAATTCACATTCTTTGAAAGGCGGAGCCACCTTGTTTTTCACAATTTTGACTCTTGTGCGGTTGCCGATCAATTCTGCGCCGTCCTTAATGGCTTCGCCCTTGCGGACCTCCATACGGACGGAAGCATAGAATTTCAAAGCACGGCCGCCGGTGGTTGTCTCCGGATTTCCGTACATCACACCGATTTTCTCACGCACCTGGTTAATGAAAACAGCCACGCAGTTCGATTTGGAAATAACGGGAGTCAGTTTTCTCATTGCCTGGGACATGAGTCTTGCCAGCATACCCACATGAGAATCGCCCATTTCGCCTTCGATTTCTGCACGGGTGGTCATTGCCGCCACAGAGTCGATAACCAGAACATCAATGGCACCGGAGCGAACCAGTGCTTCTGCAATTTCCAGAGCCTGCTCGCCGCTGTCCGGCTGAGAAACCAGCAGGTCGTCAATATTCACACCCAGCGCACTGGCATATACAGGATCCAGTGCATGCTCTACGTCAATAAAAGCCGCTTCACCGCCCTGTTTCTGGGCTTCTGCAATAATCTGAAGGGCGACTGTGGTTTTACCGGAGCTTTCCGGTCCGTAGATTTCGACAATTCTGCCTCTTGGAACGCCGCCGATACCCAATGCCATATCCAGGGAAAGGGAACCAGTGGAGATTGCCTGTACATTCTGTACATTGTTCTGACCAAGACGCATAACAGCGCCTGCGCCATACTGTTTTTCAATCTGTGCGATTGCGTTTTTCAGTGCCTTTTCACGGTCTTCCTTTGAAGTAGGAATCAGGAGACCGCTGCTCTTCTTTTTCAATTCTGCCTTTGCCATATATGTAATCCTTTCTTAGGTGATTTTTCGCTCCGCCTGTTCTGCGGTTCATGTATATTATAGCATACCAGTTATTCAGAATTTATACATCTGAAAGAATTATCCCATATCACTCCATGGAAAGATACATTTCCGGATGCTTTCTGCCGCAAATCACCCGTGTGATGCCATTCAGATCAGCAATCTGTTCCAGTTCTGCAAGGCCGTTTTCGGCCATGATCCCTGTGACATCCTCTGCCTGGAAAATGCCGATTTCAAAGCAAAGCATACCGTTCTGCTTCAGGGAAGGCACCCAGTTTTTCGTGATGCTGCGATAGAAATCCAGACCATCTTCACCGCCGTCCAGGGCCATTGCAGGTTCATACTGTACCTCCTGCTGCAGATGCAGCATATCATTCGCCGTCAGATACGGCGGATTGCTGACAATCAGATCAAATCGGCCTTGCTGCCGTGGTGTTTCTGCTGCACAGACATCTGCCTCTATCATCTGAACGGGCAGATGATGATATGCGGCATTCCTTTTTGCATAGGCCAATGCTGCATTGCTTCGGTCGATACCGATGACCTCTGCATTGGGGAAATGCGCTTTCAGGGCAAGTGCAATGCATCCTGAACCGGTGCATAAATCTGCAATGCGCAGGGGGGCGCTTTCCGGAAACCGGGAGCAAATTGCATCCACCATTGTTTCCGTATCTGCACGGGGAATCAGAACACCGCTTCCCACAAACATTTTCATGCCGTAGAATTCCCAGGCCCCCAGCAGATACTGCAGCGGTTCATGTCTGGCACGCCGTTCTGCAATTTCTAAAGCCTGTTCTGCTGTTTCTGCATCTTCTGTAATCCACTTTGCTTCCAGTTCTGCATCCGGTATTTCACCGCCCTGGAGTATGGAAACGAGTTTCTCATATAATTGTGGCTGAAACTGTATCATAATATTAAAAGCTCCGTATTAGTATTACCAGATATCATCTTCCAGATTTTCCGGAATACAGGGCTTCATTGCCGCAATGGCACATTCGATCTGTGAATCATCCGGTTCTTTGGTGGTAATGCGCTGCAGCCAGAGTCCCGGCGCAGACAGAATACGGGTAAAAGCGTTGTCATGCCGTCCTGCAATGCGGATGCATTCATAGCTGACACCCATGACCAGGGGCAGCATGACCAGGCTGAACAGCACACGGGGTACTACTTCCTTGTAGGGGTTAAAGCAGCCGAAGAAAATGCCGATGAGCAATACCAGAAAAATAAAGCTGGTACCGCAGCGTGGATGAAAACGTGTCTGCTTTTTGACGTTTTCCACTGTCAGGGGCAGTGCAGCCTCGAAGCAGGCAATGGTTTTGTGCTCTGCACCATGATATTCATAGGTGCGGCGGATGCTTTTGCCAAGGCCGGTTACCCACATGTATGCGACAAATAATGCGATTTTGACCACACCTTCTGCAACGGATTTGATAATGGCATTATCTGTTACCGGCTTGATCAGGGATACAATCCATCTGGGCAGATACAAAAACATGCCGAATGCAATACCGATGCCAAGTACCATGGAAATGACCATGACAATATTGAACAGGGTATCTCCAAGTTTTTCATCCAGCCATGCTTCCAGTTTGGATGGCTCTTCATAGTCGTAATGTTCAGAGGCCTTTTTCAGGTATTCCCAGCGGCTGCGGATGCTCTCCTCAGTCCATTCCTGGGGAGCAGCCTCCTCCTTCTTCTTATCGCCGCTGTGCTTTGCAGGGTCTGTCAGCCAGGCAGAGAACTTTTCAAACGCCTCTTCTTCCTGCAGCTTATCAATATTTTCGTGCTTTTTCCATTTGCAGAAATCGTCTACCTCTTCGTCATACTGTTTTTCTGCGGCTTTCATCATACAGCGATAACCGTCTGTCATGGAAAGTACAAAATTGACACAGCCACGCAAAAGCGGAATGCGGTTATACCATTTCGGTACCACATGCTGTTTTCCTGTTTTGGGGTCTGTGGCCATATCAGAGGAAATTTCCCAGGTTTCCAGGTCAATTTCACCATTTGGCAGACGGCATGCCATTGCGCCTCGGAAGGCACCCTTCATCATGACACCCTCAATCAGTGCCTGACCGCCGATTTTTGATTTATGTGCATACTCTGTTTTTGCAGCCATCTGTTCAGCCTGCAGCTGTTCATGTTCTGCCAATGTCAACATCCTTTCCGGGTTATGAATTCTCCTGCTGCACTGCGTTTTTTGCAGGAATGGTTATGGTGACAGTTGTTCCAACATTTTCCTTGCTGGCAATATCCAGTGTGCCCTTATGCATTTTCACAATTTCATCTGCAACAGCCAGACCGATGCCGGAACCTCGTCTTGTGTGGTTCGGCTTATAGAATTTAATTTTCACCTTGCTCAGGTCTTCTTCCTTGATGCCGCAGCCGCTGTCCTGTACGATAATACGGACAGCATTGTTGTCATTCACGGCTTTTGCGGTGATATGCACCACATCTCCCTGATCGGAGTATTTGATTGCGTTGTCAATAATGTTGATAAACACCTGACGAATACGGTTTTTGTCGCCGAAAACGAAGGGAAGCATTTCAGGCTCCTCATAAAGCACGTGAATACGCTCTTTTTTTGCACGCTCCATATAAATGAGAACCGCATCTCCCAGTTCTGCGAGAATATCCATGGTGTCCATATGCAAAGAAAAATGGCCGCTCTGCATCCGGGAAAAATCCAGAAGTTCCTCTACCATTGCGGAAAGTCGTTCTGTTTCACCGACAATAATATGCAGACCTTTTTTCATAATAGCGGGGTCAATTTCCGCAGAGGTATCCTCCGCCACATTATTCAGCGTTTCAGCCCAGCCCTTAATGGCGGTAAGGGGTGTGCGCAGTTCGTGGGAAACGGAGCTGATAAATTCATTCTTCATGGCATCAGCGGTGGATAGTTCATCCGCCATATGGTTGATGCCTGCACAGAGTTCACCGATTTCGTCTTCACTTTCCTGATTGATACGGGCAGAGAAGTCACCCTGTGCGAATTTTTCCGTATTGGCATTGATTTCACGAATCGGGCGAAGAATGGAGCCGACGAAGTACAAATCAGAAACGCCAAGCAGAACCAGAACTGCAATGGCAACCAGGGTTACTCCCAGGACAAATTGTGAAATGGTGCGGTCAATGGATTCCAGCGAGGTTACGACACGGATTGCGCTGTATTCCTCACTGATATCGGTAATCGGATAGCACACCGCCATAATGCGTTCCCCGTTTTCCGTGTGCCCTGTACTGGTTTCATAGGGCTGATCAGAACGCATTGCGGCATCATAATCCGGCATATTGATGGCATAATCCGGGGAAAAACCGGAGGATGTCAGTACAATCATGCCGTCATAGTCAATGGCCATCAGTTCCATTTTGTCCTTATCAGAAAAGGTTTCCAGTGTATTGCGGATTTCAGCATTCAGATTTTTGCCGGCATCTGTAGAGTAACGTGTCAGAACGCCGTTGACGGCATTTATTTTGGAAATCAGGTACTGCTGTGCAGAGTTATAGAAATAGCTTTGCACAGCAAAAATCAAAGCCAGTTCAATCAGAAACAGAATCAGAATAATGACACCCAGGTTGTTGGTTATCCAGCGGCGGGTGATGCTTTTTTTTGCCATCTGTATTCTGTGCCTCAGCGATGTGCTTCAGGGCCGTCCTGCCAGATATATCCATAGCCCCAGCGGGTGGTAATAAACTGCGGATTGGAAGGATCGTCCTCGATTTTCATGCGCAGGCGGCGGATGTTGACATCCACGATTTTGTTGTCGCCGTAGTAATTGTCACTCCAGACATTTGCCAGAATGCTGGCACGGTCCAGAAGGGTATTCTTATTCTTGATGAAATAGGACATGATTTTGTATTCCACATCTGTCAGTTCAATGGGTACGCCGTTTTTGGTGACGGTACGGCTACTGTGGTTAATAGAGAATGGCCCGGATTCCAGAATGCGTACCTCATTGGTGGCCGTAGAATTGATAATGACACGGCGGTACAGTGCTTCCACACGCACTGTCAGGTCAAAGGAGGAAAAGGGCTTTGTGATATAGTCATCCACTTCACTCATATATGCGGCAGCCTTGTCCATTTCCTGGGATTTGGCTGTCAGCATGATAATGCCAAGGGTTTTGGATTTTTCACGCAGACGCTTCAGCACGGTGAGACCATCAATGCCCGGCAGCATGATATCCAGCAGGGCAATATCAAAATTGCCGTTTGCCTCATCAAAAGCTTTCAGTGCATCTTCACCGTTGCTTACATCTACAACATCATATCTTTCACGCTTCAGATTAAAGACAATGACTTCACGGATATTATCTTCATCTTCACAAACGAGTACACGTTTCATATGATTGACCCTCCCGTTTTTAGAGAAATTTCAAGGATGTCAGCAATTCGCTGTCAGTGATTGCAAGAGAATTGCCGTGAGAAAAGGTTTTTCCGAGATAGTAATTGCTGCCATTCTGACGCAGCAGGGTATAGCCCTCATCCTGCATCATTTCCAGTGTGGCAGCATCATTTGTCACACTCAGCCGCAGCAGCGGATTCAGCAGCACTGCAGTGCCGTCATCCATTGAGACCCTTGTGTCAAATTCGTAGAATACAATTTCGTCATCCTCCTGTACTGCGGTGACGCAGCGTTCCCACCGCTTCGGCATAACAAAAATATAGCCGTTCTGAGTGGAATAGTAGGAAGAATATTTCCGCATCAGCAGATTGTTGCGGCAGACATACCAGTTTGTCATAATGAGCGGCAGTGCCTCTCCTGCATTGGTATGGCCGTAGAATGAGGAATTCACCGGGATTTCCACTTCTGCATCCTGGTCGATGTCCATGGTCTGGAATCCGCCCGGGCGTGCCGTATTCGGAAAGCGGTCCGCACTGTCGGAGTATACCATATGCAGCAGATTGTCGTGGTAATTGAGAACCAGAGTCTGAACAGATGTGGCACCGGTGATGCCGTCTAAGTAGAAAATCGGGACGGAAGCACCGCCCTGTTCATCGGGCAGCGTGCCGTAAATCACCCTGGAAATGTCCGTAAAGATTTCCGGCAGATTCAGCAGCGACTGCAGATAGATGCCCTCTTCGTTCAGCTCATAGACGGAGGCCTCGGCAGGTGCGGAGGTCTGTGCAGCAGATGCAGCGAAAATCTCAGTGGTTCCGTTCTGGTCCAGATCCTGCAGCGACAGGATGGAATAGGGAATGGACAGTGAGGCATTCAGTGTGCCGTCTTCATAGTGGAAGACTTCTGCGGCATGGTTGGCACCGTCTACCATGCTGTACTGTACAATCAGGTTCATTCTTGGATTGGTGCCCAGCTTCGTAATATCCACACGCTCAATTTCAGCACCGGCAGCGGGATATTCCGTGACAGCACGCCACTGGCCTTCCTTTTTGTCCAGCATACAGATGCGGAGCGGATTTTCATTTTCCGATGCACGGCCCGCTTCATAGAAGACGATGGCTTCCGTGGAGCCGTCATTGTCCAGGTCAGCAACAGTAAAGGCAGAGAGCCTGTCTCCGGATTTCGGGTATTTCAGACGAATCTGGGAACCTGCTGCATTCTGCAGTGCCTGATAAATCTGCTCCTGTTCCATGGTCAGACGGGGCGGTGTCAGCATTGCATCCACACCGTTGGTGAAATCACAGGAGGGAAGCTGCATCGTCAGCAAAGAAAGCACTGCACAGAATGACAATACTTTGACTGTCATGCTCTTTCATCCAGTGGGATATAAGGAATGGTTTTGGAAATGGACTTGTATGCAGGACGGATGATTCTGCCGCCGGTGAGCACTTCCTCGATGCGGTGTGCAGACCAGCCTGCGATTCTGGAAACAGCAAACATCGGTGTCAGCAGTTCAGAGGGAATGCCCAGCATACGATATACCAGACCGGAATACAAATCCACATTTGCACAGATATGCTTTGCAGCGGCATGTGCAGATTTTTCTGCTACCAGCTCCGGTGTCAGGCGCTCGATTGTATCCAGCAGACGGAAATCGCTTTCAATTTCCTGACCTTTTGCCAGAGCGAATGCTCTTTCCTTCAGCAGCACTGCCCGGGGGTCGGAAAGGGTATAGACTGCATGTCCCATACCGTAGACCAGACCTGCGCCGTCGCCCTCTTCCTTTTTCAGTACCTTGCGGAGATAATCCGCCACTTCGCCGTCATTTTCCGGATTTTTCACCTTGTTTTTCAGGTTGTCCAGCTGTTCCATAACTTTAATATTGGCACCGCCGTGACGGAAGCCCTTCAGTGCGCCGATGGAAGCGGAATAAGCAGAATAGGGATCTGTGCCGGAGGAAGTCAGCACACGGCAGGCAAATGCGGAGTTGTTTCCGCCGCCGTGTTCTGCGTGAAGCATCATGCAGATATCCAGCAAATGGGCCTCATCCATTGTATACTGACGATCCAGACGCAGCAGGGAAAGAATGGTCTGGGCGTTGGTTTCGTTTTCACGCAGAGGGTGCATAATCAGGCTTTCGTTGTCAAAATGCTGACGCTTTACCTGATAAGCCGCAGACATAATCACCGGCAGACGTGCAATCATGGAAACAGCAATCCGGACCTCATTTTCCAGTGTGCGCTCTTCACACAAATCGTCATAGGAATACAGTGCAAGCACTGCACGGGCCATCTTGTTCATAATGTTGTGGGAAGGCGCCTTGGCAATCATGTCGATGACAAAGCCGTCAGGCAGATTGCGAAGCTGTGCGGTCAGACGGCAGAACTGTTCCAGTTCAGCCGTGTTCGGAAGCTGTCCGAACAACAGGAGATAAGCTGTTTCTTCATAGCCGAAACGGTTTTCCGCTTCCACAGCATGTACCAGATCGGTAATCTGATATCCACGGTAGACAAGTTCGCCGGGAATCGGTTCAATTTCGCCTTCGTTAATCATGTAGCCGTGTACGTTGCAGACTTTTGTGATGCCTGCCACTACACCGGTACCGTCTGAGCGGCGCAGGCCTCGATTGACCTGGTGCTTCTGATAAAGTGCCGGGTCAATGGGGGAAGAAGCTCTTAAACTATTACATAAACGTGTGATATATGCATCTTGAGACATAAGAAAAATCCTTTCTGTTGCAATGGGTACATCCGGGCAGTATCTATAGTCAGCCCGAATCGGATACATTAATATATACGCCATTATATTATACCTCTTTTTTCAGCAGATGTCAAGCCGTCAGCCGTGCTTTGTGCGGTGCTGCTTCTCGGGGAGACAGCAAAGACAGAATCGGAGAAAATGCGCTGCGCAATGATTGCGAAAATACTGGTTTCATCTGCCGGATAAAATACATCTTTACAGAATAGGTGTGCAGAATTTGCTGAGCAGCAGACAGATTCTACAGATTCTCATTGATATTACAGGCCGAATAATGAGAATATTCCATTGCAGAATGGATTTTATAGCGAAATAAAAGAATAGCAGCATACAAGTTAGTGTGAAAATATATAGTCAACTTGTACACAAACGCAATAATTGAGAATATGCTGTATGGTTTGTCATGACATCTTTCTTCATTTTGTCCATAAAAAATACATTTTGTGAATTGAATTCTGCATGATGTTATGATATAACTTTATTATAGATAATACATATTGACAAAATGTGCACAAAAAAGAACAGGAACAGACAAGCCTTGTTCATAACAGAAATAATAGAAATAGGGGAGAGAAGTATGAAATTTTCTTTGAAAAAAGCAGCCGCAGTGCTGGTGAGCAGCGTGACATGCATGACTGCATTCTCAGCCATCACAACACTGCCGGCGGTTACGGCAGCGGGCAACTGCACCATCGACTTGTCCACTGAGTACCAGACCATCCAGGGCTTCGGCGGCATTAACCATCCGGAATGGGTAGGCGACCTGACAGAAAGCCAGAGAATCAAGGCTTATAACAACGGAGCAGATCAGCTTGGTTTTTCCATTCTCAGAGTGTTTGTAAACCCTGACAAGAACCAGTGGAGCAAGGCCGTTGCGACTGCGAAATATGCACAGTCTCAGGGTGCGACCATTTTTGCATCTCCGTGGGAGCCGCCCTCTTACATGACTGAAAGCGGTTCAGGTACGCGTCCATCAGGTAAGCTGCATCTGAAAAAGCAGTACTATGAGGCTTATGCCAACCATCTCAACGACTTCGTGCTCTACATGAAGAGCCAGGGCGTCAATATTTATGCAATTTCCGTTCAGAATGAACCGGATTATGCAGAGGAGTGGACAACATGGACCTCTGATGAAACCACAGAGTTCATCGCAAATTACGGTCATCTCATCAGCTGCAAGCTGATGTCTCCGGAAACATTCCAGTATACCAACAAGGATTACTACAGCAAGATTCTGAATAATCAGAAGGCTTTTGCAAACTGCGATATTTTCGGTACACATTTCTACGGCACACAGAGAAGCCAGATGAATTTTGATGCACTGGAAAGCTGCGGTAAGCCAATCTGGATGACAGAGGTTTATGTTCCGAACAGCAGCGCAAACTCCGGTGATAACTGGCCAGAAGCACTGCAGGTTGCAGAAAATATGCATAATGGTCTCGTTGTGGGCAACATGAGTGCATATGTCTGGTGGACAATCAGAAGAAGCTACGGCCCGATGAAAGAAGACGGCAATATCAGTAAGCGCGGCTACATGATGGCACAGTATTCCAAGTATGTGCGTCCGGGCGATGTTCGTATCGGTGCTACAGAGAGCCCTGAAAACAATATTCTGGTATCTGCGTACAAGAATGATGAAGACCAGGTGAAGATTGTTGCCATCAACAAGAACAGCAGTACCAATACAGAGACATTTAATTTGTCCGGCATTGAAGGCATTTCCAACATTTCAGCCTATCAGACAAACGGCAGCGCAAACCTGAAGACCATCAGTGCCACAGCCAACGGCAAGAGCTTTTCCGCACAGCTTCCTGCACAGTCCGTCACAACCTTTGTGATTGACACCAAGGAAGAAGAACCGGATCCCAACGGCTATCTCTTCCATTACACCTTCGAAAACGGTGAGGATGGATTTACAGGCCGTTCTGCAACTGTTGCACAGTCTGCATCTGAGGCATATGAAGGCAGCAAGTCCTTGGAATGCACAGGCAGAACTTCCTCCTGGAACGGTGCAACACATGACCTGAATTCCAAGTTCAAGGCAGGCGAGGAGTATAGCTTCAGCGCAATTGTCAAGTATACCTCCGGACTGGATACGGATACCTTCCACTTCTCCGTGGAGTATAAGGATGCATCCGGTGAAACACAGTATGACAAGATTGCAACTGAAACCGTTCCGAAGGGTGAATGGGTACAGCTTGCAAATACCGCATACAAGATTCCGGCTGGTGCGACAAATGTGAAGATCTATGTGGAAACAGCAGATACAACCAATGATTTCTATGTGGATGAAGTCATCGGTGCTCCTAAGGGAACTGTCATTGACGGCCCGCATCCGGTGATTATAAAAGTCAAGCTTGGCGATCTGAACGGCGATGACAAGATTACAGCAGTGGATATGTCCATGGCCAAAGCAGGCATGAGAAGCGGCTTCTCCAGTGCAGCACTGGAAAAGGCAGCGGATGTAGACTGCAGCGGCACTGTTGATCTGGCTGATATCGAATGGTATGCAGAGTACCTGACCGGACAGACCAAGGACTTCCCGGAGGCAAAAGTTGTGGAGCAGCCGCCTCGTGCCAGCATGAGAACTATTTCTGAGTATACACCTGTGGTGCAGCAGTCTGTGGCAATCAGTGAAACCAATGATTCCACACAGAAGAAGAACGGTGTTGATTACGGCACACTGGAAAAGAAAAGCTATTTTTCCAAGTTCTGCGGCAGAGACAAGAAGTACAATGTACTGCTTCCTGCAAACTATTCCACAAGCAAGAAATACCCTGTGCTGTATGTCATGCATGGCTACTATGAAGATCAGGACCGTATGATTCTCACAGGAAATGCACCTCCGATTCCGACACAGCAGATTATCGGCAATGCAATTGCGGAAAAAGCGGCCGAGGAAATGATTGTGGTATTTCCTTACATCTATTCCAGCCAGACACAGAATGATTGTAATGGCATGAATGATGCCAATAACCAGGCATATGACAACTTTGAGACCGTTCTGATTACAGAACTGATGCCGCTGATTGAGAGCACATACAGCGTTGCAACAGGCAGAGAGAACACAGCAATTACCGGTTTCTCCATGGGCGGACGTGAATCTCTGAATATCGGTACAAGGCATGCCGATCTGTTCGGTTATGTCGGAGCAATCTGTCCTGCTCCCGGTGCTTCTCCGAAATATAAGTATACATCTGAAGCAGATGCTCCTTCCCTGATTTTCATTACTGCCGGCGGCAATGATGAGGTTGTTTATACAACACCGGAAGGTTATCATAATGACTTCACAAAGAACAGTGTCCCGCATATCTGGCACTACTACCAGGCCGGATATCATGGAGATAACTCCATCCGTGCACACATTTACAACTTTGTTCGTGTGATTTTCAAAGCGTAATTTCCAGTATCTATGGCTGCCTGCGATGACTTCGCAGGCAGCTTTTGTATTGCATGAAGTATGTGCTTACTTGACAGGTTTCAGAAAATATGGTATACTATATATTATATAAACGCAATATTGCATTAAAATATGCAGAAAGGCACCTCCGTCCCTGAAAAGAAAGGGCAGCGTGCCGGTATGATTATTGGAAAGAAAGGAGCTGCATCATCATGGAGTGGAATCGTTATAACACACAGACAAAACTTGAACAGCTTTCACAGCTCTGTCATGAATCCTATCAGATAGAGCCGGAGCTGTATGCCAGATACGACGTCAAACGAGGCTTGCGTGATATCAATGGAAAAGGCGTTTGTGCAGGACTGACCAACATCAGTGAGATTATTTCGGGAATGGAAGTGGATGGAGAGACTAAACCCGGAAACGGACAGCTGTTGTTCCGCGGCTATCACATTGAGGATCTGGTAAACGGCTTTATTTCCCAGGACCGCTTCGGATATGAAGAAACGGTGTATCTGCTTTTGTTCGGTAAGCTTCCGACACAGACAGAGCTGGAGGAATTCAGTACACTGATGCGCAGCTGCCGTACACTGCCGTCCTCTTTTACCCGTGATGTCATTATGAAATCCCCAAGTGAGGATATGATGAATACCCTGGCGAAGAGCGTTCTGGCGTTGTATTCCTATGATACAAATCCAAATGATACATCCATTTCCAATGTGCTGCGTCAGTGCGTGCAGCTGATTGCACAGTTCCCGTCCATTGCGGTTTACGGCTATCAGGCATGCCGCTATTACAAGAATGATGAAAGCCTGTTCCTGCACCAGCAGAATCCGGCACTCTCCCCTGCGGAAAATTTCCTGAGTCTGCTGCGTGCGGATCAGAAATATACCCATCTGGAGGCGAAGCTTCTGGACCTTGCCCTGGTACTTCATGCAGAACACGGCGGCGGAAACAACTCCACATTTACAGTACATGTGGTTTCATCCTCCGGAACAGATACCTATTCGACGATGGCAGCGGCACTGGGCTCCCTGAAGGGACCAAAACACGGCGGTGCCAATATCAAGGTTGCACAGATGTTTGATGACATGAAGGAACGTGTGCATGACTGGACAGATGAGGATGAAGTGCGTCAGTATCTGAAGAAGCTGCTGCACAGGGAGGCCTTTGACCGTGCAGGACTGATTTACGGTATGGGCCATGCTGTATATTCCCAGAGTGACCCCCGTGCTACCATTCTTCGTGGATTTGTGGAGCAGCTGGCCAATGAGAAGGGCTGCCACGATGAGTATGCGCTGTATGCAATGGTGGAGCGTCTTGCACCCCAGGTTATTGCAGAGGAAAGAAAAATCTATAAAGGCGTATGTGCCAATATTGATTTCTATTCCGGTCTGGTGTACCGCATGCTGAATCTGCCAAATGAGCTGTTTACGCCGTTGTTTGCCATGGCAAGAATTGCAGGCTGGTCTGCCCACCGCCTGGAGGAACTTCTTGGCGCAAGCAAGATTATCCGTCCGGCGTATCGTGCCGTTCATCCCTGGCGTGAATATGAGTCCATTGCCGACAGAAAATAATGTCCGAAAGCCGAACTATTCCCGTAGTTCGGCTTTTTTGCGTCTATGCGCCGCAGGCACAGAATTTGTGCGGTATGCCCTTGCATTTCTGCTGCAATTATGATATAATAAGAGGGTATACACAGCCGGTGATGCCGTGTGCATTCTGCAAAATGCAGGGCCGATAACCGGGAATGCAAGATATAAAGGAGAGACAGAATTATGATGGATGCACTTGCCTATAAGTGTCCCAATTGCGGCGCAGATTTGAAATTTTCTGCGGAGCATCAGAATTTTGGCTGCGATTTCTGTATGAGCAGCTTTTCAGAAGATGAAATGAAGCAGATTGCTGCTTCACAGGAGGCAATGTCTGCGGCACGCCCTCAGGAAGAACCGGAGATTGATACTGAGTTTGAAGACATGACGTCGATTTATCACTGCGAAAGCTGCGGCGCCGAAATCATGGCGGATGACAATACAGCCGCAACATTTTGCTTCTATTGCCATAACCCGGTTATTCTGAAGGGCAGAGTGTCTGGTGACCTGCGCCCCTCCTATGTACTTCCTTTTCAGGTTCATCGGGAAGGTGCGGTTGACCATTTCAAGGCATGGGTAAAGAAGCACTGGTTTTTGCCCAGTGATTTTCTCTCCGCAGGTCAGCAGGAGAAAATTGTGGGACTGTATGTGCCTTTCTGGGTGACAGATGTGGAGGTCAATGCGGAAATGGATGCACTGTGCAAAAAGTACCGCACATGGACATCCGGAGACTATACCTATAGGGAAACCCGTGAATTTGCTGTAGCACGAAAGGCGAAGATTATGCTTCAGGGTCTGCCGGCAGATGGAGCAAGTCATATTGATGATGATTTGATGGAAGCAGTGGAGCCCTTTGATTATTCTGCTGTCAAACCCTTTTCGATGCAGTATCTCAGCGGCTTTATGGCGGATAAGTATGATATGAATATGTCGGATATGTTCCCGAATATTCAGAAGAGAGCCGTGCAGGCCAGTGATTCTCTGGTGCGTGCGTCTATGCGGAATTATGATTCTGTTTCCGTATCCCGTGCAGACATTTCCGTGATGAGTACAAAATGGGAATATATGCTGCTGCCTGTCTGGTTTATGACATACAAATATAAAGGCAAAATCTATGAATTTGCACTGAACGGACAGAGTGCAAAATTTGTTGGCACTCCGCCGCTGCACAACGGAAAACTTGCATTATTCAGTGCAGGGATAGGACTTCTGGCGGCAGCGATAACAGTGGCTGTGGGGGTATTGGTAGCATTATGAGAAAAACATGGTTAAAAAAATTGGCCGCAGCCGCAGCAGCAATAATAAGCTGTATGCTTCTGACGGCAGCAGTATCTGCTGACAGAGCCTATAAAGGTGCAGAAGAGAATTGTCAGCTTTATGACCCGGACGGTCTGTTTGAGGCAGGCGATCAGATGATGCTGTCGGACATGATTCAGGAAACCAGTGATGCCATTGACATGTATGTGGCTGTGTATGTCCTGAACAATGACGATGAAGTACTGTCGGATTATGACACGATGGTTTTTGCAGATGATACCTATGATGCAATGTTCAATATGCAGTACGGCGAAGAAAGTGACGGCGTGATTCTGGTAATGAATATGCCGGGGCGTTACAATTATTTGTCCACCTGCGGCATGGCACAGCTGTATTTTTCCAATGCGGAAGGAAATGATATTGCGACAAAGATTACATCCAATATGATTCAGGATATGCGTGATGAAAATTATTACGGTGCAATTGAGCGATTCTGCGTGGATTTGAAGTACTATTATGGGCAGGGCGTGCCGTCCCGTGCATATACCTACGATTATGACACAGGCCTGTATCATTATGAGGTCAATGGGGAACTGGTGGCATCCGAAAGTCTCCCCCTGTCCTATCGTATCAATGTGCCGTTCCTTGCGGCGCTGGCAGCTGCAATTGGTGCTTTGTCTGCCCTGATTACCGTTTTGATTGTGAAGAGCAGATACAATCTGAAAAAATCTCTGGATCCCACCAATTATGTGAATCAGAGGGATACACATTTCTATCAGCAGGATGATATTTTCCTTCGTGAGCATACCACAAAGACACGAAACAGTTCCAGCAGCGGCGGTGGCGGCGGCGGTTCTTCCCATTCGTCCTCCGGCGGATTCTCCCACGGCGGCGGCGGCAGCCACTGGTAATGCCATCCGTAAGGAATTATACCCATAATAAATCAAATAAACAAGCAGTGCAGCATATTGCTGTAAGGAAAGGATTATAATATGAATAACACAGCTTTAGCAAATCTTTTGTTCCCGGATATCACCAAAACCATTGAGGACTATGAGGCAAAGTATCCGGAGCGCAATCTGCCTGAAAATGCAGTTGTCACCCGTATTGCCCCCAGCCCGACAGGTTTTGTGCATCTGGGCAATCTCTATAATGCCATTGGTGAGCGTCTGGCACACCAGACACAGGGCGTGTTCTATCTCCGTATTGAGGACACCGACCAGAAGCGTGAGGTGGAAGGTGCAGTGGAAGCTGTTATTGATGCCATGACTTTCTACGGCATTCGCTTTGATGAGGGTGCAACCACCGATGGCGAAGTGGGCGCATACGGCCCCTATCGTCAGCGTCAGAGAAAAGAACTGTATCAGACCGTTGCAAAATCCCTTGTGCTCAGAGGTCTGGCATATCCCTGCTTCTGTACAGAGGATGACCTGAAAGAAATGCATGACCAGCAGGAGGCTGCAAAGGATAATTACGGCTATTTTGGCAAATATGCCATCTGGCGTGATCGTACACTGGAGGAAATCGAGGCAGAGCTTGCCAAGGGCACAGAATGGGTTCTGCGGTTCCGTTCCGAGGGCGATCCGGAAAATATGGTGGCTGTGAAGGACGGCATCCGGGGCGAAGTCAAGGTGCAGGAGAACTACACCGATTTTGTTCTGCTGAAATCCGACGGCATTCCGACTTATCATTTTGCTCATGTCTGCGATGACCATTTCATGCGCACTACCCATGTAATCCGTGATGAAAGCTGGCTGGCAACACTGCCGATTCATGTGCAGCTGTTCGATATCCTTGGCTGGCAGCGTCCCGTTTACTGCCATACTGCAACCCTGATGAAAATGGACGGCACTTCCAAGCGGAAACTGTCGAAGCGTAAAGACCCGGAACTGGCACTCAGCTATTACCGTGAGGCAGGCTTCCCCCAGGAGGCTGTTATGCGCTACCTGATGACAGTGCTCAACAGCAACTTTGAGGAATGGATGATGGAGAATCCGGATGCAGATTCCCGTGCATTTACCTTCTCTCTGGATAAGATGAGCACCTCCGGTTCCTTGTTTGACCTGGAGAAGCTGGATCACATTGCAAAGGAGTTTTTGTCCCGTCAGACAGCACAGTATGTATATGATGGCCTGTTGGAATGGGCAAAGAAATATGATACTGCATTGGCAGAGCGCATGGAAAATAAGGCAGAATTCTTCTGCAATGCCATCAATGTGGGCAGAGGCGGCGACAAGCCGAGAAAGGATTTTGGCAGCTGGAAGGAAGCCGCCGCATTCCTTGCATTCTATGATGCAGAAACATTCGCCTATGAAGATGCATGCCCGGAGCGTGCAGATGGTGAGATGCGCAGTGCTATTCTGACACAGTATCTGGATACTCTGAATTTTGCAGATACACAGGAGGAATGGTTTGCAAAGGTGAAGCAGATTACGGAAGCACTGGGCTACGCTGCACAGCCGAAGAAATACAAGAAGAATCCGGAATTGTACAAGGGCAGCATTGTGGATGTGACCAATCTGCTGCGTGTGGCATTGACCGGAAGACAGAATGCACCGGATATCTGGGAAATCAGCCGTGTGCTGGGTGAGACTGAAACCAGACGCCGTGTCCAGGCATATATGAATCTGTAATTGCGGCTTATGATATCAGAAAGACCGGTTCCCCCAAATGGAAATCTGCTGTGTCTGCGGTGCCGGATTCCCATGCAGCCTATGAAGCTGTCCAGTCTGGCATCCTCAGGCCTGCTTATGACACAGCTGAAAAAAATTGCAGACAGTATCGGCGTAAAAGCGTACCACTGTCCGCAGTGTGGAAAAATTGAATTCTATCGCTAATGTAAAGGAGTGTGTGTATGAAATTCTATGTTTGCAAGGATACCGGTGAGGTACTGATTGCCGCAGATGAGGAACAGGTGGACCTGCAGGGCAGGGAAGAACTGACAGCCAATACAGCGGATGCGGCAAAGGAAAAGCATGTTCCTGTTGTATCACGGGAAGGACAGACCGTGACTGTTGAAATTGGCGAAGCCCCCCATCCCATGAGCGAAGTGCACTATATTCAGTGGATTCTGCTGGAAACTTCCAACGGTCTGGAACGTAAGGACCTGCAGCCCGGGGATGAACCTGCTGCACAGTTTTTTGTGGAAGAAGATGACAATGTGATTGCAGCGTATGCATACTGCAATCTGCATGGTCTCTGGAAAAAATAAGCTTTGCAGTCTGTGATTGAAGAAATCCGCCGCAAAGTGACTTCATGTTACTGCATCCCGGAAGCCGACAGAACACTGAAAATCATCGCATTATTATTGGCAGAAAGGGCAGCAGCCCTCTGTCCTTTAAGAAGGAGTGTACCGCAATGAAAAAGCTTGGATTTGGTTTTATGCGCTTGCCGCTGCTGGACAGCAGCGAACCGACTTCCTTTGATGAGACACAAATCTGTCAGATGGTAGATACATATCTGGAACAGGGTTTCACATATTTCGATACTGCTTACATGTACCATAGCGGAAAGTCAGAGAATATGCTGAAAAAGGCATTGGTGGAGCGATATCCACGGGAGTCCTATCTTGTGGCGGATAAACTGCCCACCATGTTCCTGAAGGAACCGGAGGATGTGACACGGATTTTTCAGGAGCAGCTTGACAGAACAGGACTCTCCTATTTTGATTATTATCTGCTGCACTGCCTGGATAAGGAAAACTATCAGATTGCAGAGCGGCTGGACTGTTTTGCCTTTGGCATGCAGATGAAAAAAGAAGGAAAAATCAGGCATCTTGGTTTCTCCTTCCATGACAGCGCAGAATTGCTGGATACGATTCTGACGGCGCATCCGGAGGTGGAATTTGTTCAGCTCCAGATTAATTATTATGACTGGGACAGCGACAATGTGCAGTCCGGAAAGTGCTATGAGGTGGCACGGAAGCACAATAAGGATATTATCATTATGGAACCGATTAAGGGCGGAAAACTGGCCAATATCCCTGAGAATGCTGCTGCTTTGCTCCGTGCACAGAGCCCGCAGCTTTCCATTCCCTCCTGGGCAGTGCGTTTTACAGCAAGCCTGCCGGGTGTCATTATGGTATTGAGCGGCATGAGTAATATGGAGCAGCTGCTGGATAATACGGGCTATATGAAGGATTTTGCACCGCTGACAGAGAGTGAGTATCAGCTTTGTCTGGAGGTCGGCCGCCTGATTCGCAAAGAGAATGAGATTGCATGTACTGCATGTCATTACTGCACAGACGGATGTCCTGCTGCGATTGCCATTCCGGAATTGTTTGAATTGTATAATCGTGAGGGAAACAGGGAAGAATACGGAAAACAGACCGCTGACGGCGGAAAGGCCTCGGATTGTCTGGCATGCGGTCAGTGTGAGAATCATTGTCCGCAGCATCTGCCGATTATTGAACTTTTGAAGAAACTGACGGAGAAATTTGAATTGTGAATATTGTGATGCATGAAACTGCTGAGAAGGACATTGCTCAGTGGCAGGCGCAGGATGTACTGCACAGAATCAGTGCATACCGGAAACATCATTTTCCATTTATGGAAGGAAAGCCGGAAAAGGCAAGACTGTTTCAGAAATATGGTTCTCCGGAAACGGTTGCCGACGTCATTGCAAAGGGCGGAACGGATCTCTTTTTTTCCAATTCCCAAATGGTGATGACAGGGGATTATCTGCTGATGCCGGAGAATCCGGAAAGCCTGATGCAGCTGAATAAAATATTGCTGGCGTATCCGTTCTGCAAGGGGAAGACAGAATATCTGGTTGCAATGGACTGCTGGGGTGATCAGATACGATATCCCTTTTCCGGAAAGGAACGGCAGGTATTTCGCATTGATATCCTGCTGGACAAAATACAAAAGTGTGGAATGAACTGCAGAATCGGGCATCGTCCGGAGGATATTGCATATGCAAATCAACGGGTTGTGCCATTGATTTAAGGGAGGTACCATGGCAAAAACATATGATGCTCTAAGCGGAGAACAGATCAAACAAAAAATCAAGAAAAAACATGTGTTCAGATGTATCTGCGGTACGCTGGGATTGATTGCAGTGCCACTGGTGATGTATGCTGTGATTCGTTTCGGCATAATGCAGGAACATGAATATTTCACCAGCATTATTATTCTGGCTGTATTGCTGGTTGGCTTCAGCGTTCTGGGGAAGACGCTCCAAAAAAGCAGGCAGACCATTGCAGATATCGACAATATCAGATTGTTTCGCAAATATGGTTCTGCGGAAACCATTGCTGCAAGAATTGCCCAGGGATGTGAAAGTCCGCTGATGAATACCGGCCGGTCGTTTGTGGGCAGCACATTTATCATGCAGCATGACAATTTTGAAAGCTATATTCCCTTTGAGGAGATTCTGCTGTTATACCGTAAGGTGCACAGAACCAACGGCGTTACGGATGGCGTTTATCTGGAAGTCCATGATACCTATGGCGATCATTTTCAGTATCCATTCCGCATCGGCAAAAAGCATGAAGCGGAAATGGAGAAAGTTGTAAACAAGATTCTGGAACAGGCGCCGAACTGCAGAGTGGGCTATACCAAAGAGAATCTTGAGTACGCCAAGGCAGCTGCCAAAGAATTGTCGTAATACCGCATAAAGAATTGTATTATAGTGACGGCTTTTGTTGACAGAAGCCGTCATTGTTATGCCAGACACATGATGAGGGAGGCATTTATGCTGTTATCTGTTGCTGTTATTTTTCTGCTGGGGCTTTCTGCTGCGGCTTTGTTTCAGAAAATCGGACTTCCACGTATTATCGGCTTGCTGGCCACAGGTATTGTGACAGGGCCTTTTGTTCTGAACTGGCTTGATGCTGACACTTTGTCAATTTCTGCAGAACTGCGCCGGATGGCACTGGTGATTATTCTGATCAGAGCGGGACTATCCCTGAATCTCAGCGACCTGAAAAAGGTGGGCAGACCTGCCGTGTTAATGTCCTTTGTGCCGGCTTGTTTTGAAATACTGGGCTATATTCTGTTTGCCCCGAAGCTCCTTGGCTTATCCGTGCCGGAAGCCTGTGTGATGGGGGCTGTGTTAGGTGCTGTCTCCCCTGCGGTGGTAGTGCCGAGAATGGTCACTCTGATGGAGGAAAAATATGGTACGAAAAAAAGCATTCCTCAGATGATTCTGGCAGGCGCTTCCTGTGACGATATTTTTGTGATTGTGCTGTTTTCCACGTTCCTGACAATGGCGCAGGGAAACAGCGCAAATGCAGCAGATCTTCTGAATATTCCTGTTTCCATTGTGACAGGTATCTGCCTTGGTGTGTGTGCAGGACTGCTTTTGTTTTTCATTCTGGAAACAGCCTTCCGTCACGGATATAAAATCCGCAATACAACAAAAGTGCTGATTATTCTGGCATCGGCTTTTCTGTTAATGTCTGTGGAAAAAGCCCTGCAATCCTATATGACGATATCCGGCTTGCTGGCGGTGGCTGCCATGGCATGTGTCATCAGGGGCAAAGCAGAAAAGCCCCTATCCGCAAGGCTTTCTGAAAAGTTCGGAAAGCTTTGGATAGGAGCAGAGGTGCTGTTGTTTGTATTGGTGGGTGCTACAGTGGATATTCGTTATACCATGTCTGCCGGCATAATGGCGGTATTGATGATTTTTCTTGCACTGGTGTTTCGTTCTCTGGGCATCTGGCTTTGCATGCTGGGTACGCAGCTGACAGGAAAAGAGCGGTTGTTCTGTGTTATTGCATATCTGCCAAAAGCAACCGTGCAGGCAGCAATCGGTTCTGTCCCCCTTGCGGCAGGACTGCCCTGTGGAAAAATCGTGTTGTCAGTGGCGGTACTGGCTATTATCATAACTGCACCCCTTGGTGCCATTGGCATGGATTACACATATAAGCATTTTCTGGAAAAGGAACAGTGAGGATTCAGCCCATTTCTGCAAGCTGCTTTGCTGTGCGGGGCGTTCGTTTGCAGCTCATATCATCTGTGAGCTGCGGCAGAGGCAGATTGGCTTTTTCAGCATAATATGCCACCAGATCTGCAAAATCAGACTGTGACATTTCACCGAAGCAGATGCGCAGACCGAAGCGTTCCGCAAAGGACTGCACATATGGCTGGCTGGCTGCTGTGATATCACCATTGACGGTGGCATAGACAAGGGCATTGGATGGCATTTTTGCAGCTGCGCCCTCCATCATATTTTTCAGCAGAGAATAGCTGCTGTCCTGCATATCCATATCATCGACATATATGATAAATTTCAGCGGATTGTCGTGGATAAGGTCAAGAATTTCCGGAAGAATGGAGAGCTGTTCCTTCTGCACCTGAATCAGACGAAGCCCCTGAGAGGAAAAACTGTTGAGAACAGCTTTGATGACAGCGGATTTTCCAGTGCCGCTGTCCCCATACAGCAGGCAGTGCTGTGCAGGAATATCGCTCATGAAACGGGCAGTGTTGTCAATGATTTTTGCCTGTTTTGTTTCATACCCCTTTAAATCCTTCAGTGTAACCGTGTCAGGGTGCTGCACAGGGACACATCGCTCATCCTGAATGATGAACATACTGCTGTCTGCAAATTTGCCGAAGCCGTATCTGCGGATGTCCCGAAGCCGTGCATGATATTCTGCACCGAAATCAATATCAGAGGTTTTCCATTCCGGCAGAATGCCGTAATAGGAGACCTCTTTTTGCAGTTCATGAGGCCGCAGTCTGGAAAGACGCTGAAGAATGGCAAGCTCATTCTGCACACTGGCTTCCAGCATCGGGTCAATTTCTTCACCGGCAGCAACCGCCTTGACATAGTAATTATCATCCAGGCAAATCAGCTGGAAAATATACTCTGTCAGATTCACATTCCGTGAATAGAGTCTGGAGACAAATTCTGTATATTGCCGCAGCTGAATAATCGGGTCCATTGCCTCTGTATCCAGCAGGGCACGCAGCGGCAGAATGACTTCGTGTGTCAGCAGCTTTCGGAAAATGACCAATGAATTTAAGGAAAGATCAATTTCCTGCAGCTTTTTATTTCTTCCCATAGAATCCCCCTTGTAATGCTTTATATTATCCAAACGATGTACTTTCAAAGTCATCAAAAAATACATACCTTATTATATAATGATTTGATGCATTTGTCAAGCAACGGCAATGAATGCCGCATCCGATGCATAGAAAAAGCGACTTTATGTGGCGAATGTTCACAAAAACAGTATCTTCTATTGACAAATATCATGATACATGGTATAATTTAACTGCATATGTTGTCGAAATATGCGATGCAAACGCATATGTATTCAAATGGCAATGATTTATAAAAAAGGAGTATGTATTATGGCAAACAAGGAAATTCCGTACAAGATCTATCTCGATGAATCTGAAATGCCCACCGCATGGTATAACATGCGTGCGGATATGAAAGAAAAGCCGGCACCGCTGCTGGATTCCAAGACACTCCAGCCTGCATCTATTGAGATGCTGTCTCAGGTTTTCTGCAAAGAACTGGCAGAACAGGAACTGAACGATACTGATCGTTACATTCCGATTCCGGAGGAAATCCGCAATTTCTATAAGATGTTCCGTCCGTCTCCGCTGATTCGTGCTTACTATCTGGAGAAGAAGCTGGGCACACCGGCAAAGATTTATTATAAGTTCGAGGGTAACAATACCTCCGGCAGCCACAAGCTGAATTCTGCAATTGCACAGGCATATTATGCAAAGAAGCAGGGACTGAAGGGCGTTACCACAGAGACAGGTGCAGGACAGTGGGGTACTGCTTTGTCCATGGCTTGTTCCTATTTTGATTTGGACTGCAAGGTCTTCATGGTAAAGGTAAGCTATGAGCAGAAGCCTTTCCGCCGTGAGGTTATGCGTACATATGGTGCATCTGTAACACCGTCCCCCTCTACCACCACAGAAATCGGCAAGAAGATTCTGGCAGAGCATCCCGGCACAGGCGGAAGCCTTGGCTGTGCTGTTTCCGAGGCGGTTGAGTGCGCAGTCACAAACGAGGGCTATCGTTATGTTCTCGGCTCCGTGCTGAACCAGGTTTTGCTGCACCAGTCCGTCATTGGTCTGGAAACACAGGCAGCACTGCAGAAGTATGACATCAAGCCGGATATTATCATCGGCTGTGCAGGCGGCGGTTCTAACCTTGGCGGCTTGATTTCTCCTTTTGTGGGTGAACATCTGCGAGGCGAAGCAAATTATCGCTTCATTGCAGTTGAGCCGGCATCCTGCCCCAGCCTGACACGTGGAAAGTATGCATATGACTATGCAGATACCGGTATGATCTGCCCGCTTGCAAAGATGTACACACTGGGCGCAGATTATATGCCTGCTCCGAACCATGCAGGCGGTCTCCGTTATCACGGCATGAATACCTCCTTGTCCTTGCTGCGTGAGCAGGGCATCCTGGAGGCTGTTTCCTACAAGCAGACTGAAATCTTCGAGGCTGCAGAGCAGTTTGCCCGTGTAGAGGGCATTCTTCCGGCACCGGAAAGCTCCCACGCAATCTGCGGCGCAATTCATGAGGCATTGAAGTGCAAGGAAACAGGTGAGGAGAAGACAATCGTATTCGGTCTGACCGGTACAGGCTATTTTGATCTTGTGGGTTACCAGAGATTCAACGATGGTGAACTGGAAGATTATATTCCGACGGATGAGGAGCTGGCAAAGGCTCTGAATAAGCTCCCGAAGGTGGATTGATTTATTCTTGCACAGGAATTGAATATGCGGGCAGTGCAATTAAAAACACTGCCCGCATGTTATTATAGGGATATGTGGGCACATGCCCATATTGTGATGGAAGGCGGTGGATATCAGATGCTGCGAGTGCCGGATTTGGCTTTGCCATTGGATTATACGGAAGAGATGCTTCGAAAAGCAGCAGCCAGAGCAATCCGATGCAAACCCAATGACATAACGGCAATTCTGCTGGCCCGCAGAGCAGTAGATGCCAGAAGACAGGTGCAGTTTATTATCACGGCAGATGCCACGGTAAAAAACGAAACGGAACTGCTGAAAAAGCTTCCGAAGAATACAAAAATTAAGCAGGTGCAGCCCTATCAGCTGCCCCATTATGAGAAAAAGACAAGCAGCAAACGCCCCGTAATCATCGGCGCAGGTCCTGCGGGATTATTTGCAGCGTGGATTCTGGCAAAAGCAGGATTGCAGCCGATTGTGCTGGAGCGTGGAAAACAGGTATCGGAGCGTCAGAAAGCGGTGTCCGAATACTATCTGACGGGAAAGCTGGACCCGGAATGCAATGTGCAGTTTGGGGAAGGCGGTGCAGGTACTTTTTCGGATGGAAAACTAAATACCGGAACGAAAAGTGTCCATATCAGACAAGTGCTGCAGATTTTCACGGACTGCGGTGCACCGGAGGAAATATTGTGGCAGGCAAAACCGCATATCGGCACAGACCGTCTGGCGGAATGCATTCCTGCATTGCGCCGATGCATTGAAGCGGAAGGGGGAACGGTGCATTTTCAGGCGAAATGCACAGGGATAACCCTGAAAAACGGACAAATCGTATCTGTGGAATATGTGCAGAACGGTACTGATTTTTCATTGGAAACCAGTCATGTGATTCTGGCGGTGGGCCATAGTGCGAGAGATGTGTTTCAATGGCTCTCAGAGATGCAGCTTCCAATGGAGCAGAAAGCCTTTTCCCTTGGTGTGCGCATTGAGCATCTCCAGCGTGATATGAATCGGATTTGCTATGGTTCTGCGGCAGAGCATCCTGCGCTGGGGGCAGCAAGTTATCAGGTTGCAGCACATCTTCCGGACGGCCGTGGCATTTACTCTTTCTGTATGTGCCCCGGCGGCGTAGTACAGGCTGCCGCATCTGAAGCGGAGACGGTTGTTACGAATGGCATGAGCTGCTTTGCCCGTGATGCGGAGAATGCCAACAGTGCCATTCTGGTGGGCATAACGCCGGAGGATTTCGGTTCTGATGAGATTCTGGCAGGCGTAGAGCTGCAGCGGAAAATCGAGCATGCGGCTTATGTGGCAGGCGGATGTACCGGAAAAGCACCGGCGATACTGTTGGGAGATTTTCTGAAAAACCAGCAGTCAGCGGTGCTGGGAAATGTTGCCCCAAGTTATCCCCTGGGCACGGTATTTGCCAGGCCGGAAACCTGTCTCCCGGAGACTGTCTGCCAGGCATTGCGTGCAGGTATCCCGCTTCTGGATCAAAGACTGCATGGCTTTTTGCAGAAAGATGCCGTAATGACAGCACCGGAAACCAGAAGCTCTTCCCCTGTTCGTATTCTGCGAAATCCTGAAACACTGGAGGCGCTGACTGTCAAGGGACTGTATCCCTGTGGAGAAGGTGCAGGTTATGCAGGCGGTATCATGTCAGCTGCAGTAGACGGCATACGCTGTGCAGAAAAAATACTTGCTGATTGTCATTGACGAAAAACCGCATCCGATGTGAAATCGGATGCGGTAAAGGAAGGTCATTACTGCTTGTTGTAGGTAACCCACTGATAACGGGCGGTCAGCGGAGTTTTGCCATTGAAAGCCTTCAGCCAGTCATCAACAGTCTTGCCCGGCCATGCATTCATCATAATCTTGCCAGGTGTTGTAGGAATATTCTGGTATGCAGTGTAAACTGCTTTGCCGTCAACATACCAGGTAATCTTGTCACGCTGCCAATCGAAACCGTAGGTGTGATAGCCTTCAGAAGCATCAAAGCCCAGGTCAATCATTTTTTCGTGGTTGCCAACGCCATTGGTGTAGTAGTTGAGCTGAACCTTTGTGGTGTCCTTGCCCAGAATTTCGATGTCAATTTCGTCCCAGGGGTTGTTGTCAGAAGGACCAGTGTAGGTGAAGAAAGAAGACACAACGCCGTCATTCTTGATTGCCTGCATAGAAGTTTCGTAATAACCAAAGCTGTAGAAATCATTGGTACGGAACTCGCCGCCGGAATAGCCGGGGTTCCAGTCCGGGTTTCCATCGCCTGCGTTCCATTTCCGGTCAACACGCAGCTCCAGGTTGCCGGTGGAAACGATCTGTGCGTTCTGCTTATACCAGAAGCAGTCGAAAGGCTTGCCGTTGGTCCAGCCATCGGATGCGAAGAAGTCACCTGCGTTTCCGGTTCTGAAATCAGAAACCATGGTTGCACTGCTGTTCATGGGAGTACCCATATCTTTCAGACCGGAAGGTGTCATATTGCCTGTGGTGGGGTTCTGAGGCTGAGACTGAGTATTGCTGCTCTTCTTGTAGGTAACCCACTGATAACGGGCGGTCAGCGGAGTTTTGCCATTGAAAGCCTTCAGCCAGTCATCGACAGTCTTGCCCGGCCATGCATTCATCATAATCTTGCCGGGTGTGCTTGGGATGTTCTGTGTAGCGGAGTAAACTTCCTTGCCGTCAACATACCAGGTAATCTTGTCACGCTGCCAATCAAAGCCATAGGTGTGATAGCCTTCAGAAGCATCAAAGCCCAGGTCAATCATTTTTTCGTGGTTGCCAACGCCATTGGTGTAGTAGTTGAGCTGAACCTTTGTGGTGTCCTTGCCCAGAATTTCGATGTCAATTTCGTCCCAGGGGTTGTTGTCAGAAGGACCTGTGTAGGTGAAGAAAGAAGACACAACGCCGTCATTCTTGATTGCCTGCATGGAGGTCTCGTAGTAGCCGTAGCCATAGAATTCATTGGTACGGAACTCACCGCCGGAATAGCTGGGATTCCAGTCCGGGTTTCCATCGCCTGCATTCCATTTCTGGTCTACACGCAGTTCCAGATGATCCTTGACAATTTCCGCATTCTGCTTATACCAGAAGCAATCGAAAGGCTTGCCGTTGGTCCAGCCATCGGAAGCGAAGAAATCGCCTGCATCGCCGGAGCGGAAATTGGAATACATATCTGCTGTGGTATCAGGCTGTGTGCCGTAATCAGGAATCGTGTTAGGATCCTGCTGCGGCGGATTCTGCTGCTGGGCGTTGCTGCTCTTCTTGTAGGTAACCCACTGATAACGGGCAGTCAGCGGAGTTTGGCCATTGAAAGCCTTCAGCCAGTCGTCAACAGTCTTGCCCGGCCATGCGTTCATCATAATCTTGCCGGGTGTGCTTGGGATGTTCTGTGTAGCGGAGTAAACTTCCTTGCCGTCAACATACCAGGTAATCTTGTCACGCTGCCAATCAAAGCCATAGGTGTGATAGCCTTCAGAAGCATCAAAGCCCAGGTCAATCATTTTTTCGTGGTTGCCAACGCCATTGGTGTAGTAGTTGAGCTGAACCTTTGTGGTGTCCTTGCCCAGAATTTCGATGTCAATTTCGTCCCAGGGGTTGTTGTCAGAAGGACCTGTGTAGGTGAAGAAAGAAGACACAACGCCGTCATTCTTGATTGCCTGCATGGAGGTCTCGTAGTAGCCGTAGCCATAGAATTCATTGGTACGGAACTCACCGCCGGAATAGCTGGGATTCCAGTCCGGGTTTCCATCGCCTGCATTCCATTTCTGGTCTACACGCAGTTCCAGATGATCCTTGACAATTTCCGCATTCTGCTTATACCAGAAGCAATCGAAAGGCTTGCCGTTGGTCCAGCCATCGGAAGCGAAGAAATCGCCTGCATCGCCGGAGCGGAAATTGGAATACATATCTGCTGTGGTATCAGGCTGTGTGCCGTAATCAGGAATCGTGCCGGATACTGACGGATTCAGAACGCTGCGCTTCAGAGCAGAAAGATCGACAGCATTAATTCTGCCGTCATTGTTGAAATCGGTTACGCCTGGACCGCTTTTGCCCAGCAGATAGCTCTGCATCAGCTTGACATCGCTGAGCCCCACCTTGCCGTCACCGTCATAATCACCCAGTCCGGCTGCAAATGCTGTGAAAACAGCACTGCCGGTGATGGTAAGAGCTGCAACCGCTGCAACCAGACGCTGGCTATATTTTTTCATAAGTAGTCCTCCTTCTGTATTTATAAAAATCCCCTAAGTTTTGTTGCTCTTTGCAACTATATTATGTTGTCAGTATATCATAGTTTATTTTTATATAATGTCACAATAATATTTTTTATGTCAAAATTTTGTGGTAATTTGATATTTGTGGAGTGTGATGATATGGATATTGAGAAGAAACTGACGCACCAGGCATTTTTAAACCGAGAGGAGAGTATTTCTCACCTGGCCTATGAGCGTGAAAATGCATTTTTCCAGAGCATTCAGGACGGCGACGCAGATACCATGCGAAAGCTGTATAAGCCTTTTGACAGCGGAGATATGGGCAAGCTAAGCAATAATCCCGTGCGGAATCTGCAGTATCATCTGATTATAACAGTTGCCCTGATTACCCGTACCTGCATTGAGGGCGGCATGGAGATGGAGGAGGCATATAATCTGAGCGATATCTACATCCGTGGCATCGACAGCTGCAAGAGCGAAGATGATGTGCGGATGCTGCACAAAGAAGTGGTGGAGGATTATACCCAGCGTATGTATCTGATGAAGAAGAAAAACCGATATCCGAAAGCCATTGTGGTCTGCATGGACTATATATATGACAATCTGCACACAAAGCTGACATTGCCTGAACTGGCAAATGCTTCCGGGCTGACACCGCCCTATCTTTCCCGTTTGTTTCGTAAAGAGGTGGGTTTGACCATTTCAGAATACATTATGAAAAAGCGGATTGAAGCGGCGCAAAATATGCTGCGGTATTCAGAATACTCCTGTATTGCCATTTCGGACTACCTTTGTTTCAGCTCAGAGAGTCATTTTATCCATGTGTTTCGTCAGCACACAGGATATACTCCCCGTAAATATCGTGAACAATTTTTCAGAGTCCGGAAAAAAGAAAGTGTAAACAATCTGTAGCCAGCCTGTCACAATAATTTCACTTGACTTTTTGGATAGAAAAGTGTATAATAGATGCATAGCCCGGATGATGAACGGCGGACTATAGAAACAATTCAAGACGGCGAAAGGAGCCAATCAGTATGAAAAATACTATTAGAAAAATAAGTGCATTGCTGCTGGCAGCAGCAATGATGCTGCCGGCTTTTGCTTGCGGAAGCAACAGCAGCAATGATGAAAGCAGCAATACCGCAGACCTTTCCAGTGATGAGTCTTCTGCTGACAGCAGTGCTGGTGATGCAGAAAGTGGTCTCGATATTCAGATTGATGACCCGAATGCAGTGGTTGATGGCACCAGTGCAAATGCTGACAATACACCTTCTGGTCAGGTTACAACAGATCCGAATGTTGTAACTGATGCAGGCGGCGGCCAGAATAACAAGCTGGTATTCCTGGAGCCTACAAAGGAGCAGGAGGAGGCTGCAAACGGCAATCGTCCGATTATCACAACAAAGCGTGGCAGCGACGGTACTTACTACATTCCGCAGACAGATATCAACGGTGCCATTGTGACAGATACCAACGGTGAAAGCAAGACTGAAGTTTTCACAGGTACAACAGTTGCTGCAAAGTATGAAGAGCCTACCTACGAGCCGAACCAGAAAACCTATCAGGCATACTGGCTGGATATTTCTGAGCGCAAGGACTTTGTTTTTGAAGGCAATCTGCTGGAATTTGAAGTCAAGATCAGCGAAGATGCAAAGGATGGCGTATATCCGGTAGAGATGTTCTTTACTGATTTCTCCAACTATGATGCAAAGAGCCTGAAGGACATCGCATGCCGTCCGGGCTACATCTGCATCAATTCCGATCAGCCGGCCGAGATTCCGCTGAATGATGGCCAGATGACACTGACTCCGGATACCCTTTCTGCAAAACCGGGCGACGTGATTAAGATGAACGTCCGCATCGACAATAACCCCGGTATCGTTGCATTCGTGGTTCGTATGCACTATGATGCAAACATTATGACAATTACCAATGCAGGCGCAGGCAGCGATCTGGGCGAACTTGCTCCGCTGACAGCATCTCCCATGGCATAAGCAATCATCTGATTCTGATTAAAGAGAGGCGTGTTTTGATATAATCCCCTTAGAGTAGACACACTAAATAGCAAAAAGTGTGAAAACT
>JAKSPJ010000019.1 GCA_024404915.1 Oscillospiraceae bacterium
GAATCTCTTCCACTGTCTCAGGAATTTCTTCTACGATCTCAGGGATTTCTTCCACGATTTCAGGAATCTCTTCCACTGTCTCAGGAATTTCTTCTACGATCTCAGGGATTTCTTCTACGATCTCAGGAATCTCTTCCACGATCTCAGGAATCTCTTCCACGATCTCAGGAATCTCTTCTGCTGCAATCGGAACAGCCTGCGGAATAACCTCGGCAACAGGCGGAACAATTTCAGGCTGCGGCTCCGGAATTCTTTCCTGGGTCACAGGTGTCGGAATTGTCATCGGAGGCACCACAACCGGCGGTGTCATAACAGGTGTCTGGATTGCGGCAGCAGGGGCAATCTGAACGGCAGGAATTTCCACTGCCGGCGGAATCACCGGTGTCGGCATAACCTTAGCAACATCCTCAACATCCACAATGCCCTTCGGCAGATTCTCACTCCAGGTAATATTCACCTTCGGGCATTCACGCAGAATCTCACCTGCACGATCTGCAAAACGCTTCGGAATAACAACCTCTTCCAGAGCACCGCATCCTACAAAAGGACGCTTGCCAAGGAATGTGACTGTATCCGGCAAAATGACTTTCTTCAGGTTTGCACACTCTGTAAATGCCTCTGGCAGAACCGCCAGCAAGCCATTGTGGCATACGATTTCTTCTACGCCGCACTGTGAGAATGCCTGTGTACCAATTACACGCACACTGGATGATGTTTCAAATTTCTTCAGGCTAACCTTACCCATAATGCCGTGATACATATAAGATGCAATCACAAGATAGCCATTAGGCACCAGCATTCTGCCATCCTGAATTTCCAGGTCAGCGGCTTCTCCGGAAGAAAGAATCCATGGACTTTCCATCAGAAGCTGTCTGACACGGATTGCACGGGCATTGCCGAAATACAGCAGAATGGAGGGATTGTGCATGAACAGCACAGCGGCAGCATTACGGTCAAATCCCTCCGGAAGGAAAATGTCACGAAGTTTGTCGCAGCCGCTGAATGCCGCATACTCAAATTCTGACAAAGCCTTCGGAATGGTCAGTGTCATCAGTCTCTGATTACTGCCGAATGCGTAGCTGCAAAGGCCAAGAACACCAAGTGGGATTTCAAATTTTGTGGAGTTCGCCATTTCTGCAAAGGCTTCAGCTGCAACAATCGGATGCTGACGCAGCAGCTTCAGACGGTCATTATTATCCGCACAGGATGCACTCATCTCTGCAGTGAACATGCGCTGTTCTGATATATTCATCTTCGGCTCAACAATTGCCAGAAGCTCGGCAGGAGGTACCTGCTGATAGTTTGCCTTTGTTTCCTCATTCCAACGCACATTAATCTTGACAGGACCGTCAAAAATCATGGGCAGGCGCTGTTCAAAACGCTTCGGAATGGTCAGGTTGACCAGGGAGGAACAGCCTGTCAGTGCCAGATCACCCACATTCTCAACCGCATCCGGAATATGCAGGCTTACCATGGTGTTGCAGTTGGTAAATGCATTTTCTGGAATTTCACGAATCATAGCAGGCAGACGAATTTCTTCGTACTGGCATGGTGCGCTGAAAGCGTATGGTCCGATATAGCAAACAGAATTCGGCAGAATCAGACGATACGGACCGGTACAGCCTGTAAATGCATTCATTTCAATCAACTGAATGCCCTCGGAAAGAACGATATTCGTTACAGTTTCCAGTCCTGAAAATGCATATGCTGTAATACGGCGGACACTGGGCGGAATAAATACTGTGGTAAGAACGTGTTCCGGCTCATTGGCACGGATATCCACTTCCTTCAGGCAGTTCGGTGCAAGCACAGAATAGCCCTCTGGAATTTCAAGAATATGATTTCTGACAATCAGCTTTTTCGCTTTCTGCGCTGTCAGAATATCATCATACTGCTCCATCAGAGCAGCTACGGTCTCAATTCTCGGTCTTGCAAGAATTTTTTTCTTTGGCCAATGCAGCTTGATTTCAGGACGGAACAGGAACAGGTCAACTGCTCTGCGATCCGGGAAATCATTGCACAGATATGCATCTGTCATGCGGCTGCATCCGGAAAATGCATCCGGTTCAATTTCCGTCAAAGTAGACGGGATTTCAAGTGCCATCAGTCTCGGACAATCCCAGAATGCCTGACGTTCAACACGACGCACGCCCTCGGGAATCTCAAAGCGTTCACCTGCCTGGGAATTACGGAACGCACGGTAACCGATGATCTGATATTCCTTCAAAGCATTGCTGCGCTCCACAGGGCCCTCAAGTGCCTTTGCCTTTTCATGGGTAAAGACCTTTTCATTTTCGCTGTAGGGGCCATAATGCACAGAGGAAAATACAATTTTACTGTCAAACACCTCATAGGAAGGATCTCGCTGAGGTACAGGATTTGCTTCCGTCACAGGCTGAGGTACAGGAATTGCTTCCACTACAGGCTGAGGTACAGGATTTGCTTCCGCCACAGGCTGAGGTGCAGGAATTGCTTCCGCCACAGGCTGAGGTACAGGAATTGCTTCTGCCACAGGCTGGGGTACCGGAATTTCTGCCACTACAGGCTGGGGTACAGGAATTGCGTTCGCCGCAGCACTTTCATGCTGCAATGCATCAAAGGCTGCTGCTTTTTCCTGAATATCTGCAATGGCTTCCACTTTATCTTTCATTTCTGATACAGCTTCAATCTGAGACTGCATTTCAGAGACTGCATCTACTTTATCCTTCATTTCGGAAATGGCTTCAATCTGGGATTGCATTCCCACAATGGTATCCACCTTTTCCTGCATTTCGGAAATAGCATCCACTTTTTCCTTCATCTCGGAAATAGCATCTACTTTTTCCTTCATCTCGGAAATGGCATCTACCTTTTCCTTCATTTCGGAGATAGCATCCACTTTTTCCTGCATTTCAGAGATAGCATCCACTTTTTCCTGCATTTCAGTAATGGCATCCACCTTTTCCTGAATCTCAGAGAATACGTCCATCTTCTCCTTGATTTCGGTAATGGCTTCCACTTGTTCCTGAATCTTCACCATTTCATCCATGCGTGACTGCATCTCTGTCAGCGTATCAATCTGCTGCTGCAATGTGTTAAGCTGTTCTGTGGAATCACGCAGAGACTTCACCGCTTCAAATCCGGAGCGCAGTGCTTCCAGATTCTGATTCAGGGAGGAAATAGCTGCAATGTCAGCTCCTGCGAGCCCCTGAACACTTGCCACAGCGGCAGAATTCTTGGTAAGTTTGTCCATCTGTCCCTGCATACGAACCATCATCAGTTCAATTTTTCGCATTGCTTCAGCATCTACAGGTTTCTGGGGATGTGTCTGTACTACAGACGGAATCTGCGTAATGGGCGGTCCTGGCGGAACAGAGCCGCCTCCTGCACCTGCAGATACATTGTTATAGGACGGAACAGAAATCTGCGGAACAGGCGTTGCATCTGTAACTTCAGGCAGATTCTCTATATCCCATTCAGGACGTTCCGTCGTTTCGTCAATCCATGTAATCTCCGGACTGGAAAAATCGCCAAAAATACGCTTGTGTTCATTCATGTCACGAATGATACGGGGCATATACAGTGTGGAAAGCATCGGGCAGTTTCCGAATGCTGACTGCATCACCGTCTCGCATCCTGCGGGGACATACAGCCGCTGCAATGTGGAGCACTCCCAGAATGCACTGTTGCCTACTGTTTTAACGGACTCTGGCAGCATCATGCCACGGATTCCGGTACAACCTGCAAATGCGCCTGCGCCGATTCGCTTCACATGGCCGCCGAACTGCACCTCCTTCAATGCACGGCATCCGCTGAACATTTCATCCGGTACTTCGGTCAGTCCGGAAGGCAGGTGAATCTTTTCCAGGGAAGGACAGTTCATAAATGCACCTGCGCCAATCTGTGTGACGGACTCAGGAATAGCTACCTTCTTCAGGAATTTGCATCCGGCAAATGCATTGTTGTCAATATATTCCACGCCGGGTGCAATGATCACTTCCTCCAGACTATTCAGGAAGGAAAACGCATTCGGAGAAATCAGCTTCACGGATGAAGGAATTACAACCTTCTTAATGCCTCTGCTCGCCATATTGCGCATTGCGTGGGGCAGAATAATAGAATAATTGGAAGGAATCCGCAGTGCGCCATCCGGCTCGATGGTCAGCAAAGCGGCCGCACCCAGCGAAAGAATGCCGGAGCTTTCATCCATAATCTGCTGAACGGTCTTCTTCTTCGATGCACCCAGTATCTTCTTTCCGAAACGGACTGTTGCAGAAGGGCACTGGCTGAACATCTCCAGAATCAGCTGCTCCGGAAAATCCTCCGGAACATCAATGGTCATCAATGCATTGCAGTCATAGAAACACCAGCGGTCAAACTGCTTCAGCGTTGACGGAATTGACAGGTGGGTCATGGAACAGGTTCCCTTAAAGCTTCTGGTAAAAAACGCATGCGATGCAATGCGTGTAATACCCTCCGGAATCACCAGTTCTGTCACTTGTGAAAAACCAGCAAGCGCACCGGTCGCAATCATTGTGAAATCGGAAGGGAGTTTTACCGCTTTTGAGGTTGCGCGAATCAGACTTTTGGCGTCTTCACGCGTAAATACTCTTTCCCCCATTTGCCTTTTCCTCCTTATTATGATAATATTGTTGCCATATTGAAATAATGTTAATGATGTTGAAATATTATTCAATCACTAATTAGAATTATTATACCATTTTTTAGATAAAAATGCAAGTGCATTTTGTGTTTTTTTTACACTGTTTTTCTGATATAAAGGCTATATAATGCAATTTAAGAGCAATGAAAGCCATTTTTTGTCACAATTCATAAAAACAGAATCTCAAATGCTGTTTTTGACAAAAAAATTTGTTTACTATACCGAATTTTATCAAAACAGAATGGAAACTGTTTTTCCTGCATTTCAGATGATGAAACAGAAACCTGTGATTTCCTTGCGGTACTCCTGCGCAGGTACTATATAATCATACATAAGCAAAAACCTCCCCGGAACCCTTTCATTCCGGGGAGGTTTTATTAATCCGCAATTTTATTATTCGCTCTGATATTCGCTTCGGTGTAAAACGCCGGCGTATCATAAATCGTATGATAGCGACGTGGATTCAGCAGACGGCGAATGGAACGGCGTTCCAGACCCACACGCACAGAATTGATATTCGTAAAGCCGTAAAAACAAGGCATATAGGACACAATATCATTCACATTTCCGAAGTTATAGCACTTGGTACATATACTGCTGAGATACCGGAGCATTCGCTCTTTGTTGAAAAATGTGTGTCTGAAGGGACGCACACTGCCGAAGGTATACAGATAGGGACGGATGCCATAATTATAATTCAGATCCTGGGCGCATAAAACGGCCTGACCAGAACCCAGAGACCAGCCGATAATTTCTGTATGGGCAGTGGGGTGTTCCTGATGCAGGGCACTCCATTCTCTCCGCAGAATATGCTTGATGCTCTTATACATTTCGCCCCAGCCGTGGTGTACCCGAAGCTGAAGCTTTTTCCCTTCAAACACAATGCTGTCATAGTATTTGTCTGAGAACTCTGCAATGTTGGCATACCAGTCGCTCAGTCCGTTGGAATCCTCAAAGTTAATCTGGATAACATCACGCTCCGCATCATAATAAACATCATAATTCATCTCATGATGCATGTGAAAGGCTCCCTCCAGGGAATTACACTGATAATGCAGCTGCTGATATGAAATCTTCCGACGGCTTTTGCCTGTCTGGTTATAATCATTGCTTGTATCAATAAAATACTGTGAAAATTTCAGGCGTTTATATTCCATCTTCTATAGCATGACATGCAAAATCATGTCTCTCCTTTCTGTTGATATGCTGCGATTATGAGAGAAGAAATGCAGCAAATGCTTCGTATGCCATGTAAACATCCAGCTTGCTGACAACTTCCAGAGGCGCATGCATGGAAAGAACAGGTACTCCTACATCCACAGTATCAATATTCAGGTTGGCAAGATAAGCAGCCACGGTGCCGCCGCCGCCCAAATCAACTTTGCCCAGCTCACCTGTCTGCCATACAACGCCTGCTGCATCAAACAATGTGCGCATTTTTCCTACAAACTCCGCAGATGCATCAGAAGAACCGCTCTTGCCTCTTGCACCTGTAAATTTCATCATGCAGACGCCATAGTTCAGATATGCACAGTTTCTGCGGTCATTGACATCCGAAAAAGTCGGATCATATGCGGCGGTCACATCCGCAGACAAGCACTGGGACTGCGCAAATACCGTATGTGCCTCTGTGCCGAATGCAGCTGCCAGATCCTTCATGAAATCATGGAAATAGGAGGAACACAGGCCTGTATTGCCGTCACTGCCGATTTCTTCCTTATCGGTCAGAATGGTAACGGCTGTATGCTGAGGATGTTCAGTCTGCAGCAATGCCGCCAATGCAGGATATGCGCAGACACGGTCATCATGGCCATATCCGCCAATCATACTGCGGTCAAAGCCAAGATCTCTGGACTTTCCGGCAGGCACGATTTCCAGTTCCGCAGAAAGAAAATCTGCTTCCACAATACCGTATTTTTCATTGAGGATCTGCATAATGCGCAGCTTAACCAGATCGCTGCCCTCATCACTGCGGAAAGGTCTGGAACCCACCAGCAGATTCAATTCCTCACCTGTAATGCCCTTTGCCAGGGTTCTCTGCACCTGTTCTGTAGCAAGATGCGGCAGAAGATCTGTTACACAGAAAATCGGGTCCGTTTCCTCTTCACCAATGGAGATTTCCACAACAGTGCCGTCTTTTTTCACCACCACGCCATGAAGTGCCAGAGGCAATACTGTCCACTGATATTTTTTGATGCCGCCGTAATAATGTGTCTTGAACAATGCCAGCTCGTTGTCCTCATACAGCGGGCACTGCTTCAGGTCCAGTCTCGGGGAATCAATATGCGCAGCGGTCAGACGAATGCCGTCTGCAAGGGGATCTGTTCCAATGACTGCAGCAACGACGGCTTTTCCACGGTTCACCGTGTAAATCTTATCGCCGGACTGTACTGCATCACCACGCTTCCACAGATGAAAGCCATTTTTCTCCAGCAATTCTGCTGTATAGCGAACCGCTTCCCGCTCTGTTTTACTGCTGTCCAGAAACGCCTTGTATTCTTCACAGAATGCATCAGCAGCAGCAATTTTTTCATTGCTGAGCAGCAGTGCTGCATTCTTCTTCTGCATCAGCAGACTTTCCTTCAATTCCTTAACCTGATCCTGTTGGCTCATTTTAACATTCTCCTTTTTCATATCATTTGCAGAATCTGCATTCATTGCTTTTCGTATCTGTTCCATCGCCCGCAATACGGACTGCTGCAGCATCTCCTGGCTGCCATTATTTTTCACTGCATAATCAGAGTGTTCACAGAAGAATTCCTCTGTATGCTGTGCACGAAGCCTCAGATCTGCCTGGGCTTCCGTCAGATTGTCCCTCTGCACAATCCGCTTTCTGCGGATTTCTATATCTGCGGTCACAGAAAGGACATAATCACAGAAGCAATCCATACCGCTTTCAAATAATGTTGGGGCATCCAGCAGCACTGCCTTGAATCCCTGTTCCGCATACCGGCAGACCAGTTCCCGTGTCATACGGATAATATAAGGATAAATGATCGCCTGATATCGGGCACGTTTTTCCGGATTTGTAAAAATCATAGCCGCCACAGCCTGACGATTCATGCTGCCGTCTGACAGCAAAATGGCATTGCCGAATACACGCTGCATCGCTGCAAGACAGGGAGTACCCACAGCAACCACAGCCCGTGCAAGGTCATCTGCATTGATAACAGCAAAGCCTTCCTTCAGAAATGCTGCGCTGACAGTGGTTTTTCCTGCGCCGGACTGCCCTGTCATTCCAATCAGGAATACATCTTTATGAATATGATTCACTTTCCTCATGCGCAGAACCTCCCTCTGCATTCCGTGGGGTTCCAGTCAGTTCCAGCAGCACTCGCAGAATATGCTTTTCCTGCACCTGCAGCACCCGCATCTGAAACCAGTCTCCCGAAACTGTTTCGCCGACCTCTGCAATATGTCCGGCCAGTTCTGTGAACCATCCGCCCACAGAAGTACACTCCGTGTGAATAATGGATTCCGATATCTCCAGCGTTTCACATAAATCGGAAATTGCACAGGCACCGGAAATTTCATATCGTCTGTCGCTCTGTCTGGAAATCATGGGTATAACTTCATCTGCCTCATCGTAGATTTCGCCCACCAGTTCCTCAATGATATCCTCCAGGGTAACAATTCCCTTTGTACCGCCATACTGGTCCAGTACAATGGCAATATGGGATTTGTTTTTTTGCATCTGCCGCATGGCTTCGCTGATCAGGGCAAATTCAGGCAAACGCAGAATCTGTTTGATAATCGGCTGAATATGATTCACATGGCTCTCCAGCAGCCAGAAAAAATCCTTCTCCGTGATAAAGCCGATAATGTCATCAATGTCATCCTCATATACAGGAAGTCTGGAATATCGTTCTGACAAAAAAATGGCTTTGATTTCCTGAATCGGCATATCCTTCTGGATGGCGGTTACACGCACACGGGGTACAAGCACTTCATCCACTGTAATCTCATCAAATTCCAGTGCAGAACGCACAAGATCACTTTCCTGCTCTTCCAGCACACCTTCTTCTTCAATCTGCTCCACAATCACTTTCAGTTCTTCTTCCGTGACAGTGGGTTCATTACGGCTGCCCTGTACCAGCTTTGCCAGCTGATTGAACAGAAAAATAAAAGGTGTCAGAATCCAGATCAGAAGCTTCAGAGGGCCGGAAAACAACAGTGTCATCTGCTCAGCATGATTCTTGGCATAGTTCTTGGGCAGTATCTCACCGAAAATCAGCACAAGAACTGTCATGGCCAGTGTAGAAATACCCACACCACCCTGTCCGAACCATTGGGTAAATACAATTGTGCCAAGGGATGCAGACAGAATATTGACCAGATTGTTGCCAATCAGAATGGCAATCAATGCTTTATCAAAGGACTCCGCCAGAGACAAGGCACAGGCCGCTTTCTGATTTCCCTGCATGGCTTCCGATTTCAGACGAATCTTATTCACACTGGAAAAAGCCGTTTCACACGCAGAAAACAATGAGGACAGCATCACAAGAAGCAGAATTCCTATGGGGTATAACATGTTTTTTCCTTTCTTTTTACACATCTATGTTTATGATTGATTCCGAATCAATCTTTCCTGACAGCATTGTCATTTTTCAGGTTCCCGCACTTCTCAGTCCAGAGTACACCGGGGCAGATCCGCCGTCAGTCAGTCTTTGCACAGCGTTGCCTATATTATATACCATTTCTGTAAAAAATGCAAGTACTGATTCAAAGATCTGCCGCTCTGCTGCATAAACAGAAAAGGCGCATGCAGCAAGCATACGCCTTTGTATTTCTGAATACCTGTCAGTCGTTCTTCCTGGAAACGAAACAGACAGCAGCTGCAACAGCCATTGTTGCGGCGACAGCTGCAACACCAGCATCGCCGGTTTTAGAGGCAGCAGCATTCACCTTGTTGCTGACGGCAGCAGTCGTCGCTGCTGCGGTGGTTGTTGTGGTGGCAGCGGTAGTGGTATCCCCGGCAGCAGCCGTTGTCTCTGTGGTAACCTCAGCTGCAACATTCACCACACAAACCGGCGGAACCAGAATCATATTCTCCGACACAGCACTGATAACACTCTTACCTGCGTCCTTCAATGCCATAGTCACTTTTCCATTCTCATCGGTGCGGTATTCTGTTGCCTCACCGTCAATTGTAATCACAGCATCTGCAACAGCCGCATTTACCGGGTTCCATGCTGCATCGTAGCCCTTTGCTAAGAGCTGAAGGGTCACTTCTTCGCCGATCTCCGCATCCTTGACATTGGCATCAAAGAAACTGTAAGCGTCAGACCATGTTGTCAGGTCTGTGTACACATATGCATTCAGATAATCCCCGGAAACAACCGGATCTGTCAGACCCATGGAAAAAACATTATTCACGCAGTAACCATAGCTGCCGCCATTATCTGTACCCCAGAGCTTTGTCAGAGACAAGCCATACTGAGACGAACCGGAACCATATCCCTCAGATGCGCCGCCGTCATAGCAATTCTCATGGGCAAGATACAGTGCATCATTGATAGTCAGAACGCCATCGCTGTCAATATCTGTGACTGTAACTTTCTGCTGTATCAGTACCAGTTTTCCCTCACTATCGGAAATGGTCACATATACGTCAGCAGAATCCAGTGTCTTTGTCTCCGCTGCGATGGAACTCACGGAAAGGGCTGCACCCATAACCAGAACAGAAGCCAATACGGAAATGATTTTTTTCATAATTATCAACCTTTCTCCCAAGCCCGGCATTGCCTAGCATTTTTCTATATGTTCATTATATCACAACTATGATTATTTGTCAAGACGGCTCACATTATAAAAGCAATGCAGCAGTCAGCAGAACAGCCAGCATGCCGAAATTCACAGCAGAGAACACTGCCATATACCGCACAGTATCCGCATTTGCAGATTTGCGGTAAAACTGGAAGGAAATCAGGCTGGCAAGGGAGGCAATCATTGTGCCCAGACCTCCCAGATTCACACCCAGAAGCAGGGATTCGCCATTGGAGGTAAATCCGGAAAGCATAACAGCAGAAGGCACATTGCTGATAACCTGCGAAAGCAATGCGGAAATCAGCAATTCATACCCGGAAAGAATTTCAGATACAAACCGGCTGACAATTTCAATTCTCGCAATATTGCCCACAAATACAAAGAAGCAGACAAATGTTGCAAGCAGAGCATAGTCCACTTTTTTCAGCAGTGACGGATTGCATATCAGGGCAATGAGGACGGCGGCAGGAAGCAGCACCAGATCCGGAACAATGCGAAAGACACAGCCAAGGCATATTACAAACAGCAGTGCATATGCAATGGAAGGCTTCACAGAAATCTGTGCTTTCTGCCCGGATACCGTCTGACAGGGGGTGTTCGGCAGCAGAAAACAAAGTAAACTCAGCAAAACCAGACTGATGAAACCGGAGGGCAGCATGACCTTCAGGAATGTACCCACCTGCATACTATAATAGTCATAAAGAAACAGATTCTGCGGATTGCCAACCGGTGTCATCATACTGCCCAGATTGGCAGCGGCCGTTTCCAGCACAATGGTCATAATACGGCTTTTCTCATCCCGGATATTCTGATACAGCATGATGGTCAGCGGAACAAAGGTCAGCAGCACAACATCATTTGTTACCAGCATAGAGGTGAAAAAGCAGAACAGCATCAGCAGAAAGCCCAGTTTACGAAGGGTTCCCGTTTTTTTCATCATCATGTTTGTCATCAGGTCAAACACACCTGCGCTTCTTGCCCCGGATACTGCCAGCATCAGGCCAAACAGCTGTATCAAAACTGTCCTGTTACAGTACCCCATATATTCACGGTCAGGGGGGACAATGCATACTGTAATGACCGCTGCCGCAAATGCAATTACCAGTACCGGCTGTGACTGAAACAAACTCTGCAGCATTCCCGGAAATGATTTCTTCTCCATTGTTTTCATATAGCTTGCTCCTTTCGTGCTTTCACATTATACTGCAAATCATTGAGAAAATCAAGAGTGTTTTCCAAATTGCACAAAACTGATCAGGCATTCCTTTCTTTACCGTCCCATGCAGTGTCAGAAAATCTGTTCGTTTTTGTTAAAGAAAAGGTGTGAAGCAGAATCAATTATGATGATTATTAAGAATTATTAAGGGATATTAAGAAATTATTAATGTTTATGAAATGCTGTATTGTGAACTAATACCAAATGTATTTCATTCTTTTTGATTATTTATACAAATGTTTTCCTAAATCAGCTTTTCTTTTTATTTGCTATTGACATTCTTGTTCAAATGTGGTATAGTGTAGTCAGTGGAAGGAAATCCACAGAAAATGAAATGTAAAGGGGTTATGATTTATGAAAAAAACTAGTATTAAGCGTGCAGTCGCTCTTCTTTCTGCTGTTGCTTCCTTGAATGGAATCGGTACGCTGGCAGGAATCGGCATGGTGAATGTCGCTGCTGCTGACTCCGGCGCATTCCCATTTGCAATGTTTGCTTCTTCCGCAGCAGATGGTGCAATCACCATCAATGCAAAGCACCTTTGCCTGAATGGCAGCATGGCTTCCAATGGTACAATCGTGAACAGCAGCCGCAGCAACATCAATGGCAAGGCTATTGAAAATGCCGGTCAGGATATGCTGTATCTCAACAGCCAGATGAACAACATGTATTTCAGCAATGCTGAGACAATGGATTCCCTGAATCTTGCGAAGTCCAATATCAATGTCGGCTACGCAGTTGATGTGAATGGATCTGCTTCCCTGAAGGGCAATGTGAATATCTCCTCCGCAGTGAAGGCTGCAGGCGACATTACCATTGACGGCAACTGCAGCAATGCACAGAATGCGGTTCTGTATTCTGCATTCGGCGACATCATCATCGACAGCAATAACGTGAACCTCAACGGTATTGTATATGCTCCCTTCGGTGACGTTGTCATCACTGCAAACAACATTAACCTGAACAATGTGGTGATTATCGCTGATACCATTACACTGAATTCCAACAATATCAACGCAAACTACGGCAGGAACTATGCTTCCGTCATCGGTACAGAATCCTCTGAAACCAAGGCTGCTGATATTGTGAAGATGAACACTTATCTGATGGATAAGGAAGCAAAGAATGTGCTGGATATTCTTTCCCAGTACTACAATGTCACACCTGTTGATGCTGGCGAGTTTGCAAAGATTTCCTTCAATGCACCGCTTGCTCCGGGCATGGTGATTCCCATGAACTTTGATGTGGAACAGTACAATGTAGAAGGCTACGGCAACCTGAGCATCATGAAGCTGGAGTCCGCTGTACAGCAGATGTCAACCATCGTACTGACCCCCTTTGACAAGGATATGCCGCTGATTTCCACCGACTTCATGTTCTTCGGTGAGAACCGTACATCCTACGTCGAATTCTATGGCCTTGGTGTTGACGGCGATGAGAATATGCCGGTATTCAGCAGCCTGGCAACACTCCGTGACAAGTACGCACAGTACACCGACACTGCTCCTTCCCCGGGCTGGTTCGATGAAGTCCGTACCATGGGTCTCTTCAAGGTAACAGATTATAAGAGTGATGATGCAATCGAAAACATGCTGTATGACAGCATCCGCCTCACACTGGATGCTTCCGCTGTCGCTCCGACGCTGGAAGGCGAACAGAAGGCTGCAAAGTTCGACCTGGTTCAGAACTATGTCGATAAGCTCATCAGCAATCCCGGCATCTCCACACAGATGTTCAACATGTTCCTTGGACCGGATACCACACGTTGCTTCTTCTATGACGTGTTCTTCGGTACATCCGGTTATAAGGTAAATGAATGATTGAAAACTCTCTCTCCGATTTCATAAAACCCTCTCCTTTCCTTTATAAAAAGTGCCGCTGCAATCAGCAGATTTCCAGTCCGGGATAACACTGTGATTCGGGAATAATACGGCAGGCATCCAACAAACGGGCGGATACCCCATCAGGTGGTATCCGCCCGTTTTCCGTAAAATGAATACAGGCTTTTTCTTTCAGAAAAACTGCACTTATTTCGAATCTTTCTGCTCAATATTGACGATGATAATACCGGCACATACACACAGTAATGCAGGAAGAAATGCACCTCGGATTTGCTGACCCTCATGCAGTACAACTGCGGAAATCAGCACACCGCATACCGGATTTAAAAATCCATAAACGGATACAACAGAAACCGGATTATACTTTAAAAGCGTTGCCCAGAGAGAGTATGCCGCCGCTGATACAAATGCCAAATATATCAGCATTGCCAATGCCTTGAGCGTGAAATTCGCAAGCGAACCTCCTCCTGCCAATCCAATCAGCATCAGTACAATGCCGCCGAATAAAAACTGCCATCCGCTTAGTAATATGGGGTTTTCCTTTACAGAATATCGTCTCATAAAAGAAGATGAAAAGCCGCTGGCAATAGTACATAGCAGAATCAATCCATCTCCAATCATACGAAAAGAAAAATCAGTACGCAGACCATCCAGGTTAATCAGAATAATGCCAAGCATACCAACCAAAGAACCCAGTGTTTTCCGCAGATCCATTTTTTCCTGCCGAAATACCAATGAAGATATAACAATCGCCACAAAGACATTCATCCCTACCAGAACAGAAGCCTTTACACCTGTGGTATGAGCAAGACCAATATAGTAACAGAAATACTGTAAAATCGTTTGGAACAAGCTAATGATGCCAATGCAGGGAATGGCTTCTTTCCGAGGCAGAAGCAATCGTTTTTCTTGTATGCTGCCATATACCAGCACCATCAGGCCCGCAACCGCAAACCGCAGTCCGCCAAATGCCAGCTGACTCGCCCAGTCATCATTGGAAATCTCCAGCAGGGCATATCCGGTTTTTACTGCTGCAAAAGCACTGCCCCATAAGGCACAGCTGATAAATGCCAGCACTGCAACGATACTCTGCTTCGTCAGGATGTTTTTCTGACTCATGGAATCTCTTCTTTCTATATGAATCCCCGCTGAAAAACCAGCGGGGATTATCTTATTTTGTCAAGCGTTCTATTCTCTTCTCCGTGTCACGGAAGATTTCTTCCGGCTCCACACCAATATGATAGTTTCCGTTTTCATACAGGATTTTTCCTGCACACATTGTCATTTTGATATTGCTGCGGTCACCGCTCAGCACAAGGCTTTCCGGAATATGATGCTGCGGCTGGAGATTCGGTGCATGCAGGTCGATCATAATGATATCTGCCTGCTTTCCCTCTGCCAGTACATCGCAATTCGTCAGACCCATTGCACGGGCTGAACCAACAGTCGCCGCCTTCAGCAAATCGGCTGCCGGCACTGCCGCCGCATCCATATTGCGGAGCTTCTGCAATACTGTACCAAGATACATTTCCTTGAATGGATCCAGTGCATTATTGGATGCAGGACCATCTGTGCCCAATGCCAGAAGAACACCCTCTTCCCTGCACTCCTTCAGCGGTGCAATACCGCTGGCAAGCTTCGCATTGGAGCATGGGCAGGAAACCAGCCACAGGCCGTTTTTGCGGAAAATATCCCGGTCCGTCTCATCCAACCAGACACCATGAAAACCGCCGCCGCCATACTGCCAGATTCCCAGGGATTCCAGATACCGGGCAGGCGTTGCACCATGCCGCTGTATGCATTCTTCGTGCTCAGTTTTTGTTTCGCTGATATGCAGATAAACAGGCTGCTGCTCCGCATGTGCCAGTCTGGCAACCTCACGGTGCATGGATTCATCGCTGGTGTATTCTGCATGGAATCCCAGACGGTAATCCACTCTCGGATGATAATTGCGGAACTTCTGATACTGACTGTTCAGGCGTTCCACGTCCTTTGCTGTGCCGCTGATGCTGCCGCACAATACTGCACGGATGCCGGTTTCAATAGCAGCATTCACTGTACTGTCCGGGAAGAAATACATATCAAAAAATGCGGTTGTTCCCGAAGCAAGATACTCCAGAATAGCCAGACGGTCAAATGCATAGACATCCTCTTCCGTCAGTCTGTCTTCGTAGGGGAACACCTTCTCAAACAGCCATGTCTGCAGCGGGACATCCTCTGCGAAAGAACGCAGAAATGTCATTGCAGAATGGGTATGGGCGTTTTTAAAGCTGGGCATCAGAAGATTGCCCCTGACATCTATTTCACGTTCAAATGCCGGCAGCTGTGCCGGTGTCTTACCGATATAGCTGATTTTATCCCCGTCTGTCCAGAGTTCACCGCTCTGAATCCGGCAGTCCTCTGCCATTGTCATAATCCGTGCATTATAAAAACGAATCATTTTCTTTCCTTTCACTCATCGGCTTATCCCGATACTTCCCGACAGGCATCCTGCATGGACTCCACCGCCAGGTGGATTGCGCCAATCTCATCCGACACATTTGAATAGGCAGATGCACCCTGTAAAGCGATATAGGAACCATAGTACTCCAACAGCTTTTCTGCCTTGTGCATCAGCTCTGTAATCTTTCCGGAAGCGGATTCCCGATATTCTTCATTTGTAATTCTATCATACTGAAAAAAACGAATCATCTGCAAAAATGCAGCCATCAGATGATAGAACACCTGTTCCATCTGTACATACAGCACATCATCACGCAGATATCTTTCCAGCTTCTTCCGCATATCATGCCGTTCATGGAACACATCAATCAGATGACATGCCTGATTCAGCCAGCCCTCCACCAGTGTTCCATACTGAAACAGCTGAAATTCCCGTGAAGTTTCAGACTGATAAAGATATTCCTTGGTGATGATATATTTGCGGAAATCTGAATTCATACCATCATTAATCAGGAGGTCTGCGGTCAGAGCGTAATTCACCTTTGTACGAATGCGCAGATGCTTTTGCTTCCAGCGCTGAATCTGCCGCAGAATTCTTTCATCCCTGGAATGGCTCATGCACTTCTCTCCTTACTGCAATGCCTGATGAATCTCCGTAATAGCCTGCCGCACCAGTTTCTCAAACTGCGGTGCTGCCTGGTCACCCGCCTCCTTGACTTCTTCGTGAGTCAGGGGATGCGGAGAAATGCCTGCCGCCAGATTACTGATGCAGGATACACCACAGATTTCCATTCCGCAGTGACGTGCCGCAATGGCTTCAATTGCAGTGCTCATTCCAACGGCATCTGCACCCAGCAAACGGAACATGCGAATTTCAGCAGGGGATTCATATGCAGGGCCGGCAGTCTGCACATATACGCCTTCTTTCAGAGGAATATCTGCATTCACTGCAACCTTGCGAATAATTTTTCTCAGACGCTGGCTGTAAATCTCGCTCATATCCGGGAAGCGGACACCCAAAGCATCCAGGTTTGCTCCACGAAGAGGCGAAGGCACAAAGGACGAAATCTGATCTGTAATCAGCATGAATTCTCCTGCCTTCATACCTGCCTGAATACCACCTGCCGCATTGGTCAGAAACAGCACCTTTGCACCTAACATGCACATCAGACGAATGGGAAGCACCGCTTCCTGGGGTGTATATCCTTCATACATATGCACTCTGCCCTGCATAACCACAACAGGCACACCATCACAATAACCAAAAATAAAACGGCCTGCATGTCCTGCCACGGTAGATACCGGGAAAGAAGGAATATCTGCATAGGAAAGGGTTTCCACCGCTTCAATTTTGTCGCCGAATGTGCCAAGGCCTGAGCCGAGAATCAACGCAATTTCCGGCTGAAAATGAATCTTTTCCTTCACAAAAGCAAAACTCTGCTGCAGCTGTGTTTCCACTGTCATAACATTGCCCTCCTCTTACTCCGCATCTGCGCCGTACAGATAAATCCGCTGGTCTTCTGTCAGCACATCCAGCGAAATACCCATGCTCTCCAGCTTGTGACGTGCAACAGCTTCGTCCACCTCTCTGGGTACATAATTCAGAACATCAGCAACGCTGCTTCGGTTCTGAATCAGCCACTGTGCACTCAATGCCTGGATGGCAAAGCTCATATCCATAATCTCTGCCGGGTGGCCGTCACCTGCTGCCAGATTCACCAGTCTTCCTTCTGCAATGACATAGACGGTGACGCCATTAGGCAGCGTATAGCCCATAATATTATTCCGGGCAGGGAATGACTTTACCGCCAGCTGACGGAGTCCTGCCATGTCCACTTCCACATCGAAATGTCCTGCATTGCAGAGAATAGCACCCTCATGCATATTCAGGAAACTCTTTTCTGTAATAACATGCTTGCAGCCTGTCACGGTTACGAAGAAATCGCCGGTTTTCGCTGCTTCTTCCATCTTCATAACGGTAAAACCATCCATGACCGCTTCAATCGCCTTGATGGGATCCACTTCAGTAACGATGACCTTGGCACCCAATCCCTTGGCACGCATTGCAGCACCCTTGCCGCACCAGCCGTAGCCGGCGATTACCACGGTCTTTCCGGCAACAATCAGATTGGTTGTACGGTTAATGCCGTCCCAGACGGACTGACCTGTACCATAGCGGTTATCAAACAGATGCTTGCAGTCTGCATCATTGACCAGCATCATGGGGAACTTCAGGGTATTGGCGGATGCCATTGCCTTCAGACGCAGAATGCCTGTAGTGGTTTCCTCACAGCCGCCGATGACATTGCCCAGAAGCTGCGGATACTCTGTGTGAATCAGAGTCACCAGATCTCCGCCGTCGTCAATGATGAAATGGGGCTCTGCTTCAATGACTCTGCGGGTATAGGCTTCATACTCCTCCGGCGTAGTGCCGTGCCATGCATACACATTCAGACCGCCGTGCACCAGTGCTGCTGCCACGTCATCCTGGGTTGAAAGAGGATTAGAGCCTGTAATATACATTTCAGCACCGCCTGCCGCCAGCACACGGCACAGATAAGCCGTTTTTGCCTCCAGATGAATGGAAAGCGCAATCCGCTTGCCCGCAAATGGCTTTGTTTCAGAGAATTCCTGCTCAATTCTGCGAAGCAGCGGCATGTTTCCCTTTACCCATGCAATTTTCTGCTCTCCGCTCTCCCATAAAGATATATCACGAATTTCACTCATGATGTTACCGCCTTTCTGCATAAAAACTTGTTCGCAGACACGTTCCCGGATGATTCATCGGTTTTATATGACGTGCTGCAGCATATCCCCGGCCAGGATATTTCATTCCGGATACTGCCATTGTTTCCATCTTATTTTACCATATTTCATCGTAAATTGCAAGCAATTTGTCTATATTCCAAAAGTATGTTATGCATTTTTGCAAAAAAAGCTTGACGAAATTGTGATTTTGTAGTAAAATATAAGGGGAGTTTGCCTACTCTTCCACAGAAGAAATCTGCAGCACCATCCGGTGTCAGCCGCTGGCCTGCATTCTTTATGGCAGTCTGAATAAATAATTTGATAAATGAGGTGTGAACAATGCAATCATCCAATGAAAACCAGTCTCTTCTGGCGGTACGAAACCTGACAATGCTGGTGGATTTTTATGAAATGACCATGGCAAACGGTTTTCTGGAAAATGGTCTGGGTGAAATCACCACCTGCTTCGACCTTTTCTTCCGTAAGGTGCCGGACCAGGGCGGCTATGCCATCATGGCAGGACTGGAACAGGCAATTGAGTACATGAAAAATCTGCACTTCACAGAAGAAGATATCGCATATCTCCGTGATAAACACATTTTCTGTGAGGCATTTCTGGACTATCTTGCAAATTTCCGTTTCGTCTGCGATGTCTGGGCTATTCCGGAGGGTACGCCGATTTTTCCGCACGAACCCCTGATGACAGTCCGTGGACCGGCTATGCAGGCACAGTTCATTGAAACCATGCTTTTGCTTTCTGTCAACCATCAGTCCCTGATTGCAACAAAGGCAAGCCGTATCGTGCGTGCAGCAGACGGCAGACCAGTCATGGAATTCGGCTCACGCCGTGCACAGGGCTGTGACGGCGCATTGTATGGCGCAAGAGCTGCCTATATTGCAGGTGCTGCCGGCACTGCCTGTGCCATCTGCGACCGTGAATTCGGCGTTCCGGCACTGGGCACAATGGCACACAGCTGGGTACAGCTGTTCCCCACAGAACTGGATGCATTCCGTGCTTATGCAAAGGTCTATCCGGATTCCTGCACACTGCTGGTGGATACCTTCCATGTCCTGAAATCCGGCGTTCCCAATGCCATCACTGTTTTCAAGGAACTGAAGGCCGCCGGACATAAGCCCCAGGGCATCCGCATCGACAGCGGCGATATTGCATATCTCTCTAAAAAAGCCCGTATCATGCTGGATGAGGCAGGATTGGAAGAGGTCAAAATCGTGGCATCCAATTCCCTGGATGAATACCTGATCCGTGATCTGCTGGTACAGGGCGCACAGATTGACAGCTTCGGCGTAGGTGAACGCCTTGTCACTTCCCGTTCTGAACCAGTCTTCGGCGGTGTATATAAGCTGGTTGCCTGCGGCACCGCAGACGCCCCTGCATCCCTGGTACCGAAAATCAAGCTTTCGGAGAATGTGGCAAAGATTACCAATCCGGGCTTCAAAACCGTATGGCGTCTATTTGACAACGAAACCGGCATGGCCATTGCAGATGTCATCACACTGTTTGATGAAGTCATTGACGATACACAGCCCTATGTGATTTTCGACCCGGAATTTACCTACAAGAGAAAGAAAATCGCCAACTTCAAGGCTGTCAGACTGCAGGTGCCGATTTTCGAGAACGGTAAATGCGTTTACGATTGTCCGCCCATTGCAAGCCTGCGTGAAAACTGCAGAACGCAGCTGAATACCATCTGGGATGAAGTGAAGCGTTTTGAGAATCCGCACAAGTATTATGTTGACCTTTCGGAACCTCTCTGGAAGCTGAAACGTGAACTGCTGGACAAGTATTTTTCTGAGTAAAGGGCCCTTATATGAAAATTGATCTGTCATTGACACATCTGGGAAAAGCACGCTGCGCCATGGATATTACGGACGGCAGTGAACGTGGTGAATATGTTTCTCAGGACTATATTCTGAAAACACTTGGCAGACCGCTGCGGTCTGTTAATCTGATGTACTGCTATTATCCCCTGGATGAAACATTTCCTGTCCGTGCAAGAGATGCCTTTCGGGACAAGGAAGTAAAATTCCAGTGGGACTACCCATATGATGATTATTTTCCCTATACGGGGGGATTAAACGGCGACCGCAGCAGCACGGTTTTCCAGCAGATGCGGGATATCCGCCGACACGGCCAGGACGTGACACTCACACTGACCTGTGACCCTGCTGTTTCCGATGCGCATCTGATTGCCATTGCAGAGGACCTGCGTCCCTTCGGCAGAATGTTTCTAAGGCTGAATCATGAGGCCACCGGCAACTGGTTTTCCTTTAATAAGCGTGCTTCCTATGAAGAAGTGGCCGCATTTTTTGTTCGTGCGTGCGGCATCATTCATCAGCACGCACCCAATGTGCAGATGATTATTTGTCTGGACGGTGTCAAGGATATTCACTCTGACAAAATGGAAAAGGATGATGAATTCGCCTGCACCATTCCTGCCGCAGATATCTGGTCTGTGGATAAGTACATGGCACTGCACTGGGGCTGGCCCTATGACACTGCCCTGAAAGACGGCAATACCCACGCACGGCATCCCTACCATGAAACCTATGCATTGACAAAGAAATCCTATCGCAGATTTCTGGAATTGAATCAGGAGAATCCGAAGCCCATGGTAATGAGCGAATTCAATGCTGACGGCGACGTAACCGGTCCTTATGACCAGTGCAAAATGGTGGATGGCTTCTTCCGCCTCCTGAAAGAGGATGAAGAAGACTGGCTTTCAGGAATCAATTTTTATCAGTTCCGTGACCGTGGCAGACTGGGACTGGAAATTCAGGATCCCTCCGATGCTGCCTCCGGCATGCCGCAGCCTGTAATGCAGACCTTCAAAAAATGGATACAGGATCCGCTGTTTTTGCCCCGGATTTCAGAACATGCAGAGGCTGCTCCTGCATTGCCGATCACATTGCGCTGGGGCGGCGCAGAAGATGCAGACGGCATTGCTATGCTGTTCCGTCTGGAACAGCAGCCACATTTCTGCGAGCTGGTCTTTTCAGACAAGGGAAATTATATGATTGAATTTCTGGGAAGATGGTTCTATAAGGCTCCGGAAGCTGCATTTGTTGACCTGATGCCTGCATTTTTCGAGCATCCGCTGGAGCATGCATGTGATGCTGCCATCCGTATTTTTGCACCGCCTGCAGACGGTATCAATCCGGAAGATGATCTGCTGAATTGCTATACTCTTATCGAAGCGCTGCCTGCGCTCCGTGTGGAATATGAACCTGTGGAGCCGGACCTGGATGAATGAGTTATATATTACGGATTTAGACGGAACACTGCTGCAGCCCAATGGTACTGTTTCGGATTACAGCTATTCTATACTGAAGGAAATGCTTGAAAAACAGTTTCCTTTCACCATTGCAACAGCCAGAACGCCCTTATCGGTTCTTCCGATTTTACGGGGGCTTCCGTTTCGTCTTCCCTTTATCGTTTTAAACGGTGCTGTTTTGTATAACCCGGTGACGGACAAGATACTCTCCGGTGCTGTCATACGCCGGGATGCCTTCCTGGAAGTATGCAGAATCTATCAGCATTTTAATATAAACGGCTTTGTCTTCTGCGTGGTGGATGCGCAGTTTCGTATCGGCTACACCACCCTTTCCACGGAAAATATGATGGCCTACTACAATGAACGGCAGGGGGAGCACGCCGATTTGTTCTATTCTGTACCTGCAATGGAAACACTGGCAGATCAACACCCGGTGTTCCTGTCACTTCACGGAAAAAAGCATGTCATTGACCCGATTTATGCCGCCGTTTCCCAAATCGACGGAATCAATGTAACGAATTATCAGGACGTTTATGAAACCGACATCTGGTACATGGAAATCACTTCTGATACGGCATCCAAATATCATGGTGTCCTTCGTCTTCGGGAATACCTGAAACCAAAGCATATTACATGCTTTGGTGACAACCGCAACGATATCCCTATGTTTCAGGGCAGCGATTACCGGATTGCCGTTGCAAATGCAGCTGCTGATCTGAAGGCAATGGCTGATGAAATCATCGATTGTAATGCCGCTGATGCGGTTACAAAATATTTGCATTCAATTTATCAAAAGGAGTACATTTATGAAAAAGCTGATGCTTGGAAATGAAGCTTTTGCAAGAGGCCTGTATGAAGCAGGCTGCCGGTTTGCCTCCAGCTATCCCGGCACGCCTTCCACCGAAATCACAGAGGCCGTTGCAAAATACGACGAAGTCTATGCAGAATGGGCACCGAATGAGAAGGTGGCAGTGGAAGCAGCTCTGGGTGCATGTTTTGCAGGTGCCCGTGCATTTGCGGCAATGAAGCATGTGGGCCTGAATGTTGCTGCTGACCCCCTTTACACTGCCGCTTATACCGGTGTCAATGGTGGTCTGGTCATTGCAGTTGCTGATGATCCCGGCATGCACTCTTCCCAGAATGAACAGGATAGCCGTCATCACGCCATTGCCTCCAAAGTGCCGATGCTGGAACCCTCTGACTCTCAGGAGTGCAAAGATTTCGCAATGCTTGGCTATGAGATTTCAGAAACATTTGACACACCTGTTCTGGTGCGTACCGCAACCAGAGTGGCTCATTCCCAGAGTGCCGTGGAGCAGATGCCCAGAACCGAAAAGGAACTTGTCCCATATGTCAAGAATCCCGGCAAATATGTGATGATGCCTTCCAATGCCAAGGGCAGGCATGTATTCGTTGAAGAACGTATGCAGAAACTGGTGGCTTATGCAGAAACAGCTGCCATCAATAAAGTGGAGAACAACGGCTCTGAAATTGGTGTCATTACCTGCGGTGCTGCTTATCAGTATGCAAAGGAAGCACTGGGCAGCAAGGTAAATTACCTGAAACTGGGTATGACCAATCCCCTGCCGAATCAGTTATTCCTTGATTTCGCTGCACAGTGCAAAACACTCTATGTCATTGAAGAACTGGACGGCATTCTGGAACAGCACGTCAAGGCACTGGGCATTGCCTGCAAGGGAAAAGAAATCTTCGGCTGTATCGGTGAACTGAATCAGGTCATCATTGCAGAGAAGCTGCTGGGCACAAAGCTGGAAGTCACAGAATATCCTTCTCAGCTCCCGGTACGTCCTCCCGTCATGTGTGCAGGATGTCCTCACAGAGGCGTATTCTATACCCTTGCAAAACACCATATTACTGTTTCCGGTGATATCGGATGCTATACACTCGGCGCAGCAAAGCCGCTGGAATCTATGGACTGGACCATCTGCATGGGCAGCTCTGTTTCCTGTCTCCACGGCTTCAACAAGGTGCTGGGCAAACAGTCTCAGAATAAAACCGTGGCTGTCATCGGTGATTCCACCTTTATGCATTCCGGCATGACCTCACTGGTAAATGTGGCATACAATGCTTCTGATTCCACTGTCATCATTCTGGATAATTCCATTACCGGTATGACCGGCCATCAGCAGAATCCCACCACCGGCAAAAATCTGAAGGGCGATCCCGCTGCTGCTGTTGACCTGGAAGCACTCTGCAAGGCCATCGGCATCAAGCGTGTTCGTGTGGCAGATCCCTATAAACTGGCAGAAATGGAACAAGCCGTTCTGGAAGAACTTGCCGCAGACGAGCCTTCTGTCATCATCAGCCGCAGACCTTGTGCACTGCTGAAGCATGTCAAGCACAATGCGCCGATGAAGGTGAACAGCGACAAGTGCAAGAGCTGCAAAATGTGCCTGAAACTCGGCTGCCCTGCCATTTCCATGAAGAATGGAAAAGCCTGCATTGACCATACGCAGTGCGTAGGCTGCGGCATTTGCGCAGAGCTCTGCAAATTCCAGGCAATTGAATAACAAAAGCTGTTATTCATAACGGACATAATCAAACTTATAGGGAGGTTCTTTGGTATGGAAACCAAGTCAATTATGATTGTCGGCGTTGGCGGACAGGGTTCTTTGCTCGCCAGCCGTATTCTTGGCAATGTTCTGCTGCAGCAGGGCTTTGCCGTCAAGGTCAGTGAAGTACACGGCATGTCACAGCGCGGCGGTTCTGTAGTCACATATGTCAAATACGGCGATGAGGTCTGCTCTCCGGTCATTGAAAAAGGCGAAGCAGATGTGATCATCTCCTTTGAACTGCTGGAAGCAGCAAGATGGGCATCCTATCTGAAGAAGGGCGGCAAAATCGTCACTTCCACTCAGACTCTGGATCCCATGCCTGTCATAACCGGTACAGCAACTTACCCGGAAGACATCGTCGGAAATCTGATGAAAATGGATATCGATGTAACTGCAGTAGATGCCCTTTCTCTGGCAGAGAAGGCCGGTACCGCAAAGGCATCTAATGTTGTTCTGATGGGTGTTGTTTCAAAGAAAATGGACTTTGATGAATCTATCTGGCAGGAAGCATTGAATCAATGCGTACCGCAGAAATTCATTGAAATAAATCGTGCTGCATTTGAGCTCGGCAGATCAGCAGACTAATAATGCAGTACACGCTTAGAAAAAACCAAGATTTGAAAGGATTGTAAGAAAATGGCAAAAATCTGGAATGAAGAAATCGAGTGCATGTCTCTGGAGGATATGAAAAAACTTCAGAGTGAACGTCTGGTCAAGCAGGTGAAGCATGTTTATGAGAACGTGCCTTACTACAAGGACCTTATGGACAAGAAGGGCGTAAAGCCGGAAGACATCCAGTCTGTGGATGACCTTCACAAGCTGCCTTTCCTCACAAAAGCAGATCTCCGTGATGCTTATCCCTATGGACTGCTGGCAAAGCCCCTGTCTGAGTGTGTCCGTATTCAGTCCACCTCCGGCACAACCGGAAAGCGTGTTGTTGCTTTCTATACGCAGAACGATATTGACCTGTGGGAAGACTGCTGTGCAAGAGCAATCACTGCAGTTGGCGGCACAGAAGAAGATGTCTGCCAGGTCTGCTACGGTTACGGCCTCTTCACAGGCGGTCCCGGCCTGAACGGCGGTTCTCATAAGGTCGGCTGTCTGACTCTGCCTATGTCCTCCGGTAATACAGAGCGTCAGATTCAGTTTATGTGTGACCTGGAATCCACCATTCTCTGCTGCACACCTTCCTACGCTGCATACATCGGCGAAACACTCCATGATATGGGATATACACCGGATGACATCAAGCTGAAGGCCGGCATCTTCGGTGCAGAGCCCTGGACAGAAGAAATGCGCCGCTCCATCGAAAAATCCCTGGGCATCAAGGCATATGATATTTATGGCCTGACAGAGACCTCCGGCCCCGGCGTTTCCTTCGAATGCGAAGAGCAGACCGGTATGCACATCAACGAGGACCACTTCATTCCGGAAATCATTGACCCGGAAACGGGCGAAGTTCTGCCGGACGGCACCGTTGGCGAACTGGTATTCACCAGCATCACCAAGGAAGCATTCCCGCTGCTCCGTTACCGCACCCGTGACCTCTGCGTTCTCTCCAGAAAGAAGTGTTCCTGCGGCAGAACACTGATTAAGATGAGCAAGCCCATGGGCAGAAGCGATGATATGCTGATTATCCGTGGCGTAAACGTATTCCCCTCCCAGATTGAGACAGTTCTGATTGAACAGGGCTACACTCCGAACTACCTTATCGAGGTTGACCGCAAGAACAACACCGATACACTGGATGTCAACGTAGAAATGACCGCTGAGCAGAGCGCAGAAGATGCAGCTGCAATCCAGGAGCGTGAGAAGCAGCTGGCTGTTGCTATGAAGACCATGTTGGGCATCAATCCTAAGGTTCATCTCGTGGCTCCCAAGTCCATCACCAGAAGTGAAGGCAAGGCTGTTCGTGTCATCGACAAGAGAAAGCTGCACGACTGATTACGGCAAGACATCTAATTTTATGCAAACCCTTGACAATCAAGGTAAAAATGTGTATAATAGTAATGTGGGATGTTAGCAGGTGCGTTCTGTAATTCAATCCTGCGGAAATTATCCGGAGCAAACAGTCCGGTACGAAATGGAGTGTATGTCATGAGCATCTTTGATAAGGTCAGTGATGTCAGCAGAGGTCTCAGCGAAAAAGCTTCTAATGTTTCAGAAGTTAGCAACCTCAAACGCAAAATTCTGTATGAGGAAGAAAGAATTGTGGAGATTTTTGCTGATCTGGGCAAAAAGTACTACAAGAATCCGGATGAAGATCCGTCCGTGTTCCGTGCACTGTGTGACGATATCGACGCTCGTCGCCGTCGTATCAAGAAGATGAAATTCGAGTTGAACACATTGCGTGGATACAAAATGTGCCCGAAGTGTGATGCAGAAAACAGCGAGAAAAATATTTTCTGCGGTGTCTGCGGCGCACGTCTGCCTGATCCGGAGGATGAAGATTTTACATCTCTGGAGGAGAACGATTACTACACCGAAACAAGCAATCAGTTCTTCAATGCAGACAGCACCGGAAATATCGGTATCTGATTTCTTTTCATAAATCAAAAAGACTGATGTCATCTGACATCAGTCTTTTTTGTTTGTCCTCTGTTTGATTACGCTTTCGCCAGATCCTCTGCAGTAAGAATTTTTGCAACATACTTCAGAATCTTTGTGATATCATTGGTATCAAGGGAATTATCGTGGGTAACATCCGCATTCATTTTTCCCTGTCCCGAAATTTTAGCCGCCGCATCTTCCGCAATATAACGAGCGAGGAGAACAGCATCAGAGACGTCAACACTATCATCACAACTGGCATCCCCCCAGAGTACACTCGGATCTGTGGAAGGTGTGCTGTCGCTCACCTTGGTGGTTGTTGTAGTAGTTGTTGTTGTGACTGAAGGTGCTGTGGTAATGGGCTTTGTGGTTGTAACAATCTCCGATGAACCTGCACCCTTGTATTCATTTGCACTGATGGAACCTGTTCCCTTGCTGCCATCCGGCTCTGTTCCGAAAATCAGAACTCCATTCTCATACACAGGAATATACTCTGTCTTAACGCAATCCTTGCTGCCCAGTCCCTTCATGGAGTAGTCGTTGGTTTCATCCCAGTAGCTGCCATACTCCGGACACACCAGAGCCAACAGGACTTCACACTGCTGTGCACCTTCGGATACCGGCAGGACGGCTCTTCCATCCGGGAAAGTGACCTCTACATAGTAGATATCTCCATCATACTGAACGGGCCTGGAAATCGTTGCTGGCTTGACACCGCTGCCTGCGTACATCTCACTCTGGTTACGGTCACAGCGAATGGTCAGGTCCTCCGGATTCTTGCCTGCTGCTTTTATCTCGCTCAAGTCCATATAATAACGGACAGAGAGATTATCTGCCACACGTGCCGGCCATGCAGAATGGTTGGTCAGTCTGATGCTGACAGTTGTGCCGCCGGAATCATGTGTTGCCTTTGCTTCCACAAAGAATTCATCATCTCTTGTTTCAGGAGGCGGGAATGTGGGATCGGACTTTCCTCCATATACGGAAACCATCTTGCAAAGCAGGGCTGTGAAGCCTGCGTTGTAGTCCGTTGCAACCTCATTGTTTATATAATTGCCACGGTCATCCACATACATGCCTGCTGTGTCCGGGCCGCCGGCCAGTGCGCCATACAGAATGTGACGGTTCTTATCCGGAATGGCAAGGTCATTCTTCCAGGAGCCATGTGCTGTTCTGTGGTGAACATTCAGCGGTGAATTCTCATCGAATCCGACCTGATAACACTGCTTCAGAGCATTGCTGCCCAATGAATAATTGATCTGTGTTTCATACATCTCAACATAGCCATCATAATTCGGATCATTCTTGAACAGATGGTCTGAACCGACTGCTGCCAGGAAACCAAGTGTATTGGCATAACGCAGACAGCCCCAGCTGTCAACATAGCGCAAACCGCTGTCGGCCTGCTTCCCTTCATTCAGCCAGTAATCCAGATGACGTTTTGCCTGGGCAATCCATGCGGCATCGTCTGTGTTCATTGCATACAGCAAAGTAGCACCCTGCTGAACATCATCCCAGCAGTGACACCAGGAATACTTGAGCACATCCTGGCCAAGTTCCTTGCCCAGATTCGGGATATAGCTCTCTGCTTCCTTCAGATATGCCTCATCTTTCGTGGCAATATAGAGCCAGTTTGCGGCATAGAACAAATCATCATAGAATTGTCTGGACTGATAGAAGCCCTGTGCATCGCTCTTATTGTACACATCATCACTGGGCGATGCTGCTGCAATCTTGTAGCAATTCTTTGCACTCTTCAGATAGCCTTCCAGTGTTGCACTGTCCACTCTGCCCTGCAATGCGGCATAACCTGCCGCCAGTGCTGCAGCCATCTGTCCTGCCACGCAGGAAATACCGCTTTTCGCCTCAAGATAATCTCGTGCGCCGGTCTTGTTCTGATCAGCCATTCCGTATTCATATAATTCTGCAGGTCCCCACCAGGAATGGTCAATGGTACCAATGCCCACCTGATAGATGATGGAATCCCCACGGTCACATTCCGCAAGATAATCCATAACCCACTTCAGGTTATTCACATAATTGGTCATTTCTCCGCATGACTCGATGCCGTCTGCGTATTCATACAGACCCCAGGCCAGCATTGCTGCGGAATAGGACATGGGCAGGTTGAATTTGACATGGTCACCTGCATCATACCATCCGCCGTCAACAATGTCATCCACATTGGAATCGCCTCGCCATTCCACACGGTTCCACTCCGGCAGGTGACCTGCCTGCTGTGACTCGTAGAAAAACACTGACAACTGCAAAGATTTCGCATAGTCATACGGTGCTGCAGAAGCTGCTGTTGCCGGTACAAGCTGAGCAGTTCCCGCAAGCATTGTGACAGCTGCCAAAATTGCTGTCAATCGCTTTTTTCTCATAAAAAAGCCCCCTCTTTCTGATTGTACGGTAATACACCGCCATACTTTTTATTATGCCACAAAATATAAAAATTGTCAAGTAAAATCTGAAAAAAGCATCTCTCCCATACATGCGCTTAATGAAGAAAGCCTGATTTCATATCAAAATGTTACAATTATCCATTGACTTTTGTTTCCTGTATCATTTATAATAATCATAAAAAATACACTCCAGGGGGAATTTATATGAAAAAGAAACGTCTATTATCACTGATCACAGCTGCTGTGACCTCTGCTTCTGTCATTGGCATGCTGCCCTCAGTTCACGCTGCGGATTATGCCGCAGCCAAATCCCGTGTTTCTGTACACGATCCTTCCATTTTCAAGGACAGCAAAACGGGAACCTATTATGTCTTTGGTTCGCATATTGACGCAGCAAAATCCAGCGATTTGCAAAACTGGAAGCTCTTTACCAATGGATATGCAGCCACCAACAACCGCATTTTCGGCAGCCTGTCCGCCAATCTGAAAAAGGCATTTGACTGGGCCGGTGAAGATCTGGGCGATTGTGAAGGCGGCTTTGCAGTCTGGGCACCGGATGTAATATGGAACCCTGACTATATCAACCCCAATGGTACAAAAGGTGCATATCTGATGTATTTCTGCACCTCCTCCGACTATCGCACCTCTGTCATTGCCTATGCGGCATCTCAGAATCCGGAGGGGCCGTATACCTTCGTGGACACCCTGATTTACTCTGGTTTTACAGATACCAATGTGACATGGGGCAATAACAGAAAGACCGTTAACCGCCGCTATTCCAATACCAATATTCAGCAGCTGATTGATGCCGGGGAAGTCACATTCAATTCCCAGTGGTTCAATAACCATGTATTCAATAATCAGATGTTCCCCAATGCCATTGACCCTACTATTTATTACGGCACAGACGGCAAAATGTATATGTGCTATGGCTCCTGGTCAGGCGGTATTTTCACTTTGGAAATCAATCCCCAGACGGGAAAATGCATTCATCCGAAAAGCGGCACCACTGCTGACGGCAGAATGATTGACAGCTATTTCGGCACCAAGATTTCAGGAGGATACGGAAAATCCGGAGAAGGTCCGTTCATTGAATACAATGAGGATACAGGCTATTACTACCTATGGGAAACCTACGGCGGTCTGTTGTCCACCGGCGGCTATAATATGCGTGTTGGACGTTCTAAGAATCCCACAGGACCTTTCACAGATGCTGCCGGAAGAAATATGGTGCTGGAATCCAACACCAATCTGGACTCCATCGGCGTAAAAGTTATGACGAACTATAAGTTTTCCTCTCTGCCCCGTGCCTATATGGCATGCGGTCATAACTCTGTTCTGAAGGACGATGACGGACAATGGTATCTGTTTAATCACGCACGATTTGATGATAACTCGGAATATCATGAGGTCCGTGTCCATGCAATGAGATTCAATGAAGCCGGATGGCCTGTGGTAATGCCCTATGAATACAGTGGAGAGACCTGGTCAGAAGCAGGATATTACGACGCTGACCTGACAGGCACATATGAATTCATCAACCACGGCAATGCAACGGACGGCAATATCACCGTCTCTTCCAATATCACCCTGAATGCAGACGGCACTATTTCCGGTGCAGTGACAGGCACATGGGAGGAAAAGAATGATAGTGCGGCCGCAACTTTTAAAATCAATAATGTTTCCTATTACGGCTATTTCAATCCACAGTATGATGAAACCGGAAAAGGCAATTATGTCATGACCTTTACCGCTGTGGGCAAGAACAACCAGACCATCTGGGGCGCACAGAAAACACCCTTCAAGGGAAAAGAATGTTCCCTGCTGTATAACCATATCGGAAGCGGTCAGTTGGTTTATGACAAATCAGCAGAAGCAGATACCACAGGCGGCATATACATCGGCAATACTAAGCTGCTGAGCAATGTGCCCTATACCATCACCAATGTCAACAGCGGTCTCGTACTGGAATCCGCAGCGACCGGACAGCCTGAACCCGGAACAGGTATTCAGCAATGGCAGAAACGAGGTTCCAAATCCGGCGACTGGAATCAGGACTTCCGTATCACAGATATGGGCAACGGCTGGTGCAGATTCACCTCCATGCAGGATGAATCCCTTTGCATCGCCATAAAATCATCCACCGCAGAAAACGGCGCCGATGTAGAATTACAGAAATATACCGGTGCTGATAATCAGCTGTTCCGCCTGGAAAATTCCGGTGACTATTTCGGCATTGTCTCCAAATGCTCCGGCGGCACAGCCGGTCTGGATGTCTATGAGTGGTCCACGAAAAACGGCGGTGTCATCAAACAATGGGAATTCTGGGGCGGTGAATGTCAGCTTTGGAAGATTACCCCGACATATGCCATTGTGCCGGAAAACGGCTATACCATCCGTAATCTGAACAGTGCACTCTTTGTCAATGCATCAGACAATGCCCTGCTGCAGACCAGTGAAAAAACAGTATGGAATTTTGTAAGGAAGGGCGATAATAAATACCAGATTGTCAATGAAAACGGATTGGCTGTCACCGTAGCAGATGCATCTGACGGCGCAGCCCTGACGCTGAAACAGCCGGAGGAATCTGACAGCCAGTACTTCCATATCTGGGGCAATAATGATGGAAGCTACTCCATTCTCTCTGTACGCTCTGATGCCTCTGCCGGATTCGATGTCTATGAAATCAGCAAGGAAGAAGGCGCAAAAATCGTTCAATGGAATTATTGGGGCGGCGATGGTCAGAAATTTATTCTGGCTCCTGCAGAATATCAGATGCAGACAACAGAAGCCACCACAACAACGATGACTTCTACTACAACGACTACAACGACTACAACGACTACAACAACCACCACTGCTGCAGCAACAGCAGAACCTCAGAAAGTACGCCTCGGAGATACAAACTGCGATACCAATGTGGACGTTGCAGATGCCGTTCTTCTGGCAAGACTCTTATCTGAAGACCGAACCGCAGCCGTAACAAGCCAAGGCAAGCTCAATGCGGACTGCAATCAGAATGGACAGCTGGAACAGGATGACCTGATTACAATTCTGAAAGCGGTTGCAATGCTGATTCCATTACCGGAAACTGTATAACATAATAAAAACAGCCTGTATTCCTGAGATACAGGCTGTTTTTTGGGGGCACTCGTTTTCTGATTACCAGAGGGAGGCAACATAGCCCTTGTTTTTCAGAATCTTGTTTGTGCTGTCGGTATTGTTCTTCAGATAGTTATAATCTGTCATATTTACAACACCATTCTTATCAATGTCGCAGGCTGCAATGAAGAAGTTGTAATCATAAGTTGTCCACTTGTTATTCAGGTAAAAGTTCATTGCAGTAAGATCCTTCGAATCAATCACAGTGTCGCCATTGGCATCGCCGACCTTCACCGGACGCTCCACATACTTGATGCTGTAAGCCTTTCCGTTCAGAACCAGAACACCATTGCTGAAGGAGCACTTGTTGCCGTAAGTAATCATGGTGTATCTGTCCTCAGAACACTGTGCATAGGTGTTTGTATCTGTCAGGAAAATAGTCTGGAGACGGGAACCATTGACGTAAGTAATCTGATCGCCAATCTTCGGTGTAAAGGTCTTCTCTGTACCCATACGGATGTAAATATTGGTCTCAAAGTAATCCAATGCCAGCTGTCTTGCAAAAGCAGCAGAATTGTAAAGCGTAACATCAGAAGCATTGTTTACGGAATTGTCATATCTGTAGCCAAAACCGATTGTCTGACCAGACTTTACAGAATTGCTCCATCTTGTCTTTGACGGATACTTGTTTGCCCAATAGCGGAGTGCATCGCTCATGGGTGTCTTGAGAACCTCACGCTGATACTGCTGACAGTAGGTCTGCTTAGCGGCTGCAAATGCAGTGACTGCCTGTGCACTGCAAACGACGGATACAGCTGCGCATGCAATTGCTGCGACTTTTCTCTTCAAAGCTTTCATATTTTTTACCTCACAAAATATAATTTTATTGCACATCACCGTGCATGCTGTATTATACCACTTGTTGTATTCTTTGTCAATATTAGTATTTGTAATTTAATAATTACATAAATAAAATATTATTGTGATTTTGACTTTTTCAAATCATATGCGCAAAATAATACAATATCTGCAACATTTTGTTGTTTCATATGATTATTACAATTATATAGTCGCAATATATGACCATTATGTTTAATAATTGCGAATGGATTATCAAAATCGTGTACTATGTTTTCAGACTGTGCAAAAATATTGTTGAGATAAAGCAACATTTTCATATATCCTTCAGAAAGCAATATTATACTTAATTATTAAGTTCAGTTTCATATTCTTCATATTTTTTATCATAAAAAATCGCTGCAGTATTTCACTGCAGCGATTTTAGTATCATTTTTTTTGACAAATCAGCAGTCCAAAGGAAACACTCGTTGTCAGCTGATTGAAAGACAGCAATTTCTCAGCGTCTTCTCTGGATGTTTTATGGGAATACGGCGTCATGGCAAACAGCGTCTGCAAATCTTCCCTCGGCACTGTAATCTGATAATCAATTCTCTTCATATCCACCATCTGAAATCCTCCGGATGCTTCCACCACAGGACGGTTTTCATATGGCCGTTCATAGACTGCCGTTTTCAATTCCCACAAATGTTTCTCCAGCGGAATGGCACGAATCAGAACACCACGATCAGACAATATGCGGGCAAATTCTTTTTCTTCACAGGGGGCAAAAAGGTTCAGAATACAGTCGCAGGACTGATCTTCCAACGGAATACGGTTTACGGAAGCGACCGCCCAGGCAGTCTGGGAACCCATGCCGCATTCTTTCGCACGATTTGCCGCAAAACGCAGAATCTCCGGGGAAATATCAATACCGCACAGACTAGCCTGTATCCCATTCTTCTGCAAGGCAGAAAGCACACCGCAGGAATACCAGCCTTCTCCGCAGCCAATATCTGCAATTGCAGAAACACGATATTGCAAAACAGACTCTACAATACGATCCAACAACTGCTGATAATAACCTCGATTCAAAAAATCCCGGCGTGCCGCTGCCATGACTGCATCATCACCACGCTGACGATGCTTCTGCCGCTGGAGCAGATTCACATACCCGGAACGGGCACAGTCAAAGCTGTGCCCTTTTGAGCACAAAAAACGCTTTTCTTCCCGAAGAAATATCCCTCCGCATACCGGACAAGTGATATTCATAGATTTTCTGTCACATCCTTCTCGACCTGCATTTTGACAGCATGTAAGGACATTTGATTCTGTCTTGCAATGGTTGCCAAATCTTCATATTCCAGTTTTGTATGTACCGTTCCATAGCCTTCAGAGAATTTTACACGCACATCACCCAATGGTGAATGCACTGTTTTTTCACTGCGGAACTGAACTGTCCGCCGGCAAGCGTGCTCCCGAATGCCAATGGTGCTGGTATGCAGAAAAATCAATTCCAACATTTGTTCCTTTTTCTCTTCATGACACAACACAGTCAATAACACGCCGGGTCTTCCCTTTTTCATTGTAACGGGTGTGGTGAAAACATCCAATGCGCCATTCTCCATTAGAATCTGCTGAGCAAAGCCGATTTCTTCCCCTGTCATATCATCCAGATTGCAAACCAACTCAGCAATTATCTCTTTCTCAGATGCTGTTTCACCGAGAAACGCACGAATACAATTGAGTTTTGGAAAAGCTTTTTTTCCAAAGCCATACCCGGTTTTCATAACACGCATAACAGGCATTGAAGAAAATGCATTCGCAAAGTATTTCAGCAAAGCAGCACCGGTGGGTGTACATAACTCCCCATCAATATCGCCGCTGTAAATCGGCACATCCTGCAAAAGAATCGCTGTAGCCGGTGCAGGAACCGGCAGAATACCATGGGCGCATTTCACATAGCCGCTTCCGACATGCACAGGGGAAACAATAACCTGCTCTGGAGCAAGCATTTCCATCAGTATGCAAACAGCTGCAATATCTGCAATTGCATCCTTAGTACCAACCTCATGGAAATGAATCTCTGAAACACTTTTTCCATGCACTTTTCCCTCGGCTTCCGCAATCAGAGTATACACATTCATCGTGTCTCTTTTCACCTGTTCAGACACTTGCAAATCCTGAATTTGCTGAAAAACAGACGCCAGAGAAGCGTGATGATGCTCATCTTCGTGATGGTGATGCTCATGATGATGCTCTCCTTCATGATGGTGATGCTCATGATGGTGCGTATGTACATCATGACTGTGTTCTTCTTCACCATGAATTAGAACAGACACCTGACTGCCAAGAATCCCTGACTGCATAACAGACTCTGCCTGGACTTTCGTATCTGATAAGCCAATGCGATTCATTTTCTGTATAAATGCTTCCTGATCAGGCAGCAATTCCAGCAGCGCCGCAGTCAGCATATCTCCTGCTGCACCCATTCCGCATTCCAGATAAAGAGTTCTCATATTATCCTCCGATATGATTAATCTGACTTGCCTGATAAGCCGCACCAAAGCCATTATCAATATTCACAACACTCACTCCGCTTGCGCAGGAATTCAGCATGGCAAGCAATGCTGTCAAACCGCCGAAGGCTGTGCCATATCCAACACTGGTAGGTACTGCAATAACCGGGCAAGCAGCAAGCCCTCCCACCACGCTGGCAAGGGCGCCTTCCATGCCTGCAATCACAATAATCACTCTCGCACGCATGATATCATCCATATGGGACAGCAGCCGATGCAGACCGGACACACCAACATCATGTATGCACTTTACAGGATTTCCCAAAACCTGAGCTGTAAATGCTGCCTCTTCTGCAACAGGGATATCACTGGTACCACCGGTCAATATCAGAATGGTTCCCTGACAATCCGGTGACGGCATCTGTCCAATCAAGCCGATTTTTCCGCAGGATTGATAAAAAAGCGGAAGCTGTAACTGAATCACTCCCGCTTTTTCTTCATCCAATCTTGTAATCAGTACTCGCTCCTGCCCATTTTTCTGCATAGAACGAACAATCCCGATGATTTGCTCAGCGGTTTTTCCCGCACCATAAATTACTTCTGATACGCCCTGTCGAATGCCACGATGCAAATCTACAGCTGCAAAACCAATTTCATCAAATGGAGACTGCCGCATGGATAATACAGCTTCCTCCACTGTCATAGAATGATCTGCAACCATTTTCAGCAGAGCTTCCAATTCATTCTTCTGCATCAATGATTTTTTGAAAGAACATTATGCAGCGTACCGGCAGGATCCCGAATCAAAAGAGAAGCAATCCAGATTACCATGCCCAGAACAACAACTGTGAAGCCGAGAAAAGCATCATTCAGCATATCAGCAGCTGCAGGTGTAAAATATGCAGAGCCAATCTCAATATATTCTGCGCAGGCATCCACAAGCCACATCAAGGACGCACCCCAATACATCAGCACCAAGGTTCCGATTTTCAGATTTCTTGCCCTGGCATTACAATACCACACTAAGGTTGATATGACAGCTGCGCTTATGGAAATAAGCAAAGTCATACCGGAACCTCCTCAGTCGTTGAATCGCTTTGCTCCTGATTCACAAGCTGTTTCAAATGAATCTTATCCGAAACGACGCACATTACACCCCAGACGGCAGTGACAAGTACAGCCATACCAACGCCGCTGGTTGCCATTTCATGCAATACAACAGTAAGTTCCTGGGCATCAGCCGCAGCGGTCAGGAAAGGTGGAAAGGGAGAAATCTCTCCATGCCACAAATGCTCCATAGCCAACAATGCAGAACCGCCCCACAACAATTTATTAAGCCAACCAAGTTTCTCAGAAAAAGAAATCTTATCAGTAGAAACAGGGTGCTTTTCCTCGTGCTTCTGCATCATCTTTTTTCCAATTGTCGTTACGATAGCTTCCGTAGTTGGAACAATAAAACATGCCATAATTTTAACCTCCAGATAAAATATTGAACGTGCACATAGAAATACGTTACAATTATGCACACGATATGTCCATTAAATCTTTTTCAGAATTCCGTCATTCATACTTCCGCTGCGAAATCCCTGCAAATCCAAACTGATATTCCGGAATCCTGCATCTTTCAATTGTTGAATAATGGTATCTCTGTGCTCCAGAATCGTCATAAAATCCTGGGGCAGCACTTCAATCCGTGCATCCTCCCCAATCAGACGCACTCTTTTCTGTATAATGCCAAGCTGCGACAAAGAGTCCTCTCCTATTTCAATCATGGCTAAGGCCTTCTCAGTAATCGGCTGACCATAGGGAATACGAGAAGCAAGACAAGCAAGAGACGGTTTATCCCAGGTCGGCAAACCCATTTGCAGAGAGAGTTGTCGGATATCTGATTTTGTAAAACCAAATTCCTGAAGCGGACTGCTGATTTCTAACTCCTGCAAAGCACGCTTGCCGGGGCGATAATCCTGTAAATCATCCAGATTAGACCCATCCACAAGCACGTTATAGCCATTTTCCATAGCAGCCCGTTTCATTTCCTGAAAGAGTATTTTTTTGCAATGGTAGCAGCGATCAGGTGGATTGCTGCGAAAAGCATTCATATCCAATACATGCAACGGCAGCGATATCAACGGGATATTGTATTTATTACAAAAACGCACTGCCTCAAATGACTCAGCCTTAGAAACAAAAGGAGTGCAGGCCATAACAGCAATAACACTGTCTTCCAAAACGGCCTTCGCAGATGCCAACAAAAAAGCAGAATCCACTCCTCCAGAGAAGGCAACGGCAATCCTCTGCACAGTCAGGAAATATTCTTTTAGTTTTTCATACTTTCGATTCAGGTATTGCATATTATCTCCCTACAAATTATAGCATATTCTCGGTAAAAAGTCAATTATATTTGCACCATTATTACATATTTATAGATGAATATGACAAATAGTATAGACAAGTGTAAAAGGTCCCCAATAACACTCTGATGGGCTATTCATATAAAAATAAAAAGCACCTAATTTCATTAGAAAATAGGTACTTTTATACAGTGGGCCATCGGGGACTCGAACCCAGGACCGACCGGTTATGAGCCGGGAGCTCTAACCAACTGAGCTAATGGCCCTTATATTTAAAATGAAAACCCAGAGCAAAAGCTCTGGGTTTATTGAGCCGGCATCGATCTATTTTCCCA
>JAKSPJ010000002.1 GCA_024404915.1 Oscillospiraceae bacterium
CATGAAATGCTTTTACAGTTTATCGAGGATAATAATGTTGATGCTGAAATCGTAAGTGATGAAAAGTATCCTCAGTATGCGGATTCTGTTGTTATTGAATTCAACATGAAAACAAGTGCAAATACTGAGATTCTTAAATTTGCCGAAGCCGAAAATATCGAAAGAACTTGCTTCAATCTTGTGCCATGTGAAAACAAAGTTGCAATAACAACTGTAAATCCTGATACTGAAACAATTACAACAATTACTACAACTGTTGAAAATAACACAGCAGAAGAATTACCACAGACTGGTATGCCTTATGCAAGAGCAGTTGAAGGAATTGCAGCTCTCCTTACACTCGGCGGTGCAGCACTTATTGTAAAATCACGCAAGGAAAATGATGAAACATAAACGTAACAAGTATATGTTCGGTGTCGGTCTCATTGCTTTGGCAATGGGACTGACACTTTTAGCATATTTCGGATACAATAAAATCAGCCGAGAAATTCGGCTTAAACGTCTTTTAGAGAATAATGTTGTTTTTGAGATTTCAAATCTGAATATAAAAGTACCTGTTTTAGAAGGAACTGACAATGAAACGTTGTCCGTTGCTGCAGGTCATTTTACGGATACAGGTTCTGTTGGTAAAGGAAATTACTGCATTGCAGGACATAACAGCACCATTTACGCTGAAATATTCAATGACCTTGACAAAATACAAATCGGTGATGAAATGCATCTGATTGATACTGATGATAAACGAACACGATATACTTACGTTGTTACCGAATATAAAATTGTATCGCCCAAGTCAACTGAGATTTTGAATGATTACGGCGATAACAGGCTTACTGTAATTTCCTGTACGGATGATGGAGAGTACAGACAGATTGTTGTTGGCGATCTTAAGTCGATTCAAAAACCTTAGCCTATTGGAACAGCAAAAATCCGTTCCACACAAGTCATAATCAGAATTGTGGAGCATACCATAACAGGCACAAAACCTATTGGAACTGAATAACCGCAAGCTCTCGGAAACGCTCTGTAAGCGTTTCTGAGGGCTTTTTCTTTTTAGCGGTCAGTTTTCTGCTCCGCAATGGTGGACGGTGCTGTGTGGCTTTTTCGTTCACCTGACCATCAAGCTGAAAATGGCGTGATTGACTTTTTCAGTAAGGTTTGATATAATAATGACAAAAGGAAAACACTCAGATTATGTTCTAATCAAACTCTCGGTTTATAGGAGAAAAATTAATATGAGAAAAATACTATTACTTGCTTTGCTTGGCATCTTATCATTGAGTTTATTCGGATGCTATGAAAAAAATAATTTATATAAAGAACTTGATACCGAAAAGGCTGAAACTGTGTGGTAATATAAAGATATGATCACGCATCCCCAGAAAACATTCAGTTAGACGTAAAATTTTAGAAAAGGATTGTATTATGGAAAAAAATCAATTATGCCCTAATCAGTCTGATAAAGGTACTATTGTTGATAATAATAATGAGTGTGGTAGATTAAATGGGTCTCAGGTTTCTGAGAATATGACTAGAGAGTTTGAAACAGTTGACTTGCCGTTTTTTGGATGCGATTTTGATACAGTATATCCCACAATACAATCAATACTACCAAAAGAGTCAATTACATTTGATAGATTTGGAGAAAGTGTTGCTATAATGTGTGAGATTATATGCGCATCTATTTGTCACAAGATTAATTGGGATTATTTGAGAACTAGAGTATATGAGAAAACACTTAAGAATTCAGATTGGCTACTACCAGATAATTTGAAAACTATTTCTGAAGATGAGGTATACGAGTTATTGTGTACATATGAAAAAAAAGAGAGAATTCGAGCAGATGAACGCACAAAAATATTGAGACAAATTGGTTCATGGTCAAAACACTATTTGCAGATTAAAGATGTTTTTATGGACAATGATAGATTATTAGATTATGAAGATGTTCATTCTAATTTATTTAAATGCGATGTTTTTTCAAGTGATCCTCAAGAGAAAAAACTACAACTTTTGATTCAAAAAGTATCGTTTATTAATGGTTTTGAGACATTATCAAGTTATTATCATCCAGCAATTGACTATCATCTCATTAGAAGTTATTTACGAAGAGGATTAATAATATGCAAAACCAAGAAAGCATGGGATTATATCAATAATGTTGAGGCAAACCGAACTGAAAGAACCGTTGCAGCAATTCGTATGCATTGCTCAGATATGATTAATGCAGTTAGTCTATATACGCATTTAGATATTAGTACGATTAATCTTATAGAGTGGCATATTGGACGTTCAGTGTGTATGCAAGAAAAAGCAGATTGCAAATTGGAAACTAAGAGTTCCGAATGGTTAAAGCCTAAATTTGAAGTTTGTCCATTTTATTATACTTGTACAGCAAGATGTTATAATCAGAACTACTTAAACATTTCAGAACCCAATTATAATGGAACAAGTTATTAACATAATAATGGAGGACTAATATGCTACAAATTGCCGGCTATGATATATTAGGAAAAGATTCAAATGAAGGAATTCGTTATGCTTGGAAAACTGAGTATAATAAAAAATATATTGAAAGTGCTGCATTCGTTAATAAAACTAAAGGTGTTTCAGCTGACATTTGTGGTTATACAACATCAGTCAGTTCAGGATGTATCCTTAGAGCTAATCGTAAACAATGTCTGTTTTGTCGCACTGGTAATCTCCTACCGTTTGGTGGACTTCTTACATATAGAGATATAGCCAAACAGAATGTTTTTATGGTGTTAACAGATTTGTATTGTTCAGAACATCCTGAACTTGCATACAAGAAGCGGGAGTTTGCATATATGGGGCAAGGCGAACCAGGTTACTCATATAGTCAAGTTCGGATGGCAATCGAGTTAACAAACAAAGTAATGCGGCACTTAAATCAAAATGTTTATCGACATATTTTTGCTACATGCGGAGTACCAGAATCAATATTTTGTTATAAAAAAGATGTTAAAGAATATTATACTGAAAAAGTCACATTACATTTTTCACTCCATGCAACAGAGAGTAGAGACACCATCATGCCAATCGATTCCGTATATCCATTTCGTGATTCTATCGATGCAATGAGTGATATAGTAGACATTACTGGTGAAAAGCCATGTATAGGTATTCTTCTATTTAACCATTTTCGACCTAAAGGCAGTAATGCAGAATATACTAATTCAATAGAAGCCATTAAGAGTATTATAAGTGTTTTAGATCCCAAAAGATTTCGTCTAAGTTTTTGCGAGTATAATTCATCTGATGAAATAGGTTCTTCTATAATTTATCCATCTGAAGTAGCCAAGCGTGTATTAGACACCGCCATAGCAAGCGGTTTTGAAGCAAAACTTTTTTATTCCTTTGGTCATGAAAAAAAGTCTGCTTGTGGAATGCTTGCTGGAAAAGAACCTGAGTTTGTTGTTTCAAAAAAGTGGGATGAATTAAATGAATATGCAGATGAACTTATAATACGATTTTCGGAATGAGAGGGAAAGAAATGAAACTTTTAATGCGTTGGATTCAAATATCAGATGTACACTTTCAAACAAAGGTAAAATCATTCAATACAGGACAATTACGTTCGAAGCTCCCAGAATACTTGAATAAAATAAAGAATGAAACAGGAGCAATTGATACTCTGATAATAACAGGTGATTATCGATACGCACCTGAAGGTGAAGTAAATACGACAAATGTGTATGATTATATTTTGAAATTAGCTGATTCCATCAGTGTTGCATGTAACAAAATAGTTACAGTTCCTGGCAATCATGATTTAACTAGATCTTCTGTCAGAAAAGCTGTAATACTGAAACGAGAACCATGCAAAGTTAGGAAATTGGTTCAGATACATCCAGGTCACGAGCAATGTGCTTCCTACTGCATACAAAATTTTCCAGTGCTTTATCTTCTCTCGGTAGTAAAACAGGAACAGCCAGAATGGAATGAGGTGCATCCAGTCCCCTGCTTGTGTAAGTGAAATCAGAATAGCGGATAGAATCAGTCTGACATTCAGGCTGATTCTTTTTTCGCTGACGATAGCCAATGCTCCAAATGAAATTGCCATATTGGATATCACGTTCATGTGCAGAAGGTTCTCCCAAATATTCGCAGGAAGCCGATTGCAGACGAACAGAAAATATGCAGGCTGAGACAGAATCCCGAACAGGGCGAGCCGGATTAAATATTTTTTTCTGCTCCTGGTATAACGGAACCCTTCAGCAAGACAAAAGCACATGAGTGGAGCTGTCAGTCTGCCGAACAGTCTCATGAAGTAGTACAGCAATGATGTTTCTGGAAGAAATGCAAAGGCAATGTGGTCAATAGTCATCGTCAAAATAGCGAGCCACTTGATGCGACTGGTAGAAAAATTTTTCATCGTTCATTTCCTCTTGCAAATCCATTGACAATATTCTGCGAAGCATCAACCAATATTCTTTGTTCTCTCAGCTGCATCACATAGGTTCGATTTGTCACTTGCTCGATGATGCTAAGGGAATCTGTTACTTCACGAAGTTCATCACGAAGCTTCCTGTGTTCATCAGCTAACCGTTGCAGTTCAGGCTTTGTCCTGTTAATCAGATTGTCTATGTTCTTATAGTTCTCTGATGTCAGTCCAGGATACTTTGCAACTTCTTCTCTTGCTTCATGAAGCGTTTCGATTCTCTTATCTAATTTTTCCAGAAATCCCAGCACCTGTTTCAAAATTATACTTAACGATGCCCTTATCAATTTTGCTGAGAACACCGCCTTTGTCAACTATCTCAACAGATTTATCCTCGTGAAGTACGATTTCAAATTTCTGCTGATTGACAGCTGTTGGAGCAAGAAGCGCAGCTTCCACACCTTTCATAAACCAATCCGGCTTGCCTGCAATTCCGCCACGGACAACTTGTTCTGCGGATTTTGATTTTCTTACTCTGCCATTATTAATGCCATAACCGATTGCGATTACAATTGCAAGACGTTCTCCGTTCTTTATTTCGGCATTCACATTCTTGGGGCTGAAAGTTCCTGCCCAGCAGGTATTAAGTCCGAGTGTCTGCGCATACAGAACGATTTTTTGACCGTAATAACCTAATCTCTCGTCAAGAGTTTCGTCGTCTTTTCCGATGCAGGCTATTACACTCGGAGCAGAACCAAGTCCCATAAATTTATTCAACAGCTTATTAAATGTTTTTCCTGCATCATTTACGAGCTGAATATTCAGATTCCCTTTTTCATTACATTCATTAATAAGTTCATTAAGCTTCTGAATTTTGTCGGATTCAATTTTTTTGTCCTGATAAGAACGAACCGAGTGACGTTCTTTTACAGCTTCCAGCTCAGTCATTTTTTAGACCTCCCAATATTTTATAGAGTATTCTGTAAAGCTCATTTGCTTCATCCTCATCGATTTTCACACATGAACCAACCTGCTGAGGAATTAAAACAGCCTTCTCTCGTAGTTTCATCCCTTCATCGGTAATTTTTACAATAAGAACTCTTTCATCGGATTCTGACCTCTGTCGAGTAACAAACCCTTTTTTTTCAAGTGCTTTCAGCAATGGTGTGAGCGTACCTGAATCAAGAAAAAGATATTCTCCGAGTTCCTTGACGCTTATTTCCTGTTTATCCCATAATACCATCATTGCAATATACTGTGTATAAGTCAGGGCAATTTCACTTAAAAACGGATTGTATTTTTTTACAACCTCCTTTGCAGCCGCATAAAGCGGAAAACAAAGCTGATTTTCAAGTCTTAAAGAATCATAACATGTTTCATCAGTCTTCATCGTTAAACTCCTGAACCTCACCATTCTGCTGAGCTTCATAGGCTCTGCGAACAGCCTTTGCAAGCTGGTCTGCACAGGATGTTCCACGTCTGCCGCATTCAATACCACTTAACAGCTTTTCAATATTATCCACAGTCATTCCCTCTGCGAGAATCGGAATAGCTTTAAGATTTCCGTTACAGCCGCCCATAAAAGAAATATTGTGCACAATATCGTTTTCTAAATCAACTGAGATTAACTGTGCACAGGTTCCGCTTGTGATATAATCATAATGATACATAATTTATACTCCGAAATTATTTTAAATATTTTTCGACTTCGTTTCTCTTTTCAAAGAGAATACAACCACCTTTATGTTCTTCGTTAAGTGTTCCGTTTTCCTGTAATTTTCTGAATAATTCAGATTTCAAAGCTTCTCTTAAAGATGTATCTTTCACATTTATATCTGAATACGGAGAAAACGGACATGGCTCTGCACCGCCATGTGAATTGATATGGAAAAAACCTCGTCCTGCCGCAACACATCCGCCGCTTTTTTTCTCATCACCAGGGAAAGAAATAAATACCATTTCAGAGTATTTTTCTCTGATTCTGAGCAGTTTTCTCTCTGCAATTTCACGATGTTCATTTTCAGGTGCGAGATAACTACTTTCTTCACTAACTGGTACATATTCAACGTAGAATACAGCCTTGCATCCTTTTTCAATCAGAGATTCTATAAAACTGTCAGAGTATACTTCCTCAAGATTTTTTGTCGTTACTGTGATAGACGCACCGAAAAGAATCCCGTTTTTCTTCATATTATTCATAGAAGAAACTATCTTTTCATAGGTACCATTTCCACGTCTGTTATCTGTAGTTTCAGCTTCACCTTCGATGCTGATTACGGGTAAAAGATTGCGATTCTTTTGGAATAGATTCATATAGTTTTCGTCAATCATAGTTCCGTTTGTGAATATGGGGAAAAGAATATTTCCGAATTCACTTGCGGTCGTAATAACATCTCGTCTGATCATAGGTTCTCCGCCTGCAAGCAGAATAAAGCTGACCCCGATTTCTTCTGCCTCAATAAAAATTTTTTTCCAGTCATCAGCAGAAAGCTGACAAACGGGAGCTGAATCCGAACAAGCGTGATTTGCTCTTGAATAACATCCTGCACAATGCAGATTACAACTGCTAGTTATGCTTGCAATTAAAAACGCAGGAATATGTTCTCCGTTTTCCTCTGCTTTGGCACGCTTCTTTGATGCAAGTTTTGACGCTATGGCAAATTTAGCCATAAAAATACTTTCCGCAGGATTTGAAAGTGTAGCTTTAACAGCATTTTTTACGATAGTCTCAACACCATTGGAAACATATTCTGTAATACTGAAATCCGACATATTATTCACCTCAGATTATTTCCTTAATTTTAGCTTTTACTTTGTCAAGCGAAGCTGTCGGCTCAAATCTTGCGACAATTTCACCATTTTTATCAATAAGAATTTTAGTAAAGTTCCATTTGATATTGCCATTGTTCTTATAATCTTTGTCCATTTTCTTAACGACAGGAGCAAGAATCAGTTTCATAGCGCCATCAAATCCCTCAAATTTTGTGTTGGCAGTAATCCACTTATAAAGAGGGATAGCATTTTCACCATTTACATCAATTTTTGAATACTGCGGAAATGAAATCCCGTATCTGCCTGTGCAAAAACTATGAATTTCCTCATCTGCACCAGGTGCCTGATTTCCGAATTGATTACATGGGAAATCAAGAATTTCAAGCCCCTGTTCATGAAGTTCTTCATAGATGTTCTGGAGTTCTTCATACTGTGGAGTGAATCCGCAGCCTGTTGCTGTATTGACAATGAGAAGTGTTTTTCCTTTGAATTCAGACAAAGAAACCTCAGAACCGCCCTGTGCCTTAACAGTAAAATCATATGCGTTCATAAAAATAACCTCCGTTTTAAAATGCAATTCGATTGGGTACAATTTAATTATACACAATTAAAGTTACTTTGTCAAGTGTTATTTTTCCGGAAAACTAATATTTGCTTTCAGGCAACACAGTATATATGCCATTTTCCAAAACAAGATACAGAAAAAGCTCTTGGAAGAGCACCGAGCGCATAGAACTGCATTCAATTCCTGATGCATAGGCGCACTGGATCAGACCGGCAGAGATTTTTTGTCAGCAGCTTAACGATCCCATCAAAATACTTTTTCTGCAATTCGTGTTGCCTGTTATTGGGAATGATACCGTATGCTTAACTCTGTCTTCCGCCTTTGCACGTTTGCCATTATTTAAACAATCGAGAGAGCTGATAAGAGATCCTGTGATTCTTCTCTCTCTTTGGTTTCAAATCTGAAATAATTATAGCATAATCGGAAAGAAAATGAAAATTCAAAAATTCATTTCAAGGCAGCAGTATTTGCTCTGTTTCGTTTCGGCAATTGCCGCCACACTGCGGGACTGATATAAAACATGCAGTCTGTGCCGTCCGTTTCATCAGTCCCTTTCCTCGGGATTTCAAAGGCCCTTTGTGCTTCCCTATCTGTCATGCACAATCTATAAAAAACAAAGAAGGCTCCCGAAGGAGCCTTCTTCCAATATCAATACATATCGTGGGGAATACGATGTTCCGGATTGTTTGCACTATCCCACTTCGCCGGATCCATCTTCTGACGCAGCCACTTGTCAAGAATTTCTTCCTTTTCGCTAAGGGTCTTCCCCTCAAAATAGGCTTCCAAGTCCATGCGTACATAGCGGTCAATCGCACAAAGATCCTGTGTTGAACAACAAGCTGAAAAAAATTCGCTATTCGTCATAGATAATCCTCCTAATGAAGTTGAGTGCCGCAAATTCGGGCACAGCCAAACCTACTTCGAAATAGTCTTTTCCTTTCCTCCCCCGGCAGGAATCCTTCACCTGAACCGGACGATTTCACATAGTCCTGTGTCAGTATTTCCAGACCTTTTTGTTACGGAAACTGACGCTTCATTTCCCCGGTTTCCTGATTTCTTCTCAGAGAATCGAACGCTCAGTTACATTACATCGGCCGAACCACTCCCTTTCAGCGAAACTCCTTTTATTATAACACATTAGTTTGAATCTGTCAATAGGAATTTGAAATTTCTTTGGATTTCTAAATATTTTGGCTGTTTGTACAGTTTGGACTGCATTTGCCATCTGTAGATGGTACGTTTTATATAATAATCTTTTCTAAAAAGCATAAAAAAGTTACCGCAACTGCCTGTTGCTTGCATATTTCCTTGATTTATGCTATAATGGCAATATGCAAATTGATAGGGTTGAATTGGAAACGGTCTCCCAGAAAATTCGCAGAACAATTCAGCCAGAACCTGACACTTTATCTGACATATTCACGGAAGGAGTCCTTATAACATGGAAACAAAAGATATTCTGCTTGAGCTTCGCACAAAGCATGATTTGTCGCAGGATGCGCTGGCAGAAAAAGTATTTGTAACCCGACAGGCTGTTTCACGCTGGGAAACCGGCGAAACTGTCCCGAATACGGAAACACTGAAATTATTGTCCAAACTGTATGATGTCTCCATCAACACCATTCTGGGTTCACCGATGAAACTGGTATGCCAATGCTGCGGAATGCCGCTGGAAGACAGCAGTATCAGCAGGGAGAAGGATGGATTTCTGAATGAACATTACTGCAAATGGTGCTACGCCGACGGCGAATATATGTACAGCAATATGGATGACCTGATTGATGTGTGTGTAAAAAACATGGCAAACGAACAATACTCAGAAGCAGATGTGAGAGCGCATTTACAGGATATGCTGCCCAAACTAGACTACTGGAAACGCTATGAAGAACTTAGTGACGGCGGACAGTTTGAAGCATTCAAGCATCAGCTTATAGATGAAATCAATGCACTGCATATCGAAGGAATGCCGAAACTTGAAAAACTGAATGCCCTTGTTGGTAGTTTTGTCAACCTGGAATACAGACTTCCCAACGGCGCTATGGTAAAATTTCTGGATGACCAGGCAACGTATCTTGGAAATCAGCTGGAATGCCAGTTTGGCGGTGACAGATGCTTTGGTGTGCTTGCAAACATGGACTTCATCCTGGTAAGCACCTATGAAGCAAATGGTGTAAACCCGGAATTGGTACTATATAAGAAAAGATAAAATATGAACCGCTTGTGCAGAATAAATACACAAGCGGTTTTTCTGTTATAGAAAACCGGAACACAGTTGCCCGTGTTCCGGTTTTCATTATAAGTGGAAAGGTTTGTATTTAGCGAAGTTCTTAGAGTTCGATCAGGAAAGCAACTGCTTTCAGGATCAAGGTTACGTCATCAGTGTCAGGCTTGCCGGACTTGTTGCAGTCAGCATTCAGCTGGCCCTGAGTAGAAACCTTTGCAGAGTTATCTTCTGCAAGAAGTCTTGCGAGAAGAACAGCGTCAGCAACATCAACGGTCTTATCACAGTTTACATCGCCCAGCTTCACATTAGAAGTGTCGTTCTTTGTTGTTGTGGTGGTAGTAGTTGTGGTTGTAACTGTGGTTGTGGTTGTCTTTGCTGTGGTAGTTGTAGTTGTACCCTGTGTGATTGAAACTTCCTTTGTCAGGTTGATGATGTCGCTGTAGAATGCCTTCGGCTGGCAGTTTGAATCGAAGGGCAGCGGGTTACCGCCGTCTTCGTACTGCTGTCTCCAGCTAGCGGAATCACAGTGACCCCACAGTGTCAGGGAAGAAATCTTGCCGGAACGCTCCATTGCTGCTCTGAATACGTCAACATAAAGATTGGAACCTGTTGAAGTATCAGCTGCAGTAACGTCAAGCTCAGTAATCTGGACATCCAGGCCCAGGCTTGCAAACTTGTCAATTGCATCAGCATATGCCATCATCTGGTTGTCTGTGGACTTGTGTGCGCTGCCTGTCTTGCCAAAGTCAGCTGCGTGGAGGTGAGACTGCATGCCGATACCGTCGATGTAGTCACCTTCAGCCATAATCTTCTTAGCCATGTTGTAGAGGTCATCGCACTTGATGCCGAAGTATTCGTTGTAATCGTTCATGTAGAGCTTGCAATCCTTCGGAGCATACTGTCTTGCATACTTGAATGCGTTGATTACAAAGCTGTCATTGCCGTAGCACTTCCACCAGTTGGAGTATTCACCGCCGTCGCCACGGAATCCGCCGCCGTCGTTCTTGAACAGCTCGTTGCATACGTCGTAGGAATAAATCTTCAGGTTCGGATACTGTGTCTTGATTGCTTCAAAGGTGTTCTTGATCATGCTCTCGAGACGCTTGTTCATGCGGTCAGGAGATACGAAGGAACCGGAGTTGGACTGCATGTTCTCCTTGAAAATCCATTCAGGAGTCTGAGAATACCATACGAATGTGTGACCACGGAGGCCGATGCCGTTCTGTTCGCAGAACTGAAGAATCGGTGCTGCCTGGTTCAGATTGATTGCAATGTTATCGCCGGAAGACTTCTGCTGATCGCAGATGGAATCAGGCTTCATTTCGTTCTCACATGTGATAGAATTGAAGTTCTGCTTGATGAAGTTAGCAACCTGTGCATTGCGGATGTTGTAAGCGTTCACAGCTGTACCAAGACGGAAGTAAGGACCCATTGCGTCCTTGAAGCCCTGGCCGTTCTTGTCATAGGTGTAGTTGTTATTCTGGTGAGAAGAGCTGTCGCCGCCCTGAACCGGTGTTGTAACAATCGGAGCAGTTGTAACAGTTGTGGTTGTGCCGCCATTGCCCGGCTTTGCATTGCTCAGGTCAATCTTGGACTTTGTGCCGGATACTGCACCGGAAATGCTGTCAACATAGAAATCAACTGTGCTGTCCGGAGTTTCGACGTAAAGCTTCATGTTGGTTGCGCCAGCCGGAATCTTGTAAGAAGTATTGCCGAGTGTTGTCCACACGCCGGAGGAACCGGTAGTGGTTGCAATCTCGTCGTAGCTCTCTGTACCGGAAGCATCATCATACTGAAGAGTCAGCTTAAAGTTTGTGGAGCTGCCCTCATTCTGCATAACAGCTGTATTGAAGCTGTATGTTTCGCCAGCCTTGAATGCTGCCGGATCCAGAGAAACCATAGCACCGGAGTAATCCTGGCTTCTGTTTGTAACCTTCAGAGAACCGCTGCCCTCAGCGTAGCAGGAGGAATTTGCAGCAACAGAAGCACCTGCTCTGCCTGTGAAATCACCCTTGCCGTTCTCAAAACCTTCATTGAAGTAGTAGCCGTTTGCGTCCGGATCTACCGGCTTAAATGTAGTTGTTGTACCGGGGGTAACGCCTGTAACCTTACCGGACGGATCGGTATATACATCCAGCTTGGTAACATCGGCAACACCGCTGGACTGCCAGCCTTCTGCGTTCAGTGCAACCTCGTAAAGGTTACCGATGCCCCAGCCCTGATCGGCCCATGCCTTGAAGTGATCAGATACTGTGATGTGGCCGGATGTTCTCTTCTGCTGACGAACACTGAAGTACTGTTTGAATGTTTCGCTTCCGCTGTTGATGGAAGGACCAGTGTGATCCATCTGGAAAATCTTGTACTGGGCACCGTCAATGGTAACCATCTTACCGGATGCGTCCGGAACCCAGTCAACCCAGTCTTCAATAATATAGTACTCAACCAGCGGAACATTGCCGCCTACACCCTTATTCTGGAACCAGCCGTATACACAAAGACGGGAGTTTCCGTTTGCACTGCCGGTCTGCTTATAAGTTGCTTCATAATCCATGCCGATATAATCGTAGCTGGTTGCCTTCTGTTTTGCTCCGAAATCAAGGCCGCGGCGAGCGAGGTAGTTGCCTCTGTTGACGGATGCGCTCCATTCAGCCTTGAAAGTTGCGCCCTTGCCCAGTGTCATGCTGCCGCTTCCGCCGGTAGTGTCCAGCCAAAGCTCATAGCTGAAACCGTCGCAGTTGCCCTTATGCTGTGTCTGACCATTTCCGACACGAAGCACGTCGCCTACGCTTGCGGCGTTAACCACAGTCGCAGGGATGGATGTGAGCGTGAGTACTGCTGCACTCAGAAGCCCGAAAAATTTGCGTTTCATGATAAATCCCTCCATTTTTTGTTTTCAAAAACTTCTTCTTCCCTCAGACAGCCACTGTTCTGTCAATGTGCTGCCCTCTTTGTTTGTGTTTTCATTCTAGCACAAAAATTCTCCAAAGTCTAGATTGTTTTTTGCGGTATTTACAGATATCTTTCCAATTTTTGCGACTTTCCTAAAAGTTGGTGTATTGCACAACAGAAAGCAAATATCAAAGAATTATTACAGCATTATAAACAAATATCACTGTATATTATAACAAATCTTTCCTAGTTGTATTATATTTGTGTTGTCTCTTATTGCTAAATTATGAATCTATATTGCTTGTACTGTGCTTAGAATTGCAAAATCACCGCAATATCTGGATGAAAAAATTGCTCTGCCGCATGGAATGCATTTTCTCAAAAACAAGAACATATGTTTCTTATTTAACGGAAGTGTGTGCAGGATTTAACCTATCCTGTTTCAGTGCTCTTGACAACAGTCCCGATTTCTGCTACAATATAAAAGAACATTTGTTCTTTTTTTCAAATATCAAGGGAGGATGATGGACATGACCGGTACATGGGAAAAGGAAAAGCCGTACACACAGATGTTGGGCAAATACGAATCTGCGGCAGAAAAAGTTGCAGAGAAAAAACAGGCTCTGCGGAGCGAATTAAAACAGATTCAGAGAGAGGAGGCGAGGAGAGAACGCTCTTTGGAGGAAGAAGCGGCACTGTATAAGCGAATTGAGACACTGCGGATGGAATACGAAGAACTGACGGACGCAATACGTGAAATTCGGATTTATGCGGAGAAGGAGCAATGATGATGAATAAGCAAAAGCATTATCAGGTGACTGCGGATGCACTGGAATTCGATCCGGAAATTGTGCGGCAGCTTACCAGAGAAACGAAAAAAGAGTTCTATGGTGAGGAGCCTGACAAACATCGGAAACTGCTTCGCACAATGCGCAAAGTCTGGCAAAATGACCTGACGATACGACAAAGAGACTTTCTGTTTTTATACTACAAAGAACACATGAACATTCAAAAAATCGCAGATACCTATCAGATCAATGTATCAACTGTGTGCAGAACCATGCAGCGTGGACGCAATCGCATGCGAAAGATTCTGCAATACTTTATATGAGAGAATAGGCTTGACATTTCCGCACAACGGATATATAATAATACTATACTGTATATTTTTTGGGGGTGCGGTTATGGATGAAATCATGCTTCATTTTTCAGAAGTAGAGTCGGATATTCAGGACCTGGAAAAACAAACGGGCAAGCTGACCGTTCAGATGGACAAAACAGCATCTGATACAGAAAATGCTTTGAAACTGCTGAAAGAACTTCAGGAACAGCAGGAAAGTATGCTTGCGGAGATTCGCATGATGCAGCGGCACATGGATTCGCTGACATCCCGCATAGATCAATTGGATGAAACTGCAGATCTGGTTGAGGAGCATTATCAGACACTGAACAAACAGCTTTGGGAACTTTCCAGAGATGTGGACGGCATCTACGAGGATATGAATGTTCTCTCCAGCGAAACAAAAAAACGCGGCGTAAAACTCCAGGAACAAATGGAACGATTCCTTTGGGAAAACGCCGGATATATCGAGGACGAGGAAGAAGAAGGAGAATAACAAATAATCCCGAAGCAGAATTCATTATAAATAGTATAGAGCGGTGTGCGGACTCAGACATACCGCTCTTTTTTATGCGCTTAGGACCACAGGAAAATGTTTTGTACATGTACAATCCCTGACATATTTCTATGACTTGTATTTTTAATGTGTAATAAATTACACGATGTGCATACAACTTCAAGGGAATATTTTATCATTCTGTTCGTTATTTTCGGCGCATAGGACCTGAATATGTATGTGTTTCTATACATCTTTCTTCGTTTTGTCCATGAATTCTACGAAATGTGCATTGAAATTAAGAAAAAATTAAGGTAAAATTAAATCACAAAGGTACAAGTGCATCACATGCATTGTATCAGGGAGACTGCAGAACCATGAAAGGCAGAACAGAATCTGGTTGCCTACCCCCTTCTGGGTAACAAGTTTCAGGGATGCACTCATTCAGTATGCAGAATAAATCAATAAAACTGAAAGTATTTGGGGGAAGAAGTATGAAGCGTAAACGCATTATGGCGGCAGCAACAGCTGCAGCATGCTCAGCTGTCATGTTGTCTGCAATGCCTTTTCAGAGCGTACTGGCAACCACGCTGGTACAAAACGACTTCGAAGTGACATACGGTGGCTGGTATGCAGAGTCACCGGAATGGACCGCACAAGTAACAGCCATCGAGAACATTGGTTTCAATGGTTCCCGTGGTATGCGTGTTACCGGCAGAACAACACCTGCCGATGGTGCAGTATCTGAAAAAGACTTATATCTGACCGGTGGAAAGTCTTATAAGTACTCTGTACGTGTCAGTGCAGAGACAGCACAGACATTCACCCTTACACTGACAACCGAAAATCCCGAAACCGGTGAAAAGACCGTGAAGATTCTGGATTCCAAGGAAGTTCCGGCTGGTCAGTGGACAGAGCTCAGTGCAACATATAAAGCACCGAAGGACAGCATTTCTTTCAAACTCAGCATTACAACTGATACAACCGATGACTTCTGCTTCGACGAAGTAACTGTCACCGGAAAGGAAGACATCACCGCAACTGCTGCAGAACAGGGTATTAAGGATGAGCTCGTAAACTTCGGCATCCGCTCCGGTAATATTCTGAATGGCGGTACTATTAATGACAGCACCATTAAGAGTATCCTTCTGAAGGACTGCAACGCCATCGAGTGTGAAAACGAAACAAAGCCGGATGCAACACTGGTTGCAAGCGGTTCTACCGACACTAATATTCAGGTTCGTGACAGCAGCTTCGCAAAGATTGCTGACTGGTGTGCACAGAACAATCTCGGATTCCGTGGTCATACAATGGTATGGCATTCCCAGACACCGGAATGGTTCTTCAAGGATAACTTCCAGAACGGCGGAAACTGGGTAAGCAAAGCAACAATGGAAAAGCGTCTTGAGAGCTACATCAAGAATATGTTCAATCTCTACAAGACAAAGTATCCGTCCCTGAATCTGTATGCATATGATATCGCAAACGAGTGTATGAACGACTCCAACGGCGGTCCGAGACAAGGCGGCTACGGCAACGGCGCATCTCCGTGGGTTAAGGTCTACGGTGACAACAGCTTCCTGGATTCTGCATTTAAATATGCAAGAATGTATGCTCCGTCCACTTGTAAGTTGTTCTACAATGACTATAATGAATATGCAGGCTTTAAGCGTGACGCAATTCTGACAATGGCAAAGCGTATTAAGGCAGCCGGCAACCTGGATGGTGTTGGCATGCAGTCCCATATCAACGCAAACTGGAATGACGGCTGGTCCGGTCAGAATGCATATGTCACAGCAATGAAGATGTACCTGCAGGCAGGTCTGGAGGTTCAGATCACCGAGCTGGATATCAGCACAGACGGCGGCAAGTACTCCCTGGATGATCAGGCAAGACGTTATGCCGGCATCCTGAAGGAAGCTGTTGACTGGAACTCCGATCCTTCACATCAGGCTCGTGTTACACTGTTCCAGGTCTGGGGCCCGAACGACAGAAACTCCTGGGTTGCTACAAACAATCAGGGTCAGAGCAATGCACCGCTTCTGTATGATGGCAGCAACCAGCCAAAGAAGGCGTATCAGTCTGTTATCGACGTTGTTCCGAAGTCTCAGTGGGGCGACGGCACAAAGTTCGATGATGGTTTCGTAGTAAAAGATCCTGAACCGGATCCGGATGGCAACTGGTTCCACTACACGTTTGAAAATGGTATCGAAGGATTCTCCGGCCGTGCAGGAAGCGAAACGCTGACATCTTCCGGCAGTGCTGCATATGCAGGCAGCAAATCCCTGAGCGTTACAGACCGTACCGCTGCATGGCATGGTGCAGCAGTAGCTATTCCCGCAAATGTCTTCAAGGCAGGCGAGAAGTTCAGCTTCTCCGCAGCAGTTCAGCTGGCAAGCGGTTCCTCTGAAACAGTTCACTTCACAATGCAGTATAAGGATTCCGAAGGCGAAACACAGTATATCAAGATAGATTCTCAGACAGCAACCAAGGGCGAATGGGTACAGCTCGCAAATACCGCATTCGAGATTCCTGCCGGCGCTTCTGATTGCGTGATCTATGTTGAGTGCGACGGTGAAACCGCAAGCTACTTTATCGATGAAGTCATCGGTGCACCGGAAGGCAAGAAGATTGAAGGCCCCGGTCCCGGCAAGAAGCTGATTCTTGGCGACGTTGACTGCGATGGAACAATCACAGCAAAAGATCTTACCCTCCAGAAAGCAGGCATGAAGTCCGGCAAGTTTGCAGGCACCATCGAAGAGCTGGCTGCTGACGTTGACCAGAGCGGCGAAATCGATGCAACAGATGTATCTCTGCTCCAGCAGTACCTCCTGACAAAGATTACGGAATTCCCGGTTGCAGAGCGTAAGGTTGACTTCACAAAGATGGAGCAGCTGTTCGCAAGCGTAAAGCCTGCTTCCAGCCCCAAAAAAGACAACGAAAACAACCCTTTGTACACACAGCGTTTCGGTGCTGACCCGGGCTGGATGGTTTACGGTGACAGACTCTATGTCTACACAACAGCTGACGCATTCGAATACTCGAATGGTCAGATGAAGGAAAACTCCTATGCATCCGGCGCAATCAACTGTATTTCTACCGCAGACCTTGTAAACTGGACTGACCACGGCCAGATTCCTGTTGCAAGAACAAATGTCAAAAACCCGATTGCTGGCTGGGCAAACAATGCATGGGCTCCTGATGCAGCATGGAAGAAAATCAATGGTCAGGATAAATTCTTCCTTTACTTCGCAAACAACGGTTCCGGTATTGGAGTTATCACAGCTGATGATCCGACATTCAAGAAAAATGTCAAGGATCCGATTGGCAAGGAACTCATCTCCAGAAGCACTCCGAACAGCAATGTTACATGGCTCTTCGACCCGGGCGTTTACTACGATGCTGAAACAGATACAGGTATCATCGCATACGGCGGCGGTGTTCCGGAAGGACAGGCTGCAATGACAAAGCAGGGCCGTATCGCAAAGCTTGGTTCTGACATGATCTCTATCGTTGGCACACCTATCGATCCGGGTACTCCTTACCTCTTTGAGGACTCCAGCATGATTAAAATTGGCAGAAACTGGGTATATTCCTTCTGTCACAACTGGAGTGTTCCGGGCGGCACAAGCGTCAACGGACACTCCTTCGGCAATGCTGATATCGGCTACATGACATCCACAGATCCGCTGAGCGGATACAACTACCAGGGTGTCGTATTCAAGAACACAGGTACACAGAGACTGGACAATGGCGGTAACAACCACCACTCTATTATCGAATTCAAGGGTAACTACTACGTGCTTTATCACTCCCGTCAACTTGAGATGCGCATGGGCGCTAACGGCGGAAAGGGTTACAACTACAGAAGCCCTTGTATTGATAAGGCTACTGTAAACGGCACGAGCATTTCATGCAGCGGTTCTCAGACCGGCGTATCTCAGATTGAAGCTCTGAATCCTTATGAGACAGTTCAGGCAGAAACATTTGCACAGCTTGGTGCTGCAACAACTCTCTCATCTTCTCAGATGACAAACGTACAGATTTCCGGTCAGGGCGACACTGTTGTTAAGGGTCTGAAGACTGGTGACTGGACAAAGGTTAAGGGCGTAGATTTTGGTTCCACAGGCAGCAAGAGCATGACTGTAAAGGTAAGCTCTGCAAACGGCGGCGCAATCAAGGTTTGCACCGGTTCTGCAAGCGGTGAGGCATTCACATATGTTGACATCCCTGCAGGCACCAACGGCGCAGAAATTACTGTTCCGACACTGAAAGTTACAGGTCAGAAGGACGTTTGCTTCGTATTCAGCGGCGACGTAGAATTTGACTACTGGAAACTCAACAAGTAATAGCCCCCAAAAAAGGCTGTGTGCTAAGAGTATAAACTCTGGCACACAGCCTTTCTATTTTCATCTGAGAAATTGACATACATGGGAAAAGGTGCTATAATAATATTAGAATCAATGTATTCTGAACTAGATGGTTTATAGGAGGCATATCATGATATACAAGAGATTCCTCAGTGTTACTTTGTCTGCCAGTCTAATGTTAACATCACTCATGCAGCCAATAGCAAAAGATGTTAAAACACGAAACACCAACTATCAAAGCTTTCACGCACTTGCTGTTGCAGAAGTTCTGGCATCAGGCAGCTGCGGTGCGCAGGGAGAGAATCTGACCTGGGAGTTGAAAAGCAATGGGATTCTTACAATCAAAGGAAGCGGAGCAATGGGTAATTGGGACGCCTCTGAAAAAAACACAGCGCCATGGAGCGCATTGGCGGATACCATTTCTGAAATTCAATTTCCGGATGACATAACAACAATTGGCCGTGGTGCTTTTGCTTATTGCAGAAAACTAAAAAATGTATTTGTTCCCAGAAGTGTGCTAAGAATCGAAAAAGGGGCATTTATTGACAGCGGAATCGAAGATATCACAATTCTGAACCCACAATGTATCATTGCCAAAGAAAATGATACGATTCCGGACTATACGAATATTCACTGCTTAACGAATTCCACTGCCGAAGAATATGCAAAGTATTTTGAAAAATTCACTTTTAAATATGTTCGTGGTGATGCAAATTGTGATGGCATAGTGAATAATGATGATGCCGATTTGACATTAAGTGCGTATGTAGGAAGCGCAGCATTAACAAAAGCCGGAAGAATAAATGCAGATGTGAATTTTGATAATGTTGTAGATGCATCTGATTCTTCATGGATTCTCAATTATCTGTCAAATGGTCATTATCTGGATGAAGACGGCAGCTTCACTGAAGAGTTTTCACTCAACTTAATGCCCGGTTCCATGTACTCGTATAATATGGATAATCCGATTACATTTTGTTCCGTTTCGGACAAAACCTCAGCCGGCTATATGATGAATGGAGAGCGCACCTATTTTACAATACAAGCATTGAATCCGGGACAGGCAGACATCATTGTGCGCATTGAAGACAACAGATTATTCTGTGTTCATCTGACAGTCAGCTCTTCTCCCTTTATCACCATACCATCATTTACTACCACAACAGCCCAGAAAACAACCACCACGACTGCACACACGACCTCTGCAGCAACAACCACCACGACTACAACTACTACAACTACTACAACTGTACCCACTACACAACCCACGACAACATTGACTGCCACAGCAACTACTACCATTGGCCAATACCTTCGTGGATGGAATGACTGGGGTTTTGTAAACAACAAGAAAACTCTTGGTGTTACAGCAGTTGACCCTGTGGATGGCCGTACTAAATTTTTCCACTATCTCACAGATACTGACAAGGCAAAGCTGCTGAATGGTCTGAGCGAAACAGAAACAGATCGTATCAATAACATATTAAGCCAGACTGCTGGCGGCTTCTGTTACGGTATGTCAGCCACATCTGTTTTGAATTATCTGGGTCTTCTGCCCCTGGAGAAGATTCAATCTGGTATTCCGTACCCTGCCATGGCAAATGAAACCAATCTGGGGGATGAACTTCGATCCGTAATCAATTACTATCAGCTTCTTCAATATACAAATGTGGTACAGCAGGAAATGTGGACATATCAGCATAAGTCTGAAACGGATAAATTCACAGATCTGATTCAATCCCTGGAAGCAGGAAAACCCGTTCTGCTTTGTTATTCTTATAAAGCAACAAATGATCCAACAAATGATGCAAGAATTGGTCATGCGGTTGTGGCATATGGCATTGAAGATGTCAGAGAAATATTAACTCTTGAAGGAGAAAGAAAATCATATAACAAGCATGTGCTTATTTATAATAACAACTATAAATATGCAAAAGGGGATGAATGCCATGACATGTATCTGAATACGGTGAATGGCGAGTGGTTCATTCCCATGACAAATGATATGAAAGAATTGGAACAGCAGGCAATTACAAATAGCTCGCAATACAGGGATGGCATTCTGCATTATGTATTGTCAGACACCAATATTCTGAATTATCATGGTTTATTCAACGAGAACACAGGCTATCACTATAATAACAATAAGCATTACTATGCCGGAATGGATATGGTACCATTCAATGCATATCGGCTTTCCGTAGTAAGAGATTCCTCCAATGGAGCCTTCAATGCCAGCGATGACGACGGCGATATTCTGTTTTCTGCAAACTGTTTTGGTAATGAGGAAGACGGCAGAATGGTTGCTACCATGGATTCCGATTTGTGCTACTATGTGGAATCCAAGGCAGACAGCGGTGAATTGGTTGATTTTGTCATGGCATACGAGCACTGCAATCTGTATGCAAATGCAGACAGTGGAAACAAGATTACCGTCAGCCCGGATGCCTGCATTGAGTGCGCAAATACTAAAGATGCATTCTCATTAGCAATTATACAAGACAAAGGATATCATGCTACAGACTGGCATAAGATTCGAGTCAGCGGACAAAACGGTGGAACAATCCTGTTAAAAGCTGATCTGAAGAATAAAGGCTGGGTTCTTTCCGGAGATATGCTCAAAAATGTTACTGTAGAAGCCAACAACTATGAAAACAGCGCAGAAAGAACATTTTCCACAAGTTATAAATCTGTGTTAATTTATGAAATAGATAAGAACACAATTGGTCTTGCGGTTGATACGGATGGAAATGGTTCATATGAAACACCACTGAATGAAAATACTGAACCTGATTTAGGAGATATCACTGGTGACGGAAACATCAGCTCCGACGATGCGCAGCTTGCTTTAGCAGCTTACCTGAATACCATCACTGGCCTGCCGCTTGGGCTCACTGCAGCCCAGCAGAAAGCAGCCGATATCAATAAAGATGGCAGGATTTACAGCGATGATGCACAGCTGATTTTACAGTATTATGCCATTTCACTCTCCGGGGAATCCGTAACCTGGAGTGACTTGCTCAACTAAAAAAAGGTAGACTCTAAAAAGAGTCTACCTTTTTTTCGCATTTTATTTTTCAAGTTCCGCACAGAGATGCGCCTCAATGGAATTGATTATCTGATACCCCATTTCTAAATCAGAAACACTCAAAATGAACGAGGTGCTCACATTCAGATTATCATTATCACATATGGCCGCCTGAAATCTATAGTTTTCGCTTTCCTCCGTGGGGAGAATCACACCCACAAGGCATGTGCAGGAAGGCAATTCCAGAATATAACACTCGTTGCCAAAATAATTTAACGACTGCGCTTCCCTTGCAAGATAATAAAAGTACATAGAATGAGAAAGACTATGCCAGTCACAATTTTCCATTTGCAAAAAACGAAGCATCTGAACCCAATCAATATAACTTGCGGGCAAGTCCCAGCCGACCGCACTCACCATATTCTCAAGATCCTCGTCCGATAAACTGCCTGGGCCTCCGCCTCCCCACAGACCATTTCCTGCCGTCAAATCATCGGATTCCTCAGGCGCCTGGATGCTGAGCACACAGTTTAAATCATCATTTTGATACTTCATTATGCTGTCTGATACGATTTCAATGCCTTTGGGCACACACATTGTAACACCATGCATCGTAATCTTATCACCGTCAGATATCTCACCCTGATCAGAGAACTGCCAGTCCAATATTTTTTGTTCCCGCAATTCATTGAATTCTTTTTTTGTACGAAGATAATATGGCACTCCGCTAAAATAGAAAGATACACCTGTCAATACCACAAGCACACCACAAATAATCATCCAGATTTTATTTTTCATGACTCATCCCCTGTTTTCTGCAACTGGTTTTATTGGTTATCAGCCACATGTATTATACCACAAAATCTGGAATAATGCAAGAAAGCATAGGCGAGAATTATACAGGCAAAAAAAGAAGATATCATGAAGATATCTTCTCAACATATTAACCCTCTTCTGCAATATCCTCGGAAGGCCCGTTATACAATGAAGCATCATGCACAGCCAAACCGAGTGCGATATTAGACGTCCAGTTGCCCATATAGTGATCAAAGATTTCATTTGTTACCGCAAACGGGTATGATCCCGGATAACGTGTCTTTACAATGCCGACACCCTTACAGCCATCTTCGTACAGACGAAAAGAAATATCGTCTACATACTGGATTTCGTTGAAAATTGAGCAGACATTCTGGTACATATACTCCAGAAGCTGCTGCTGTGTCGGATTTGATAAAGTGGAACTGGAATAGCCAGCATTCGCAAAGGCATAGACGGCTGAACCGGTAGTGCGGTAATCACCCGCCAATGCATTCGTATTATACTCCTTAGTGTCGAGCTCCACAAATGTGGTGTTCAGAGCATTGTAAATCTGTCGGGATGTATTGTTGCATGTGGTAATCTTAGATCGCTTCACATAGCCAATCATAGCAGGAACCAGAATTGCAGCGAGAACACCAATAATCGCAATTACTACTATCAATTCGATTAGGGTAAATCCCTTCTTCTTCATAGTCCTCTCCTTCTTCTTACCTAAAAGAATAGATGCCCCGAAGGGCATCTATTCAAGCTTTTACCAAACTATAAAGTCCATTCAATTAGGACATAGCGTATGCCAGAGCAAGAGCTGCTGTGCCGTTTGCATCAACATCATCAACGCTCATCTGCTTCGGATAAGAACCAGTGTACTTACCGTTCTGGATACCAACGCCAACACACATACCGTTTGTGATCTGAGCCTGGTCAGCGTTCATAGCGTTTGCTTCGAACTTCTTGATGTCGGAGAAGTAATTCTGAACCTTGACGGACAGGTCATCAGTACCTGTGCCAAAGCCGGACTTCACGCCATCAAAAGATGTGATATCCTTGTCCTCTGTGTCAAGGTCAACCAGAGATGTGTTGATTGCATTGTACAGGGACTTTGCTGTTGTGTTAGCAGTTGTAACCTTGGACTTTCTAACGTAGCCCAGCATAGCCGGAACCAGGATAGCAGCCAGAACACCGATGATTGCGATAACAACGATCAGCTCGATAAGAGTAAAACCTTTCTTTTTCATGATAAATAACCTCCTCATAACATGAAGCGCAGTTTAGAACTGCAGTAAATTTGATCGGATCAGTACATCGTCGACGTCAAACGTTGTATCTGTTTTCCATGGTCTAAGTATACCACATCCTAAGAAAAAAGTCAAGTCTTTTCCAGAATATTTCTGAATTATGAACAAACTTTTACGAAACAGGCTTTTTGCCCCTTTTTTTCGTGTTCATCTTCGGCGTTTTACACAAAACAACCAAATTATGAACGTATTATGAATCACTTTCAAACGCAATATGAACAGGTTTCTTTAACAAATTCGCCTTTGATAATGACAAAATGTACTATAGCAGAGGCTGTATTCAGAATCAGATCCATTCCATTTTGGAACAATACCAGCGGTTTCAAAGCTCTCTTCTTATGTTTTAACAGTCAATCCTGTCTCACAAGATAAAAAAACAGAGAGCATTTCCATGCTCCCTGTTTTCACTTTCTATTAGCCGATAACACCCTCACGAGTGATAACAGACTGGCCGCCCATTGCAGTCAGATAACGATAGAACTCGGTCTTATCCTGGCACTTTTCCAGAGCGTCAATCTCGCTGACGGTATTGTTCTTAACCAGACGAGCAAGCTCCTGGTCAAGACACATCATGCCGTGTGCCTTACCTGCCTGAATAGAGGACAGAATCAGGTGAATCTTACCTTCACGAATCATAGCGGAGATAGCATCTGTACAGTTCAGAATCTCCATAGCTGCGATACGTCCTGTGCCGTTCTTCAGCGGAAGCAGAGTCTGGGAAACAACGCCAACCAGAACGTTTGCCAGCTGAGTACGAATCTGTACCTGCTGGTGCTCCGGATAAACGTCGATGATACGGTTAATCGTATCAGGTGCGGATGTTGTATGAAGTGTGGAGAAAACAAGGTGACCTGTTTCAGCAGCTGTAATAGCAGCCTGAATGGTTTCAAAGTCACGCATCTCACCAACGAGGATAACATCAGGGTCTTCACGAAGTGCAGCTCTCAGAGCCATTGCGAAGCTGGGAACATCAGAGCCAACTTCACGCTGGTTCACCATGCAGCGCTTGTGCTCGTGAACATACTCGATCGGGTCCTCAATGGTAATAACATGGGCACTCTTGTTGCAGTTTACGTAGTCAATCATACCAGCAAGTGTGGTAGACTTACCGGAACCTGTAGGGCCTGTAATCAGCACAAGGCCACGGGGACGCATTGCAAATTCTGCCATAACAGGCGGCATGTACAAGTCATCCAGAGTCGGGATATCATTGCGGAGCAAACGAATAGCGATTGCCATGTGCTCACGCTGGAAGAAGATGTTACAACGGTGACGGTAACCTGCTCTTGTAACGAAAGAGAAGTCGGTATCGATTTTCTTTGTAACATTCTTACGCTGCTGCTCGTTGGTCATCTGCTCAACGATTTCAGCGATCATTTCATCAGTCATCTCCGGATAGCTGCTCATCTTACGCAGCTGACCGTGCAAACGAACAACAGGGTTGATACCTACGGTAAAATGAAGGTCAGAACAACCAAGTGCACGTACATCGTCCAGAATCTTATTAATAACGATTGTAGGCATAATGAATCCTCCGTATTTTATAATTAAACTGCGTAAGTAACACGAACAAGTTCGTCAATACTTGTAACACCCTGCTGCACCAGGTCAGCAACGTTATCACGAAGCAGCTTTGTACCATTAGCTCTTGCAGTGCGTTCCAGTTCTTCTGTACTTGCACCGTTTGCAATCAATGTAGAAACACTACCGGAGCAGTGAATAATCTCATGAATAGCAGTACGTCCACGATAGCCGCCGCCGCATTCGTTACAGCCAACTGCATCGAAAATCGGAACGGAGTGGTCAATACGCATCAGCTCGTTCTCTTCATCGGTGGACATTCTCTGTTTTCTGCACTTCGGGCAGAGAACCTTAACGAGACGCTGTGCAACTACACCAATCAGGGAAGAAGCAACCATGTATGCAGGAATACCCATATCCACCAGACGTACGATTGTGGATGCAGCGTCGTTGGTATGCAGAGTGGAGAGCACCAAGTGGCCTGTGATAGCAGCACGGATACCGATTTCAGCAGTCTCACCGTCACGCATCTCACCGATCATGATAACGTCAGGGTCCTGACGCAAAATAGAACGAAGTGCAGCCGGGAATGTCATACCGGACTTCACGTTAATCTGGCACTGGTTGATACCTTCCATCTGCTTTTCAACCGGGTCCTCAACTGTAACAACGTTAACTTCCGGTCTGGCGATAGCACCCAGAGCAGCATACAGTGTGGTGGACTTACCGGAACCGGTAGGACCTGTAACCAGGATAACGCCATGCGGGCACTTAATCATGCTCTGGAACAGACGCATGTTATAATCGGACATACCCAGTTCGTGCAGACCACGAGTCTTGATTGCACCGGTGGAAAGAATTCGGATAACAATCTTTTCGCCGTGAACCATAGGAAGAGAAGATACACGAACGTCAAGCGGGATACCGTCAACGGTCTGAGAGAAACGACCATCCTGCGGAATACGCTTTTCAGCGATGTTCATACCGGAAATCAGCTTCAGACGAGTTGCCAGCTGGTTCTGAACGTTAGAAGAAACATTCATCAATGTAACAAGGTCACCGTTAACACGAACACGAATCTGTGTGTACTTCTCAAACGGCTCAATATGAATATCAGTTGCTTCCATACGGAATGCATTCTCAATAATCTGGGTTGCCAGCTTAACGATAGGTGCACTCTCAACACGGTCACGGGATTCATCATCATCGATAACCTCACCCTGAGATGTATCAACGCCCAGGTCACCCAGGTCTGTCATCTGGTAAGCCTTACCAATGGCCTTCTTGATTGCCATTCTGGTAGCCAGCACCGGAATACAGTCGAAACCTGTCTTAACCTTGATATCTTCAAGAATATTGAAGTTTACAGGGTCATCCGTTGCAACTGTCAAACGACGACCGGTCTTATTGATTGCGATGACGCAATTTCTCTCTGCGAGATCCTGCGGCACCATACGAGCGATTTCACCATCGACTTCGACATTGTTCAGATCAACGAACGGTGTCTGAAGTTTCACTGACAAAGCCTGTGCGAACTTGATGTCTGACATAAAGCCCATTTCAACGATCACTTCGCCAAACTTCTTCTGGTCAGTGGACTCGCGCTGTCTCTGCAGAACCTGCTGCAGCTGTTCTGGGGTGATATGACCTTCTTCGACAAGGTAATCACCAATTCGGATGTTTCTCATACCTCAACCTCCAAAAAATATCTTGAAAAATCTGCCGTTTTGTGGTAGAATAATAGTACAAACCAAAAGGAGGTCGTACCATTATGTACAAAAATTTTGCATTGGCTGCCCTGGCAGCCCACACCGGATGGAAAGAATGGCAATACTACGATAATCTGGGCACCTTCATGCTCATGGCCATTCCAATCGTATTCCTCTACGGAATCTGCATTGGCAGTTTCTTGAATGTGGTTATCATCCGGATTCCCCTGGGAGAATCGCTGATCAAGCGTTCTTCCCACTGCATGACCTGTGGTTCGAAAATTCGAATCATCGATCTGATACCGGTATTCAGCTGGCTTTTCCTGAGAGGAAAATGTCACAACTGCGGCGAGAAAATTTCGCCCCGCTATCCGATTGTCGAATCTTTGAACGGTCTGCTGTATGTTGCATGTTTTCTTATTTTCGGCGTCAATACCTATACATTTATAATGTGTATTTTTACATCCTTACTAATTTGTATCGGGTTTATTGACTGGGACACAATGGACATGTACGTTCCAATGCTCCTCTTGATTGCGGTTCTCGCAATTCCGGCACACTTCGTAACTTACCTGACAATTCAGGAGCGATTGATTGGCGGTGCCATTATTGCGGTTCCCTTTTTACTGATTGGTGAAATCAGCGGAATTTACATCAAGAAAAAAACCGGTGAAAAGATTCGCGGCATCGAACTGGGTGATACCATCCTGATGGCATGTGCCGGCGTTCTTCTTGGCTGGAAAGCCATGATTCCTGCAACGTTCATCAGCATTTTTCTTGCTGCAATATTCGGAATGATCATTAAGAAAAAGACAGGTGAATCCAAATTTGCATTCGGACCTTACCTTTGCATGGGACTTTTGATTGGTGCCTGGTTCGGAGAAGAATTAACAGATCTTTACATGAATGTATTCTTCCCACCAGAGGAAATGACTTATTACTACACTTCAATGATATCCAGTATATTTTAAATTCATATGGAAGGATGGGCAGCCGGCAACACCGGCTGCCCAACTTCATTCATTATGGAAATGCTGCGTTTACAGCGTCGATGTAATTGTCATCACGTTCATCCTGTACGGAGTCCGGGAGTGTGAAAATAAAGTAGAAGCAAGGAAGACTCTGACCTGCATTACCAAGATTCTGACCTCCGCCTGTGGAAATAGAACCCAGATTGCTTACATCATACGGATTGACATTCAGACTTCTGTATCTCGGAATCGGTGTATTATCCTGAACGTACTTTTTATCACCATTCTGGTCGTAGGTTGCAGCCGGATTATCCAGCACCAGCTTATAATCACTCAAAGGAGTGTTGTAGTGGTCTGCGGAATCCAGAACATTCTTCATAGAGAAGGATGCAACGTCGGACTGCGGAATATCTGAAATCACAAGACGCTCTCCGCCGTTATGGTCACGGCGAATCTCATAGCTGGAGATACCAATTGTACAGTCAGAAGGATTAAAGGTGCCGGGTGTGGATACAGAATCGATTGCACCAAGATTGAACTGATACTCGTAGTTTCCATACAGCTTCTGGTTTACATACCAGGGAGTGACAGTTGCGCCTGACAGACTCGGTCTGTTTGTGTTATCAAAAGTGTACTGATACAAGTCAATCCGACCGCTGTTCTTTTTTGCGCTCTGGAAATCCTTGAAATTGGTATAACCACTGATTACCCAATCTGTTCCGGAACGTGTCAGATTCGGAACTTCATTGTAGAACACCATCGCATAAATGGTACCCTTGCAGTCCATAAACTGACGATCTTTGAAAAATTCATCCCAGAAATTATCGACATGGGTATCCAGGTTTGCAGCAGGGTCAAAGTTGGAATACACTCTGACACGGTCTGCATATTTCAGATTGCCTTCAATTGCACGCTTCAGGTTATCAATACATGCTGTAGAGCTTTCATAGTTCGAGGATCGAACATAGAATTTCGTAACCGGTGCCAGCAGCTGAGCTACACTGAACATAACCAGGGAAAACAGCGCCATAACAATGATCAATTCTACCAAAGTAAAGCCTTTGACTTTCTTTTTCAAATCTTTCATGATTTTCTCCTTTCCTCACAGTCTATCAGGCAGTATTTACACTGCCTGATGACGGTGAAAACTTTTTACGGGATATATGTGAGATAATCCTGTGTAGGAATAGAATCAGACTCCTTAAAGCTGTCCATTGGCTTAAAGGTCTGGTCATTGATATTATACTCAATGACTGTCTTGTCATAATACGTCTTGTTTCTGTCCAAAGAGCCAAGCTTAACATACAGATAGTAATCAACCGGTGCTTCTGTCCATTTATCGATTGTGCTGCCGTAAACATTACCTGTAACAGTTGCCTTAATGGAACCCATGACATTCTGAATTGCCGGGTCAAGGTTCTCACAGGGGTTGTTTACTGCCAGGACATAATTCTGTGCCATGGAGTTTTTGTCAAACGGTCCGTTGATTTCAAAAGATGTGCCGCTGACGAAGGTAGCAGCTCCGCCAACATATTCGATATAAATTTTCTCCATCTTTGCAATCTTGGATGCTGCCTGATTGGTGTAGCTCTGCTTCTGTGCATCTGTCAATGTATTCTTGTCGCTGTCAAAGTAAGGAACCAGACGGAAATACACATTGAATACAGGGCCGGGCCATTCACCGGCAACACGCTCAACACGGTCAAATGACATAAAGCGATAGTTTACGTTCTGGTTGTAAACTGTGAGGCCGGCAGAGGTCAGTGCAGATGTGTCGTAGTTTGTAGTATACTCATCGCCGTCTCTCACATTGCCGGGATCATTGGCATTGTTGATGTCGTAAGAAGCATTCGCTGCATTGGGATTCACCTTGACATACTTTGTACCGGTTGTCCAGGTGGAATGCGCCTCATCAAAAGTGCCGTCATATCGGATACGATACTGAATGGACTGGCGTCCGAATGAACCGTTCGCATCCGATGTCAGCATGTTATCAGCATACTTCGACTGATAGGTGAGACGTTTATTGAGCTGGTTGGTTGCACGCATTGTAGAGTTAACAAGCGTCATAATCTCAGCAATCAAAAGGGAGAACAATGCATAGACTGCACAGGAGACAATTATCTCCATCAGAGTCATACCTTTTTTCTTTTTCATAAAACATCCCCCTTTCTATTAGTATGCACCACGGTGGTCATTCGAGAAGTAGTCGTTGTAGTCTTCACCCAACTTGTTACTATATCTGGAAGGAGAAGATGTAGAAACGGAATATGTCGGATTGATATCTCTGTTGCCATCACCAATATATGCAACCATGATGTTGTTTGTACCGCCGTCATAGCCGCTGACGAACATAGAGCCCATGCCACCGCAGGCATCAGAACAGGTATAAGGTACGGAATTAACCTCTTCTCGATAAGTGATTTGTGCCTTATACAAAGAACCGTTAGGATTCTTTACAGTGGTATTCGGCATAATCATTTCAGCATTGATAAATGCTGCGTTGTTGAATGTGATAGTACCGTTGTTCTCACCGAAGATTACAACATTCGGTACCAGCTCGTAGCTGTACTTCAGATCTGCAGGAACACTGCCGAATGCAGAGCTGGAAGGATAAATCGGATTGGAAACAACACGGAAATTGTTGTTTGCAAACTGGGAACGTGCGCCGGTGCAGTACAGCTTAAATGTCTGTGCGTTTGTTGTGAAGCCGTTTTCAATGAAGATGAAAACTTCACGTCTGCCTGCATAGTAGACATTTCCGTTTGCGGTATCACTTGCATAGGATACTGCATTGTCATAGGACGGGGAATAGGAAGCTGTATTGTTAATCAGAATTGTTGCACCGCAGTTCTGAACCGAAGTACCCTTGATAAGCACAAACAGCGGATTGGAGTCTGTATTGCCGTTCATTCTCGGGTCAATCAGGATTGTGCTCTGATTGTAGCCCTGGTTCAGGTCAATGGTACAATCCTTGTTAATGACATAGCAGTCAACCTTATCAACCGATTCTGCGCCTGTGCCGTCATGGCTGTAAATCGGAACATTGGTGCGGTAGTCCGGCTTTGAAGAGCTGTTGTACTCAACTGCGCTTGGGCTCATAAGTGTTCTGAAGGAAACAGAATCCTCCAGCTTGTACTTTGCATCACCGGTCGATACGCTTGCAGCAGTTGCACGGGACATGGGCTCATATTTCGGAATAAAGCCGCTTCCCGTAATCGGAGATGTAGCAGGTACATAATAAGTTGTAGAAGAGGATGTAGTATTATATCCTACTACCTGCAGTACAGTTATTTGTTGCTTCGGGAAACCATCCGGACCCCACTGTGCATTGCTCCAGTCGTATCTCGGATCGTTGTTATCAATTTCGATTGTAACTTCCTGAGTAACCGGAACAGAATTTTCATCTGTCAAGGTGATAGTATCAATTTCCCATGTGTGACCTGCTGCGATACTCTCAGCAATCAACGGGTCATCTGCTGCCTTCTGCTGTGCAGTTGCAGCATCCAGTGCCTGCAGATCCCAACGACGATATCTTTCATGAATCTCATCCAGTCTCATGCTGAACGGCATCATAGACTGCTGAACGTAGGTGGTTCCTGCGTAGTATTCAGCTGAATATGCAGGATCACTGTACTGTGCAATAGCATCTGCGCCCTGGACAACAATATTGTCGCAGGTAAGATTTTCAAGACCGCCAATGGTACCTGCACAATAAACATTGCCAAGAACAGTTGTCTTGTTAGCAAAGAAGAGCAGGCCATTCGGATTTGTGAAAATCACGTCGCCCTGGATGAACATGCCCTGGTCATTACCAAGAGTCAAAGAATTGTTGTTGCAAACAATGTTACCGCCAAGCACGCTGTTACGGCTTGCCCAGTTGTACTGGGTATTTGCGTGACCAACATTGTTGGAAGCAAACATCATCAGGTGAGAACTCTTTGCAGTCTGGCAGGTCCATACGGAATCCAGCGCCGGATCGTAAAGGTAAACGTCACCGGTAACATCTGCTCTCTGGTTTGCAGCAAAAGCATTGAATGCACCTGCATAAAGGTTCACAGGAACATTGCCGGGGTTGCCGTCTGCCTGATAACCAATACCAATACCACCACCGTCTACATCGGCGAGATTGCCGTCAACGTATACATAAGGGAGATCGGTATAAGCCCAGTTCGTTGCAAGCTGATCATTGTCCATGGATGCACTCCAGTACATACCATGAGTACCAGCGTTCTGGGACATGACGTTACCATAGTATACTGCGCCTTCCTTGTATTTCTGGAAGGTTACAGAGAACTCAACCTTGTTGAGAATGCTGCTGACAAAACGCACATTACCAACTGCGTGGTTGTTGTTGCTGATTGTAACATACTGGCTGCCGCCTCCGGCAACTTCTGCTTCGTATCTGGTTCTGCCTACCGGAATAAAGTTCATTCCATAGTACTGCGGTCCAAGAGAAACGAAGTTGTTGCTTCCGGTATTTCCGCCCAGTGCATAAATTGCATTCAGCAGGCTTCCGTTGGATGTGGAAGGAGTTGCTCCGGGAGGTGTGTAGGAATAAACAGTGTTGTTTGCTGCGTTTTCTACTGTATTCAGTGTAGCCGGATCTTCCACACGGAAGTTTTCATACAGATAGTTGCTGATGGTGTAAGTTGAAGCATTCTTTCCATTACCGACAGAAGCGGTAGCGGTAATCTTCCATGCCTGCTGCTCATGAACAGCCTGTGTTACATCATCCCAAACATAGTTCGGATCTGCCTTCTCCACATAACAGACAATGGAATCATTATTATTGGTAAACTGAATGTGGCTGTTAGAAAAATCAACAGTAATCGGAAGTCTGTCTGTACTCGTCGTTACCTGGGTGGTAATCCACTCGTGGAACTTATCGTCCGTATAAGCAGAGTTCGTAACCGCATCCAGCGCAGCCTGAGCCGCATACTGTGCCTGTGTTTCATAATAGGTATAGTATGAACGTCTGTTTGATGCAGTAGATAGAACAACTGTCGACATCAGAAAGACCACAAGCACCAGCATAACGCCGGTCGTAGTGAACAGTACAGAACCTTTCACTTTTCCTTTCTTTAGAATCTGTTTCATAAGAAACCACCTTTCTTAACCAGGGACAGCCTTCTTAGAAATGGCTCTAAGAAGGCACCCGCTTGTTATCTGATTACTCAGCAACTGCGTTTCTCCACTCGTTGCCATTCCAGACTTCACTGTCATATGCCTTACCTACATCCGGTTCTGTAGGTTCCTGAATGTAGTAAGCCTTGTAAGTAATCTCGACCTCAGTATAATTCGGCTTAATGTCCTTGTTATCGTCCTTTTTCTGTGCCTGAGGAGCAGCCTCAACAGGATTGCCTTCCTCGTCTACAGCCTGCTGGCCCTTCTCGTTGTCTTCAATGTTCTCATTAAAGCCAGGCTCCAGAATCTTAACATTGGTGATCATCATAGCATCCTTATTCTTGTCTGCATATTCCTTAATTGCATTCAAAAGTGCCATGGTGTCTTCTCTGTTGATTTCGAGGGTATAAGTAGAAGTACCTGTACCAACGGACTGAGAAGCACGGGCAGAAAGGATGTCAGATTCCAGCAGCTTCTCCAGAAGCTCAATTGCCAGAGAACCATCCAGGTCAGCGCTCTCATACAGCGGATATGTTACGAAGTTCGGAACATAATAGTAGTAGTTCAGTGTAGATACAGTTTCGTCAGTCACAGCAACGCTGTTCTTAGCAGTAACCTTATCTGCCTTAAACTGATCATTGTTAACAAATCCCTGCATGAGTTCTTCCAACTGAATGGAATCCATCTCGTCGGTGAACTCAGCTGCAATATCTGTTGCCTCATTATACTTCTTCTTGATAGAATTCTGCATCTTCGGAATTTTATCAAAGTCCAGAAGCTTGGTTTCCCATTCGTTTGTAACTGTCTTCAGGGTTTCCTTGTTTGCATTCAGCTTTTCCCACTGCGGTTTGATGAATACGAAAATACCGATGCCAAGAATGACAACGACGATTACGACCATTAAAATGAGTCTGTCACGATATCCGAGTTTCATTGTGCTGCCTCCTGTTCTTCCTCTGTTTCTTCTCCGCCAAGAGCCTTGATAGTATCGGACTTCAAGCCGCTCTTCATATTGATTCTGAAGTCAATCTTAAGGACATCGCCCAGCTCTTCATTATCATTATTGTTGTTGTTCTGAATTGGATTGCCCTCTTCATCAACCTGAGGCTGCTGCTGCTGCTTCTTGTCCTTCTTATCGTCCTGCTTCTTCTCAATGGTGTAGCCAGAGTAAGGAACGGACTGTACATCAGCCAATGCTCTGAGGTTCTTTGTCAGTGTCATCGGGATTTCAGACATCGGAATATCTGCCTCTTTGTCAACGCTGACAGAAACAGTGTAGACGCCTTCATCAAAATCCATTGTAATGAACTTCAGCTTTTCATTCTTCACCGGATCAGCGTCACCCAGGAATTCGGAAACTGTAGATACGATGGTATCCTGAATCTCCTCATACTGTGCGCTCACTGGCTTCGGACGGCTGGTGTAAGCATTGTATGCATCGGTAACGCCTTCCAGATATGTGCTTACATCTGTACGGCGCTGTGTCAGCATCTCAATCTGTGCATCCAGATCCTTGGCAAGCTGGCTGTCCTGCTTTTCCTTAATAACCTCGATCTGCTTTTCAATGCTGTTGTTCTGGAGAGAAAGTGTCAGCCAGCCAGCGAAGCACAGTGCAGCAGAACCGATAACGGAAGCAAGGAGAATGAATGCATAAGAAGAGTCAGAACGAATCTTGTTGTTGTTAACCGTATCTGTTTCCAGAAGGTTGATACGCTCTGTCTCCTTGTTACGCTTAAACATTGCACCGATTGCATTTGCGTAGGAGGAGAACTCCAGGGATTCATAGCCATGAATCTGCGGAGGAACATTGATGATGCTTGTACGGATGCCCATCTTTTCCAGTTCATTGGTCAGACGAACATACTCGTGTGTATCACCATAGAAGACAACATTCTCAATTGCATCGCTGCCGGACTTGGACTTCTGGAACTGCAGCATACGGAAAATGTTCTCATTCACAGCTTCAAATACGTAGTCCTCAGAATCGTCATAGTCTTCTGCAGAAATAGAAGCAAAACGGGAGAAGGACAGCTGACCTTTTTCGTAAAGGTTCAGGGAGATGAAGTTGTTGTCAATCTGAACTGCCAGAAGCGGCATCTTAGACTTTGTCTTGCTGTCAGCAAGCAGAACCTTTGTAATGCAGTTGCAGCCGATCATAACGCTGCGGAGGCTGATCTGGAGCATGTTGAACACACGCTTATAACAGTCAACCACCTCATACGGACAAGCAGTTGCCAGTACCTTTACTGCGCCTGCGGTCTGTTCGGAATCTCCCACAACGATGTAGGAAACGGAGTAGGAATCATCGATGCCCAGCGCTGCAGCCATTTCTGCACGAACCATCTTCATGAAATCCTGCTGCTTTTCAGCCTTCTGAATATGCAGTTCCTTAAAGATTGTCATGTTGGAAGAAATGCTGACGATTGCTTCCTTATCCAGCATCTTGTTGGTACGCATAACCTGGTTAATCAAAGTAGCCAGACGCGGCACGTCACGAACGTGACCATTTACGATAACCTCTTCTTCGAGGTTCAGTGTAGCTGCCGTATTGATACGGATTTTTCCGTTGTTTTCAACACCCTTAATAATCCTGATATTACGGTCAGTAATGTCAAAAGAAAGCATTTTTTAATTTCCACCTCTCTGTAGTTTTAAGTTGCGCTTTGATGTGCAGCGGCTTTTGACCGCCGCACATTCATTCCACATTTTGTTTTCCTTATTACTCGATGTTGCCGATAGAATCGTACAGTGCCGGGAAGAACGCTGCACAAACAAGACCGATAACGATACCGAGAATAATCAGCATGACCGGTTCCAGCAAAGAACAGAGACGCTTAACAGCGGAGTCTGCTTCTTCGTCATAGAACTCAGCGGTCTTTGCAAGAATATCATCCAATGCACCGGCTTCTTCACCGACGAAGATGATAGAACAGAACATGGAATCGAAGATATCCGCTCTCTGAATGGAGGAACTCAGAGTTTCACCACTCTTAACCTCATCAATGATATCACGGAACTTCAAGGAAATGTAGCTGTTGTTCAGCGTATCAGCGGAACGCTTCAGACATTCAACCATCGGAAGACCGGATGAGTAAAGGGAAGCCATGGTCTGTGCGAAACGTGCAGTATAAATCTTAACAACCAGTTTACCGAATGCCGGACCTTTTATTATGAAGCGGTCCCATTTCAATCGGGTATCCGGCAGCTTCAGCATGTAGACAAATGCGAATATCAACGCTGCAACGATAAGCACCATAATCAGCCAGTGGGCCACGATGAATTTACCAATATTCATCATACCCTTTGTCAGACCAGGCATTTCATCAGGATCATCATACAAGTCCTCGAAGGTCGGCATGATGAACACGAAAACACCGATAACAACTGCAATAGTCAGGAATACCAGGATAATCGGGTAGACCATTGCGCTCTTGATTGTGTTGGCGAGTTTGTTCTGGTTTGCATAGTAGTCACTGAGACGCTGCATAATGATATCCATCTGACCGGACGACTCACCTGCGCCGACCATTGAGGTCATCAGTGTGGGGAAGACGCTTCCGTGTACTTCCAGCGCATCCGAGAAGGATTCACCCTTCTGTACGTTCTCGTACACGTCCCGCCAAATATTTCGAGCAGCTTCGCTCTCCTGCTCTTTACAGAGAATGTCCAATGCCTTGACAAGTGTCAGACCGGATGTCAGCATTGCTGCCATCTGACGAGTTGCAAATGCAAGATCTTTTGTCTTGAATTTTTTAATCGTCTTTACACTGGTCTGTCGCTCCTTGTACTCGGTAACATACATTCCCTTTTCTCTGATTTTCGCCAGAAACTCCTGCTCATCTGTTGCGGTCATAACGCCCTTTCGGACATTACCGACTGCGTCTTTTGCCGTATAAGCAAAACTTGTTGGCATAAAACCACCTCCTGCATGACTGTATTTAGAGTGTTTGGAAGCCTGCCGATGAGCGAAAACGGCTGCTTCTGTTTGTATCTGTGTGCAGGCCACGCAATCCGGATTCTTTCTGATTCCGATTTCACCATTTTGCTGTCTCCGAATTAATCATTCTGCAATTGGGCATAGCAAGAGCCACACATAGATTCATAGAAATATTATACCACAGAAAAATTGCGATTGCAACTATGCTTTTATCCAAAATTTTGTCAATATTTTTAGTTGTTTCGACTAAATGTCAGCCGGCCTTGCCATTGACTGCTTCACAATGATCCTGCCGGGGATGACATGTCTTGCTGCCGTCTTCTGTGGATTATCCAATCTGGCCAGCAAAAGTGCCACCGCTGTGTGTGCCATCTCCGTCAGGTCAACTTCAACAGTTGTAATAGCAGGCACGCACATATCTGATACTGTGTAATTGTCATATCCCGTTACAGAGACATCCTCCGGGACACGATATCCCTTCCGCTGCAAATCACCGATGACACGGAATGCCGTCTCATCACAGTTACAGACGAACGCTGTGGGCATCTCCTCCGGGAAATCATAGTCCGTCAAAGTAAAACCATTTGACAAACGATCCTTCAGCGTCCATTCCGGATGATATTCTATATGGTGTTCCATCAGGCAGCGGATATAGCCAAGAAAACGGTCGTGAATACTGCTGGTGGCAGTTACGGAGCCAATAAAACCGATTCTGGTATGGCCCAGGGACACCAGTCTGTCCGTCATCAGGTAGCTGTCATAGTAGTTATCGGAAATAACCGCATCAATGTCATTGTGTTTGTCATAGAAATCCAGAAACAGCATGGGAATATGCATATCCGCAAGATGTTCCAGATAATTGGTGGACAGCTGTCCCACAATAATCAGGCCGCGCACTTGCCGTTCCAGAACAATCCGTGGAAGAACACATTCCTGTTCTGCCTGTTCCGACACACTTTCATAGACAGCATACAAATTGCATCTGGTCAATTCCTTTGCCACTCCGGCAGTCAGGAACCAGTAAAAAGTTCCTCGTCCCCCTGCAAAGCGTTCACTTGTTATAATGCCGATATTGCCGCCCTGCTGAACAACCTCCAGCGTATTTTTCTTCGGGGTACGGGGTGCGGAGGGCCGATATCCGAGTTCAGATGCCCTTTCCCGTATCCGTTTGCGCATTTCATCACTTACGCCGCCACGGTCATTGAGGGCATTGGATACCGTTACCACACTGACGCCCAGTTCTTTTGCAATATCTGACATTCGGACACCGTTTTTCATCGTCAGCCTCCGATTCAACTGTTATACCATAATATATAGTATAGGCAGTTATCAATAATTCTTTTTTCTATTATACCATAAATTCAGTCATTTGTAAACACCTTGCAGAAAAAAACTTTCTGTATAACACTAAAATGTGATATTTTGTCATAAGTCATTTTTCATTCTGCTGAACGGATCAGAACACGATTAATAAAAGCTCCTCCGATTTGTGTATACTTCTCAAATTCGCATCTCATTCAATTATAATATTCGTCATTTTCCCACTTGCAAAAACACTATAAAATGTTGTATGATATTAGTAACGCCTTTCTGCTTGTTTTATGCACAAAATATGCAGAAAGAATTCATGCAGGTTGACGGAAATCGATTGATTGCTTCACTTCGGAAAGTCACTTCTGCAAATGCTGATTCTGGATTGAAAAGAAAGAGGTAAAAACATGACCAAGAAAATTTTAACTGTAATTTGTGCTTCCGCAATGATTCTGGCTGCCTGCACTTCCTGCGGCAATTCGAAAAAGAAAAACGATGACACACCCAAAACAACCACAGCCCCGGCTGATAAGGATAAAGCAGAAGACGAAAGCACTCCCGACAAGCAGACTCCCAATTCCGATGTTGCATTTGAGGATAAGACCATTGCCGGCTCCGGCGATGCCATTCTGGCAATTACCGATGGCCAGTGGTACGTGCAGTACTGGGGTGCAGAGGAAGATATCCTGAGCTATGACGCAGAGATTGCACACATCGACAAGGACGGCGACTACACTGTCGGCGTCAATGTTGATACCCAGGGCGCAAAGTTCACAGTGACTGGTGATGCAAACAGTGATTACAGCTGTTCAGGTGTATCATTTGCCTGCATCAAGGTTCTGGATGGTACCAAGCTTTATCCGAACATGAGTATCGAAATCAAGGAAATCCGTGTAGACGGCGAGCCTGTGGAGCTGAAGGCGAAGAACTATACTTCCTCCGATGACAATGTCGAAATGCGTGCAAACATCATCAACACATTTGTCAAGCATTTCCCGGATGATGCACATACTGCGGAGGGTGCCCTCACCGGTGAATTCGGTGATTATTCTTCCGTTATTCTTGACGAAGCGGCAGTTGCTTCCTGGAAAAAGATCGAAGTAGACTTCACTGTTACAGGCGTTTCCTCTGACGGTGCAGCAGCTGAAGAAAAAACCGAGGCAGAGTCTTCTGAGGAAGAATCCTCCCAGGAAGAAAGCGCAGAAGAGGAAAGCTCTGAAGAGGAGAGCTCCGAGGAGTAATATTTCAGATACAAACAATAAAGGATGCTTCACAGCTGTGAGGCATCCTTTTTGTTATTCCTTTTCGTAGCCGTTAAACCACGCACGTTCTTCAAAGGCACGTTTTTTTACCGGTTTTATCGGCTCTGCCGCCTTCCCGATGGGCAATACACAAACCAGATCATGGGTTTCCTTCGGAACGCCCAGCAATGCCGCAATCCGTTCGCCCTGCAAATCTGCATCCGTCACATGTCCCTCAATCCAGCAGCTCTGATATCCCAGGTGAACAATCTCCAGAAGCATATTTTCGATGGCAGCAGAGTAGTCCTGCACTGCAAAACAGCGGTCTCTGCCAAAGCCATCCCGATAGGCAATTTTTCTGCGTGTCAGCACACAAATCAATGCGGGCGCAGTTTCGGCCAGAGGCGGCTGCATAATCTCCCGAATCCGAGCAAGTAGTTCAGGGTCATCCACTGCAATCAATGCAGGATTCTGCTTGTTGCAGCCGGAGGGGGCCGCAAGGCCCGCCTCCATAATCCGCTTTAAATCTCCTCGTGGCACTGCTTCCTGCAAATATGCTCCACGATAGCTGTGCCGTTCAAAAATCGCTTTCATTTTTTATCAATGAGAATCCGCAGTGCGCCTGTCGGACATGCCTCTGCACACTTCATACAGTCCTTACAAACCAAAATGGTCTCCGGCTTGTTGAATTCCGGCTTCACGACCGTGGGGAAGCCTCTTCCCACCAGGCCAAGAATGCCCTGCTTTGCGACCTCATCGCAGACACGCACACAAAGGCTGCACAGGATGCACTTGCCGTTGTTGCGTTCAATACATACCAGTCTGCGTTCTGTTTCAGCTGCATTCTTAACACCATCAAAACGCTCTGGATGAATCTCCTGCTGGTTTGCATAACGAATCAGCTTACAATCCGCATAGTCGTGGCAGCCGCATTCCAAACAACGCTTTGCTTCCTGCTGCACAGCTTCATCCGTAAAGCCAAGATTGACAGGTGCAAAATCCTTTCTGCGCTCTTCTGCAGGTCTGGTAGGCATTTCACAGCGTGGCTGCTTTTCACGGTCTGCCAGGTTTTCTGCTGTAACAGTTTTGGTAGAATAATACGGCGCACGGAATGCCTTCATTTCGCCGCAGAGTGCGGAATCCACCACCTTAGCGCAGCGGCCTGCTTCGCCAATGGCTTCAATTGCAATGGAAGCACCACGGTTTGTTGCATCGCCAATGGCATATACATTCGGCAGATTGGTCAGATATGTTGCCTCATCTGCCTCAATGGTACCCTTCCTGGTCAATGTTACCTGATCCAGGCCCTCCGGATTCAGGCGCTGGCCAATTGCCATGATAACCAGATTCACATCCAGATATTCAAATTTGCCCTCAACAGCCACAGGAGAACGACGGCCGGAAGCATCCGGTTCACCCAGTTCCATCACCTGAAGCTTCATCTGCTTAACACGGCCGTTTTCTCCGATAATCTCAGCAGGATTCGTAAGGAACTTATAGGATACGCCCTCTTCCATGGACTCTTCAATTTCGATATCTTCCGCAGGCATTTCTCCTCTGGTACGGCGGTAGATGACGTACACTTCATCCGCACCGCAGCGGATTGCAGAACGGCAGGCATCCATTGCAGTATTACCGCCGCCGCAGACTGCCACCTTCTTTCCGGTCAGATCCGGAATTTCGCCCTCACCGGAGCTGATATCGTGAAGGAACTGAATACCGCCCACAACGCCTTCCAGGTCTTCACCGGGAACACGCATATTCATGCTGCTCCAGGCACCTGTTGCCAGAATGACTGCGTCATATTCTCCACGGAGCTGTTCCAGTGTCACATCTTTTCCCAGACGGACATTCTGCTTCATTTCCACGCCAAGCTGTGCAATTTCAGCGATTTCCCGGTCAAGCACATCCTTCGGCAAACGATATGCAGGAATGCCGTAACGCAGCATGCCGCCCATTTTTGCAGAGGCATCCAGAATGGTCACTGCATGGCCCTTCTGACGGAGATAGTATGCAGCAGTCAGACCTGCAGGGCCGCCGCCCACAACAGCAACTTTCTTGCCTGTTTCCGCCGCAACAGCAGGACGATAGGTATCCTTTTCCAGGTCACGGTCCGCAGCATGTGCTTTCAGGAAAGCAATGGAAATCGGGGATTCCACCAGACGTCTGCGGCAATTCTGCTCACAGGGATGCGGACATACACGGCCGATTGCAGCAGGGAGCGGCACCTTTTCCTTAATCAGCTCCACAGCACCATGGAAATCGCCCTGCGCAATCTTCTTTACATAGCCCTGACAGTCTGTACCTGCAGGGCAATTCAGCTGACACGGACCACGGCAGTCACCTGTGTGGTCACTCATCAGCAATTCCAGTGCAATCTTGCGAGACTGGAGAACACGGTTTGTATCAAATCGGATGACATAACCCGGCATCACCTTTGCAGAACATGCACGCAGAAGCTTCGGAACAGGCTTGCCTCTGCCGTCATCGGTAACCTCCACAGCGCAAAGGCCGCATGCACCGTATACACGCACACTTTCGTCATTGCAGAGATTGGGAATTTCTATTCCATTTTCCTTTGCAGCCTGCAAAATGGTAAGGCCCTCTTCGCAGGTACAAGGAATTCCATTGATTGAAAACTGAATCTGACTCATTTTGCACCCTCCCTTATTCTACGGTGATTGCACCAAACTTACAGGTTGCAATACACTGACCGCAGCGAATACATACATTCTGGTCAATCGTGTGGGGATTCTTCACTGTACCTGAAATAGCAGATACAGGACACTTCTTAGAACAAAGTGTACAGCCCTTGCAGCTTTCCGGCTGAATCTTATAATGCAGCAAATCTGTGCAGGAGTGTGCAGGACATTTCTTGTCACGGATATGTGCCTCAAACTCATCACGGAAATAGCGGAGTGTGGACAATACCGGATTCGGTGCTGTCTGACCCAGACCGCAGAGTGCACCGTCACGGACAGCCAGACACAGTTCTTCCAGCAATTCAATATCGCCCTCTTTGCCTTCGCCGCTGACAATACGTGTCAGGATTTCCTGGAGACGCTTTGTGCCAATACGGCAGTGTACGCACTTGCCGCAGGATTCCTTTGCAGTAAAGTCAAGGAAGAATTTTGCCATGCTGACCATACAGGTGCTTTCATCCATAACAACCATACCGCCGCTGCCCATGATAGCACCGGTTGCAGCCAGCTTCTTATAGTCGATGACAGTATCCAGCAGTGCCTCAGGAATGCAGCCGCCGGAGGGGCCGCCCATCTGTACAGCCTTGAATGCCTTATCCTCACGGATGCCGCCGCCGATATCGAAGATGACCTCACGAAGGGTTTTGCCCATGGGGATTTCCACCAGGCCGCCTCTCTTGATTTTGCCGGTCAGGGCAAATACCTTTGTACCCTTGGAATCCTCAGTACCCATTGCGGCAAAGGCCTCACCGCCGTTATTGATAATCCATGCCACGTTTGCATAGGTTTCCACATTGTTGATATTGGAAGGCTTATACCAATAGCCTGCTGCTGCCGGGAACGGCGGCTTCAGGCGAGGCATGCCGCGCTGTCCCTGAAGGGATTCAATCAGGGCAGTTTCCTCACCGCAGACGAATGCGCCTGCACCTGCCTTGATGCGGAATTCGCAGGAGAAGTCAGAACCCATAATATTTTTGCCGATCAGACCTGCTTCACGGGCTTCCGCAATGGCATGCTCCAGACGGCGGATTGCCAGCGGATACTCTGCACGAACATAAACGATTGCTTCCTGTGCGCCGATGGCATATGCGCCAATCAGCATACCCTCAATCAATGTATGGGGATCAGACTCAATTACGGCTCTGTCCATAAATGCGCCGGGGTCGCCCTCGTCAGCATTACAAATCAGATACTTTTCTTCACCGGGAGACTGTCTTGCAGCATTCCATTTGAACCATGTGGGGAAGCCGGCACCGCCTCGGCCTGCCAGGCCGGAAACCTTAATGCACTCGATTACTTCCTCAGGTGTCATGCCGTTTTCAGCAGACAGAATCCTGCCGATGGCAGAATAGCCGCCTGCTGCCTTTGCACTTTCCAGGGAATCCGGGTTTATAATGCCACAGTTTCGCAGTGCAATACGAGTTTGCTTTTCCAGAAAGCTGTTATCCTCCGGTGTAATCATCAGGTCAGCCACAGCCGCCATATCGCCGCTCTTGACAGCCTCTGCAATACGCTCGGCATCAGAAGCCTTGACCTGCACCAGTCTGCACTTCAGTGCTTCATTTTCATAAATATCCACAATCGGCTCCAGCCAGCACATGCCGATACAGCCGACTGTATCAATGGTAATATCAGACTGACAGAACAGCGGTTCCAGTGCAGAACAGATTTTCTGTGCACCGGCTGCAATACCGCAGCTGCCCTGTCCTACTGCAATACGAATACTCATTTTGCTGCCTCCTTTTCCTGAATCTCCTTCAAAATATCCAGTGCCTTTGCAGGTGTCAGAGAACCATATGTATCTTCATTAATCATCATAACCGGAGACAGAGAGCAGCAGCCCAGACAGGCAACAATACTGAATGAGAACAGACCATCCTCTGTGGTACCGCCGTTTTCCACTCCAAGATACTCCTGAATGGCAGCTGCGATACGGGTACTGCCGTTTACATGACAGGCTGTGCCGTCACAGAGCATAATAAGATACTTTCCCACCGGCTGAAAGCGGAACTGTGTATAGAAGGTCGCAGTTCCCAGCACACGGGCAGGGGTACTTCCGGTCTGTTCAGCGATGTGATAGATTACATCCATCGGCAGATAGCCGTAGATTTCCTGTGCATGCTGCAAAATTGTAATCAGGCTTCCCTTCACGGAAGCATACTGTTCCAGCACAGGTTTCAGCAAAGTTAAATCTGACTGCTGGTTCATACATTCACATTTCATCTTCATTTTCCTTTCAAAATAATCATTATGTTCAATCAGACATTTTCTGAATAAATCGACAGATGCGGCATTGAAACATACTGCACCAAACAGCTTCCCGTACTGCCGTCAGGCACACATCGTGCTGTGTCGTATCTATTATTATACCACGCTTTGCGTCTCAGTGTCAAGTGCAACAGGCAGATTCTATTCAAAAACAATTCTCTGTGCTTCGGAACTGCTCACTTTCCCCTTGACATTTTCATTCGGATATGCTATAATAATACCGGTGGGGGGTATTTTATTTTTGGAGGTGTTTTCAATGGAACAAAAACCATGCTGCTGTAAAAAAACAATGCGTGCTGAGGAAGAACGCAAACGTCTCATGAACCGGCTGAAACGCATTGAGGGGCAGATACGAGGTCTGCAGAACATGCTGGAAAACGATGCCTACTGCGGAGATATTCTCATACAGTCTTCCGCCGTTTCCGCTGCCATCAACGCCTTTAACAGAGATGTTCTGACACGGCATATCCACACCTGTGTCATCCGTGATATCCGCAGCGGAGATGATGCTTCCGCAGATGAACTGGCTGTTCTGGTACAGCGGCTGATGAAATAAGGGAGAAATGACATGACACACTATCAAATTACCGGCATGAGCTGTGCCGCATGCTGTGCACGCATTGAGAAAGCCGTTCGAAAAGTGGATGGCGTTACGGAATGCACCGTAAATCTTCTGACTAATTCAGCAAGCATCGAAGGCAGTGCGGCGCCTTCTGCAATTATTCAAGCCATTACCGATGCCGGCTACGGCGCATCCCTGAAAGGAGAACAGCCACGGAACGAAGCACCATCTGCAGCTGATTCAGAAATCGGCGCACTGAAGAAAAAGCTTTGCTGTTCTGTTTTTCTGCTGCTGATTCTGATGTATTTTTCCATGGGACAGATGATGTTTCATTTTCCCCTTCCCAGGTTTTTTCAGCAGAATTATATTGCCCTGGCACTGGTACAGCTTTTGCTGACCATCCCCATTCTTATGCTCAACCGCCGCTTTTTTATCAGCGGCTTCAAAGCAATACTCCATGGTTCTCCGAATATGGACACACTGGTAGCCCTCGGTTCATCCGTTTCTTTTCTCTGGAGCACCATTACTCTGTTTTCCATGACATCCCCGGAAACAAGCCAAAATGCAGAAGCCATGATGGAACAATCCATGAAGCTGTATTTTGAATCTGCTGCCATGATTCCGACTCTGATTTCCGTCGGCAAAATGCTGGAGGCCCGTGCCAAAGGCAAAACCACGGATGCCATCAAAGGACTCATGCAGCTGATGCCGCAAACAGCAGTAATTCTCCGGGACGGACAGGAATGCGAAATACCTGCCGAGGATATTCAGCCGGATATGGAATTCATTCTTCGGCCGGGCGCACAGATTGTGGCAGACGGCATAATCTGTTCCGGAAACGGCACCATCAATGAATCCGCACTGACAGGGGAAAGCATCCCCATCGAAAAAACCGTTGGCGATACCGTTTCCGCAGGCACAATCAACCAATCCGGATATCTGGTCTGCAAAGCTGTCAAAACCGGAAAAGACACATTTCTTTCCCAGATTATTCAGATGATAGAAAATGCAGCAGCCACCAAAGCACCTGTTGCACAAACGGCAGATAAAGTATCCGCAGTTTTTGTACCTGCCGTCATGGTGCTGTCTCTGATAACCTTTCTCATCTGGAACAGACTGTTCGGCCTTTCCGCCTCCCTTTCTCTGGAACGTGCCGTCACGGTACTGGTCATCAGCTGTCCCTGTGCACTGGGTCTTGCCACACCTGTCGCTATCATGGTTGGAAGCGGTGTCGGCGCACGAAGCGGCATGCTGTTCAAAACGGCAGCTGCCCTGGAGGAAACAGGAAAAACCAGCATTGTGGTTATGGATAAAACCGGTACGGTTACTCGTGGCATGCCCCATATTACAGATATCCTCCCCATGCCGGGCATCACAAAACAAGAATTACTCGCATCTGCCGCCGCCGCAGAACAATTCAGCGAACACCCGCTTGCAAAAGCGGTTATGGAGGAAGCGGCGGCGCAGGGCATCTCCATTCCCCGGGCAGAGGACTTTCATACACAGACCGGCTGTGGTGTTTCCGTCAGATGCGGTACGCAGAAAGTGCAGGGCGGCAATGAAAAAAGTATTTCAGCGATTGCCGAAATACCAACAGCATTATCAGAGCAAGGCAAACAGCTTGCAGAAAACGGAAAAACGCCCTTGTTTTTCGCCCGTGACGGTCACCTGCTGGGCATACTGGCTGCGGCAGATGTCATAAAACCTGATAGTGCATCCGCCATTGCGGAGATGCAGAAAATGGGCATTGAAACCATCATGCTGACCGGCGACAACGAAAAAACAGCCGCATATATCGGAAAAGAAGCGGGCATCAGCAGAATCATCTCCAATGTACTGCCGGATGAAAAGGAAAGAGTCATACGGGAACTGGCAGAAAAAGGCCGTGTATGCATGATTGGCGACGGCATCAATGATGCACCGGCACTGACTTCTGCAAACGTGGGAATGGCCATCGGTGCCGGCACAGATATTGCCATTGATGCGGCTGATGTGGTACTGGTAAACAGCAGCCTTGCAGATGCAGTCAACGCCATTCGGCTCAGCCGCAAAACCCTCCGGAACATCCGTGAAAACCTGTTCTGGGCATTTATTTACAATATCATCGGCATTCCGATTGCCGCAGGCGCACTGGTTCGGTTCGGCATATCCATACCGCCTGCATTCGGTGCTGCTGCCATGAGCATGTCCAGCTTCTGCGTGGTATCCAATTCGCTGAGGCTCAATCTGTTCAAACCGTTTCGTCCCCAACAGACGGCCCAGCCGCCTGCTGAAATACAATCTGTACAGCCGAAAGGAGAGGAAGAACCCATGACAAATCTTGCAATTGAAATCAAGGGAATGATGTGCCCCCACTGTGAAGCCCATGTCCGCAAGGCGCTAGAAGCAATGGAAGGCGTGACTGTGGTATCCGTCAGCCATGAAGACGCCCTTGCAGTGGTAAACACCGCCGCAGAAGCGGATGAAGCAGCATTCCGCAAGGTCATTGAAGATGCCGGATATCAGTTTATCGGCATCCGGAAATGAGCACACATCTCAAAAAAGTGGTTCGGCTGAATACTGGCCGAACCACTTTTTATTCATTATACAAGTATATTTTTCAGCAACAGAGGTGCCGTGCAGAATCGGATACTCTGCTGCATGGGATTCATGCCAGTGGTGTTGCAGCAGCAGTCCATGTCATGGGTTCACTGCGGTATTCCTGCGGCATGGGGTATAAGCCCTGTCCCACAGGTACAAGCGCCAGCAGACGGAATCCGTTGTCACGCATCTCTTTTTCAATGGCCTTTTTCGACCAGAACACATCGTAGATATTATATTTTCCCCACCCGTTTTTCTGGCGGTGCGGTATTTCAAAACGATTATTCGGCACATCGAACAGCAGGATGCCATTTTCATTCAAGGCATTTCGCAGTTTCCGCCAGAGGCCCCGCCGTGTTTCATAGCTATAGTGCCGGATAAAGCGGAAAATAGTAATGACATCAAAGGTTTCATTCGGCTGCTGAGAAATCAGATCCAGCTCCTGAATCCGTACATCCGCACCTGCAAATTTTTCCTGGACCGCATGAAGCATTGCCCGGGATGCATCACAGGCAGTACATGTGCCGAAGTGTACCAGTTCCTGTAAAATTCTGCCGTTGCCGCATGCCAGATCCAGCAGCTGCACATTTCTTTTGCCGGCAAGATAGTGACTCAGCAGCACAGCAACACTTTTTCTCTCCATCAGGTCAAAGCAATTCTGGGGATATGCAAGGAAGCGGTCTTCCGTATAGTTTGCGGCAATCTCCTGCCGCTGATAATACGCCTTCAATGCCGCACTTCCCCGCACCAGATGCTTCTGGTTGATTTTCAGCTGACGATCCCACTCATATAGGGTGTGTACGCCCACAGGCACAGCCTCTTCAATGCAGGATTCCACATACTGCACGAAGGCATGATTAGATACCATGCCATGGAGTTTCTCCGTTCTCCAGGCCTCCTGAAAAGCAGAGTAATGCATCGGGAACTGCTGAATGGCCTTTGTGACAGATGCGGCATCTGCATGCTCCGTCACCATACCGATGCCACAGGCTTTCACCAGTTCAGACACGCCTGCAACGGGAGTTGCAATCACCGGAATCCCCATCATCATACCCTCCAGTGCAGACATGGAGCATGCGTGATTATAGTTGATATCTGCATAGGGCACCAGAATGCAGTCCACTTTGTCATAGAACTGCGACATATCATATTTGCCAATATGCACTTCGCAGTTTTCTGCATTACGAAGCATCTCCGGCACCGCTACTGCTTCTGCATCACGCCAAAGCACGATGAAATGTACATCGGGATTCTGTGCCACCACTTCACAAAGGACAGGAATGCCTCTGGAATCACTCTGATGCGGCAGCATGGGAGATGACGCAAAGCCAATGGTAAGTTTTTCCGGATCAAAGCCACGTGGCTTACGGATAAACAGAGGTTTCTGTGGATCCATATAGGGGTAGATTACATCCGGACGGCGGAAGCCTGCTTCTTCCATTTTATCTGCCGCAAAACTGGAACAAGTGCAATAGTGCTGAACACCGAAATCACACAGATGCTGCAACTCCTGCATCAGACTCCCACCCAGTTCCTGAATCGGATTCTGGGCGCTGAGACGCACAATGGAATTGCGGAGCAGCAGGCTGTCATTGGCAAGATGCATGATATTTGTAGTGCTTTCGCAGTAAATCAGCAATGCAGGGTCCGTTGTCCGCACCCAATCTCCCAGCATGGATTCCGGCACTGCATACAAATCCCCGGATTGGCGGATGCTTTCGCCTGTGCCTTCTACGGATACAATGCACACGGGATAGCGGCTGGCACTTCTCAGAAGCTGATACAAATCCCAGACCTCGTTGCGAATGGCCTCCATGCCCGCCGTGCTCTGATAGCTGCGCACCACCAATGCCACCGGCTTACAGTTTTTCGGGCTGCTCAGAACATGCACGGAATCTTCCAGCAATTTTTTGTATTCTTCTCCAAGGCAATCCAGTGCCTGGGAAGCATCTGAGCCATTTTCTGCATTCTGGACAGCACGAAATTCCTGAAACAGGGATTCCGTCCCAATAACCGGGAGCTGCGTCAGCGGCGGTTTTCCTGCATGCACACGATTCTGCGGTGCAGCGTAACTCAATGTATAGTCGATTTCAGCAGACATTTTCTCCATTGCTTCCTGCTGTTCGAGATAGTTTCTTGCAATGACTTTCCGATAGTCCTGCTGCACATCGCTTTTCGCACTGGCAATCCGCTGTACAGAGCGGGATTCGGCTTCTGCCAGCTGTTCCCGAAGGCGGTCTATCTGCCGCTTCAATTCGTCCATGGCATCCACAGCATTGCGGTTGAAATCATTCTGTGCCGCACCAAAAGGCTGTGTATACCAATAGGTCATTTTTCCGCCCAGCCGTTTGACGCCCTTGAAACTGCCGTCCGGTATATCCGGCAAAGCAAAGCTGTCAGCAGCTTCATGGAGTCTGCGAAGCCGTTTGTCAAGTTCATCCTTTCCCATATCTGCCCTCCTGATGGTTCACTCACAAGAAAAATCCCAGGTATGTTCCAGCCTGGTCACACCGGTTTCATCAATCGTATTATAAACAGTAAATCTGACAGCCTGCGCCGCATAGTCATATGCAAACATATCCATACGCCGCAGTCCCACGTCAAACCAGTAGGTTCCTGCCACCAGATTCATGGGGGAAAAGGTGCATCTGACCACACCCTTCTCCTGCAGCCGAATCGGCTGCAGACGCTCCCTCTGTGTATTGGTGCCGTAGCACAGTGCCTTATCTGCACGGAACAGTGCCAGCCCGATCAGGGCTTCCTCTGCCTCCTTCGGGTCTGCCTCATACTGCAGCTGCAGCGTCACCGTATCTCCCGTGCGGAATTTGGTAATCCGCTCTCCATCCGCATTCAGCAGACAGATATCCGTCCATCTCGCCGGGCTATTCTTCGGTTCTTCCCGTTCCGGCTGATTGCTTTTGCTCAGCTGACGCCGTTTGCCCATATCCTCCAGATACAGGGGGTGAACGTCATTGGGTGCGCCCTCCATCCGTATCTTTCCGTTTTCAATCCAAATAGTTCTGTCACAGATGCGCTCCAGCTGCGCCATACTATGCGATACAATCACAATGGTTGTGCCGCTGCCCTTGATTTCCATTAGTCGCTCAAAGCATTTCGCCTGAAAAGCCGCATCACCCACAGCAAGTATTTCATCAATCAGCAGAATATCTGCCCCCACATGTATCGCCACGGAAAATGCCAGACGCATGTACATGCCGGAAGAATACGTTCGCACAGGATTATCAATAAAATCCTGCATCTCCGAAAAGGCAATAATATCTTCCAGCTGTTCTTCAATCTCCTTGTGCGTCAACCCAAAGATGGATGCGTTGGTAAAAATATTCTCCCTTCCCGTCATATCCGGGTGAAAACCTGCGCCCAGTTCAATCAGGGAAGAGACTCTCCCCTCCAATTTGACGGAACCGCTGTCCGGATACAGAATCCGGCTCATCAGCTTCAGCAATGTGGATTTTCCACAGCCATTTTTACCCACCAGACCAATGGCCTCTCCCTTTTTCACCTGCAGGGAAACATCATCCAGGACCACACGCTTTTCATAGCGGCGGCGGCGGGAAGACAATACTTTTTCCTTCAGGGAATGTCCCTGGTCTGCATATATGCGGAAGGATTTTTTCAGGTGTTCAATCTCAATTGCTGCCAATGTCAGCACTCCTTTCCACGGAATCTCTCTGCAAGATGATATCAGGATATCATTTCCGGTCTTGTATGCAAGTCAAACTTTGTCCCTGCCGGTGCCTCCAGCACATCTCCGTCATGGACATCTGCAAAGACAACACGCTGCCCCTCTGCATCATACAGCAGAATCTGCAGGGCATCCGGCACCAGTGTACGAACCTGCAATGCATCTGTGCAAAGGTCGGTATCCACTTCTCCCATTACCGCCCAGGAATAGCTGATCGGCATGCGCACACAGAAAATGCGTTTCTCATCCTGAAGCTGTTCCTCCTTCGACCAGAATGTCACCTCACTGGGATTATACAATTGCAGATATTTCATCGTATAGTATGAATTACTGTGGATGCCCGGATTATCCGGTGCATAATACTGCCATTCCTCATCCAGTGCCATGGCTGTATCTGAAGATACAACATAATCAAAATTGCGGTACCGCAGAGACAGCACATCAAAAAACGGTCTCCACAGCGAAGTCACCACATTGGCAGTCAAGGTAATACAGAACACGCCTGCCACCAGAATTCCGTGAACCGTCCTCTGATTATAACGTTCTGAAAAGGAATGATACAGGCGTACCATAACGGTCAGCAAAAAGGCAACCAAAAAGAAATAGCTGTAATACGACGGCAGATAGCCAATGGCACGAACCCGCACCCACTCCGGATATTTTTCACTGAGGCTGATGACCAGTACCGGTACGAAAATACCAAGAAAGCTCAGTATGGAAAGCCGTGTCATTTTCTCTTTTCCGATTTTGATTTTCGGCAGCAGAACACCGAATACGCCCGCAGTCAGCCCGGAGACAATCCAGGCAGGAAGGCTGAGGGCATGCCAGACCTCTTTCAGACCGATGACATTGTTTTTGGCATAGTCCATTATCGCCGTCACAGGGAAAAAGGAAATGCCGTAAAACAGGGCTGTCGCCATACTCATAAAGGGTTCCTTGAAGCTGACGGTGACACCGTCATACTGTGTCGGGTAAAGAATGCGCCAGCCGTAATAAATAATCAGATAAACGCTCAGCAGGGAAAGCTGCGGCAGTATTTTTCGGGAAGCCTTCTGTAAAAAAGAAAAATAGCTTTTGTGCTGCCGCTTTCCTTCATCAATCATGGCCCAGACCGCAAACAGCAGCAAAGCTGCAACAAATGCCTCATATATCATGCAGGCCAGAAGCAGATACACCGCTGAACGAATGACCGCTTTCCGGCTATTGTCTTTCAGATAATTGCCATAGGCATTCAGCGAAAGAAACAGGAATGCAATGGGCAGCTGATGACAGAATGCATAAGAAATCAGCAGATTGTGATAATTGGAAATACATGCCCAGGACACCACAAGAATGGCGGACAAATCTGCAAAGGAGCGGCTGACATGATTTTTCAGGAGCAGCCATCCGCTGAAAATGTCAAACCAGAATGTCGCATATGCAATCGCCTTATAAAACCAGACTTTGTCGCCGAAGAATGGTACTGATACCAGAAAATAATTCCAGAGCTGCGAAATGCGGCTTCTTTTTGCAGCCTCAAAGGCTTCCCGCCAAAGATGTCCGCTCTTTGCAACAGTGTAATGCACCATATCATCATGGGTAGCAAAAATAATCGGATAAATCTGATAAAACAGCCAGAAGGAGGCTGCACAGAATACCATCAGAGGAAAGTATTTCCGAAGCAATGCCGTAAAACGATTCATTACAATTCCTCCGCAAATCTCTTCTGCAATTGGTGGAATGTGAAAAAGCCGATACACAGAACAATAATACTGATCAGCAGTGCATTGCGAAGCTGCAGAGGATTCGGCATTCGCTGATAATACAGAATATCACGGTAAGAAAGCAGAATCGGTGACATTGGATTCAGCAGATAGAGCTTCTGCATATGTTCCGGAATATAATTGATGCCGTACACCACAGGGGAAAGATACATCCATGCCATACTGCACACGCTCATAATGTGTTCCATATCACGGACATACACCGTGACAGACGAAGTGATCAGATTCATGCCCAGTACCAGAATAAACTGTATCAGCATCACAGGAATCAGCCAGGGCAGAGCAAGCCAGTTGACGCCCAGACCCATGACTGCAATCACGATAAACACAATGACAAAGGAAAACAGCATGTTGCAGAAGCTGCTGACAGTATAGGCAAGGGGCAGCACTTCCCGTGGAAAATAGATTTTCTTTATCATATTTTTTTGATCCAGAATCAGTTTGGAGCCTGTTCCCAGGGAAGATGCAAAGAAAATCCATGGCACCAACGCCACAAATAAATGCAGGTAGTAATTGGGAATTCCGCTTTTCAATATCACGGAGAACACAATAGTATAGACCAGCAGCTGCAAAAGAGGATTGATAAATGTCCAAAGGAACCCGAGCACGCTGCCCTTATAACGTCCCTTCAGGTCTTTTCGCACCAGACTGGCAATCATCTCACGGTATTGATAAAGTTCCCGGAGCTTATTTCTCATGTAGGATTCGTCTCCTTTATTGTTGCTCGCATTTCATTCAGGATATCTGCAATGGTCTGCTCCAGCGAAATCTCCGGATGCCATCCTGCCGCACCGGAAAGCTTTGATATGTCCGCTTCCACAATCGGCACATCCACAGGGCGGAACCTGGCAGCATCCACCTTTGTATCAAAGGGCACTCGGCACAGATGCTGAATCAGTCCGATAATTTCCTCCAGGCTGACGGCTTTTCCGCTGCCCACATTGTAGATTTCTCCGGCTTTGCCGTACTGCAAAAGCATTCCGTATGCACGGACAATATCACGGACATCCGTAAAATCCCGTTTTGCAGAAATATTGCCTGTATATATTACCGGTTCCCGCAGGCCGTATTCAATCTCCGCTGCCTGACGGCAGAAATCTGCCACGGCAAAGGTGATGCTCTGCCCCGGTCCGATATGATTAAAGGCACGGACGCAGATTACAGGCAGCTGATAGGCATGATGATACACACTGCCCAGCTGCTCCGCCGTCATTTTTGTGACTGCATAAATATTAGCCGGGCGCATTGGCTGAGTATCTTCCCTGACCGGCATCTGTTCCGGCGTCAATGCACCATATTCTTCGCTGGAACCCACCAACAGTACCACAGGCATCTTCGGCAGCTGCCGTGCCGCCTCCAGAAGATGCAGCGTGCCCTTGATATTGATATCCGCTGTCAGCTGCGGATTTTTCCAGGATACAGCCACAGAACTCTGTGCTGCAAGATGCAGAATATAATCCGGCTGCACCGTCTGCAAAAGGACAAGCACGCCTTCCGCATCCAGCAAATCAAAATCATGTACGGTGCACAGGGCTGCAGCATCTGCCGCAATGGTTTCAGACGGCATTTTTGCAGCATGGGTTTCCCATCCCAGCTGCTGTGCAAACTGCCGTATCGCATATGCGCCTACAAAACCTGCTGCACCCAGAATCAAAGCTTTCATTTCCGATTTGCTCCTTTGTGTATCAGTAAAATCTCCTTCGTTTTCTGCATCACTGTCTCCAGTGCAAACACCTGCATAACACGTTTTTTTGCTGCATCTCCGTATTGACAGCGCAAATCATCATCATTCAGAAGCTGTTTCATCGCCTCAGCAAGGGCAGCTGCATCCGAAGGAGGCACTGTCAGGCCGGTTTTCCCATGCAGACTGACCAGCGGAACACCTGTGGGCAAATCCGTATTGATCACAGGTTTGCCGTTCACCATTGCCTCCAGCTGCACAATGCCGAATGCCTCACTGTTTGCCACAGAGGGCAGAACGAATAAATCACAGTCGGCAAACATATCCCGCAGGTCCGGCGTCATGGGTTTTCCCAGAAAATGCACACGCTGTGCAATGTGCAGTTCCTCTGCACGCTGCTGCAGTTCACTTTTCAGTACGCCGTCTCCTGCCAGAAACAGTTCCGCATCTGCGTGGATTCGGGAAAACGCTTCCAGAAGCACATCCACGCCCTTATAGTACACCAGACGTCCTGTAAACAGAATCTTTTTCGCTTTTTTATTCTGCAGCTGAGATGTCAGCGGCTGCATATGGGGCCGTTGTTCATACAGCTCCGGCTGAATGCCATAGGGAATCACCACGCACTTTTCACGGAAAGGCCGCAGATACGGAGAGCTCTCAATATGATTCTCTGTTGCCACAATAATGGCATCTGCCCGCTTCAGCAGCCATTTCATCAGCGGCTTATACAGTTTCAGCAGCAGTTTCTGACGTACAACATCGCTGTGCCATGCCACAATGACACGTCCCTTATAGCCCGACAGAAGCAATGCCAGATCTGCCAGAGGAAAGGGAAGGTGCAGTTCCACTGCATCTGCCAGCATGACTTTTCTGCGAAATTCGCCGAAATAGGAAAAGGAAAGCGGACAGGAAGCCACAGTACCGCAGCTGCCTGCATAAGTCACAGGCACACCATGTATTTTCTCACGGCGGGTAAAGCCACGGTCGTCCCGGCAGCACAGCACCTTCACTTTTGCATATTTCCGCATAGATTCTGCGGTCTGCTGCATGACCGTTTCAATGCCGCCAATATGAGGATCATAGGCTTTTCCTGTTACCAGAAGCGAAAATTCTCGTTTCTCATCCAACTGCAAGCACCTCCGAAACCGTGTTCGCTTTCTGCAATATCATATGAGGTGCTGTGCACAGACAACACCTCAGGCTGTTTATATATGTTCTCACAATGACTGATAGATGCGGTACAGTGCATCTGCCGCATTTTCCCAGCTCATCTCTTTTGCCCTGACAAATCCCCGCTGACGCAGCTTCTCACGAAGGGCCGTGTCTGTCAGCAGCATTTCCATGCCCCGTGCAATGGCACTCTTTTTCTTTGGATTACACAGCACAGCAGCATTGCCCACAGCCTCCGGCAAAGAAGCTGCATTGGATGTCAGCACAGGACAGCCGCAAGCCATCGCCTCCAGAGGCGGCATGCCAAAGCCCTCATACAGCGACGGAAATACAAATGCCAGTGCGCCGGAATACAATGCTGCCATATCCCCCGAAGGAATATAGGACGGAAAAATCACATTTTCCTGTAAATGCAATGCATCCACTGCCGCAAAAATGCTCTCATACTGCCAGCCCTTCCCGCCTGCCAGCACAAGGGCAGGGGCATCCGGGTATTTTTTCCGCAAATCACTATAGGCATGAATCAGGCGAACCAGATTTTTTCTCGGTTCCAGTGTACCCAGATACAGGAAATATTCCTTTGGCAGATGATGTGCTTCTCTGACACGGGCGATATCCTCTGCCGAAGCAGGGGCAAAGCGTTTCGTATCCACACCGCAGGGTACAACCTGCACCTTATCTGCAAAAGCAGGATAATACTTTGCAATCTCCGATTTTGAGAAATGGCTGTCTGTTACAATGCAGTCCGCACGCTGCATGGATTTCCGCAGGCCTGTTTCCAACAGAATGCGTGTTCTGGCACGCATGGTTTCCGGATAAGCCCGCAGCACCATGTCATGCACCGTTACCACAGTTTTTCCATGCACGCCGGGTGGCACAATATAATTGAAGAAGTGAGTAATATCTGCCCATTCTCCGTGAAACACCTGATAAGGAAACGGTATAAAATTGGTCATCATGCGGTAAAGCAGCGGCGAAAACCTTGCAGGATGCAGCGGTGTATTGGGCTGTACAAAAGGCTGCATCCGCCGCACCTTCTCCTCAGGGCTGCGGAGCGTGAAATATTCAAAACGATATTGGTGCTCTGTATATTTCTGCGTCAATGCCGCTGTCAGATTCGCCTCACACCAGCCCACACCGGAAATCAGGTCTCCCACCAGCGGGCTCGCATCAAATGCAATTTTCATACAAATTCCTTGATTTTCATTTCATTCTGCACAATGGCAAGGTCATTCTTTGCCATGCGGGAAACCAGCTCATCAAAGGAAATTTCACGCTTCCATCCCAATTTTTCCTCTGCCTTCTTAGGACTGCCCAAAAGCAGTTCCACTTCTGCCGGGCGGTAAAATTTCGGATTCACCTTCACAACGGTCTTGCCGTTTGCCTTATTGATACCGCAGGTTTCCATGCCTTCGCCCTGCCATTCCAGCTCAATACCAACTGCACGGAAAGCACATTCTGCAAATTCACGTACGGTTCGTGTTTCGCCTGTGGCAACCACATAATCATCCGGTTCATCCTGCTGCAGCATCAGCCACATTGCATAAACATAGTCTTTGGAATGACCCCAGTCACGCTTGGCATCCAGGTTGCCCAGCTCCACGCACTCCTGCAGGCCAAGAGAAATTCTTGCAGCAGCATCTGTAATCTTTCTTGTAACGAATTCCAGGCCACGTCTTTCGGATTCGTGGTTGAACAGAATGCCGGAGCAGGCATACAGGCCAAAGCTCTCACGATAGTTCTTGGTAATCCAATGGCCGTAGAGCTTTGCAACGCCATAGGGACTGCGGGGATAAAACGGTGTATTCTCATCCTGGGGAATTGCCTGTACCTTGCCGAACATTTCCGAAGTGGATGCCTGATAAAAACGGCAGGAAGGCTTCACAATGCGGATGGCCTCCAGCATATTGGTCACGCCCAGCGCATCAATCTGTGCAGTAGCAAGAGGCTGCTCCCAGCTGGTTGCCACAAAGCTCTGTGCAGCCAGATTGTACACCTCATCTGCCTGAGAAATCTGCATTGCAGAAATCAGGGAAACAATATCTGTCATATCCGCATAAATAAAATGAATGCGGTCTTTCAGATGTTCCACATTACCGTAGTCCATCACGCTCTTACGGCGCATTATGCCGTAAACCTCATATCCCTTTTCCAGCAGAAGCTCTGCAAGATAGGAGCCATCCTGTCCTGTTACACCGGTAATCAATACATGTTTCATCGTTCATTCTCCTCTGTATTATAAGAATTCTTCTCTGCCCTGGGCACGAAGAAGCTCCGTAACCTTCTTTATATTCTGTGCATCGCTGATATCGCAGACCAGCAGTGCATCCTCGGTATCCACCACAATAATATGCTCCAGACCAACCGCTGCAATCAGCTTTTTTCCGCCGGAAATGACACACTCCTTTGTGTCTATCGCCATGATATCTCCATCGCAGTAGTTTCCGTTTTCATCCGTTCTGGCAACACGCTGCAGAGAAGGCCAGCTTCCCACATCATCCCAGCCAAAGCTGCCGGAAATTGTATACAGTTCCTCCGCATGCTCCAGCACGCCGAAATCAACGGAAATGGAAGGCATCTTCGGGAATTCCTGTTCCAGCACTTCTTCAAAACTGTCTGTATCGCAGGCATCATGAAGCTTTTGCGCAATGGAAGCCGCCTCTGGAAGATGGGCCTGTACCGCCTGCAGAAATGTTTTTGCCTGCCATGCAAACATGCCGCTGTTCCAGAGATAATGCCCTGACTCCACATAGTGATGTGCTGTCTGATAATCCGGCTTCTCCTTAAAGGCACTGACACGATAAAAGCCCTCCGGTGCCTTTTCTGAACGGGAAAAAGCGATATAGCCGTAACCTGTTTCCGGATATGTGGGAGCAATGCCGATGGTAATCAAAGACTGTGTCTCCACAGCGGCATTTGCAGCCCTATGCAAAACATCCTCACAGATTGCCTCATGCCGTATGAGATGATCCGCAGGCAGCACGAGCATAACCGCATCTTCGCCGTGACGCTTGGAGATGACAGCCGCCGCAAATGCAATACATGGCGCCGTATTTCTTGCCGCAGGTTCCCGCAGCAGATTTTCCTTCGGGATCTGCGGCATCTGTTCCTCGACCAGATTGATATACTCATCATTGGTCACAATATAAACATGCTCCGGCTTCACCAGGCCGCTGATGCGATTCACGGTTTTCTGAATCATCGTCTCTCCGTCATTGGTCAGCGACAAAAACTGCTTCGGGCACTTCTTCCGGCTTTTCGGCCAGAAACGCTCTCCCCTTCCACCAGCCATAATGACTGCTGTAACAATTGGAGTACCCATTATAACTCCTCCTTCTCAGATGTCGTTTCTTTTTCTGTATCAGTCAGAACCGCTATTTCATCCACATTGTTTTTTGGGGGAAACAATGCAATTTTCAATGTCATAAGCAGTATCTGTATATCAAGAACAAATGAATAATTTTCAATATACATCATATCCATTTTCAGCTTATCCAGGGGCACCGTATCATATGCGCCGGTCACCTGGGCATAGCCCGTCAGACCAGCCTTAACCTGCAGCCGATATGCGAATTCAGGATATTGCTTTTCAATTTCAGCGGCAAGCTCCGGCCGTTCCGGTCTCGGTCCCACAAGGGACATTTCACCGTTCAGAATATTGAACAGCTGCGGCAGCTCATCCAATCGGAAACGCCGCAGTATTCTGCCTGTCCGTGTAATGCGTGCATCGTGATCTGACGCAAGCACCGCCACACCATCTGCTTCTGCATCCGGAATCATACTGCGGAATTTCAGTACATGGAATACCTTTCCGTCTCTGGTCAGCCGCTTCTGACGATATAATACAGGTCCTCTGTCCTCTGCATATACGGCCGCAGCACAAAGCAGCAGCAGCGGCGATATGAGAAGCAGCAGCACAGCAGATACCAGAATATCAAAGCTGCGCTTTGCAAAACGCTGCTCCGGAGACAGCCCCTCATTTCTGCACAGAATCAAGGGCGTATCAAACAATCGGATTTCGTCACCGCCCCGCATCAGAATATCTGCAATTTCCGGTGCCGTATATGCTCTGATTCTGCGGCTGCAGCAGTATTCCAGCAGACTGTTCCGCAGCTGTGCAGGAACATTCGACAGAATCACACCGTCATAATGATTCACCACAGAAATGATTTCCTCAAAACCCGTATCACATCGGATACTCTCGCAAATCATATATTTATCCACACGCTGACTCATTTTCAGCACAAGATTTGCAGCCTGTGCCGAACCATAAATAATAATCAGCTTTCTGGGGGGATACAGCCGGAAATAAAACTGACTGACACCGAATGCCCAGCCGATAATCACCAGAAAATCCATCAGTGTCAGAAACAGCATCGGCGTTACCGCCATAAAATCTCTTCCGATCACACTGATCTGGAAATAGGTGATAAAATTCACAATGCAAATGCCAATCAGCTGATAATAAATCAGATCACTGCGTTTCAGATAGCCAAACCGCATACAGTGATACGCTTTGAACACCAGAACCGTCAATGCCAGATAAATCAGAACAACCACCCAGTTTCCACGGCGGAAAAAAGGGGCGATGATGGTATCTGCATAGCATATATCCCATACCCAACCGAACAAAAGCGTCAAAACTCCAAGCAGAAGCAGACCTGCACTTGTGGAAAACAAATGTCTGTATTTTCTGCGTTTGTTACTAATAGGAATCATCTCCGTTCTGTGATGCGGAAGTAATCATACAGATTTCCGGTGGATTAAAAAGACGAAGTTTCCCCAGACCGCCGCTGACAATCATAGCGGCATCTCCCTGACGGAACAGACCCTTGTCATATCTGGGGAAAAATTTTCGTTCCGGAGCCAGCAAGCCGCCCACAAAGGGCAGACGGACAGAACCGCCGTGCACATGCCCTGACAATGTCAGCATAGCACCCCACTGGGCATAAACAGGAAACCATGCCGGATTATGCGCCAGCAATATGGTATTCGGGGGACAGGAACCAAGCCGCTCCTGCAATTCATAAGCAGTACACTGCCGTTTTCCGGAATATCCCAGAAATCCGCCGCCACGGTAATAATCCGGCGGGAATGCAATGCCTCCGATATGGAAACTGCCGAAGGGAACAATGGTCTGATTCAGCAGAACAACGTCATTTTCCCGATATACTGCCGCCAGTTTCCGACGGCTGAACCGAGGCAGATCTGTTTCATGATTTCCGAAAACCGCATACACGGGCGCAATGTCCCGCAGCGCCTTCAGAAATACTGCGAGCTGTGAAAAATCCCGCATATCCCGTGAAACCACATCGCCTGTTATTACAATGCAGTCCGGTGCAAGGGCAGCAATTTTTGCCAGCAGCTTTTCCTGATGCCTGCCGAATTTCCGTTTATGCAAATCAGAAATCTGCACAATGGAGGGTAATCCCGGAATATTCAGCTGATATTTCTGTACATGAAGCATAGCACGGTTTTCTATGGCTGCCCATCCCAGCAGAGAGACCGCTGCCATCATTGCCCCACGATTTATTTTTTTCATGCTTCTCCTTTGCGTTCCTTTGCATCTTCCATTGCCGCTGACAAGCTGCGCAACCGGATTTTTGCCGCACCCAGATTTGATATTTCGTCAATTTTCAGCTGGGTATACAGCTTTCCTCCCTTTTCCAGAATACTGCGCACCTCATCTGTAGTTACGGCATCAATGCCGCAGCCAAATGAAACCAGCTGTACCATCTGCATATCCGGCTGTGTCAGCACATAATGGGCCGCACGATACAGACGGGAATGATAGGTCCACTGATTCAGCACACGCAGCTTTCCTGCCGTTGCCAGTGCCGCCACAGAGTCCTCACTGATTACCGCCATTCCCAGGCTGGTAATCAGCTTGTGAATGCCATGGTTGATTTCCTTATCAATGTGATACGGTCTGCCAGCCAGCACAATAATATTTCTGCCGTCTTTCCGTGCCTGCTGAATAACCTTCTGTGCTTCTCCTGCCACATCAGCAGTATACTTTGCCTGGGCAGCATAAGCACACTGAAGAGCGTTTTTCAGGTCGCCGCTGAAACGATAGGGTGCAAGTGCCTTCTTCAAAGCCAGATACACACCTTTTTTGCGGTTCAGGTCCATATAGGGCGTCACAAAGTTTTTCGCTGTCAGCTTGCTGTTATTAGCACGCAGAAGCTCCGGATAATATGCAACCACAGGGCAGTTATAGTGGTTGTCATTATCACCCTCATCCAAGTTATAGCTCATACAAGGCCAGAAGATAAAGTCCACATTCTGTGAAAGCAAATCCTCAATATGGCCATGCGCCAGCTTCGCAGGATAACAAACCGTATCCGACGGAATGGTATGCTGTCCCTGATAATACACATCACGGTCACTCTCACGGGAAAGCCGCACACGGAACCCCAGCTGCGTAAACAATTCCGTCCAGAAGGGCATCTGCTCATAGAAGGAAAGTGCCATCGGCAGGCCGACTGTACCACAGGGTTTTCCTGCCGGCTTACGCTGCGCCTGAGAAAGAATCAGCTGATACTTATAATCATAGAGGGATGGAACATCCTCTGTATTCTTCTTGCCTGCGCCCTTTTCGCAGCGGTTTCCGGAAATATAGCGGCTGCCATCCGGGAAAATAACAATATTCAGTCCGCAGCGTGCAGTACATCCGCCACAGTTTGCATTGGTTGTGCGATAGCTGAAATTGCGCAGCTGCTCCTCCGTGATTGTAGTGGTCTGCTGCGGTGCATGCTCCTGTGCATACAATGCGGCACCCACCGCACCCATCAGGCCGGACACAGCCGGGCGGATGACATCTCTGCCCAATTCCATTTCAAATGAGCGCAAAACCGCATCATTCAGGAATGTGCCGCCCTGCACAACAATATTCTTGCCCAGCTCCTCCACGGATTTTGCACGAATAACCTTATAAACCGCATTCTTGATAATGGAGGAGGAAAGTCCGGCAGAAATATCTTCAACTGTTGCGCCGTCCTTCTGTGCCTGCTTGACAGAACTGTTCATAAAAACGGTACAGCGTGAACCCAGATCCACAGGATGCTTTGCAAACAGTCCCAGCTGAGAAAATTCTGCAATTTCATAGCCCAATGCCTGGGCAAAGCTCTGGATAAAAGAACCACAGCCGGAAGAACAGGCTTCATTCAGCATAATGCTGTCAATGCTGTGATTGCGGATCTTAAAGCATTTGATGTCCTGCCCGCCGATGTCCATGATAAAATCCACATCCGGGCAGAAATGTGCCGCTGCTTTAAAATGGGCCACCGTTTCCACAATGCCGAAATCAATACCCAGTCCTGCCCGAATAAAATCTTCTCCGTAACCTGTTACCGCCGAAGCACGGATTTTCAGGTCAGGATGTTTTTCTGCGTAAACCTTCTTCAGCTGCTTGACAATACGGTCCAGGGGCTGACCTTTATTGGCTGCATAGTATTGATACAGCAATTCGCCTTTTTCTGTCAGCAGAACCAATTTCGTGGTGGTAGAACCTGCATCAATGCCCAGATATGCATCTCCTGCATAGGTATGAATATCTGCAAAAGGCAGGTCGTGGGATTTATGCCGCTGAATAAAGGCTTCATAGTCTGCTCTTGAGCTGAACAGCGGCTTGCCTGTTACCATATTGCCGCCCGTTTTTGCCTGTGCAATCTTTTTCTGCACGGATTCCAGAGAAACCGGTACTGTGGTCTGTTCTGCATACATTGCACAGCCGTATGCCACAAATACCGGAGCATTCTCTGGGAAAATGGCATGCTCTTCATCCAGCTTCAAAGTGCGTACAAACGCCTGCCGCAGGCCCTTCAGGAAGGACAGCGGGCCGCCCAAAAACAATACTGTTCCTTCAATGGCTCTGCCCTGTGCCAGACCGGAAACAGTCTGATCCACTACCGCCTGAAAAATACTTGCCGCCACATCTTCCCGTCTTGCACCCTGGTTCAGAAGCGGCTGAATATCTGATTTTGCAAAAACGCCGCAGCGGGATGCAATAGGGTATCGCTTTTCCGCCTGCAAAGAAATCTGATCCAGTTCATCTGCGGAAATGCCCAGCAGAGTGGCCATCTGATCAATAAATGCACCTGTTCCGCCTGCGCAGGAGCCATTCATGCGCTGCTCCACACCACCGGTCAGAAAAATCATTTTGGCATCTTCACCGCCAAGCTCAATGACAACATCTGCCTTGGGATAATCGTGCTTTACTGCCAGAAATGCCGCATGCACCTCCTGAACAAATGCAATATCTGCACTCTGTGCCAGTCCCAGTCCTGCAGAACCGGTAATGCAGATATGGAACAGCACATCCGGGAATTGTTCCTGCAAATGCTCCAGCTGTTCTGTAACCGTTTCCCGCACACGGGACATATGTCTCTGATAGCTCTGTGACAGAATCTGATTCTTTTCATCAATAATCACTGTTTTGACAGTTGTCGAACCGACGTCAATACCAAGTGAATATACAATCTGTTCCAAACAAATGACCTCCTTTGCCGTATAGTATGGCATCATACAATATCATTATACCATAAACGGCAGAAAAAAGATACCCCCACACCTGCAAATTCACGAAATATTCACAAGTATTTCGCCTGAATGTAACAAAAAACGCCTCAATTCCATCATGGAATCAAGGCATTTTCCGAATCGGAATTTACGAGTCCGCTCTGACATAGTTTTCATAGCCGTAGGGCAGGCCGTCCTTTCCGTAGCCTCCTACTTTCAGCGTCTCCACCAGCTGTTCACACACCTGTTTCATAATCACATAATAGGCGTTCGGTGCCAGATGGATACCGTCTCCGCCGTTATACTTTGCATTCAGACAGGGGGGCGTGCTCTCCCAGGATTTCAGACCCGTGGCAATATCCAGGTATTCTTCCTTTGCACCTTCCAGATGTGCCTGCATGGTCTGATTAAACAGGTTAATACGTTCATTGGAGCTGAACTGAATATCCGGACGAATCGGCGTAATGGATGCCACATACAATTTGACATCCGGCAGTGCCTCATACACCGCAGCAAACAGTTCATCGTACTTTGCACAGTATTCCTCAGGGGTAATAATGTTAATATCATTCATGCCCATGGAGAACACCACATACTTCGGTGCCAGCAGCTGCAAAGCATAGGTAACGCCAAATTCCTCCCCACGCACCGGGAATCTGTTCTCGAAGATATTGCGCACACCTACAGAGCCCTTTGCAACGCAGTTGTCATTGGGCAGAATGCTGTACACTCTGAATCCGCTGCAAATACTATCGCCCACAAATACTGTCTCTGTCAGGAAGGAATGATGCTCCTGTGTCAGTCCATACTGGTCCGGCGGAGCTGTTTCCGCATGCATAGTGGTAGTCGTTGTGGTGGTAGTGGTCGTTGTGGTTGTGGTGGTCGTTGTTGTTGTGGTGGTAGTCGTTGTTGTGGTGGTCGTAGTTGTAGTGGTTGTTGTTGTTGTCGTTGTTGTCTCCGGCAAGCTTGTTTGTTCTACAGAGGGATTCTGTCCGGCAAGAGATGTGTCATGGCTGGAAGTAAAGAAGTGTATAAAACTGCTTCTTGACAATACACCGAAACACACCGCAAGCAAAAGCATGATACCGGACAGGCACATATCTCTCCGGAACTTTCTCTTGCGTGAAAGTTTCCGTGACATATTGTTTCACCGCTTTCTCTTTCTTTATGGTATCATCTTATTTTACCATGAATGGCCGTAAATGTCAACCATTCATTTCCGTTTCCGGAATAAATATTGAGAGTCCTTTGCGTTCCTGCCTCAGCCCTGATTCTGATCCGCAATCAGGTGGTCTGCGCCATAGATGCTGCGCAGCTTCGGCTTCTCAATCTTGCCTGTGGGATTTCTTGGTACTTCCGCAAAAATCAGCTTACGGGGACGCTTGTAGCGGGGCAGCTGTTCACAAAAAGCATTCATCTCATCTTCAGTACATTCGCAGCCGTCCTTCAAAGAGATAATTGCCGCTGCAATCTCGCCCAAACGCTTGTCCGGAAGTCCGATTACTGCAACATCCTTGACCTTCTCATTGCTGCGGATAAAATCCTCAATCTGCACAGGATAGAGATTCTCTCCGCCGGTAATAATGACATCCTTTTTACGGTCCACCAGAAAGACAAAGCCGTCCTCATCCTCCTGTGCCATATCGCCGGTACGGAGCCAGCCATCCGCCGTCAGCACCTGCTTTGTAGCCTCCTCATCGTGATAGTAACAGGTCATCACGCCCGGGCCTTTCACGCACAGTTCGCCCACTTCGCCACGGGGCACAATCTCACCCTTTTCGTTGATAATCTTGCTTTCCCAGCCATAGCCTGCCTTGCCGATGGCACCCACCTTATGGATATTCTCCACGCCAAGATGCAGCGCACCCGGTCCGATAGATTCGCTCAAACCATAGTTTGTATCATACTGATGATGCGGGAAATACTTTTTCCATCTGGTAATCAGGCTGGGCGGCACCGGCTGTGCGCCAATGTGCATCAGCCGCCACTGGGAAAGCTCATAGTCGCTCAGAGTAACCTTTCCGCTTTCGATGGCATCCAGAATATCCTGTGCCCAGGGCACCAGCAGCCACACGATGGAGCACTGTTCCGAGGATACTGCGTCCAGAATCACACTGGGAGATACACCACTCAGGAGCACGGCTTTTCCGCCCACCAGAAAGCTGCCGAACCAATGCATTTTTGCACCGGTATGATAAAGCGGCGGAATGCAAAGGAATACATCATCCTTTGTCTGACCGTGATGTGCCTGTTCCACCTTGCAGGAATGCATCAGGCTCTCATGGTTGTGCAGAATTGCCTTGGGGAAGCCGGTCGTACCGGATGAAAAATAGATTGCCGCATCATCCTGGTCTGTCAGCGTAATGTCAGGTGCAGCACTGGAGGCATTGGCAGTCAGTGCATCATAGCTTTCCGCAAAGCCCGGGCAGCCCTGTCCGACAAACAGAAGCATTCTTCCCTTGCTGAGGGTTTCCGCAATCTGTTCAACTCTTCCGATAAATTCCGGTCCGAACACCAGAACAGAGACATCTGCCAGCTTTACGCAGTATTCGATTTCATCAGCTGCATAGCGAAAATTCAGCGGCACTGCCAGTGCACCAATCTTCAGGATACCAAAATAGATTGGCAGCCACTCGATACAGTTCATCATCAGGATTGCCACCTTGTCTCCCTTTTTCACGCCACGGGACATCAGAAAATTGGAGAACCGATTGGCTTTCTCATTAAATACGCTCCATGTAATCTCACGGCGGTAGTAATTCGGGCGGGAGGGTTCAATCAGTTCAAATTCCTTCCATGTAACCCGTCTCGGCTCTATGACAGCCGGGTTCAGTTCTACCAGGGCAGTGTCATTTCCGTATAGTTCCACATTTCGTTTCAATATTTCTGTAATCGGCATTTATGATCTTCCTTTCATCATATCATACAGTCAATGCTGTATGTATATTTTAACACAAAAAAGTGCTAAAGTCAATAGAAAATATAACAATCTGCAAATCCCAATGAAATCATAATAAAACCATCACAGCAACGCCATGATGGTTTTATAGAATCAATCTCTCCGCAGATAACGGGACTGCCGCCGTTTTTTCTGCTCATACATCACCTGGTCTGCCTGCGAAATCAGCGCAAACAGCTTCATATCAGAGGTCACCTTTGTCACAATGGCACCAATGCTGGCAGCCAGTTCATAGGGCTTATGCAGAATACCGTTCATCTCCGTCAGCTTTTCATTGAACCGCTGTTCCAGCAGTACCGCATCCTGTTCTGTGGCATTCGTGCCCAGCAGAATAAACTCATCGCCGCCGAATCTTGCACAAACCTGTTTTTCTGTGCAGACACCTTTAATAATGGATGCCAGCTGCCGCAATGCAAAGTCGCCTTCATCGTGCCCGAAATGATCATTGACATATTTCAGACCGTCCATATCCACAAAGGCAATCAGCATGGCCTCCCCTGTTTCCACACATTGCCTGAACATCTTTCCACCCTGGCGAATAAAGCCGTTGCGGTTATTGATATTGCAGAGCGGATCCAGAACATACAGGCGGTCCAGTTCCTCTATGGCATGGTTCAGATAGGATATTTTACGGATAGATTCCAGGGAATGGCTCAGGTTCATCAGCAGTGTGTGGCAGAGCATACTGCGAATCGGGAAATCACCATTCTGAATCACAAAATATCCAAGACAGTGCTCCCGGAAATGCAGCGGAAGAAAGAAGCTGACATTACCGCCTGTCACCGGAGGAATCGGATACATATCCCGGCTCTGGAAGCTTTCCACATTTGTCACAGACTGATTCTGCCAGATCAAAGGTGCACTCATGGTAACGGAATAGCCATGCACCAGACGTTCCAATTCTTCCGTTTCCTTATAGCTGCCTGAGAAAATGCTTTTCCAGTCTTCACACAGACAAATGCTGAACATTTCGCAGCCAAGTTCCCGGATAAACTTTCCTACCACACGGACATACTCATCTGCGGTTTCAATCTCAGCCAATGCAGATGTCATGCGGTTCAGCAAAGATACATCTGCACGCATCTGCTTGACCATTTCATAGGTATTTTTTTTGTAGGCACGCACGCCTTCCATGGTGGCAGTCTGACAGCCGCAGCTTTCATGGAAAATGGGCTTTGCCGTCAGCCGAATGGTTTTTTCACAGGATTCCCCCCTCAGTATCTTCATAAGAAGATTGCAGGAAAGGATACCTGCTTCCTCCAGGGGACGCTCCACCGTGGTCAGCACCGGACTGTAATGCCGTGCCTGAATAATTGCGTCAAATCCGGTTACAATCACATCTTCCGGCACACGGATGCCCTGTTCATTCAATACGCTGATGGCTTCCATTGCCATGGCATCATTTGCACCGATAATGGCATCCGGCAGAGGCATACCGGAATCAAGAAGCTGTTCCACCGCATATTTTCCATCTGCACGATGGAAATTGCCGTAGTAGACATGGGAATCATCCCAGGGAAGATGATACTGCTGCATCACATCACAAAATGCCTGATATCGTACAGCCGCCTCCGGATTCGACATGGGGCCGGAAATAAAATACAAATCCTTCGCATGGTGCACTTCAATCAGATGTGTCACCATACTGCGCATGGCGGCTGCATTGTCAATACAGATATTATAAAAAGAAGATGTGCTGTCGTGGTCAAACACAACCGTCGGGACCCCTGATTTCTCAATCCGTTCAATAATCTCCCTGCGAACATCCACATGGTCAATGGTATTTGCCAACAAGATAATGCCGTCAAACTGTTCCGTCTTCATCAGCGAAAAAATATTATTCTCGCCCGTATCATACATGTTATTTTCCATTGCGCCGCTGAATGCGGAAAAGCAGGCAATATTGGCATGCTGTTCTTTTCCAGCCTTGATGATTCCATTCAGCACATTGCTCTGATATTCCTCATTCATGCCGGAGGCTATCACAGCAATATGTGCAAATGCGCCATTTTTCATCCGTTCAATCACCCTTTATTTCTTTTCATCTTTCTGCTTTGTGAAATGTCCTGCGACATTTTGCTTTTTGATACTTATTGTATTATTATAGCACGAGCACTAAAAAAAATCAAGCAATTCTACGAAATCCAGCAAGATTTAATGGAATTATAAATATTTCAGCAAAGACTTCTGAATGCTGCCTGCAAACAAACAGGGGATGCTGACAGCATCCCCTGTTTTCATTATCAGATATCCGTTACAAAAGGTGTCAGAAGAATAATCACCATGCATACAGGACATACATACCGCAGCATAATATGCATCAGCACATACGATTTGAATTTATTTGCACTTTCCATGACTTCTTCCCTGACAAACCGTGTACCCTTCACCCAACCGATTAACAGACAGGTGACAAGCGCAACAATCGGCATCATAATATTATTGCTGATAAAATCGAAGAAATCAAGGAACTGCTTTCCCATAATGGTGACATTATCCCATGCGCTGTATCCCAGCACAGACAGCATGCCAAGCAGCAGACAGATTCCTGCGGTAATCAGCGCAGCCGGAATTCGCTTCAGGCGGAATTTTTCCATCAGAATGGATACAACCGTTTCGCTCAATGAAATGGAGGAGGTCAGAGCTGCCAGTCCTACCAGAATAAAAAATGCTGTACCGACAATTTGTCCGCCCTTCATGGAATGGAATACGTTGGGCAGTGTGATAAACATCAGGCTCGGGCCTGCCTGCAATGCAGACTGATCGCCCCCTGAGAAAACGAATACCGCAGGCACAATAATCAGGCCGGCCAGAATAGCAATGCCGCAGTCGAACAATTCAATCTGACGCACAGACTGTTCCAAATTGTCCTCTTTTCGCATATAAGAACCATACGTTACCATAATTCCCATTGCAAGGGACATGGAATAGAACAGCTGTCCCATGGCTGCAGCAATAGTTTTCAGGAAATCAATCAAGGTGAAATTCTGAAAATTGGGGAGCAGATAATATTTTACACCCTCCGCTGCACCATCCAGTGTCAGCGTGAAAACTGCAATGCCAATGGTCAGCACAATCAAAACAGGCATCAGAATTTTACTGATGGCTTCAATGCCCTTTTCAACACCCAGCATAACAACCAGAATGGTCAGCGCAAGGAATATCAGGAAAAACACAGTCGGGGAAACGGTCTGCCCGATAAATGATGTGAAGAATGCGCCGTCGCCTGCTGCCTCCGCACCATTGCCTGCCGCAAATGTAGTCAGGTACTTCAGCACCCATCCGCCAATCACACAGTAGTAAGGCGTAATTATTACCGGAATGATTGCCGCCAGCCAGCCCAGCAATTTGAATTTCGGATGCACATCTGTATAGGCACCAATGACGCTTTTTCCGGTGCGGCGTCCCAGTGCCGTTTCTGTAATCATAAGTGAAAAACCGAATGTCACTGCAAGAATCAAATAAATCAGCAGAAAAATGCCTCCGCCGTACTTTGCCGCCAGATACGGGAACCGCCAGATATTGCCCAAACCAACTGCAGAGCCTGCTGCTGCCAGAACAAATCCAAGTTTTGAACCGAATCCGGATCCGCTTTTTTTCTTTGTTTCTGTTTTACTCATTTCCATCCCATCCTTTTTTATTTACAAAAACCTTCCCATTAGTTCAAATGGGAAGGTTCTGCTTTATTATTCTGAGAAAAATCAATACTTGATTTTTTCGTTCAGATATGCAATCAGCTCAGTAATCGGAATACGAACCTGTTCCATAGTATCACGGTCACGGACTGTAACGCAGTTATCATTTTCAGCAGTATCGAAATCATATGTTACACAGAACGGTGTACCGATTTCATCCTCACGGCGATAACGCTTGCCAATAGAACCTGCATCATCAAAATCAACCATGAAATGCTCAGACAGCATCTCATAAACCTCTCTTGCTTTCTCAGACAGCTTCTTGGAAAGCGGAAGCACTGCACACTTGAATGGTGCCAGCATCGGATGGAAACGCAGAACAGTTCTGGTATCCGGCTTTTCCGGTGTACCCAGTTCCTCTGTATCATATGCCTCTGTCAGAATGGACAGGAACAGACGCTCCACACCCAGAGAAGGCTCAATGACATACGGAATATAACGCTCGTTTGTCTCCGGATCAAAATAATCCAGTGTCTTGCCGGAGGTCTTGCTGTGCTGTGTCAGGTCATAGTCTGTACGGTCAGCAACGCCCCAGAGCTCGCCCCAGCCGAAGGGGAACAGATACTCGAAGTCTGTGGTAGCCTTGGAGTAGAAGCAAAGTTCCTCCGCAGAGTGATCACGCAGACGAAGGTTTTCTTCCTTCAGGCCGATCCGCAGCAGGAAGTTCTTGCAGTAGCTGCGCCAGTACTGGAACCACTCCAGGTCAGTGCCCGGCTTGCAGAAGAATTCAAGCTCCATCTGCTCAAACTCACGGACACGGAAAATGAAGTTGCCCGGTGTGATTTCATTACGGAAGGATTTGCCGATCTGACCAACGCCGAAAGGAACCTTCTTTCTGGTGGTACGCTGGATGTTGGCAAAGTTCACGAAGATGCCCTGTGCTGTTTCCGGACGCAGATACAGCTCGGACTTGCTGTCCTCAGTAACGCCCTGGAAGGTCTTGAACATCAGGTTGAACTGACGGATATCAGTAAAATTGGACTTGCCGCAGTTCGGGCAGACGATATTATTCTCACGAATATAGTCCATCATCTGCTGATTTGTCCAGCCTGCAACGTTTGTGCCGTCAAAATCCTCAATAAGATTATCCGCACGATGACGTGTCTTACACTCACGGCAGTCCATCAGCGGGTCAGAAAAACCGCCCAGGTGACCGGAAGCAACCCATGTCTGAGGATTCATCAGAATTGCGCTGTCCAGTCCCACATTGTGGGGATTTGCCTGAACGAAGAAATGCCACCATGCCTTCTTGATATTATTTTTCAGCTCAACGCCAAGGGGACCGTAATCCCAGGTATTTGCCAGACCGCCGTAAATCTCGGAGCCGGCATATACGAAGCCGCGTCCCTGACAAAGCGCAACCAGCTGATCCATCTGTTTGTCTGTATTTTTCATTACGAAAAACCGCCTTTCAACATTCTATGACAATACCCTGCAGCACCGAAAGCGGAACTGAAACGCATTGTCTCATACTGTAATATTATAAAGCAGAATCTCTAAAATGTCAAGGGTAACAGGGCATAAAGATTGTGAGAAGAATATATCCTTCTTTTTTTCGTGACTTTGCATAGAAATTCACTTATATCATCTGCTGCTCCCGACAGTTTCAGCAACCGCAAAACCGGTGTCTCCGCCTTTATGCTTCATCAGAGAAGTCCTGCCCGAAGGATTCTCCTGCCTTCGGAAGCCCTGTTCCAGGGGCAGTCACGCTGTCAGTCGCAGATGCCGAATCCCAGCACAAAGAAATTCTCTTCCAGCGGATTCAGTGTTACGGTATGCTCCCCGGAGGCTGTTTCATTCACCGCAATCACATGATTTTCATTGCCCCATCCGTAAATGGAGTTGCTGTGCAATACAGCATTCCGCATCGGCTTGCCATCCACCAGAATCTCACAGCTGCCAAATTCCGGCAGTCTGTGCATCAGGTAGAACAGAATCAGCACACGGCAGCGAACCGTAATGGTCAGCGGTCCATTCTCACGGCTGACATCCCATAGTATAGGATAATAGGGATGATAATTGGGAATCAGAGCACTATTTGTGACCACGCATTCGCAGGGGGCACACGGCCGCAGAAGCCGCATATCATAATAGGGCGCATCCAGCCAGGGCGCAGGAAGCTGCTCCTTCGGGCTGTCCTCCTGCTCTTTCAGCCGCAAAAGCATCTCCAGCAGACAATCTGCCAGCAGCCTGTGCCCTTCCAGGTTCGGATGACTCTCCTCATCGGCATAATCATTCCACTGCATTCTGTTCTGCTCCAGAACCGGATTCATGCCCTTTCTCAAATCCGCATATGGCAGGCCGTAATGTTCTGCAATCTCCGTCATAAATCCTGCACAGCTGTAATCTGCAGCACTGCGCAGCATAAAAAAGCAGACAGCAGGCGGATTCTTCTGCGTCAGAAGCTTCCGCACAAGGCTCTCGAATGCCAGTACACTGGGCCTTAATGTTGTTTCATTGATTGCGTATTCCAAAAAAACGATATCCGGCTGACGGGACAAAATCAACTCATCTGCCAACAGATTGCCCGCCAGACAGTTCATGCCTGCTTCTGCGCAAACAGCATTTTCCACCCCATAGCCGCGAGCTTCCAGAAGTTCCTTCAGCATAGAAGGATACGCCTGTTCCTGCACATGGTCTGCAATAAAACCCTGCGTGACGGAACCGCCCATAAAACCAATTGTCAGCTTTTTTTTCGACAAAATCTGCCGCCATGGAATCCCTCTGCCCATGCCGCCTGCGGATTTCTCAGCAATCTCTCTGCGAATTTCCAAGGGAATCATTTTTCTCACCCCGTTTCATGAACTGTCAGCACTGCCCTCAGATTTTCGCATGAATCTGCGGCAGAATCTGCGGCTGTTCCCGTGAAATCGCAACAGCCTGCATCAGCAGATGTTCCGCATCATCCAGCTGGGCTTCCCCTGCCGCATACATAGTCAGCAGCGGCTGTCCCGGCAGCACCTCTGTCCCCGGTTTCACATGCAGTACAATACCTGCCGCCGGGTCAATGGCATCTGCCTTGGTCATACGGCCTGCTCCAAGCCGCACCGAAGCAAGCCCGATTTCCTCGCTTTTCATAGATGCAATCCAGCCGCTCTGCGGTGCTTTCAGCACACGGCTGCAGGCAGCCTGTGGCAGCAGCGCCGTATCATCAATAATTTTCGGATTACCGCCCTGTTCTTCCAGCATCATAGCAAAGCGTTCCAATGCTTTTCCTGAGTACAATGCATCTTCCGCCTTCTGACGGCATTCTATTTCCTCAATGCCGGTCATCCGCAGCAATTCTGCCGCCAATGTCAGACACAGTTCACCCAGGTCATTCCGTGCATCGCCACGCAGCACTTGGATTGCTTCCTGCACCTCCAGTGCATTGCCGATGCAGCAGCCCAGCGGACGATCCATGTCTGTCAGAATGCAGGTACATTGCCTGCCATCCGCCTCTGCAGCCTTCTTCATCAGTCTTGCCAGTGTTTCAGCATCTGCATCGTTTTTCATAAATGCACCACTGCCCACCTTCACATCCAGAAGAATATGGTCTGCTCCGGTTGCAAGTTTTTTGCTCATAATGCTGGCACATATCAGCGGAATGGAATCCACTGTTGCTGTCACATCACGCAATGCATAAAGCTTCTTGTCCGCAGGTGCCAGACTGCCGCTTTGCATTGCCACCGCACAGCCCACTTTTTTCACAATCCGCAAAAATTCCTCCGGTTCCAGATTGGTGCGCATACCGGGGATACTCTCCAGCTTATCAATGGTTCCCCCTGTGTGTCCCAGGCCTCTGCCGGACATTTTCGGCATATAGATTCCGCAGGCAGCAGCTATCGGAGCAAGAATCAGCGTAGTTTTATCTCCCACGCCTCCTGTGCTGTGCTTGTCAGCAACAGGGCCATCCAGATTCCACTGCATCACCTGACCGCTGTCACGCATCGCCATTGTCAGCGCAGCGGTTTCCTCATCCGTCAGGCCATTGCAGCAGACCGCCATCAGCCATGCCGCCAGCTGGTAATCCGGTATCAGCGGTTCTGATACAATTCCCTGCACCATGGCATTGATTTCTTCTCTGGTCAGCGCTGTTTTTTGTTTTGTCCTGCGAATGCAGTCCAGAAAATGAAAATCCATTTGTTGTCACCTCACCCAATTACATATTCTGTTCGGATGCGCCCTGCGCACCGCATTCATATAATCAAACAGCGCAGACGGGGATTTCTGACCCTTCTGCGCTGTTATTCTCAGTCAATTACATGCTGCTCAATGCACTCATATCTGTGCCTTCCGGCTGCTTCGGCTCAGCTGCGGCCTCCTCCGGCTGATATTCACCGGCTGCCTCTGCGGCTGCAACCAAAGAATCCAGTCCGCTGACCGCCTTCTTTACAGGCTCTGCTTTCTTTTCTACCGGCTTCGGAGCAGGCTCTGCTTTCTTTTCAGCAGGCTTTGGAGCAGGCTCTGCTTTCTTCTCAGCAGGCTTCGGAGCAGGCTCTGCTTTCTTCTCAGCAGGCTTCGGAGCAGATTCAGCCTTCTTCGCAGCAGACTTCGGAGCAGGTTCTGCTTTTTTCTCAGCAGCCTTTGCAGCATTTTCCTGCATTTTCTTTGCCTGGATGCTTTCGAAATCCTTTTCCTCATAATCGCCGTTCAGCCAGCCGACACGCTGCATCTGCTTTACAGGAATACGCTTCAGCGGAGAATACTGGAATTTCGGACAGTGGTCTGTAATTTCCACCATACCTTTTTTCTTGCACAAAACCTTATTGCCTTCCGTGGTTCGGTTTCCGTGCTCACAATATTCACATTTCGGCTCAATTGCCTTACCGAAGTACTTTCCGCCTTTGGAAAAAATATCAAAAAGTCCCATATTGGTCACCTCATTATAATCCGGCTATGCAGCAATATCCATACACCGCCGCATATTCTCCCATTTATTTTCTTCAATTATATCACACTTTTTTTAATTTGTCCAGTCCTTTTTTTATTATACACAAAAAAATGTGCAGAAGCAACAAGAACCACTCCAAAAAATTGTAAACATCAAGAGAACGGGCATTTTCAGAATGCCTCCGCAAAGCGAATAAAGCACTCCGGGCAGAAGACAAAATCCTGTTATATGCGCCTGATATCACGATATCAGCCTTTTCCTTTGTTCAAAATGACAAATCCATACCTTTTATTCTGTGTTGAAACATGGTAACAAGTGAAAATTTTATGAAAATATCCTAAAACTATTTCATTTTTTTTCGTTTTGTGGTATAATGATAATAGAATTTTTATGCAAAGAAGTTTCGGAGGAGCTTAAATGGCAGAATATATCTGGGATGGAGCGACTTCAGATGAAATTGCCGCTGTATTCGGCAGCTATGATGCCAACGTAAATATGCTGCAGAAGCAATTTCATGTTGTAATTGTGAATCGGGGCACCGGCATCAAGATCACAGGACAGGATGACCAGGTTCACAAGGCTGCACAGGCACTGGACGTGCTGCTGCAGAATATCCGTCGGGGCACGGGACTCAGCGAGCAAACCGTGCGTTATGTTGTGTCTATGGTGGCTGATGATGCAGCGGAAGAAGTCAAGAAACTGGCAGCGGATGCTGTCAGTGTTACTGTGACCGGAAAAGCAGTCCGCCCCAGAACCGTGGGGCAGAAGAAATATCTCGATGCAATCAGCTCCAACACCATTGTGCTGGGCATCGGCCCGGCAGGTACCGGAAAAACCTACCTTGCTGTGGCGATGGCAGTCAAAGCGCTGAAGGCGCACGAAATCAGCCGCATTATCCTGACACGCCCTGCTGTGGAAGCAGGCGAGAAACTCGGATTTCTCCCGGGTGACCTGCAGGACAAAGTTGATCCCTATCTGCGGCCGCTTTATGATGCACTCTTTGAAATGCTGGGTGCAGAAACCGTGGAACGTGATCTGGAAAAGAATATCATCGAAATTGCACCGCTGGCATATATGCGAGGCCGCACACTGGACAATGCTTTCATCATTCTGGATGAGGCCCAGAACACGACATCGGAGCAGATTAAAATGTTCCTGACACGTCTTGGAGAAGGCAGCAAAATGGTGATTACCGGCGATATCACTCAGATTGATTTGCCGGACCCCCACCGTTCCGGTCTCATTGAAGCAATGAAAGTGCTTGCAAATGTGGATGACATTGTGATTCATACATTCAGCCAGAAGGATGTCGTCCGTCATAAACTTGTACAGGATATCATCTCTGCATATGCAGATTATGAACACAAAAATGAAAGGAAGAAGAATCGAAATGGCTAAGTTAAAAGTTTACATCAAGGACAGTCAGCACGAGGTTAAAATCCCTGTCGGCATCCGTCTCCTCATTCGCCGCTGCTGCCAGGCTGTCCTCACAACAGAACAGTTCGGCAGAGACGCAGAGGTCAGCGTTTCCTTTGTGAATAACGAGGAAATCAAGAAGCTGAATGCACAGTACCGCAACAAGGATATGGAAACAGATGTACTCTCCTTCCCGCTTTGTGAAGGTGACCACCTGGAAATCAATACCGACAGTGGTTTTGTTGCACTGGGCGATATCGTCATTTCTATGGAGATGGCCGTGAAACAGGCAAAAATGTATGGCCACAAGCTGGAGCGTGAGGTCGCATTCCTGACTGTTCACTCCATGCTGCATCTCCTCGGCTATGACCACGAGGCATCTCCGCTGGAGCAGCGCCAGATGCGCGAAAAAGAGGAATCCGTTCTGGAGAAGCTTGGCTTTTCCAGAGATATCAGCTATATCGTCCCGGAGGAGCAAGACTGATTCATGCAGAATAACTCAGAAACAAGAATTCTTTTTGCAGCGATTGCCGGTCATACCAATGCCGGCAAATCCTCTTTTTTGAACGCCGTTATCGGTGAAAAAATCGCATCTGTCAGCCCGAAGCCCCAGACCACCCGTACCCGTATTACCGGCATTCGCAATATCGGTTCTGCACAGCTGGTCTTTACAGATACCCCGGGTCTCCATCGTTCCCAGACCAAACTGGGGGAACAGATGCTGAAGGCCGCCAAAGAGGCGGTTTCCGATATCGACTGTGTTATTTTCATGCAGGACTGCACAAAACCCCTTGGAGAGCAGGAACAGACCATGCTGGACAATCTTGCCAAGCAGGGCACTGCCATCATTTTTCTCTACAATAAAATTGATTTGCTCAGCGACAAATCTAAGCTTGCACCTCTGCTGATGCAGGCGGAAGAGCGCTGGCATCCTGCTGCTTTGATTCCGGTTTCTGTCACCAGAAACGACGGCATTCAGACCGTAATAGACGAACTGCTGAAGCGTGCCGTCCCGGGACCGCACTACTTCCCGGAGGAAATGATTACAGATCAGCCGGAACGTGTGCTGGCAGCAGAGCTTGTACGTGAACAGCTGCTGTATCTTCTGCAGGATGAAGTGCCCCACGGCGTTGCTGTGGTTACAGAATCCTTCTCTGAACGTGATGACAAGGATCTGCTGAACATTTCTGTTTTGATTTACTGCGAAAAGGAATCCCACAAGCGGATTATCATCGGCAAGAACGGCGCAATGCTGAAGCGTGTCGGTGCCGCTGCACGCCGTGAGCTGGAATCCTTCTTCCGCATTCAGGTCAATTTGCAGACCTGGGTCAAGGTGAAGGAGGACTGGCGGAATCGTGACATGATGCTGCGTCAGTTTGGACTGGATGCAAATCAGTGATACAGTTTCGGAGGAATACCCATGGCAACGCATCTGACAGTGAAGGGTCTGATTATTCGGGAAACAGCAGTTCATGATGCTGATAAACTGTGCGACTTACTGACAGACAACGGCGTTGTCACTTTTCAGGCACGCTCTGTCAGGAAGCAGGGCAGCAAGTATGCAGCTGTCACACAGTTGTTTTCATACGGAGAGTTCTGCCTTCGCATCAACGGTGAACGCTACTACCTGGACAGTGCCGTTTCGCTTAATCCGTTTTTTGGCATCCGCAGCGACCTGGATGCACTGGCACTGGCTTCCTACATTTCAGAACTTGTCCGCAAAACAGCAATTGATCAGTCGCAGCCGCAGATTCTGCGGCTGTGTTTGCATGCATTTCATCATCTGTCACAACATGACAGACCTGCGGAACTGGTCAAGGCGGTCTTTGAACTGCGGTTCATTACGGAACTGGGCATGATGCCGAACCTGGTATGCTGCCCCGTCTGTCTGCAGTATCAGATACCGAATCCGATTTTACGAACGGAGGAGGCAGATGTCATCTGCGACAGCTGCCGCATTGCCCCCATGCCGAAAGATATTGCTGTTACCCCTTCTGTGCTGCAGGCAGCACGGCATGTTGTTTTTTCAGATATGGAAAAACTGTTTCAATTCCGCATCAAAGGAAAAAGTGCAGCACTGTTTTACATCTATACAGAAAAGTATCTGACAAATAAGCTTTCTTTTGCCCCGTCCTCCCTGCTGTTTTTCAATGCACTGGGAACAGAACGGGAAGCCCATGAATAAAGGATTCATATGAATACAAAATTAGCTCAGGATTATCTGACATTGGAACTTCATAAAGTGCTGGATATGCTGGCACAGGAAGCCGCCAATGAAAAAACAAAAACACTGGCACAGAATCTGGTTCCTGAAACAGACCCTGCCAAGGTGCAATATGCCCTGCAGCAAACAGAGGATGCCTTCCAGCTTTCGGTTCGGTTCGGCTCCCCCTCTTTCGATTCGTTTCAGGATGTCTGCGCTTCCATACGGCGCACACAGTCCGGTGCCAGAGTATCTTTGAAAGAACTTCTTGAAATTGCACGGCTGCTTCGCCAGATTTCCTCTCTCTCAGATTGGTACGCACACTGTGAGCAGGTGCAGACCACCATCTCTGATTTGTTTGAACGGCTCACGCCAAATCCCTATCTTGCGGATTTGCTGGAGCGTTCTATTGAGTCGGAAGAACGGCTGGCAGATGCTGCCAGCCCCGCACTGGCACAGCTTCGCCGTAAAATTACGCAGGCAGGTTTGCAGCTGCGTGAAAAACTGGAACGAATGATTCGCTCCTCCTCTATGCAGACCTATCTTCAGGAACAGATTATCACCATCCGTGACGGCAGATATGTCATTCCAGTCAAGGCAGAACACCGTGGTGATGTGGCAGGTCTGATTCATGATACCTCCGCAACAGGACAGACCTATTTCATCGAGCCAATGGCAATTGTGGATGCCAATAACGACATCCGTCTGCTGGAAACCCAGGAACAGGAGGAAATCGAACGCATTATACAGAATCTATGCACCGCCTGCGGAGATGCCGCAGAATCTCTGCTGCAAAGCTACCATATTACAGCGGAACTGAATCTGTATTTTGCCAAGGCAAGCCTGGGCACTCATATGCAGGGTACGATTCCGCAGGTTTCCACTGACGGCTATATGCTGCTGAAAAAAGCACGCCATCCTCTGATTGATGCAAAAACCGTTGTGCCAATCAGTGTGGAACTGGGCGGCGATTATCATGCGCTGATTATTACGGGCCCGAATACCGGCGGTAAAACAGTTGCATTGAAAACAGTAGGGCTGCTGACCGCCATGGCCATGTGTGGTCTGATGATTCCTGCCGCCGACGGCAGCCGCATTGTCGTATATGACAAGATACTGGCTGACATCGGTGACCGTCAGAGCATCGAATACAATCTTTCCACCTTCAGTGCCCACACTTTGCAGGACATCAGCATTCTGCATGCCGCCACAGATAATTCTCTGGTTCTGATTGACGAACTTGGTTCCGGTACAGACCCTGTGGAAGGTGCCGCACTGGCAGTAGCCATGATTGAAAGGCTGCGGCTGCAGGGTGCTTCCATGATTATCACCACCCACTATCAGGAACTGAAACGCTACGCACTGGAAACGCCTCATATAGAAAATGCTTCCTGTGAATTTGATCTGAATACACTGAAGCCAACTTATCGCCTGATAATTGGTTCCCCCGGAAAATCCAATGCATTTGCCATATCCGCTTCTTTGGGTATGCCGGAAGATGTCATTGCCCATGCAAAGGAATTGATCAGCACGGAAAACCTGCGTTTTGAGGAGGCTGTTGCCCAGCTGGACAAGGCCCGTGCAGAACACGAAAAGGAAGTGGAAGAACTTTCAAGACTCCGTGCCAGTGCTGCAAAACATGAGAAGGAAGTCCGGGAAGAAGCGGAAACCATGGAACGCCGCCGTGAAGAAGAACTGCGAAAAATCCGTGAACAGGCACGCCGCATTGTGGAACAGACTGTGGCTGAATCCAATGCACTGCTGGAAGAACTGCGTGATCTGAAAAATCAGAAAGACCAGGCAGATTTTGCAGCGAAAATTGCATCTGCGAAAACCCACTCCAACCAGACCATTAACAAGCTGTATCAGGATACAGATACCGACGACCAGAGCAATTATGTACTGCCGAGAGCCTTGAAAATCGGCGATAATGTGCTGATTGTTTCCATGGGAAGCAGCGGCACAGTGGCTGCAGAGCCTGCCGGCAATATGGTGACGGTACAGGTCGGCGCCATGAAAATGCGTGTGCCCCTGAATAATGTGCGGCTGGAAGCTCCAAAACAGCAGCAGAAACAGACGAACAAAAAGAAGGTGCACACAACAGTTATCCGCTCCGAGAGCGGTCAGCGCAGCCGTTCTGCCGCAACAGAGCTGGATATCCGTGGCAGTACCATTGATGAAGGCGTTATGATGATGGAAAGCTTTATTGCAAGCTCCATGCTTTCCGGGTTTGAAACCATTACTATTATTCACGGAAAAGGCACAGGCGCTCTTCGTAAGGGCATTCAGGATCATCTGCGGCGCATGAAACAGGTTAAGGCATTCCGTCCCGGCATGTACGGTGAAGGTGAAGACGGTGTCACCATCGTGACATTGAAATGAAAGGAATGCCTATGAGAAAAAGAACCAATTATTCCAGAATCTCACCAGTTGATCCGGATAATCCCTTTCAGAATCCCACAGAGGAGCCGTATTACAACCCGGACTACAGAGAAATTCTGCCGGAAATGGAACAGCCGGATGCGGCTATTCTCTTCTGGCCGGATTTTAAGGAGCATAAGACAATCCGTCAGTATTACGGGCTTGTGTTTTTTACTTTGTTATTTGCTTTCTTTTCATCCAGTGCAATGTATGTGGCACTTCGCATGATTGTCTCTTTCATTATACAGATTCTGGAACGAAGCCGCATGGGAGAATTGCCTCAGAATTATTCCATGATTTTGTCGCAGTATATCGATGACAGTTCCATTGCTTATGCTCTTACCCTGATTTCTTTTCTATGCTGCAATTTGATTTCCTTTCGGATTGGCTGCAAGCTGACAGGTCTCACGGCGTACGACTGCATCGGCAAAAAAGAATTCCGCCGTCCCTGCGGATTCGGAACACTGCTTTCCTATATCTTTATCGGTTTATGGATTCAGCTGATTTCCGGCCTGGTCATTCAGCTGCTGCAGCGTCTGGGATGCTCCTTTCCTTCACCGGACATCAGCATCGGGACAAATCCCCTGCGAGTCGGTGTATTGGTGCTGTATACCTGCCTGATTGCACCTGTCACTGAAGAATTGCTGATGCGTGGCTTTGCACTGAAGAATCTCAGCCGTGTCAGCCAGCGGTTCGGTATTTTCTGCTCCGCATTTCTCTTTGGTATTATGCATGACAATATTCCCCAATTCGTTTTTACATTTCCGCTTGGCATATTGCTTGCATACATCACCATTCAGTACAACTCTGTTTTTCCTGCAATTGCGGTACATATGTGCTGTAATACCGCAGGCATTCTGATCAGTATGGCGCAGGAATACACCACAGATTCCTTTTTCCGGTATGTGAACATGTCTTATATGCTTCTGATTCTTCTGATTGGAACAATTTGTCTTGTCAGCCATGCACTTTCAGAACGGCTTCCGGATACCACACCGCATCAGAAAATCCGCTGTGAACGTATTGCGGTATCCTCCGGTTTATTCTGGGTGTTCATGCTGACACACGCCTGTGTTCTGATACTCTCCGCACTGCATTTTATATGATGCAGCACCCCACAGGTGATGTATCATAATCATAAAGAAAGGATGATTTTATATGTATCATTTTGATGTTACCCGTGCCATTGAAGACTGCTGCCGCTGGATTCAGGACTGGTTTGCAGAAAACGGCGACGGCTGCCAGGCTGTCATCGGCATCTCCGGCGGAAAGGACAGCTCCGTCTGTGCCGCTCTGCTGTGCCGTGCACTGGGCGTACACCGTGTCATCGGTGTAATGATGCCCCGTGGTGAACAAAAGGACATCTCCGATTCCCAGCTGCTCTGCAGGCACCTTGGCATAAAAAATGTCACCATCAATATCGGGGAAGCGGCAGATGCCATGGAGCGTGCTGTGGCTTCCGTCACAGAGCCTTCCAATCAGACCATTGTGAATATTCCGCCCCGCATCCGCATGACCACACTTTATGCGGTATCTCAGAGCGTAAACGGAAGAGTCGCCAACACCTGCAACCTTTCAGAGGATTGGGTTGGCTACTCCACACGCTGGGGCGACAGCGTCGGTGATTTTTCCCCACTCAGCAACTTCACCGTGACAGAGGTTAAAGCAATCGGACGGGCACTGGGCCTGCCGGAGCAGCTGATTGAGAAAGCCCCTTCTGATGGCCTTTGCGGAAAGACCGATGAAGATAATCTGGGATTCACCTATGCCACCCTGGATGCCTATATTCGTGAAGGCATTGAGCCGGATGAGGAAACCAAGGCACGCATTGACAGAAAGCACAAGATGAATCTCTTCAAACTGAGTATGATGCCTGCATTCCCCTTTCAGCCGGAGGAATAACACATATAACACAAAAGGGATGTTGTCTGATGACAACATCCCTGAATTTTTGGACGAGCACCTAAACGGAGGCGTTAAACAGCATACGATGATTTCATACACAGCACTCGGAATAGGTGTCTGTCAATATAATACCATATGAATGTGACATTCAGATGATATTTTAACGGATTTCATGTATTCTTCATATAATCTTCAGAAAGCACACATATACAAAAGAAACGCACGAAGAAAATCTCCGTGCGTTTTTTATTCTTCTTATGCCTTTGCAATTGCGCCCTTGATGGTACCTTCTGTACCCTCAGTCTCAAATGCTGCAATCGGTGCAGAAACAGTGCCAAGGCTTGCAAGTGTCTCATTGCAGATATATTCCGCATACTCGGTGGGATAGCTGCCCTCCAGCTGCAGAACAATGCGGTCAGAAATCTCACAGCCGCCCTGCTTTCGTGCGTCCTGAATCATACGAACCAGATCACGGGCAATACCCTCTGCACGCAGTGCATCGGTAATGGTCAGATCCAGGGATACAACCACGCCGTGACCGCTCATGATATGACCGCCGTCCTTTGCCTGATAGGTTACCAGAATGATGTCCGAATCAAAGGATTCTTCCTTGCCGTCAATGGTCAGGATTGCTGCATCCTCTGTCAGGCGGAATGCGCCGCTCTTGATTGCCTTAATCAGCACCGGAACACGGTCTCTGTACAAATCACGAATGGTGTTGAAGTTCGGTGCATACTGCACATCAGCGATTGCAGAAACATCATCCACAACCTCAACCTGCTTTACGTTCAGCTCCTCTGCGATGATGTCTGTGAAGCGTTCCACAATGGCAGCTGCTTCCTTGGAAACCATTGCTGCACGGAGCTTGCTCAGCGGCTGACGAATCTTGATGTTGTTCTTGCTGCGGAGTGCATGTGCAAGAGAAATGACATTTCTGATCAGTGCAATTTCGTGCAGCAGTGCGGGATTGCTGAACTCTTCCGGAATCTGCGGCCATGCAGTCAGATGCACAGAATCAGAACCTGTCAGAATACGATAGAGATAATCAGACAGAATCGGAGCAGCCGGCGCAAACATCTTACAGGTGTTTACCAGCACATACAGAAGTGTGTCATATGCGTTCTTCTTGTCAGCGGTCATTTCCTTGCCCCAGAAACGGCGGCGGGAACGACGGATAAACCAGTTGGTCAGACCATCCATCAATGCATCCAGATTGTCTGTAAAGTGGTTAACAAGATACTTCTCCATATTAGCAGAAATCTTCTGCTCTGTTTCGTGGAGCAGTGCCAGAATCCACTTATCCAGCTCATTGTCTGAATTGGGAACCGGAACCTCCTCCGGACAATAACCGTCAATATTCGCATAGGAGATAAAGAAATTACATGCATTCCAAAGCGGCAGAATCAGCTGCTGGAGCATATCCTTGATGCCGCTGTCCTTGAATCGCAGGTCACCCACCAGCATTGCATTGGACTGGAACAGATACAGACGGAATGCATCCGTACCAAATTCCTTCATCAGCTGCATCGGGTCGGTGTAGTTATGATTGGACTTGGAAAGCTTCTTGCCGTTCTCATCCAGGATTGTGCCGTGAACGACGCAGTTCTTGAATGCAGGACGGTCAAACAACGCTGTTGCCATAACATGGAGATAGTAGAACCAGCAGCGAATCTGGCCGGTGTACTCCACGATAAAGTCACAGGGGAAGTGGGACTCGAACCATTCCTTATTTTCAAAGGGATAGTGCTTCTGTGCAAAAGGCACGCAGCCGGATTCAAACCAGCAGTCCAGGACCTCCGGAACACGGTGCATTGTGGTACCGCACTTACAGGGGAATGTCACCTCGTCCACATACTGACGATGGAGATTGTCAAGCTTCATGCCGCTGCGCTCTTCGATTTCCTTCAGGCTGCCAAGCACCACACGCTCTCCGCAGTCCGGGCACTCCCAGATCGGAATCGGAGTTGACCAGTAACGGTTTCTGGAAATATTCCAGTCACGGGCATTTTCCAGCCACTTGCCGAAACGGCTGTCCTTTACAGAATCCGGAACCCAGTTGACCTCATTGTTGTTCAGCTCAATGAGACGGGGCTTCAGCTTTTCGATATTCAGATACCATGCATCCATGGCCTTGTAAATCAGCGGCTCACGGCAGCGCCAGCAGTGCGGATAGTTATGCTCAATGGTACCGTCTGCAACAGCCTTGCCATTGTCATAGAGGAAACGAATCACAGTCGGATTCATCTCGATTACAGTCTTTGCATCGCTTTCTACATAGAAATCGGTAACTTCCTTGGTGAAATGTCCCTTCTCATCCACCGGATTCACCATAGGGATATGGTGATTACGGCAGGTCCAGTAGTCATCTTCACCGAATGCAGGTGCAGTATGAACAATACCAACACCCTCTTCAGAGCCGACATAATCTGCGGTAACAACACGGAATGCGCCCTCAGCTGCCTTATCTGCAAAATAGGGGAACAGCGGCTCATAGGTCTTGCCCACAAGCTCTTCGCCCTTGCATTCCTTCAGAATCACCGGCTTCTTGCCGAAAATCTTCGGGAAGTGGCTCAGGGTTGCTTTACATGCGATAAAGACCTCGCCTTCAACTTCCACATATGCATAATCCAGCTTTTCGCCCACTGCCAGGCACAGGTTGGAAGGCAGTGTCCAGGGTGTTGTGGTCCATGCCAGGAAGTATACCTGCTTATCTTCCAGCATTTCATTTGTCTTGAACTTTGTGATAATCCATCTGTCCTGACGGGGACGGGTGGAATCCGATTCTCTGGTATCAGAGATGGACAAAGATGTCTCACAGCGGCAGCAGTAAGGCGTTACACGGTAGTTCCGGTAAATCAGATCTTTGTCATAGCACTGCTTGAATGCCCACATAACGGATTCCATATAAGACAGATTCATGGTCTTATAGGCGCCGTCATAATCAACCCAGCGAGCCATCTGGTCAACGTACTCACGCCAGGTTTCGTTGTTGCGGGAAACGATATCAAAGCAGGCATCATTAAACTTGCCGATGCCGATGGTACGTTCAATCTCCGTTTTGCTGTCGATGCCCAGTGCTTTTTCTGCCTGTGTTTCAATCGGCAGACCATGGCAGTCCCAGCCCCACACACGGGGTACAGATGCACCCTTCATGGTGTGGTAACGGGCAATCATATCCTTGATAAAGGAAACAAGAACCGTTCCGTGATGGGGAATACCGGTGGGGAAGGGAGGGCCGTCATAAAAGACAACTTCTTCCTTCTGGCCATTGTGAACGGATTTTTCAAAAACATTTTCTTCTTTCCAGCTTGCCAGCATTTCCTGCTGAATCTTCGCAAGCTTCGGGCTACTTTCAAGCGCCTGATAAATTCTCATTTTGAGACATCCTTTCTTCGGAAGTTTGTGTACTGCTTCATCCTTTTCTTCTCTTCTGAATTCTGCTGCAAAGCATCCGCACAGCCACAAATCAGAAGTGTATCACAAGAGCAGTCAATACATACATTGTTAGTATAACATAATCTGCGTAGAAAGTCAAGCATCCTGCAAAAAAAGCGAAAAAATGCCGGCGGTCTTTCCTTTTTTCTGTTTTCATATTGAAAAAGCAGCAGATTTATGGTAAAATATAATTATCGATTGATTTTCGAAAGGAGTAATCATATGCAGTTTCATATCGGCGATTCTCTTTACGGTTTTTCCGTCACACGTATCCGTCATTCGGAAGAACTGGGCGGTCAGATGGTGGAAATGGTCTACCCAAAAACCGGAACGGAACTTGTCTGGATTGACAATCAGGAAGAAAACAAAACATTCTCCATTGCCTTTAAAACACTGCCGGAGGACAGTACCGGCGTGTTTCACATTTTAGAGCACTCTGTCCTTTGCGGTTCCCGGAAATATCCCGTCCGTGAACCCTTCGTGGAATTGCTGAAAAGCTCCATGAATACATTTCTGAATGCAATGACATTCCCTGATAAAACCATGTATCCGGTTTCCTCCCGCAACGGCAGAGATTTTCTGAATCTGACAGAGGTATACCTGGATGCAGTATTTGCGCCTGCTATTCTGCAGAACCCCAATATCTTTTATCAGGAAGGCTGCCATATCGAAGAAAATGAAGACGGCACACTGAGCTACAAGGGCGTTGTATTCAATGAGATGAAGGGTGCCCTCAGTGATGCGGAGGATCTGGCAGAATACAAGCTGCAGGAGATGATGTTTGCAGATAATGCCTACGGCTTCAATTCCGGCGGTAATCCTGCGGTAATTCCCTCTCTGACCTATGAACAGTTCAAGGAAACCTATCTCCGCTTTTATCACCCCTCCAACGCAAAAGTATTCCTGGATGGCGATATTCCGCTGGAGGATACACTGCAGCTGATTGCCTCCTATCTGTCTCAGTATGAAAAATCTGACAACCTGCCGGAATGTGCAGCACAGCAGCCGAAATCCGCAGAAGCAGTGCAGTATTATGAACTGGGGGCAGATGAAGAGCTCACCAACAAGGAACTGCTGACAATCGGCAAGATTGTGGGCACCTGGGAAGAACATACAAAGATACTGGCATACTCCATTCTGTTTGATACGATTGCTGGCTCCAATGATGCACCGCTGAAAAGAGAAATTCTCTCTGCAGGTGTGGCACAGGAAATGTGGCTCACCATAGATGGTTCCATTCCGCAGCCCTATTATTCCATGGGCTTCCAGAATGTCACTGACGGCAGAGCAGATGAAATTCTGCCGCTGGTACAGAATACTGCACGGAGCATTCTGAAAAACGGCGTGGACAAAGATGCACTGCGTGCCTCCGCAAACATCCTGGAATTCCGCTTGCTGGAACCTTCTGAGCCCCAGGGAATCGGCCGCTGCGTGGCATGTATGAACAGCTGGCTGCACGGCGGTGACCCCATGATGTATCTGGTATACCAGGAAGATTTTGCATTAGTCCGCAAAATGATTGACGATGGCGCATTTGATACCCTGCTGGAGGAACTGCTTGTCAACGATGATAATCTTGTCGTTGTCCATACACTCCCCTCCTACACACAGGGAGAAGCACTCCGACAGGATGAGGCAAAACGTCTGGCAGATATCCGTGAGAGCTGGGACGATGCCGCACTGGCTGCAAATCGGGCATTGAATGAAGGACTGCTGCAGTGGCAGCAGACACCGGATACCCCGGAGCAGCTGGCAACACTGCCGCAGCTGCCGCTGTCGGAAGTGAATGACAAGGTGTTCTGGAATGAATCCACAGAACGCAGCATTCTCGGTATTCCTGTTCTGTTCCATAAGGTGAAGAGCAATATTGTGCATTTCGCCCTGGAATTCCGCCTCACCAACTATACCCTGGAAGATTTCCCCATGCTTTCCATTATGGATAAACTGCTGACGGAGCTGCCCACTGCAAATTATACAGCATTGGAATTGCAGCAGAAGTTAAAAAATACAGTTGGCCGTTTCTCCCCCTGCATTAAACTGCACTCACTGCTTCACCAGACAAAAACCACCATTCCTGTGTTCTCCCTGCGGTGCAGTGTACTGCGTGAACAGCTGGATACCGCCTTTGATCTGATTATGGAGGTGCTGCAGACTACTGATTTCACCCAGAAGGAAAAAATCCGGGAAATCCTTCAGCAGATGGATGAACGTTCCCGTCAGTTTGCCGTCCGTTCCGGACATACCCTTGCGCTTTCCACAGTAGCATCCGCATTCACAGCCAAAGATGCAGTGGACGCAGCACTCAATGGTGCGCCATCCATTCAGCATCTCCATGACTTTATGAAGGATTTTGACAACTACTATGAAAAGCTGCGTGATATGCTGCAGACGGTTCAGAAAGAAGTATTCTGCCAGAGCAGAATGATGTTTGCCAGCGTATCCTCTGCAAAGGATGCCGATTTGGAGCCGCTGCTGCGGCGATTCCCTGTGGGAACCGCTGTACCGGAGCAGGCCGCTTATCATACAGAAGTACCTGCCAGATCCGGCAATATCATCCCTGCACAGATTGGCTTTGCGATCCAGGGTGCATGCATCAATAAAATGGGCATGCCGGAAGGAGAATACAATCATCAGTGGCGTGTTGCCGCAAAGATTATTACACTGGGCTATTTGTGGAATATGGTGCGTGTACAGGGCGGCGCATATGGAACCGGTCTGATCCTGCGCAGCAACGGCTCAATGTTCACCTACTCCTTCCGTGACCCATCACCTGCACGCACCCTTGACGTCAACCGGGGCATTTCTGATTTTATCCGCAGCTTCTGCGAAAGTGATGAGTCTGTTGACAAGTATATCATTTCCACTGTTTCCGAGACCAATCCCCTCATGTCAGCATACAGCCAGGGCGTTCTGGCTGATGATTACTGGGCAGCACATATCACAGAGGACTACTGCAATCAGAATGTCAAGGCACTTCTCTCCACCACCAAAGAGGATTTGCTCGCAACCTGCAATATGTGGGAGGCATTTGCAACTCATGGTCTTGTCTGCGTGTATGGTTCTGAAAACCAATTGGCTGACTGCGAAAATCTGACCATTACGAAATAATATCTGAACCTGTGCAAAAGGAGAGAAAACATCCTTTTTCTCTCCTTAGATTGTGCGCATCCTGAAAAAATCCGATCGTTCATGGAATGTACGGTTCTTTCAGAAAAAACTTTCGGCATAAACTGCAATTGACAGAAAAGGATGAATATCCATGAAAACAATAAAACAAAATCTGGCAGGCATACTGCTTTGCATTCTGATTGCTGCAGCGGCAACCTTTCTCAGCTCGCTGCATATCGGCAGTTTCTCCTTTGAAATCATCGGCGCACCTGTATTTGCTATCCTGACTGGCATGCTGGCAACCCTGGCTGCCCCGAAGCTGAGCGGACATACGCTGTTTGTCGGCGGCATCAGGTTTACCTCCAAGAAGATTCTGCAGTGGGCCGTCATTATCCTGGGTTTTTCGATGAACCTGGGTACTGTGGTAAAAGTCGGCGGAAAAAGCCTGCCGATTATCATCTCTACCATCTCGATTTCTCTGATTACCGCATTCGTAATGATGAAGGTGCTGAAAATCGACAGCAAAATTGCCTGTCTGATTGGCGTAGGCTCCTCCATTTGCGGCGGCTCTGCAATTGCTGCCACTGCGCCTGTTATTGAAGCAGATGATGAAGAAGTGGCACAGTCCATTTCAGTCATTTTCCTTTTCAATGTTCTGGCCGCACTGATTTTCCCCTCACTTGGCCATGCCATCGGTCTTGGCTCCGAAGGATTTGCGGTGTTTGCAGGAACAGCAGTCAATGACACATCTTCTGTAACAGCAGCCGCATCCACGGCGGAAGGCATCTATGGCATAGACGGCATTCTTTCCTCTGCGGTCACAGTCAAACTGACAAGAACGCTGGCCATCATTCCAATCACGCTTGCTCTGGCATTATACAGAACCAGAAAAGCCAAGAATCAGCAGGGTACAGGGGAAGGCTATTCCATCAAAAAGATTTTCCCATTCTTTATTCTGTTCTTTGCAGCTGCCTCCCTGATTACAACCATCATGGGCGTTCTTCCGGAAAGTGCATTGACAGCCGGATATACAGGCGCATTTGTTCCCTCTGCAAAATGGCTGGCAAAGTTCTTTATTGCAATGGCTATGGGTGCCATTGGTCTGAATACCAATATCGTGAAGCTGATAAAAAATGGCAAAAAGCCGATTCTCCTGGGTCTTTGCTGCTGGACGCTTATTACCGCAACTTCGCTTCTGATGCAGCTTGCAACAGGAATCTACAGTACAGAGCTGTAAAACGCATTTTTGAATTCTTATATTGTAATATAATTATGAGGAAACGGGATTGCCCCTGATACTGTTTTCGTCTGAAGGCAGTATGATTTAAAATGGATTCCCAAAAATCAAATAGAATGGTGAAAGAATATGAAACTGAAAAGTAATTTTATGACACATATGGATGATGATACACAGATTTTAATTGATGTATCCGCCAAATTCAGCGGACTTGTGCGCTGCAACAAAACCGCAGCAGAAATCATTGACATGCTGAAAGAAGATACCACAGAAGCAGAAATCATTTCAAAAATGGTTTCAAAATATGACATTTCAGAAGATGTGATTTCAGATGACGTGAGAAAGATTGTATCCTCACTCAGAAAAATTGGTGCGATTGATGAGTGATTTTCGCTCTGAGCTGGAAAAGCACGGCACACTGATTTATACAAATGTCGGAGACAGCATGATGCCCCTGATTAAGCAGGGCAGAGATGTTCTGATTATCAAAAAAGCAAATGGCAGGCTGCGGAAATATGATGTGCCGCTATATCAGCGTGACAGCGGCCAATATGTTCTGCACCGCATTCTGAAGGTGCGAAAAGATGATTATGTCATTTGCGGAGATAACCGCAGTTCCAAGGAATACGGCATAACTGACAGGCATATTATAGGCGTTCTGACCGGAGTCGTCCGCAAGGGAAAAGAAGTGTCTGTAACAGATATCAGATACAGATTATATGTTCATTTATGGTGCGATTTCTTTCCTGTCAGAGCTTATATTCTAAGAGGAATATGGTTTCTGAAAAGGCGTTTCAAAAGAAAAAAGCGAAGCTGAATCCATGATTGATGCCGCTCTCCTGTTCTGTTATAATGCAAAAAAAGCAGCTGTTTTACAGAAACAGCTGCTTTTTTTTACCGCCCCTCTGTTGAAGCCGTCAGAGGGGCAGCATGAGATTATACTCAGGATGAAGTTTACAGTTTATCAATCAATCTGGAAATATACTGGAGAATCATAGTAATATCATTTGTATCAAGTGTACCGTTGTGGTTGACATCTGCCAGCTTCTGACCTGCAGTGGACATCTGGGCTTCTCTGTCTTCAGCGCAGAATCGTGCCAGCAGTACCGCATCAGATACATCCACATTGCCATCGCAGTTGGCATCGCCGTTCAGACCGTTTATATCAGCGGCAGTGGTTGCTGCTGTGGTCGTAGTAGTTGTAACGGCGGATGCAGCTGTTGTGGTGGTCGGAACAGTTGTTGTTCCTGCCGCAGACGGCGTATACGCCATGTAGAACAGGTTGCAGCTGTCCGCCTTGGTGATGGTGTGTGTGCCTGCCTGAAGCTGTACCGTGATATTGCCGTTCTCTGTTGTCTTTTTCACGCTGTCAATTTTTGCAGAAGCCGCCGGCTCTCCGAAAATCATTGTGAAGGTACCATCCTGAGGTGCCTGGAATGTAATCGATGTGGCAGTTTCCATTTTCAGGCACTGTGTCAGCGTCTGACCGTTATAGCTTGCGGTGCCCTTGGATGTGGAAAGAGAACCGGAAATGGTGTAGAAACTGCTGTTCAGGCCGTTGGCTGTAAAGTTGTGCGCATATGCGGAAGCAGCAGGCTGCTGCGCTGCAGTGGTTGTTCCCTGGGATACGGAGGAAGCTGCAGAGCCGGTAACAGCAGTTGTGGCGGTTGCAGGACGGGCTGTGGTTGTGCCCAGTGCTGTTGTGGTAACTGTTTCAGCAGGCTGCACATATGCGCCGCTTCCGATTTTGACAATGGAAGATTTATAATTCACAATGGCCTGCTTCAAGGCGGTGTTCACAGCATAGCTTGCATCGTCTGTTTCATTGTTGAATTTCCATTGGAAGTCACCGCCCTGAACACGTCCTGCCGCAGCAGTAACCTTGGCAGGGACATCTTCCGGTGCATCCGGCTGATACTGGTACATATCAGCAGAGGTATCGAAATTATTATAGGCAGTGCCGCCGGACAGGGTGACTACATTGGAGGGCAGCTTTTCCTTTGCGTTGGATGCTTCATAGGCATCAAAGCTCTTGTTGTTGTTCTGATATGTGATGTAGCTCTTGGCATTCACCATCACATTATTATATGCCTTGATGATACCGCCTGTTTCACCGCTGAATGTGCCATCGCCCTGGGCATCTGTGCCCTGCATGCTGCTCATCATCGGCTTAGGACAGTTACGGAAATAATTATTCTCCACAAATGCAGATGCGCCCATTGTAACGCCGACACCGTATTTTGCGTTGCCGTCAAAATAGTTGTTGTAAATATGCACGGAACATGTGCGGATACGGGGATGTCTGGAATCAGAATGGTCATACCAGTTATGGTGATATGTAATATAGCTGTCTGTAGTTTCGGATTTCATACCCTGCAGATTGCACTTTCCGTTATCCCAGAAGTGATTATAGGAATGGGTGATATAGGTGGATGTCTTGGTATCCAGTGCGCCGTCGCCCTTTGCCTGGTCTGCATCCGAGCCTGCATCGCCGTAGAACATATCGCAGTGGTGTACCCAGACATGGTCATTATTCTGCTGCAGTCCGACATCATCGCCTTCTCCGCTGTTGCAGTTCATAAAGCCGATATTGCGTACTTCCACATTGGAAGCATTCGCAATGCGGAGACCAAAGCCGTTGAATACAGTATCTGTGCCGATGCCTTCAACGGTTACGCCGCAGGAAAGACGCTTGGATGAGCCGCTTCCCTTCACCAGGAGATCACCGTCCATCAATGCAGCGGGGTCTGTGATATTGCCGATACAGCGGATATCCAGCGGACGATTGTCCGTTCCTTTCTGGTAGGCGGTAAGGATATTCTGAATGCCGGTGTATGTTGTCTTCGTTCCCTTGCTGTCCGTGACGACATCCATAGACACTTTATCTTTCGTTTCTTCTGTGACATACAGCACCACTGCATTGCTGCGGAGTGTGCCGTCATCATTGTATGCACCGGAGGAAGAACCCTTGACCCATCCGAAGCCGGTACGGTCATTGGCCTGAACAGTCACCTGCTGTTCTGCAGCCTTGCTTGTGTCTTCCTTACCGTTTATCAGCGGTACAATTTTCACCGTGTGATTTCCGGCTTTCAGACCGGGAATATCTGCACGGTAATACTGGCCGTACTGACGAATCAGCATACTGTCTGCCTGTTTGCCGTCAGCGTAGACATTATAGCCGCTTGCGTTGGGATACGGTGCCCATTCCGCATATGCAGTTTCAAACCATCCTGCCGCTTTGGAAAGCTGAATGGTATCTGCACCGGAAACAGACAGCATGGAAAAAGTGCCCAGTGTCAGTGCGGTGCTGCAGCAGATTGCCGCCAGACGATAATATGTTCTTTTCATAATAATACCCCTCTCAATACAATACAAATCAGATTGGATTTCCGCTATACAGTATTATACTGATTTTTTATGCAGATACAATACATAATTATCACCATTCTATATACTATTATCATCTCACATCTCAAAAAGGAGACAAGTTATCAGAATCTTACACACCAAACCGTTATAATATACATTAATCAGAAGCTTTGTTTTGTGCATGATGCCAAACTTTATAAAAAATGATGCGGAACACTTGACAGAAGCCGGAAAAAGTGGTATTGTATACTTAGCACTCAGAGATATAGAGTGCTAGCACAGAAGAATACAGTCTGCGAATCCAGCAGAAAGGGGGCACATCGGCGTGGATGAACGAAAGCTTCGTATTCTAGGAGCAGTTGTGGACGAATACGTCCTGACCGGCGAACCGGTGGGCTCCAAGGCAATCGCTGCACTGTCAGATATTCATGTATCTCCTGCAACGATTCGCAATGATATGGCCGTTCTGGAGCAGCTTGGGCTGCTGGAACAGCCTCATACATCTGCCGGGCGTATTCCGACATTTCAAGGATATCAGGTATATATAGAGCAGTGCATGCACGGCTCATCTCTTCCCCCTGAAGAAATTGAACGGCTTGACAGTCTGTTTCCGCAGGATGAAGTAACAGAGGACCTTCTGATTCATTCAGCAACCACAGCATTGGCAGAAATCACAAAATGCGCAGCGGTGGCGGTAAATGCCATGCCGCAGTTTTCCATTATTTCAAAGGTAGAAGTGATTCCTACAGGAAAGCGGCTGTATGTGATTCTTCTGATTACCTCCGCCGGCAGCATCAAAAATAAAGCCTGCCGCCTGGAATTCGATCTGAACGAAGAACAGCTTGCCTATTTTACCGCCTTCCTGACAGAGCATCTGAAGGGCGTGTCTCTTGGGGATTTGTCTCCGGATATGGTAGAACGGCTTGTGACAGCCATGGGTACATACATGACAGTGCTGAGTCCGCTTGTGCAGGGCCTTTACGAGCTGAGCCGTGATATGGTACGGCAGGAGCTGACGGTCAACGGCACACGGAATCTGCTGACCTGCGGTGAACTGGAAACACAGGAAATTGTGGAGTTCATGGAGAATCAGGATGTCATCGTACCGATTCTGAATGATACATTCAACGGCATTCATGTGGTATTCAGTGAGGATACCAAAGGAGAAGATGAAGCAAAACCCGGTTTTGTCATCGGCAATTCCAGCATGATTGTCGGAAAGTATCAGAAGGATGGAAAGGATGCCGGAAAGCTGGGCATCATCGGCCCGATGCGGCTGAATTACGCAAAGGTGATTCCGTATCTGGAATACTTTACAGAAAAAATAACGAATCTGATTTCAGAAAAGGAGAATGACAATGACGGATGAAATTCGTGATGCAGACGGCTGCGAGGATTTTGAATCCCTGGAGGAAAGCGGCCTGCACGAGGAAACAGAAGCAGAAACAGTGGAAACTGCGGAAACAGAAATCGTAGAGGAAGCGAAAGAAGAAACAGATGCTGCCGAAGCAGCATTGCAGGAGGCAAATGACAAGTACATGCGCCTTTTTGCAGAGTTTGACAACTACCGCAAGCGTACAGCAAAGGAGAAGGCTGAAACCTATCAGGATGCTGTTGCAAAGACCGTGCTGGAGCTGCTTCCCGCAGTGGACAGCTTTGAACGTGCCATGGAATCCCCCTGCACAGACGAAGCCTACCGCAGCGGCATGGAGAAAATCTACAGCCAGATGAAAAGCTGCCTGACCAAACTGGGCGTGGAGGAAATTCCCTCCCTGAATGAACCATTTGATCCGAAGGTACACAATGCCATCAGACAGGTGGAGGATGAAAATTTCGGCGAAAGCACAGTATGTGAAGTCTATCAGAAGGGCTACCGCCTGGGCGACAGAATTGTACGCTGCGCAATGGTTGCCGTTGCAAACTAACCTGTGAGGGGCTGATCGGGTACCGCAGGTGCCTGAAAATCCCTTGTTGATAATCCATTTGAAGACGCGGGAATTCCCCGCAGGAGGTAAAAATTATGGGAAAGATTATTGGAATTGATTTGGGTACAACCAACTCTTGCGTAGCAGTTATGGAAGCCGGCAATGCCGTTGTTATCCCGAACGCAGAAGGCGCAAGAACCACTCCGTCCGTCGTTGCTGTCTCCAAGACAGGTGAGCGTCTTGTTGGTCAGATTGCAAAGCGTCAGGCAATCACCAACCCGGACAACACTGTGATCTCCATCAAGAGAAAGATGGGTACCAGCGACAAGGTTTCCATCGATGGAAAGACATATACACCGCAAGAAGTTTCTGCAATGATTCTCCAGAAGCTGAAGGCAGATGCAGAGGCATATCTGGGCGAAACCGTCACAGAGGCTGTTATCACTGTTCCTGCATATTTCACTGACAGCCAGCGTCAGGCAACAAAGGATGCAGGACAGATTGCAGGCCTGACCGTAAAGCGTATTATCAACGAGCCGACCGCTGCTGCACTTTCTTACGGTATCGATAAGGAAGATGAGCAGAAGATTATGGTATTCGACCTCGGCGGCGGTACCTTCGACGTTTCCATCATTGACATGGGCGACGGCGTTACAGAAGTTCTGGCAACCGCAGGTAACAACCACCTGGGCGGCGATGACTTCGACCAGAGAATCATTGACTGGATGGTTGATGAGTTCAAGAAGGCAGAGGGCATTGACCTGAGAAACGACAAGACCGCTATGCAGCGTCTGAAGGAGGCAGCTGAAAAGGCAAAGATTGAGCTTTCCTCCATGACAACCACCAACATTAATCAGCCGTTCATCAGCGTGGATGCAACCGGTCCGAAGCATCTGGATCTGAACCTGACACAGGCAAAGTTCAACGAAATGACTGCTGACCTTGTCAGAGCAACCATGGGCCCGGTTGACCAGGCACTCCGTGATTCCGGTCTGAATCCTTCTGAGCTGGATAAGGTGCTGCTGGTTGGCGGTTCTTCCAGAATCCCGGCTGTTCAGGAAGCAGTCAAGGCAAGAATCGGCAAGGAGCCGTTCAAGGGCATCAACCCGGATGAATGCGTTGCACTTGGTGCAGCATATCAGGGCGGTATCATCGGCGGCGACGTGAAGGAAGGTCTGCTGCTGCTGGACGTTACTCCGCTGTCTCTTGGTCTGGAAACCATGGGCGGTATCTGCACAAAGCTGATTGAGCGCAACACCACCATTCCGACAAAGAAATCTCAGGTATTCTCCACCGCTGCTGATAATCAGCCGGCTGTAGACATCGTTGTTCTTCAGGGTGAACGTGAATTCGCAAGAGACAACAAGAAGCTGGGTGAATTCCGTCTCGACGGCATTGCACCGGCTCCCCGTGGTGTTCCTCAGATTGAGGTTACATTCGATATCGACGCAAACGGTATCGTACATGTTTCCGCAAAGGATCTGGGCACCGGCAAGGAACAGAACATTACCATTACTGCTTCCACCAACATGAGCAAGGACGATATCGACCGTGCAGTACGTGAGGCTGAGCAGTTTGCAGAAGAAGACAAGAAGCGCAAGGATGCTGTGGATACCAAGAATAATGGTGAATCCCTCTGCTTCCAGTGTGAAAAGGCAATGAATGAGTTTGGCGACAAGGTTTCTGCTGAGGACAAGGCTCCGATTGAGGCTGCACTCAATGAGCTGAAGGAAGCTTTGAAGACAGACAATACAGATGATATCAAGGCAAAGACAGATGCCCTCCAGAATGCATTCTATACTTTGTCAGCAAGGGTATATCAGCAGGCAAATCCCAACGGCGGACAGCCTGATTTCAGCAATATGAACATGGGTGATATGCCGAATATGGGCGGCACTCCGAACAACGGCGGCGATGACAACATCGTCGATGTGGATTTCACAGAGTCCAACTGATTGCTGTATCATGAGATTAGGGGTGGAATAGCCTTCCGCCCCTAATGCCGTATCACCGGATAAAACAAATGAAGGGAGACAGAAGATGAAACATAAACCAATCACCATCAAAAAAGTCATGTTTGCAATGACTTTTGCGATTCTTGCTGCACTTAGCATACTTGTTCTGTATTTCTTGCTTTCTCCGATTCCGGTATTACGTCTGAATGGGTAATGCATTGCGAAAAACATACGGGCATAAGACAGCGGCAGAGTGAATAGATTCCCCATACTGCACACAATTAAATGCCCGGAAAATATGGTGTATAATACTACTGAACAGTCGAAAGGGTGAAATAAATGGCTGACAAAAGAGATTATTATGAAGTGTTGGGTGTCGGCAGGGACGTTACAGACAGTGAACTGAAAAAGGTGTATCGTCAGCTTGCCAGACAGTGTCACCCTGATCTGCATCCGGATGATCCGTCTGCCGAACAGAGATTCAAGGAGATTACTGAGGCGTATGAGGTTCTTTCCAATGCTGATAAGCGCAAGATGTATGATCAATATGGACATGCCGGCTTAGAAAACGGCGGCATGGGCGGCGGCGCCGGTTTTTCCGATGTCAGCGATATCCTGGAGAGCATCTTTGGCGGTATGGGCATGGGCAGCATGTTCGGCGGCGGCAGCCGTGCACAGAATCCCAACGCACCCCGCCAGGGAAAAGACCTGCAAACTGCAATTACCATTGACTTCATGGAGGCGTGCAGAGGCAAATCTGAAACAATTAACGTGCAGCGTATGGAAACCTGCCCGGACTGCCATGGCAGCGGAAGCGCAGGCAATGCTGCAACGGAAATCTGTCCGGATTGCCAGGGCCGTGGTTCTGTGAAGGTGACACAGCGTACACCCTTTGGCATGATTGCTTCTTCCAAGGCTTGTCCGCACTGCAGCGGAAAAGGCCGTATTATCAAGACACCCTGCCAGAAGTGCCGTGGCGCAGGCAGAATCCGCGTAAATAAGAGCATCAATATTGATATTCCGGAAGGCATTGCAGACGGAATGACAATGAGCGCACGAGGCATGGGCGATGCCGGTATTAACGGCGGTCCCTCCGGCGACCTGTATATCAATATCAACGTGCGTTCTCACCCGATGTTTGACCGTGAAGGCTTCGATATTCACTGCGATATTCCGATTACCTATACACAGGCTGTATTGGGTGACGAGATTGTAATCCCCACCATTGACGGCAACGAAAAATACCGCATCAGTGAGGGCACACAGACAGGCACAGTTCTGCGTCTCCGTGGCAAAGGCGTAAAACGCCCGAACCGCTCCGACCGTGGAGACCAGTATGTACGGGTTTATGTGGAAGTGCCGAAGGGTCTGAACAAAAAGCAGAAGGAACTTCTCCAGGAATTTGAATCTTCTCTGGAATCCAAAAATTACGCAAAGCGTGAAGGCTTCTTCAAAAAGCTGAAGGAAGTATTTGGTCACGAGAAGGAAAAAGGAAAAGCATAAAAATAAAACCAGCACCGCATATGTCCCGGGAGGGATTGTGCGGTGCTGGTTTATTTCTAAGCTAAAAGAAAAGGGATGCCGAGGCATCCCTTTTGTTTCACTATATTACCAGTCATGGCGAATCGCTGCAGCATCCATAGACCGCACACGCTTTGTCAATAATCGTGTCAAGGGCATGTACAGCAGATATACCGCCACCGCCACAGCAATTGTCAGAAGAGCAGAGGGCAGCAAAACATCATGCCAATAAAGGCTGTTGCCCTCCGTGCGGTAAATACCATAGGTCAGAAGCCAGCTCAGACCATTGCGGAACAGAACACAAACCGCCGTAAGCAGAATATAATACCAGAAATTTCTTCGCAGAATCTGCTCAAATAAAAGACAGACAAAGGTGCAGAAAATCACCATAAAAATGGCATTGATGCCCAAAGGACTGCCACATGCAATATCTATCAGAAAACCTGACAGCACCCCTGCGGCCATACAAAAGTACATATCCTCATTCATGCTGATGCATATGGCAGCAGGAATAACCCACAGGGGTTGGATTCCACCGCCCAGCATGGGAAAGGCACACAGCAAAAGCAATGCCAGGCTCAACAGTTTCCGAAGCAGATTCCGTCGGATGGTTTTCTGTTCGGAACGGGTTCTGCGCTGATGCAGGGATGCTTGTTTATTTCGTTTCATTCAAGGATGCATCCTTTCCGTCAAAATCCAGCAGAACTGTAACTGATTCCAGTGCAGAAAAATCCACAGATGTCGAAACAACAGCATATAGGGAAAGACCGGACTCCTCCAGTCCCAATTCTGTAATATTGCCAATGGGAATGCCATAGGGGAAAAGGCCCGTTGTGCCGGCAGTCATCACCAGATTACCCAGTGACACACCGCTTTTTTTATCCAGATACATCATCCGGGTACAACGCTCAGCCGCATTGCGAAGATTGCCCTCCACAATACCGCCGTCGCCTGTCTGCAAAATCACAGCACCCACACTCAGCTCCGGGGATAGAATCGTCGTCACAGAAGAATAGTGCGGTCCCACCTCAGTCACAACGCCGATCAGACCGTCTGCGCAGATGACGGGGGCATTCAAAAGAATCCCCTCCTCTGTGCCCTGATCAATCTGAAAACTATAAGTGGCATCATTCACCACCGGCATAATCACTTTACAGGGAGTGGAAAGCGTAAACGTGCTGTGCTGTTCCTTGATTCCCAGCTGGTCACGCAAGGCATCCCGTTCCTCCACGGCATCATCGTACCCAATCAATTCCTGATTCAGACTTGCAATCTGCTCCCGGAGTCTCTGGTTCTCCTCACGGTAGGCCTTTGCCTCATAGTAGGTGTCCAATTTTCGGTTGATGCTGTCAGAAATAGATGCCGACACCTTTCTCGCAGGTGCCGTCAGCGCCTGTAAGGTGCGTGTTGCCAAATCCGTTTCTGCACCGCTTTTCAGCGAATACAGCATGATACCTGTCAGTAAAGCCAATATACACACCAGCACACGAAATTTTGTGCTATGAAAAAAAGCATTGAAATTCATGAATGCGGCTCCTTCTTGTTCTCTATTATATCTCACATTCGAATTGATTTTCTTATCCTGTGGAGGCCTGTGCCGCCGCAACCTCGCAGACGGTCAGCACTTCTCCGCTGACACGAAACCGTATTTCCAGCCCTGCAAACGCCATACCATAAATGCGTTCCGGGTCATCTGCATAGCCGGGACGGGGATCCTGCTCCAGCAGCATACGTACTGTATCCCGCTGTTCCATGGGAATCTGCTGTTCCAGCGCACCTGGAAAAACCACCTTCAGCACATGTTTCAGCGTTTCTGCGGTATAACCGGGATTGGCATCCGGGATACAGTCTGCAACAGGAATATACGGCTTAATATCATAAATTGGTGTCTCATTCATCAAATCAACACCCGAGACAATGATTCGCACGGGTGTTTCATCTGCATATATTTTTTCAAGTTTTACACATGACATGCCAATTGCATTGGGACGAAAGGGAGAACGGGAAGCAAATACGCCCACACGGGTATTCCCACCCAGACGGGGCGGACGCACTGTGGCAGACCATCCCTTCTGATCCGGCTTCACCGCCGTGTGAAACTCCCAGAGCAGCCAGATGTGGGAAAACTGTTCTAATCCACGCACCGCATCCCGATGACTGTACTTGGATGTAAACACAATTTCCCCCATCAGAAGCGGCACAAGTCCGCTTTGCCTTGGCAGCCCGAATTTATCCTGAAAATCCGTATGAATATAAGCAATCGGTTCAATAATCATGCAAACGCCTCAGATTTTAATCGTACATAATTTCTTTTCTGCCGTAGTAGGCATTGATTTTATCACTGGTAGAAATGATAAACGTCACGGCAAAACAGCCGATAATTGCCAGTACATAGGAAATTGCGGCAACGGTAAAGCTTTCTGCGCCACGCTTCTGGAACAGCACAAGCACACCGGGAATGACAAGCAGAATGGAGGAAAGAATAAACATGAAGGATGTAAAGCCCTTCAGCTGCTGCACACGCAGCACAATGGTAACAGAAAGCAATGCAAGCGCAATACCGCCGTAGGTAAAAAAGGTGCCTGCAAGGTTGAAGAAACCACTCGGCTCATAGCCGTCGGGGTAGCCGCATCCGGCAAATACAACCATGCACACCGCAGCCACAACGCCAAGAATCGTCAGCACAATGGACTGCTTGAAACCGGCCTGTGCCAGGTCGGAAAGCTGCTGCACACGAAGCCGCTCCATTTCCATACGGGCACGCTTCTGGTCTTCCTCAGATTTCTGGGGCACTTCCTTCAGGCTGTCGCTTGCACGCTTTGCAGCCTGCTTCTTTGCGGCCTCCAGATCCTCCTGATTAAATACGGGACGAGCAACAGGCTCCGGTGCAGGTTCCTCCAGCAATGCGCTGGCATCTACCTGGGGCAATGCTTCATGGACAGGCTTTTTTTCCGGCTGCGTGTAGTCTTCCGGTTCCTGCAAAAGCATTGCAGCTGCCGCCTGCTGCTGTGCAGCCTGGGCCGCCATAGCAGCTTCCTGTGCCTGAATGCGCTGACGCTCAATAAATTCTGCTTTCAGCTCTGCAATTTCTTCCGGTGTATAAGGTGGCTGTCCTGCAGCCATACGCTGCTGCTGCAGAATGGCAACCTGTTCATCTGTCAGCTCCTGATATCTGGTCTGGGGGCGGACAGGGGCTGCTGCTGCGCCCATATCGCCTAACAGTGCCGCAGCACTGGGTGCAGGTCCGCTTTCTGCTGTGGGCTGAGCCTTCTTGCGAGGATCATCATAGGTCATATCACCAAGCAATTGTGCTTCTAAACTGCGCTGATCATCCATTGTCTTGGTCTCCTTTATTCATAATAATTCATAGGATATAACTACCCTTGTATAGTATTATACCAGAAATATATAAAAAATGCAAGAGTATTTCCAAATAAATTGGGGTATATGAAGATCTGGATTGCGAAAAATTGTTTCACTGTTCGCATAATCGATTTTATTCCGTACTGACATAAAATGCTGCAAAAAGCAATACCGCACAACCGATTCCGATTATGCGGTATTCCCGTTATCCTATTTCAGTTACGCCTTCATCCACTGTGGTCACAGTTTCCACGAATGGTATGCCCGCCTTTCGCAGGGAATCCGCACACTGCTTTGCCTGTGCTTCATCTGCACATCCGCCAAACACTGCCGCACCGCTTCCTGAAAGAATCGGAATAATGGCATGCTGCTTCATAATCTCCCGAATGTGGCATACCTCCGGCAGATCCGTCACCGCATCAAAGTGATTGCCGCAGACAGAAAACAGCGTCTTTGCATCCGACTGCAAATGCTTCAGCACATCTTCCGTGTTGCATTTCGGCTTCTGCTTCAGGCCATCCAGCATGCGGTATGCACCCGGTGTGGAAATGCCCTCATTTCCCTTTGCAATCACAAGATGATGTTCCGGCAGGGAATCGACTTTCGTCAGTTGTTCCCCGATTCCCTCCGCCAGCATAGTTGAACCATGCAGAAAAAATGCCACATCTGCCCCCAGAGAAGCTGCCATTGCATGCAATTCCGCATCAGAAACCGGCAGATCAAACAATCTGCGAATACCAATCAGAGCCGCTGCACAATCAGAACTGCCGCCCCCCATGCCGGCCTGGGAAGGAATCTGCTTCTCCAGTCGGATATGCAGTCCCTTCGGTTCACAGCCAAGGAGTTTTTCAGCGGCTTTCCACACCAGATTGTGAGCATCGCAGGGAATTTCCGGATCGCTGCACTCCATTGTCATAGGCAACTGCGGATCGGTACGGGTAATGGTCAGGGTATCATAAATGCCGATCGCCTGAAAAACGCTTCGCAGCATATGATATCCATCCGGCCTTTTTCCCACAATATCCAGAGAAAGATTAATTTTAGCAGGTGTCCGAAGCCGTATCTCCTGTGTCATACCCTACCGCCTTTCAGAGCGCAGGCTGTTTCCAGGAAGGCTGGTTGCCAACCACACTGTCCAGATAATAGGCAAGAATATCCTGTGCATCCAAAGAATTTCTTGCATCATCCAGGTTCACATCCATTGCATGAAGAGTTGCCTTGGGAGCAGTGGTTTCCATCAATTTACAAAAATCTTCTTCTGTCAGAACATTCTGTGCAACCTCTGTCTCCAGATAATAGCTCAACACATGCTGTGCATCAATCGCCGAAACCTGGCCGTCGAGATTTACATCGCCATAGCTGAACACGGAGAAAACAAGCGGCTCCAATACCAGATCTTCGCCCACAATCAAATCTTCCATATCCGCAGTGCAGAAGAAGTCATCTTCACGCTGTCCCACACTATTCACACGCTGTTCCTGGCTGATAAAAAGGGTATAATCACCTGCTGCTGTACCCTGGGGTACACGGATATCAAAGGAAACCAATGCGCTGTCCGGGTCAACAACCTCAGCCATCTTGCCAAATGCGCAGTCTTTTGCATAATAAAGCGCATAATTCTTTTTGCCAGTGATTTCAGAATACTGGGTATAAATCGCAGTATCATAACCACCAAACAAAGCAAGTTCACTATGTGTATCATCCGTATATACAAATCCGCCGTTTTCAATGGAAAGGGGATCATCACTGCGAAGAATCGTGCGAAGATAGGAAAAATCCTTATAATTCTCAATTTTCAGTTCGCCGTGAACGACCGCATCCTGGGATGCCAATTCTTCTACAGTCACGGCATCACGCTCTCCGGTCATGCGAATCACCATCATATCATCCGCAGATGCACAAATCGCAGAACTGCTAATCACGCTAAGAATTGCAGCACCACATATCAATCTCTTCATCATCATAACATCACCCACTATTCAATTAACAAATACGGCTGCCAGGTGCAATGCTGTCATCAGCAAACAAAAGGGTAATTGTGCCATCCGGCTGCTCAGCAGAACAAATCATGCCGCAGCTTTCCAGTCCGCAAAGTTTTACAGGCTTCAGGTTTGCCACAACAAAGACCTTCTTGCCAACCAATTCTTCCGGCTGATACCATTTTGCAATACCGGACAAAACCTGTCTTTCGCTTTCGCCGTCAAACAGCTGGAAGCAAAGCAATTTGCTTGATTTTTTGACCTTTTCGCACTTTCTGACCTCTGCAACACGAATATCTGATTTTGCAAATGTCTCAATATCAATCTGGGGTGCAAAGGGTTGAATCGGCGGAGTTTCCGGCTCAGCAGACTGATGTGCAGCGGTCATTTCTGCAATGAACTCTTCTGCATTGATACGCTCAAACATGGGCTTTGCGACTCCTACAGAAGCACCGTACTGAACGCCCGCCAGCACCTTATAACGATCCAATTCACATTCGATGGCTGTCAGCTCAGCAAGCTCAGGTGTATGAGCAAGAATTTTCTCAGAGGTCTGAGGCATGAAGGGCTTCAGAAGGCCACCGATAATACGGATACCGCCCAACAAATTGTACATCACTTTTGCAAGGCGTGCTTTCTTGCTCTCATCCTTTGCAAGAACCCAGGGCGCAGTTTCGTCGATATACTTATTACATCTGTTTGCAAGATTCAAAACAGTTTCTACTGCACTGCTGATGCGGAAGCTGTCAAGAAGCTCTGTCATTTTATCAGCTGTACCCTCTGCAACAGCTTTCAGATCTGCATCACAAGCCTCATCTTCAGCAGAAGCAATGAGTTCAGCAGAAGGAATTTCGCCGCCGAAATACTTGTTCACCATAGCAACAGTACGGTTTACCAAATTACCCAGCGTATTGGCAAGATCAGAATTAAACCGCTCAATCATGCTTTCGTAGGTAATAGAACCATCCTGAGCAAAAGGCATCTCAGAGAGCAAATAATAGCGAACAGCATCCACTCCAAATTTCTCCACCAGCTCATCCGCATAAATCACATTGCCTCTGGACTTACTCATCTTATCATTGCCAAATAGCATCCAAGGGTGACCAAAGACCTTTTTCGGAAGCGGAGCACCCAGGGCATGCAGCATAATAGTCCAGTAAATACTGTGGAAGCGAACAATATCCTTACCAATCACATGTACGTCAGCAGGCCAATATTTTTTAAACAGTTCATCGTGGTTGCCATTGACATCATATCCAAGGGCTGTAATATAGTTGGACAGAGCGTCAATCCAGATATAAATCACATGATTCGGATCAAAAGGTACAGGGATGCCCCACTTAACAGTTGTTCTGGAAACACACAAATCCTGCAGACCAGGCTTAATGAAGTTATTCAGCATTTCCTTTTTGCGAGCTTCCGGATAAATGAAATCCGGGTTATTCTCAATAAAGTCTTCAATCCAGCTCTGATACTTACTCAGCTTGAGGAAGTACGCTTCTTCTTTTGCATCACGCACTTCACGTCCGCAGTCCGGGCACTTTCCATCCACCAACTGAGATTCTGTCCAGAAACTTTCGCAGGGCGTACAGTATTTACCTACATATTCGCCCTTATAGATATCGTCCTGGTCATACAAACGCTGAAAAATATCCTGCACTGTTTTCGTATGCTTTGGATCTGTTGTGCGAATAAACTGATTATAAGAAGTATTAAGCAAATCGCAGATTTCACGGATTTCACCGGCAACTTTGTCTACATGCTCCTGCGGTGTAATTCCGGATTCCTTAGCAATTTCCTCAATTTTCTGACCATGTTCATCGGTACCGGTTAAGAAATAAACGTCATAGCCCTGCATTCTGCGGAAGCGGGCAAGAGAATCAGACATAACAATTTCATAAGAGTTTCCAATATGCGGCTTGCGGGAAGTATACGCAATCGCTGTGGTTAAATAATACGGTTCGTGCATGTGTCAATACTCCTTTCAGTATCATTCATTATTGTTGAAACAGCACCACACAAATCATTTCATGTGTATCCCTTATATTATAGCATATTTTTTTGCATTTGTCACGCTTTTTACAACAAAAAAATAATGACCTGGTATTTTTTGTTATTTTTGAAAGAAACCACTCCTGCGAAAACGAAAAAAAGAAGCTGAATCAAAAGATTCAGCTTCTTTCGTAAAGACAAGTAAATATTACTCGTTGATTGTGGTAACAACGCCGGAACCAACTGTTCTACCACCCTCACGGATAGCAAAACGAAGTCCCTGCTCAATAGCAATCGGAGTAATCAGCTCAACGCTGATCTCGATGTTGTCGCCAGGGTTGCACATCTGAACGCCATCCGGCAGAGTGATGATACCGGTAACGTCAGTTGTACGGAAATAGAACTGCGGACGATAGTTGGTGAAGAACGGCTTATGACGACCGCCCTCTTCCTTCTTCAGAACGTAAACCTGGCCCTTGAACTTGGTGTGCGGGTGAATGGAGCCCGGCTTACAGAGAACCTGTCCTCTTTCGATGTCCTTACGGGAAACACCACGCAGCAGTGCGCCGATGTTATCGCCAGCCTCTGCATAGTCCAGAGTCTTACGGAACATTTCCAGACCTGTAACAACAGTAGAACCGCTCTCTTCCTTCAGACCAACGATTTCAACAGTCTCGCCAACCTTAACAACGCCACGCTCTACACGGCCGGTAGCAACAGTACCACGGCCAGAAATGGTCATTGTATCCTCAACAGGCATCAGGAACGGCTGATCTGCCTTACGGTCCGGAGTCGGAATGTAGGAATCAACAGCTTCCATCAGCTCAAGAATCGGAGCATATACCGGATCGTTGATGTCGCTGGACTCAGCGATCAGAGCCTGGTGAGCAGAACCCTTGATGATCGGAATATCATCGCCAGGGAACTCATAGGAGCTCAGAGTATCACGGATATCCATCTCAACGAGCTCGATCAGCTCCTCGTCATCAACGAGGTCTGTCTTGTTCATGAAAACAACGATTGCCGGCACGCCAACCTGACGAGCGAGCAGGATGTGCTCTTTGGTCTGAGCCATCGGGCCATCAGAAGCAGCAACAACGAGGATTGCGCCGTCCATCTGAGCTGCACCAGTGATCATGTTCTTGATGTAGTCAGCGTGGCCAGGGCAGTCAACGTGTGCATAGTGACGAGCATCTGTCTCGTACTCAACGTGTGCGGTATTGATTGTGATACCACGCTCACGCTCTTCCGGAGCCTTATCAATCATAGAATAATCTTCAAACTTTGCCTGACCCTTCATTGCCAGCGTCTTTGTGATCGCAGCAGTCAGAGTGGTCTTGCCGTGGTCAACGTGGCCGATAGTACCAATGTTGACATGGGGTTTGTTACGTTCAAAATGTTCCTTTGCCATTGGAATCTCCTCCTAATAAGAAATTTGTAAAAATATAGGGTTCGGTCATCATCAAGATACGACAAAGACCTGACACTATTATTGTAACAGATTCTTAGAAAAAAAGCAAGTCTTTTTTCAAAAAAAATCAAAAAGAAAATCAATTTTTCATCAAATCAGCACATTGTATGATGAATTGCCCTCCGGATACTGCAAAATAACAATATCCGGAAGCAATTTTTGACGAAATTAATCCTCGTCAGAGTGACCACGTTCGCTCTTGATCTTATCAGCAATGCTCTTCGGAACTTCAGCAAAGCTGTGAGGCTCCATGGTGTAGTTACCACGGCCCTGAGAACGGGAACGAAGGTCAGAAGCGTAACCGAACATGTTGCTCAGCGGAACGAGAGCATCAATCTGTGCTACGCCATTGTGAATCTCCTGGCCCTGAATCTGGCCGCGGCGGCCGTTCAGGTCACCGAAGACATCACCCATGTACTGTTCCGGTACGAATACAGAAACCTTCATGAGCGGCTCAAGGAGAACAGGATCAGCGTGACGCATAGCATTCTTAAAGCCCATAGAACCAGCAATCTTAAATGCCATTTCAGAAGAGTCAACCTCGTGATAGGAACCATCATAGAGGGTAACCTTTACGTCAACAACCTGATATCCTGCAACAGTACCAGCCTGCATTGCGGACTTGATACCTGCTTCAACAGCCGGGATGTATTCCTTCGGAATTGCACCGCCGACAATATTATTGATAAACTGGAAGCCTGCGCCCGGCTCATTCGGCTCAACAGTAATCTTAACGTGACCATACTGACCAGTACCACCAGTCTGCTTCTTGTGCTTATAGTCTTCGTTAACTGTCTTGCGGATTGTTTCCTTATAGGAAACCTGCGGAGCACCGACATTTGCCTCAACCTTAAATTCACGGAGAAGTCTGTCTACGATGATTTCAAGGTGAAGTTCGCCCATACCTGCGATAATGGTCTGACCTGTTTCAGAATCAGTCCATGTACGGAAGGTCGGGTCTTCTTCTGCGAGCTTTGCAAGAGCAAGGCCCATCTTTTCCTGACCTGCCTTGGTCTTCGGCTCAATTGCAAGGTTAATAACCGGATCCGGGAATTCCATGGATTCCAGAATGATCGGGTGGTTTTCATCACAAAGAGTATCACCGGTGGTAGTATTCTTAACACCGATAACAGCAGCGATATCGCCGGCGTAAACCTCTTCGATATCCTTTCTGTGGTTGGAGTGCATCTGCAGGATACGACCCATACGCTCGGTCTGGTTCTTGCAGGAGTTCAACACGCCTGTACCCTTTTCGATCTTACCGGAATACACACGGAAGAAGCACAGCTTACCAACAAACGGGTCTGTTGCAATCTTAAATGCGAGAGCAGCAAACGGTGCGTTATCGTCGGAAGGACGCTCTTCCTCTTCATCGGTTCTGGGGTTGATGCCGCGGATAGCCGGGACATCCAGCGGAGAAGGCATGTAGTCTACGACTGCGTCGAGGAGCTTCTGCACGCCCTTGTTACGATAAGAAGTACCGCAAACAACCGGAACGATTGTGTTGTCGATTGTACCCTTACGAATACCACGCTTGAGTTCCTCGATGGTCAGTTCTTCTTCATTGAGATACTTCTCCATCAGTTCCTCATCGGTTTCAACGATCTTTTCGATCATTTCCATACGGTATTCTTCCGCTTTGTCGATCATATCAGCAGGGATATCTTCGATGGAGATATTCTTTCCGAGACGATCATCATCGTCATAGATGTAAGCCTTCATTTCCAGCAGGTCAATCAAGCCCTTGAAATCGCTTTCAGCGCCAATCGGGAGCTGAATCGGAACTGCATTACACTTCAGACGATCCTTCATCATGTCAACGACGCGATAGAAATCAGCGCCCATGATGTCCATTTTATTAACGTATGCCATACGCGGAACCTTGTACTTGTCCGCCTGACGCCATACGGTTTCGGATTGTGGCTCAACGCCGCCCTTTGCGCAGAAAACGGTTACAGAACCGTCCAGAACACGCAAGGAACGCTCAACCTCAACAGTAAAGTCAACGTGACCAGGGGTATCAATGATGTTAATTCTGTGATTCTGCCAGTATGCGGTAGTAGCAGCAGAAGTAATTGTGATACCACGCTCCTGCTCCTGCTCCATCCAGTCCATCGTTGCGGTACCATCGTGGGTATCACCGATTTTGTGGTTGATGCCGGTATAGAACAGGATACGCTCTGTTGTGGTGGTCTTTCCAGCGTCAATGTGGGCCATAATGCCGATGTTTCTTGTTTGTTCAAGACTACAATCTCTTGGCATTTTTGGTTCCTCCTAATCAAATTCCTCTCGAATGCTGCATGAACTACGCCATGCAGTTCATCGCGGTTATACGCAGAATTACCAGCGATAATGTGCAAAAGCCTTGTTTGCTTCTGCCATCTTGTGTGTATCTTCGCGCTTCTTGACAGAACCACCGGTGCCGTTAATAGCATCGATGATTTCGCCAGCCAGACGCTCTTTCATTGTCTTTTCACTGCGGAGTCTGGAATACTTTGTAATCCAGCGCAGACCCAGTGTCTGACGACGGTCAGCGCGAACCTCCATCGGTACCTGGTAAGTTGCACCGCCCATACGGCGTGCTTTAACCTCCAGTACAGGCATAATGTTCTCCATAGCCTGCTCGAATACCTCAAGCGGATCACGGTCGGTCTTTTCCTTGACGATCTCGAATGCATCGTACACAATCTTCTGTGCGACACCCTTCTTGCCGTCGAGCATGATGTTGTTGATCAGGCGTGTTACAAGCTTAGAACCGAACATCGGATCAGCCAGAACGTCACGCTTTGCGATATTGCCTCTTCTCGGCATACTCGCTTCCCTCCTTCATAAAAGATGAATTCACAGGTACTCACCTGTCCCCCATCGGGGTCGTGGTGTAGGCATTGCAGACACGAGACAGCACCGCATAAAAATATAAATGCTATCTATCAGATCCACAAGAGCCTTGTGGGTAAATGCGAATAAAATGTTGTGCGGGTAAAGATTACTTCTTACCTGCCTTCGGACGCTTTGCGCCGTACTTGGAACGAGCCTGCAGACGGCCGTTCACGCCCTGTGCGTCGAGTGTACCGCGGATGATGTGATAACGCACACCAGGGAGGTCCTTAACACGACCGCCACGGATCAATACAACGCTGTGCTCCTGCAAATTGTGACCGATACCCGGAATGTAGGCTGTAACCTCATAACCGTTGGTCAGACGCACTCTGGCAATCTTACGCATTGCGGAGTTCGGCTTTTTCGGAGTAGCAGTCTTAACAGCGGTGCAAACGCCACGCTTCTGCGGGGAGCTGAGGTCGATCTGAGACTTCTTCTGAGCATTGTAACCCTTCTGAAGTGCCGGAGCGGTAGACTTCTCCATCAGACTTTTTCTACCCTTACGAACGAGCTGATTAAAGGTTGGCATGATTTTCCTCCTTCTCTGAAAAATAATTTATGAGCACACGGACAGACCGTGCGCTCATATCATTATATACTTATTTCTTCAATTTGTCAAGGGTTTTGCAAAATTCTGCACTTTTGCCAAATAGGAGCAGTAATAATACAGTTTCTTCTGTGATTTTTGCGTTGTACCTGCACAGACGAACCGTTTTACAAACGAAGCACATTGCTTTATTCATAAAACTTATGGATGATTTCTGCATATTCCGGGTGCAGCTGCTGCAAGTGGGAAAGAGATTCCTTTCTGTAGGCCATCAGCCGTTCATACAGTTCCGGATCTGCCTGCTGCATCTGCGCCTCTGCCTCCATATTATATTGTCTGATGGAATCCGCCGCCCTGGGATTATTCCGCATCAGACGCAGTGCCAGTTTCATACGCCGTGCTTCAATGGCTTCTTCGATTTCTGATTCTTTCAGATGCAGTTTCGCTGACAACTCACGGATATGTGCCTGCAGATGGGTCAGCAGTTCCTCCTGGTCTGAGTCGCTGACGCTCCGCCACACACCCTTTGCCTTCAGAATCGCAGAAAGCTGTTCATCCGGAGATGCATTTTCATCAATCTGTTCCAGCATTATCTCCGTATATTGTTCCAGTTCCGACTCTGCACCCGCACCGAAAGCCCATTCAAACTCCAGCCGCAGATCTGTCCCGAGATTTGCTTGCTGCTCCACAGCCTGCGGTTTCTTCTTTTCCGTCCGGTACGGCGGCTGAAAACCTGCATTTCTCAATGCCGCCGGAATGGTTCTGCGGACATAGCCGTGCTCCACCCAGCCCTCCAGTCCCAATTCCCGAAAACGGTCATTCAGGGCACCGATATGCGATGCAAAATATAATTCTATGCCCTTCTGATTCAAGGACTTCCGAAAAGACTCCAGACGGTCTGCCGCCGTCACATCAATATTGCAGATTGCACCGGAATCCACCACGATGCACCTGGTATCCTCCTGAATGGCTGCTTCCAGATCGTCAATCATGAGTTTCACATTTGCGAAATATAGATTGCTGGAAAACCGATACAGTATCACATTAGAAATGGGAAATGACAAGGTGTTCCGCTCCAGACTGTGGAATCCCTCATGTCCTTCAATCACACCAAGGAAAGAGCGTTTCGGATTTGCCGTTTTCAGCACCAGAGATACAAATGACAGTATCACACCAATGATTACTCCTTTAACGGTACCAAAAAGCAGCACCCCCAGAAATGCGCTTAAAAATATCAGCAGTTCCTTTTTATCCTGCTGATACAGCCGATGTGCCAGATCAAACTCCACCGCTCCCAGCAGTGCAGAAATGACAATTGCTGTCAGCACAGGCACAGGGAGACAGCCGATAAAACCGGTACCCATCAGCAGAATCAGCATCATGGACAACGCAGCTGTAATGGACATCACCTGAGACTTTCCGCCGTACTGCTCGCCCATTGCAGTTCTGGATACAGAGCCGTTCACTGCACAGCATCCTGTCAGGCAGGCTGCCAGATTACACAGGCCATATATCATAATCTCATGGTTTTCCCGCAGGGCATAATGATTCTTCTGTGCAAAATTTTGTGCAGCCAGCAGCGTTTCCGTCATAATGACTGCCGCCACCGTCAGGCTGACTGTGAGCAGCTCTGTATAATCGGAAGCCGCCAGGGACGGAAAACTCCATGCAGGCAGTCCCAGCGGCACAGCTTCCAGCAGTCTGACGCCATGCCTTTGTGCAATACCGCTGAAGCCCAGCAGTGCACCCAACGCCATCACTACAACTGCCATAGGCACCCTGGGACAGTACTTCTTTCCCATCAGCAATACAGCCAGCGCTGCAGCACCATAAAGCAATGTCATGCCGTGAAATTCTGTTCTGCACACCTCCGCCAGATGCAGAACCAATTCCGGCAATTCTCCGGTACCACTGGTTCCGCCCAGCATTTTTGGCAGCTGCATCAGAATAATTGTAGAACAAATACCGCTGATAAATCCGCCCATAACCGGCGTGGATATATAAACCACCAGTTTTCCGGCACGAAGTACAGCAAATATCAGAAGCCACACCGCCACAAGCAGCGTCAGCAGCGGCACCACCGCCATCGCCTCCGGCGTGCCTGCCCCGATGCCCCGGGGCACCAGAAATCCGCCAATCAAAGCGGCCGGAGCTGCATCTACGCCAAAAATAAACTGCGGAGAATCCGACAGCAGGCCGAATATCAGAATGGGGAATATGGAGCCATATAAGCCATAGACAGCCGGCAGTCCTGCAATCTGGGCATACCCCATGGAAATGGGGATGGATACAAGTGCGATAATCACACCTGTCATGATATCACGGGGCAGTGTCCTGACAGATTTTCCTTGTATCATATGATTCTCCCCCTGCACATAATGCTGTTATTTAGAAGCACTCTGTTCCACCGACAGCGAAGAGCCATCGCTGACAACAGTAACCGTGCCATTGTTGGTATACAATGCCTGTACGCCACGCTTTTCCAGCGTTTCTACAGTATAGCCGTCTGCGTATTCTTTCCTGGAACAGCACACAACTGCAATCCGAGGCTGAAAAGCATCCAGGAATTGCTCGGTACAGGGCATATAGTTTCCGTGATAGGGATACTTCATAAAATCCACCGTGCCCAGATTCAGCTGCATCAGCTCCTTCTGTCTGGCTTCTTCTGCATCTCCTGTAAACAGAAATTTCTGGCTGCCGTGCTGCATATACAGACAAAGGGAAAAATCATTCTCCTCATCTTTTCCGTAGAAAACAGCATTTGCGGCATACAGCTGAAATACCGCATCATCCGCCTGCCATTCCACCATATCCCGAAGGGGCAGGGCGTGTATCTCCAGATTCATTTCATCCGCTTTATCAATAAAGTTCTGATACTCCTCTGTATCTGTAATGTAATTCGGCGTGTAAATCTGACCGATTTTCATACGGTTCAGCAATCGTGCAGCACCGCCCACATGATCTTTGTCAAAGTGCGTAATAATCAGGGTGTCAATACTGTCAATATTCTGTGCTTCCAGAAACTTCTCAATTTTCTTGCCGTCACCTTTGCAGCCGGTGTCGATGACCGTCACATTGTTTTCGGTCTGCACCACCATTGCATCTGCCTTTCCCACATCAAATGCGGTAACAGTAACTGTGCCGGTAACTTCCGGTGTCTTGTTTTCCTTGCTTTCCTGTACAGTATTCTGACAGCACGTCAAACCAAACAGGGAACACAGTCCCACCAGCAGAGACGTGCATTTTTTACACAAGTTTTTCATATGCATGAAAGGACCTCCGTTTCTGCAATCATTCCAATCGTGATGTCGTTCTGCGGCCCGTAATATTATGATCCGCACATGCGCCAGGTTCCCACGTCCACCAGTTGCTTCAGAAGCAATGCATATGCAGATGCAGCCTTGGACAAAAACGCTTTTTTGCGGGAAATCAATGCAATATTGCTCAAAGCTAATTCCTCCGGCAATGGGTAATAATTGGGATGCTCCCGGAAATTGCCATAATAAATCAGGGAATCCGGAAGCAAGGCCAGCCCCATATTGGCGCATACAAAAGAAAATACCGTTTCGATGGTCTGAACGCTGTATTCAATATTCGGCGTAAAGCCGCACTGCCTGCAGGCATGATTCAGTACTTCTCTGTCATATTCTCCTGCATTTGCCGCCACAAAGGATTCATCCTTCACACTTGCCAGATCCACCGGGGGCTGCCGCAGAAATTTCGGAGTTGCATGAATAATATCATCTGCGGACAAAGGTTCGGGCAAGGCAGCCGTTACAGGGTGAGAAGGTGAAACCGCCAGATAAAGTCGTTCCTCTGCCAGTGCCTCCACATGGAACTGCTGTTCATCGAATCCGCCGGATCCGATTGCAAAATCAATTTCCCCTGCAGTCAGCATATCGCTGAGCTGCCGCATATCCGCTTCATGGATAATCAGGTGAATCCCGGGATATTTCGCATGAAAGGCGGCGATACTCTGGGCAAGCAGACACCGCACCCGAAAAGAGGACGCACCAATCCGTACGGAACCTGCCTCCAGTCCCATCAGGTCAGAAATGGCATTATTCATGCTTTCTTCCATTGCCAGCAGTTTTTTTGCCCACTCCACATAAAGCTTGCCTGCTTCTGTCAGACAGATTGGCGTTACGGAGCGGTCAAACAGCTTCACATTCAGCTGCTTTTCCAGACTGTGAATAAACTGACTCAGAGAAGGCTGTGTAACGTACAGCTTTTCTGCAGCCTTGGATATACTCTTGCATTCTGCCACGGCAATGACATATGTCAGCTGCTGTGTGGTCAAAGCGGTATCCCCCTTTCATCCCGTTATCATATACTCTGCTTTCTGTAAAGAAATTATGACTTGCTTTCTTCGTATGCCTGACGCACAGCAATGGCAAGCTGGTCTGCACAGGATGTTTTCTTAAAGCCGCAGGTATTGCCAGCCAGTTTCTCCTCAATCCATTCTACGGTACATCCGTCCACCAACTTGGAAACGGCTTTCAGGTTTCCGTTGCAGCCGCCAAAGAATTCGACTTTTGTGACAATATTGTCCTCCAGGTGAAAATGAATCTCCGATGCACACACGCCGGATGTTCTGAATGCATAATCCATAGCTATTACTCCTTTCATGGATACGGACCGCTTTATTCTGCACAATTTCTCAGAAAAAGGCGGCGCAATTCCAATATTATTATAGTATGATTATACAGGATATTCGTCATTTTGTCAATATACAATATCGTCCATTCATTCTGCTTTCATCAGCTTTTATATGATAATTCGTTACTCTCCACAAATCCGCACTCTGCATTTTTCATAAAATGCCAGTGTTCATCCAAAGAAAAATATGCTATAATACTATTATAAATCATCTGTTTCCGCCAAAGGAGGTTCTTATGAACAAGAAGCATAAAATACCGTCGTTTCTGATAAGCATGTGCGTAGGAATATCCGCCATGCAGATTCCCGCAATTCATGCAGCGGATACCGGAGCCGCCACTGCCAGTCTCAAGGAAGAATTACGGACAGCATGGCACAATCACAGCACTTCCCTCAGCGTCAGAAATTATCGTCTGGACATCGACCAGCTGGCTGATATATACTATGAAACCCTGTACAGAGACGGTGAGTTCTTTTATGTTGATTCCGCCTTCTCCTACGCAACCAGCAAAGTGGACGGCACGGTTACTACAATCAGCATCCGCTATAGTTACACAGCGGATAAAATTCCTTCCATGATTAAAGCCTTTAACAACGAGGTACAGCGTGTGACGAGTCAGTTGGAGGACAACTGGACCACCGCAGAAAAAATACTGTATTTCCACGAATATCTGAGTGAGAAGTGCGAGTATGATACCACCTATAATAACGCAGATGCATACACGGCAATGATAGATGGGCTGACTGTATGTCAGGGCTATGCACTGGCAATGTGTACTCTTTGCGAAAGCGTCGGCATTCCCTGCTACACCATTACCAGTGATGAAATCAACCATATGTGGAATGTGGTGAATGTGGACGGAAACTGGTATCACCTGGACGTAACCTATGATGACAGCGCACCGGATATGCTTGGCCACACCGACCACGAATATCTGCTGCGAAGCACCGACTATATGATGCATGATCCTTACCACTATGCGACAGACTGGCATGTTATGGATGACAAAATTGAAGTGGAATGTTCATCCGATGCGTATGACAACGCTTTCTGGACAGATGTGATTGACACCATTCAATACATCGGGGACGGACAGTGGGAATACGCACAGATGAAGTCCCCCGGCGAAGTCCAGTATCTGAGAGACATAAACTCCACAATCTGCATACGAGACACGGAGAACAATATAACACCGCTGAAAACCGTTTCCACATACTGGGATTCTCCTTCAGGCGCATATACCTTCTGCTATGTCGCTTCTCAGGTGTACCAGGACAAAATCTATTACCACACCCCGACAGAAATCCGCAGCATGTCCCTTACAGGAAAAGATGACCAGCTTGTATATACGCTTTCGTCCAAAGAAAAGGCACTGGGTCAGATATACGGTTTCCTCATTGATGCCAACGGACTGCTGACCTATCAGATTCAGGCGGAGCCCCAGTTTGCAGACGAAAATTACACTGTCACTAATCTGACATACCACACATTGCAGCTGGAACGCACCGCTGTTTCAACAACCACCACACCGGCCGCTGCCACAACTGCCACTTCTGCCACAGCAACAACTTCAGCAGCAACAACATCCACCATTGTGACAACTGCAAAAACTACAACAGCCATGACACCTGCAGCAACAACGTCTACCACTGTGACAACTGCAAAAACTACAACAGCCGCAACACCTGCAGCCACAACATCCACCATTGTGACAACCGCAAAAACCACAACAGCCATGACACCTGCAGCCACAACATCCACCATTGTGACAACTGCAAAAACTACAACAGCAATGACACCTGCAGCAACAACATCCACCATTGTGACAACCGCAAAAACCACAACAGCCATGACACCTGCAGCAACAACATCCACCATTGTGACAACCGCAAAAACTACAACAGCAATGACACCTGCAGCCACAACATCCACTATTGTGACAACTGCAAAAACTACAACAGCCGCAACACCTGCAGCCACAACGTCCACAACTGTTACAACCACTGCTACCGCACCATTGCTGCCAGGCATGCTCGGAGATGTAAACTGTGATTCCAGTATTGATGTTGCAGATGCTGTGATGCTGGCAAGATTCATCTCAGAAGACACCGACATCAATGTTTCAGGACAAGGCTTGTTAAATGCAAACGTAAACCGTGATTCTGTATTGGATGCGGCGGATATCCGAATGATTCTCAGCTATATTGCAAATCTGATTCTCTCATTCTGAAACACATGAAAAAAGGAGAAGATGCCATAATGGTGTCTTCTCCTTTCTTATATTGTAGGCTGTACAATGGAAAAGCACCCGTCATTGTGACGGATGCTTTTCGACGGAAGGTATTTCATTTATCTTGAGAGGGTGATATGGAAGACCTCACGCTGCTGATCAGAAGCAGCTGTCATAACGCCGGCCTGCGTACATTTCCTTATTGTTGTACTTGAACATCTCGGATACTGTAACAACTGCATAGCCATTCTGATCCAGCCACGGACAGAGCACTTCCATAGCTGCTGCAGAAGCAGCCTCTGTCTCATGCATCAGAACAACCTTGCCATTCAGAGAACCGTCTCTTGCTGCCTGCTGAATCTTGCTGACAATCTGGTCTGAGGAAGCACCGTTCCAGTCCTGAGAGTCAATACCGCAGTTCGGTGCAGGAACAGGAAGTGTGTTTGCAACGGTCTGGCTGTATCCCAGATAGGGCAGACGTACCAGATAATCACGGTCAACGCCAAGAATCTGATTCAGCTTATTCTTGCACTGGTTATATTCATTCAGGATATCGTTTGCGCCCAGGTTCGACAGGTCAGTATGTGTCCATGTATGGTTTGCAACTTCAAAGCCACGCTTTTCCGCTTCACGGATCTCGCTTTCGTTGCTGCCGTTAATCTTGTTGCCCCAGTAGAAGAAGGTTGCGTGGAAGCCCTGCTTTGTCAGTGCATCATGAATACGGGATGCCTTGGGATCAGGACCATCATCAAAGCTCAGTGCAACTGTCTTTTTACCCGGCTGAATCCAGCTGACATCTGCGGTGTTGTACCACTGTCCGGGCTGAAGCTGCGGTTTGGTGGTTACCACTGTAGTAGTTGTTGTGGTAGTCGTCGTAGTCGTAGATGTCAGATCCGGATAGAAGTTAAACTGCCAACGCATGGAAAGATCAATTGCATTCAATTTACCATCTCCATTCATATCAGCGGTATCCAGATACACTTCTGCATCATGTCCAAGCAAATACTGCAGCAATTCCTGTACATCCTTTTCATCACGCTTTTCATCGTGGTTCACATCGCCGCGGAGATAATGGGCAGGCTCCTCTGAAATCACGCTGTCCACATAGAAATCACAAAGACTTTCCTTTGTCTCAACGTAGAGATACATATCAGAGCCGGAAGGCAGCTGATATTCCGGATTGGAAAGCACGGTCCACTCACCGCTCTTTACTGCGCCCAGAGCAATCTGGTCATACTGGGTACCGGTGCTGTCGGTGTACTGCAGAGAAAGCTGCATGTCCACAGTTTCACCGGTATTCTGATATACCGCACAGGAGAAGCTGTAGCTCTCCCCTGTTTTCCAGCTGGAGCCCATGGACATCACCGCACCATTCCATGCATTGGTACGGCTGCTGACCATCAGACAGCTGCTGCCCTCATAGGCAATGTCAGATGTACGTGTCACGACTTCACTTGCTCGTGCGCTGAAACCGTTTGTGCCGCTTTCAAAATCTGCATTCAGCAGCTTCTGACCCGCACTCGCAGGAATTGCAGTGGCTGTAATGGTCATGCCCAATACAGTCAGACTGAGGATCCTTGCAATCCAATGTTTCATTCTTTCCATAATAATACCCCTTTATTTATTTTTGTTTCTTATAAAACAAGCCCCGGCCAAAGGCGGGGCTTTTCTTTCGTTTCGGCGGTTCCCATTTGGAGGCAACACTGAACGAAAACGCCATACAGCCGCCTTCATCCCATATTGTCCAGAAGCAATTGCCGCAATTTTTGGCTTGCCATTACCGCCGATACCCCATTTGGATTCCCTATATCTATTTGATTCTATCTCCCGCAGTACTGATACTGCATGAAAGCGTTAAAAAAAGAGTGGAGCGACTGAACACGCATTGCTGCTGCCGATATCTGATAAGGCATATCGACACAAGGAGCGAGATATTAAATCATCATCGCCAGCTCGCGCTGCCTGCCCAGACGCTGCCACTTAGGGGGAACTGTATCACAAATCCAATCCGCCGGCAGAGGATGCCCTGCCTTGAAAGATACGGATTTTCCCGCTGCGGACTGCCTGATTTCCGGCCCTCCGCCTTTCTTGATTATATGATAGCATATTTCCCCCAAAAAGGCAAATAGGTATTTGATATAGGGCATATAAGTCAAAACGTATAGTAATGATTATAAATTGCTATACTAATTGTAATTTGCCAAAAATTGCGATTTATTTCTCATGGAGCTGCCTCTTCCACACCTGCTAATCTTCAAGGTATTACTTTAAAAACATCCCTTGACAGTTCCCGGAAAACATGGTATAATTGATGTCACACTGATAGAAGAATCTGCAAAATATGCGCCATTGTTTTTGGTATCGGTGTACAAACAAAGAAGCGGAATTTCGGCAGATTGCACATATCTTTTTTGCCGCCGCGTTTTTTCATTCTGAAAGGAGAAATAAAAATGTCTGATGAAATTATGAATGCTGAAGAGCTGGATGACAATCTGGTTGTCCTGGAGGACGAAGACGGCAACTCCGTTACCTTTGAATTTCTGGAGCTGGTAACTGTAGATTCTACCCCTTACGCCATTCTGCTGCCCCTGGATGACGGTGACGAGGATATGGGCGTTGTCATCGTGGAGGTTGTTGACCTCGGCATGGAAACCGAACACTATGACGCTGTTCTGGATGAGAAACTGAATGACAGAATCTTTGAACAGTTCCGCACAGAGTTTAAGGACAAGTACGAGTTCGACTAAACGGTTCCGGAAAGACAACTGGATATATTGTGAAACAGAACAATCTTTTTTATTCGATTAAAAGAATCCTCGACTCATCCGGCAGGCGGTTTGCCTCCGATCATCTCTCTGCCTACGCCGCACAGGCAACATTCTATCTGATGCTGGCGTTTTTCCCGTTCACCATGCTGATTTGCATGGCAAGCCGTCTGCTGCCTTTTCTGCAGGAGGATACACTGGTTCGTGTGGTAAAGCTTCTGCTGCCTGCTGAATACCAGACACTGGGCATCAATCTGATTGACGGCTACTATAATGAAAACATCGGATCCGCCAAAATCATTCTGATTATTTTCCTGATCTGGACTTCTTCCAGATTGATACAGGCTTTGATGAATGGTTTTAATTCTGCCTACGGCATTACGGAAAACCGCAGTCAGACCGTTCTGCGGCTGGTTGGCTGTCTGTATACCGTCGCACTTTGTACCATGATGGTGGTTTTAATTGCCATGTACGCTCTGGGTTCCAGTCTGATCGTGCTTATGACACGATACATTCCGGACTGGTATTTCTTTGAGCTGGTAATCAAGCTTATCCGCAATCTGGCCTCACCTGCGCTGCTTTTCTTCATTTTCTGGCTGTCCTATGCGCTTCTGCCAAGCCGCAGTGCCAGATTTCGCGGGGAAGAGCCGGGCGCATTGGTCAGTGCGCTGGTCTGGCGGGGCGCAGCCGATTTATACGGTGTGTTCCTGAAGCTGTCACTCAGCCGTTATTCCTACGTCTACGGCAGTCTTGCAGGTGTGGTGATGATTCTCATCTGGCTGTATACCTGCGTGTACATCTGGTTTATTGGTGCAGAGCTCAACTGCTGGATCAGACGGCATAAAGAAAGCGGAATCCGTGCTGCACTGCACAATGTTCTTCCTATGAAAAAAGTGCAGTCGATTCCTGTTCTTGCCAAATCTGCAACAAACAAATATATCGTTTCGCCCAGAAACAAATACAAAGTCATACCACGCAGCATAACCCTGCAAGTCGAATCCAACGACTGCGCAGAATAGCCGCATACATCCATCACATGAATGAGAAAGCAGACTTTCCTCAAAGAAGGAGAGTCTGCTTTTTTGGTGCGTAATCCCTTAGTCTCCCTGTGTTTTCGGCTATATGCCCCGCAATTGTAAAATTTTTGTGAAAAGCACGGTGCTTACTTGCATTCCGGGCGTAAAATATGATATAATAACCATGAATGCAATGTTTGGAATACACCCATTAAAACGGCATTTTGCCTATTCTTATTTCCAGGAGGAATGTTTGAATGTCCAGAAACAATTCCGATACGGTGCAGCGCACCCGTTCATCTAAATATCTGGCACTGCATCAGGTGCTTTGCGTGATTGGCGCTCTGCTCATCTTTTTCTGCATGAGCAATACCTTTGCACTGCGTCATTTCACAAAATATGATTCCATCAGCGAAAGCCTGAAGGCAAGCCGCATCTCAGATGCCGCTGTTCCCTTTACAGGAAAAAATGTCACAGATTATATTATGAGCGGATATGTCGCCGACGAAAACGTACTCCGTGAAGATATCGAAACCTCCGTTGACCAGATGAATCTGCCGGATTTTCTGGCGGATAAGCTGGCACAGCAGTCTGCCCTGCTCCGGGGAGAGTCCAACGACCCGGTCCAGGTTACACCGGATGAAATTTCCGATGAACTGGAACGAATCAGCGCACAGCTTCACGAATCCTGCCAGCTGATTATCACAGAAGAGGATATGACGGAAATTCACAACGCACTGGATACGCCCCTTTCCGTTGTCAACAGCATCAGCTCCATCTTCGGCAATTCACAGGCAGGCAGAGCATTTCAGCGATTCGGCATCAGCTTCGGCGCTTATATTCTGGAGAGCATTCTGCTGCTTCTGCTGATGGTCCGCTGGGGCAGAATCCGAAAAAATGCAGGCAAAGACAGCTGCGGCTGTTTCAAGGGCATCGGCATCACCCTGCTGATTCCTGCGGCAATCTGTTTTGCAATCGTTCTTTGCGGCGGTGTTTCCACCTGGTTCCGCAATGACAGCATCATCGGACTATATCCCTTCACCAAAGCATTCCGCATGCCCTATTGGTGGATCAGCATTACAGGATTGTCCTTTTCCTTCTTCATGATTGAACTGACAAATTATCTTCGTATGCTTGCACAATCCAAGCCCGCCGAGATTCAGGAAAAGAAGCCAAGTCCGATTATGCCCTCTGCACCCACGCTTCCCACTCGTGCAGCAGATGGAAAATATTGTATTTACTGTGGAAAATCCATTGCAAACGAGGCAAAATTCTGCATCTACTGCGGAAAAAGCCAGACCTCACAGCCTGCTCCCAACGTCAGCATTCCTTCTTCTGCATCCGGCGAAGAGACCGTATCAGAAGAATCCGCCGCCGACGCACTGGAATAAGCAAATCGCAGGTTTACAAATAAAAACAGAGAGAAGAACAAATCTATGGCAAAAAGACAACAGCAGCATTCCGGCAAAATTAAACCAGGAGATATCCTGTTCGGATGCATTCTGACAGCAATTCTCGGCGCAGGATTATATGCCGCCGGAAAACCGGTGCTGAATCATATGCAGGAGAAAAACACCCAGCAGACAGCAGCGGAGGAAGGCACAGCACTGATAACCACCACTGTCAATGAGACAACAACAGCCACAACAACCACAACAACTACCACAGCACGGTTTCCATCTGCGGCATCCAGAACAACAGAAACAGTAACCATAAGCGATTCTGAGCTGGTGATTGCGAGAAATGCCTGTCTGATTCAGGTCTCCCCGGAAGGAAATACACGCATCGCAGAAAAAGATGCAGACACCGCCATTTATCCCGCATCTCTTACGAAGCTGATGACACTTGTGACATATCTGGAGCTGATGGGTGAGCCTGCGGAAGACGAGGCCATCGAGATGCGTGCGGAAGTCGTCGCCGAACAACAGGCCAGGCTTGCCTATGTGGCAGGCTTCACTGCAGGAGAATCCTGCCGCATTCAGGATTTGCTGTATGCCATGATGCTCCCCTCCGGCGCAGATGCTGCGGTTATGCTGGCAGTACACGCCTGCGGCAGCGAAGCGGCATTTGTCGAAGAGATGAATGCACTTGCCAAAGAAATGGGATTGCAGCAATCCATCTTCTTCAACTGCACCGGCCTGAATGATGAACGTCATTTCAGCAGTGTGCAGGATATGGCCATTGTGCTGGAATATGCCATCCGCAATCCATATGCAAAGAAGATTCTATCCACACGAAAATATACAACCTATCCGACAAATGTCCACCCGGAAGGCATTGAACTGATTTCCACCACCCTTTCCCGCATCGTTGGCAATGAGCTGGAAAACCTGTCCGACCCGCTTCATATTCAGGGCGGAAAAACAGGATATACTGACCCTGCAGGGCAATGCCTGGCAACCTGGGCAGAATCCGCTGACGGCAATACATACATCTGCGTCATTGCAGGAAGCACACCGCTTCAGCCTCTGGATGCAGTCGGCGATACTCTGACCCTGTATCAGCTTACGGACATGCCGCTTTCCGACATCACCAAGATTACAGTAGATGCGGAAAACCTGCCGGACTATGTCCATTATTAAAGAGGAGTAACATGAAATTTGAAATTCAGACTGCCAAATCGGCCGGCTTCTGCTTCGGTGTTGGAAGAGCCGTTGACCTAGTATATCAGGCACTGAGCGAAGGCAGGCGTGTTGCCACCCTGGGTCCCATTGTTCATAATGACACTGTGGTCAATGACCTGGAGAAAAAAGGTGCACGAATCGTGAGCAGCCCTTCCGAGCTGGCCCCCGGTGAAACGCTGATCATCCGTGCACATGGCGTGCCGAAGGACATCAGCCGGAAAGCAATTGCCCAGGGAAATCCGGTCATCGATGCCACCTGTCCCTTCGTTGCAAGAATCCACAGAATCGTGGAACAGCAGGCGGAAAGCGGCAGGCACATTTTCATCGCAGGAGACCCGAAACACCCGGAAGTTCAAGGGATAGTGGGCCACTGTAGGGAAAATTGCACAGTTTTTCAAAATGTCAGCGAGCTAAGATGTTTGATTAGCGGAAATTTGCCCGAAAAGCTTGCAATTGTTTCGCAAACAACGTATAATAATATATTATGGAGGGAGAGTATAAACCTCCTACCGTCAGATCACCCGGATTTACAGGTGTTTGATACCATTTGCAACGCAACAGCCACCAGACAGTCCGATGCAGACCAGCTCTCACGCATGTCTGATATCATGATTGTTGCAGGAGGCAGACACAGTTCCAATACCGTAAAGCTCTTCGATGTGAGCAGCAGAAACTGCCCCACATGGCTGGTTGAGAACGCTGAGGAACTGCGCAGCATCACAAATGAGATTCATGCTGCTATCGACAGAATTGCCGGAACGCAGAATGAAGATTACACACTGAAAATCGGAATCACGGCAGGAGCAAGTACGCCCGCCAGTATTATAAAGGAGGTACAAACGATATGTCTGGAATTTTTGACAACGATACCATGATCCCGGAGAACGAAGACTTCGCAGCAGCATTCGAGGAGGAACTGAATAAGACCTTCAAAAAAATGAGAAAGGGTGACAGGGTACTCGGAATCGTTGCTTCCATCAGTGGAAATAACGAAGTCATGGTTGACGTTGGTGCCAAGCAGACTGGATATATTCCGCTTTCCGAACTGACCAGTGATACTTCTAAGAACCCGTCCGATTTGGTGAAAGTCGGCGATGAGATTGAACTCGTTGTTATTCAGGTGAATGATGCTGAAGGTACTGTTCAGCTCTCCAAGCGCAGAGTAGATGAGATGAAGGGCTTCGAGAACATTCTCAAGGCTTATGAGGCTAAGGAAGTCCTCACAGGTACTGTTCTGAATGTTGTCAAGGGCGGCCTTGTTGTTGACAGCAACGGTTTCCACGTTTTCGTTCCCGCTTCTCAGTCTGGTCTGAGCAGAGGTGCTGACCTGAATGTTCTGCTGAAGCAGTCCGTTCGTTTCGTTATCATCGACGTAAACGAGCAGCGCCGCAGAGCAGTTGGCTCCATCGGCCAGGTTCAGAAGGCAGAGCGTGACGCTGCCAAGGCTGTATTCTGGGAGAACGCAAAGGAAGGCGACGTTTACACAGGTGAAGTTAAGTCCCTCACCAGCTACGGCGCATTCGTTGATCTCGGCGGTATCGATGGCATGGTTCATGTCAGCGAGCTCTCCTGGGCTCGTATCCACCAGCCCAGCGATGTTGTTGAAGTAGGCGACACACTGGAAGTTTACATTAAGTCTCTGAACAAGGAAACAGGCCGTATTTCTCTGGGTCACAGAAAAGCAGAGGATAACCCCTGGGTGAAGTTCACCAATGATTACGCTGTTGGTGACGTTGTGGATGCAACTATTGTTTCTGTTACAACTTTCGGTGCTTTTGCACGCATTACCGATGGTATTGATGGTCTGATTCACATTTCTCAGCTCTCCACTGAGCGTGTTGCAAATGTAAAGGACGTTGTAAATGTCGGCGACACCATCAATGTTAAGATTATTGGCATTGATGCTGACAAGAAGCGCATCAGCCTCTCTGTTCGTGCACTCGTTGAGCCGGATACTGCAGAAGAAGCAGATGAAGTTGTTTATTCTGACGACACCGCTGCTGAGTAATTAAATGAATGGTCTGAGCCCGACTCAGATTACGAAAGGAGGACGGCTGATGAACGTCCTCCTTTTTCATATCCCGGGGCAGTTCTGTAAAGCAGAGGATTGGCCCCCTACTCACATTACCCTTCGCTACAAGTCAATATAGAATAAGGGGAACTATCGTATGAAAAACACATCTCGAATCATCGTGGTGATTGCAGCTGCATGCGAAATGGGATTAGGTCTGCTCCTTTATCATTTTCTTTCCAGGAGTATTTCCGCCACAGGGGCATTGGGGATCCTGGCCGGATGGCTTCTGCTCTCTGTAATCGCAGACGGACTGATTCTGCACGGCAGCAGTGCAAGCGTTGTCAGCGATGCCAAGAAGCTGCAGACAACAGATGATTATATCAAAGCTTTTAACGCATGGCTCCAGGAAGATACCCCCTTTGAGGATTATATCAAGATTGCACTGAAGCATCTGGATTCCCTGAAGCGGAAACAGAAGGCACTCCGCTCTATTCTGGATGACTCCAAGGACAGTCCATTCCTGAATACTGCCAATGAAGTGGATGCCTATATCCTTGCAAACTGCAAGCGCATTCTCAACCGTGTTATGATTTTTGATTCCAATGAGCCGCATAAATATAATATGCATGTGGCTTATTTGCAGGAAATCCTTGGCGAAAATGCAAGAGTTCTTTCGGAATTTGAAAATCTGATTCTGGAGGTCTCGCAAATCGGAGACGATGCAACTGCGGTAACACCTTGTCTCAATGAACTGACCAATGCTCTTCGCAGTGTCCGCAAAAGCAATGCCGAATTTATGAGCGAACATCCGGAAGAGCAGGAACAAATGAGAATGCAGTAACCCGGACTTCATATCCTGAATGGAGAATCTATGTTAAATCGAAAACAATTTTTATTCGTTACTTTCGCAGCCTTTACGGCTGTATCCTGTATCACAGCATGCGGCGGAAAATCTCAGCTGGATGAATTATCCGGTCTGGAGGTAAACCCTGCTGCTACCCTCTCCCCCGACCAATTGATAGAGGAAACAACACAGTCACAAAAATATGAACTGACTGCTGTTACAACCCAGACGGAACCCATTGTCACAGGTGAGCCCGGCGTTGACTATAAGGGAAACTTTGCCGGAAAATGGGAGCTGACAGAATGGAACAACACCGCACAGCTTGCAGGGCAGTACGGCACTGACAATTATCGTGTGATTTATCAGATGCAGCTCAATGCAAACGGCACCTGCGTTTTCTATGACCGCTGCAATGGTGTTGCCAGCGCAGGCACCTGGGATGGTCTTAATGAAAATCTGGCACTGATCCAATTCCCGAATTACACACAGGAAACCATGTTTTCCACGCTGAATCTGGAACTGGATGACGGAAAGCTGACACAGCAAAGCATGGCAATGATTTTCTCCTCTGTCAGCAGCTTCACACAGCCTGCCCGTCCTTCCGTCTACGCTGTTGCAGGCGATTGGGTATGTGACACCATCATTGACTCAGCAGAAGGCATGACCTATACAGACAGCTTCCGTGATATTCCCGTTGAAAGCTTCAATACAAGCATCTATTCTATTGAACAGACGGCCGTTATCAATTGCCAGGGCACACAGTTTACCGCTTCAGATGACGGCACAGGCTGTCTGACGGCATATTGTGAATCCAGCCCGGAGCATGGATGGAATGGCTCAAGAATCTGGATAAACGGCAGCTCGCTTATCTGGGAAGTGCAGGAACCGGATGGTATCTCACAGCTCGTTTTCCACCACAGAGAATCATGAGGAGGTTACTATGAGTAAATCATCGAAAAAGAATGCAGTGTTCCTCGGCGTCATCGCCGTGATTATGATCGGCGGTCTTGGTATCGGTATTGCAATCAGCAATAATGCGGGCAAGTCCTCCAGGGAAATTTCCCATGATGCCGCCGTAACACAGCTGAACAACAAGCTCAAAAGATTATCCGTAAATGAGATTACACCGAGAAAGGCAACTGTGGAAATCAGCGGCAGCAATCTGGCCGAGGAATTGCCGGATATCGGAAAATATCCTATGACTGTCGAGGGATATGGCGATATTAATCTGGAGATTATTTCTTCTACAGAAAAGGCCTCCGGCGGTACAGATGGCTGGCTGAACGAAGTTGCTGAAAGCTTCAACGAATCCCATGTCATGATAAATGATAAGTGGGCTACCATCTCCGTTCGCCCCATTACCTCAGGTGCAGCAATTGACTATATCATTTCCGGAAAATATGTACCGGAGCTTTATTCTCCCTCCAATACGCTTTGGGGCGATATGATTGCTGCAGAGGGCGTAAAAATCAATCTGCTGGATGAGCGGCTTGCAGGCAATACTGCGGGCATACTGATTAGCAAAGATATCTACAAGCAGCTGGATGTGAAGTACGATGAAGTCAATATCAATGCTATTGTGGAGGCAACTGCGAACAATGAGATTACCATGGGCTACACAAATCCATATGCTTCCTCCACTGGTCTGAATTTCCTTGTTTCTGCTCTGGAACACTTTGATTCCGCTGACATTCTCAGCGAAAAGGCAACAGGTGCATTTCAGAAGTTCCAGCAGAATGTTCCTTTCGTTGCATACTCCACACTGCAAATGCGTGAAGCAGCAAAGAATGGTGTTCTGGATGCCTTTATTATGGAGTATCAGGGCTATCACAATTCCCCTGAGCTGCATGACTACGAATTCATCCCCTTTGGTGTACGCCACGACAGCCCCATGTATGCTATTTCCAATCTCAGTACAGAACAGCTGAATGCCGCAGAGGAATTCATTGATTACTGCCACAATGCACAGAGTCAGGCACTGGCTAAGAAATACGGTTTCAACTACATGGATGATTACAAGGGCGAAACCTGGGATACCACCGGCAATCTTCTGGCAAGCGCACAGAAGCTCTGGAAAACCGAGAAAGATGCAGGCAGCACTGTTATGGCTGTCTTCATCGCTGATATTTCCGGTTCCATGAGCGGTGCCCCCCTTCAGAACCTCCAGTCCTCTCTCATCAATGCATCTCAGTACATCAACGACAGCAATTATATTGGTCTTGTCAGCTACAGTTCCGATGTCAACATTAATCTGCCGATTGCACGTTTTGATCTGAACCAGAGAAGCTACTTTACCGGAGCTGTTGAGGATTTGTCCCCAGGCGGCGGTACTGCCACCTATGACGCTGTTCTGGTAGCCCTGGATATGCTCATGAAAGCCCAGGAACAAGCGGAGGCGGAATCCGGAAAGCATGTTAAGCCGCTGCTGTTCGTATTGAGTGACGGTGAAACAAACGAGGGGAACTCTCTCCATGAAATCAAGGATATCATTGCCGGTGTTCACGTTCCCTGTTACACCATCGGCTACAACGCAAATCTGGATGCCCTTCAGGAGCTTTCCGCAATCAATGAGGCAGCAAGCATCAATGCAGATAACGACGATGTTATCTACAACCTCAAGAGCCTCTTTAACGCACAGATGTAAAAAAAGAAACGCAGTCACTTGTGACTGCGTTTTCATTTTGCTTATATTTTTACGGCGTGAACATCCGGCTCATCCTTCGCAGCGGCAACGGCCTGTTCCCTGTTTTTTTGTCCCTCCGCAGAGATGACATTCTGCTTCATCTTCCCAACGAGTTTCTGCAGATGCTCCTGCACATTCTTCTTCTTTTCGATGGCATCCTCCTTTTTTCCATTTGCCAAATAATCCTTCAGGTCAGCATTGCAAATTACACAAAAAGTATGTCTGGTCTTAATGGGTTCACCACAATTCGGACACTTCACAGTTACCACCTCAATTCCTAAGATTAACGCTATTGTATCACATATCATTATATTTGTCAATCCGAAATTAACAAATTTAGAAATGTCCTCAATTTTAATCAAAATTCATTGTGAATATTTCACAAACATGACTGAAATCTGTTTTATTTCCTTCGCTGCTATGGTATAATAGTAGAGGAACTTTATTTTGTAAGGAAGGAGAAGCTGCGATTATCGTCAGCAAATAGATACTATGGCTGAATATCGTTCTACAGGAAAAGAATTACGGCAATCTCCGGATCGGGTCATTGCCGGTGTTATGGCTGCACTTCTGTTGATTTCAGGTGCTTTCGGGATGCGAAGAATTATCAATGGTGTTGTTCCGTTGGAACCATATCTGAACGAGTCCTTGAACGAAGAAACAGAACCTGATTCTGCCCAGGAAGAATCAGCATCAGAACCCATTTATGACGTTTATCGTCTGCATGCTGCACGTTATCATGAAGGTCCTCTTGTTCTCATTGACAAGGAACACGCCACTGTCGATCTTCCATCTGACAGTTTCTCCAATCTCGTGAGAGTCCATGATTATGAAACGGATTTCCTGCGTGCCGGTGACCTGAATGTTATGCTGACAGAGGATACTGCCAAAGCACTTGGGGAATTGTCCTTATCCTTCGGTGAAGATCCGGAACATGGCAGTCTTCTGATTGCATCCGGCTATCGGACAGTCAATGAGCAGAAAAAATTCTATGAGAAAGACCTGCAAAAAACAGGCGGCAATTCCTCCGATCTGTATGATATTCCGGGATGCAGCGAACTGGAATCGGGATATTCCTTTGAACTTGCCTATATGAATAATAACAGATATATTGCCTTCTCTACAGACGATGAGCGTTACAAGTGGATGCTGGATAATTGTGCAGCATTGGGCTTCATTCAGCGTTATCCGGAAGGTAAGGAAGAACTGACCGGTGTTTCCGGTAAGCGAAATGTTTTCCGCTTTGTTGGCGTTCCCCATGCCTGGTTTATGAAACAAAATAATTTGTGTCTGGAAGAATATATTGAACTTCTGGAGGGACACGTCTCCAATGGTGAACACCTGATTATTTCAAATCCCATTGGTCAGTCATTTGAGGTTTACTACAGCCCCCTTGATATCATTGAAGAGAATGAAGTTTCCGGAGAATCCGTTGAAAACGATTTGTCGATCGAAGGCGAATCGGCTGAGACTGCCGATTCCCCGAAAGCGGAAATGACACGGGTCAGATTGCCCCATGACGGCACTTCCATGAATTCCTTTATGGAAATCAAAAACAACAAATATATTACCGTATCTGGAAACAATAAAAACGGTTTCTTTATCACCTCAAGAATGAAAGAAGAACACAATAACTGGTGATACTTCACATAAAAAAGCCGCTCCAATGGGAGCGGCTTTTCTGTATCTTATTCCGTATTATCATCAACGGCGAACAAACGCTGAGACTGATACGCTCTTATTCCTTAGTCATTGATGCTCTCAGAATAGTGCACAAACTTTCCCTCTTCCAGGTTGAAGGAAACGGTGTTGTTGGAATAGTACTTATACGGTGTGTACTCCAGGGAGAAAGAATCCCATGCGGTAGGCGCATAGAGGTATACATATCCCTTCTCGGTTGCACCTGCAGGAATCGCCTTGTTGAAGAGCAGCATGTCACTGTTAATCTTTGTGTAGTACTTTCTTGCAACAACTGCAGCCTGTACGTCACGGACAGCCTCCATGTTCTTTTCGCCGTCAACAGTTGCACTGAAATGTGTCAGTGTGGAGCAATCCAGCGGTTCGCTTGTGTGATTTGTGATGGTCATTTCTGCAACCATTACACGATACATGGTCTTGTTCACATCATCAATCTCCACAACCTGATCCAGTGAGATATCCAGTTTGCCCTCAAAATTGACTGTATCACCAATTGCTGCACTGGTGGTATCACCAGGGGCGTCATCATCCAGTGGATTCTCCGGGACTACCGGAGAATATACTGTCTGTGAAGGGGTATCACCTTTCTCACCCACATTGCTTTTCTCTCCGCAGGAAGTCAGGCAGCTTGCAGCAGACAAAATTGCGGCTGCCATTGTCAATGCCATCATTTTACGCATATGATTCATCTTTATCATCCTCCAAAATCATTACCATGTGCTGTATCTGTCATACAGCCTTTCATATTATATCATATTTTGATGATAATTGCAAGTATATCTCTGCTGCATTATGATACAACAGAGAATGCGGCCCGATAAGGCACAGCTTTTTTTTCATTATCTGCCAGCAGGTCAATCTCCACTGCATAATCGCCTTCCAGCAGCGGTCCCAGGGTTTCGTCCCAGTTGCAGATAATCTGAATAGATGCGCCCGGCTCCATATAATAATCCTTAGAAATCTTCTTGTCCATATCCAGCTGTCTTGCCAGCAATTCCCGTTTGCCGTTTGTTTCATCATAGACTCGATATACAAGGCCGTAGCTTCGTGCAACATCTGTCGCATTGGTCACTGTCAGTACACAGCCTGTCGGCTTTACAGAAGCAGGGTCAATGCTCAAATGGGGAATAAAGCCATCAGAATCCAGTGTAAACTTTGCCTGCACCACCTGAAGCAGCTGTGCTGCCTCCTCCGGCTGGGATAGCACCAGCTCCAGAATATAATCACCATCCTCCAGAGCGCCATATTGGTCTGTCCAGTCTGCATCAATGCCTGTTTCTTCTCCCACACCCAGAGTCTTTGTCTTGGGATCATTTTCTGCTTCCTCACGGGGAGCCAGCAAACTGCTGGTTTCTGCATTGTAAATGCGGAACTGATTTGTATAGGACAAAGGGGCATCTGTCTGATTGGACAATGCAAATTTTCCGCTTGTGGGCCGCACAGATTCTGCATCCGCTGTCAGTTCCACTGATTTCACAATTTCATAATCCACGGTAGTAACTGTTGTTGTGGTAGTAGTTTCTTCCGTGGTTACTTCCGTCGTAACGGTTGTTTCTTCCGCAGTGGTCGTTACCTCAGCCGTCTCAGATTCCTGAGATTCCCCGGTGCCGCAGGACACAGCTGCAATCAGGCACAGCGCAGTCGGAAGCAAAAGCAAATACTTATTCATATCGAAACCTCAACTTCATAATGATTCTGTCCCCAGGATAGAAACAGGTTTTATTCCACTTCACTGCCCTTTACCAAAGCCTGCACAATTTCAGGATACGGGAATGTGGAAGTCTTGCGGTAGAGCAAGCCGAAGTTTTCACCTGAACCGGAAAAGGCGTTGTTATCCCACCAGCAGCAGGAGATGCCTCTTGCTCTTGCCGCTTTGGTATAAAACACTGAAAATGCAACACGATTTTCCAGATTGTCTTTATTCAGCGCGCCAAATTCGCCAATCAGAACAGGAATGCCGTTCATGACATATTTTCCATACAGTTTATCCATAAAGGAAAGAATCTCATTCTGGTCAGCGGTATTATCCAGTGACCACTCTTCTGTACCTTTGGTATTCAAAGCAAATTCATAGGGCGTATAGGCATGAACAGATACAATCACACGATTCTTCGGGTCGGTCGGCAATACGAAACTGTCATTCACCGCACCGTCACAGGAAGCATCATATCCCGGACAGAGCAGCCAGCGATTGGCATTTTCGCCCCCTGCACTGCGAATGGTATCCACAAACAGCTGATTCAGCTGATTGATACATTCAACAGATTCTCTGCAGTCCGCCTGATTCATATCCAGCCACCACTCGTTTGCGTGCCCCACCAGACGAGGCTCATTCATGGACTCCAGAATCAGATGCTCGTCATAATCCCGGAAGTTTTCTGCAATCTGTTTCCAGACAGCGGTGAGATACTGCCTGGACTGCTCCATATGTTCTTCATCCGGATAATAATACGCTTCACTGTTATCATGGTGTGTATTCAGAATGACATACATATCACAGGCTCTTGCCCAGTCCACCACTTCCTTGACACGGGACATCCAGGCTTCAGAAATCTGATAGGATTCATCCATATGATTGTGCCATGACACAGGAATACGAATGGTTTCAAAGCCTGCCGCCTTTATGGCCGCAATGTTTTCTATGGTGGTAAACTCGCTGCACCAGCTTTTTTCGTAGTTCAGCTCATTTTCCATGGTAATGCCTGAAACGTCAATTGCATCAAATGTATTTCCAAGATTCCAGCCGAGCTTCAGCTGACGAATGAAGGCCGTTCCCTCTGTCTCGGGCACTTTGTATTTGTCAACAGTCACATCCGGAATCGACATCTCTGCATCCTCCAGCACATTCTCTGGTATTGTCACATCCGGAACCGTAACCTCCGTCACAGAAGTTTCCGCCTCAGATTGACCGGCAGTTGCTGTGCCGCAGCCGCTGCAAATCAAAGCAAACGTCACAGCAGTGAATAAAGCTGCCCTTTGTAATCTCTTCATTTTCATCACCCGTTTTCTGTAATTCCATGGAATCCGTTTCAGCGCCGTGAAGCAGCTGTAATACGGATAGTATCAAATCCATTTGGAGCAAGGTGAATATGCAGTTTGCTGACTGATACAGACACTGCAATTTCATACTGTTCACTGACAGTGGTTTCCTCAATGCCAAGCATTGCGAAGGCATCTCTGGTATTTTCAATATAGAATCTGCCACGCTCACGGGAATCCTGGGGGAAATAGGGGAAATCCGCCTGATTATCCACACGCAGAGACATGCCGTTGGGATGATCCGGATCATCCTTGGAATAAACAGTAATAATACCATTGGCAGCCAGCGTGCCCTCCGCATAGGTAAAATCTGCGAACATCTCATCCACACGGGTTGCATCATTGCTCAGAATGCCGTCAAAAGCATCCAGATTCCAGCCAAGATACTGCTCATCTACTTTCAGCTCCACGCCGTATCCATCCAGGCTGTGAATAGACTTTGCCTCCAGGCCTCTTTCACTCCAGAGAATTTTAGAGTCGCTGTCAGTCTTATTTGCATTGGTTGTAATGCCGGGAGTATCCTCCTCAGCAGGCGGTGCAGTGGTAGTATCTGCCTCTTCTTCCGCTGAAGTGGTCTCGGTCTGCATTGCTGTTGTTTCTTCTGCCGCAGTGGTGGTTTCTGCTCCTTCTGCGGTAGTTGTCTGGGATTCTTCTTCCGCCTGGGATACAGAAGAATCTGCTCGTTCACTGGAACATGCGGTCATCACAGAAGCGGCGCAAAGTACTGCGCAGAGTATTGCTGTAAGTTGTATTTTCTTCATTTTTCTCTCCTTTTATCCATGAGATTTTTCTCTGATATCATACCTTATATCATAGCATAATTTGCTGTAAAATGCAAGATATATTTCGTAAAATGTACGGGATTACCAAATGAAAACAGCGCAGCAAATACATTTTTGAAATATGCATATAACCTGTTTTTTCTCCTGATTCTGCGTTATAACATCAATTTTCAAAAGGACAATCATCTGGAACCCGGCACAAAAAAAGCAGGCAGAATATCCTTTCGAATATCCTGCCTGTTTTGTATCATTCTTTGTAATCCGAAAATTATGAATCCTCGAATTCGCTGACCAGAGAAGAAACAGTCTGCTTTGCATCACCATAAATCATAACGGTGTTATCATTGGTGAACAGCGGGTTCTCAATACCGGAGAAGCCGGTACCCTTACCACGCTTCAGCACAAATACTGTACGGGCTTCAAATGCATTGATAATCGGCATACCATACAGCGGAGAAGTTTCATCTTCCAATGCAGACGGGTTAACAACGTCATTTGCACCGATAACGATTGCAACATCGGTATTGGACATCTGGGGATTCATTTCATCAGCTGTCTTCAGCTGCTCATAAGGCACGTTTGCTTCTGCCAGCAATACGTTCATATGGCCGGGCATTCTGCCTGCAACCGGATGAATTGCAAAGCTGACCTCAGCACCATTTTCCTCCAGCTTATCAGCCAGTTCCTTTACGCTGTGCTGTGCCTGTGCAACAGCCATACCGTATCCCGGAATGAAAACAACAGAGCTTGCTGCTTCCAGAATGAGGTAAGCGTCCTCCACGGACATGGACTTCGGCTCCTTGTCGCTGCCTGCGCCCTTCTTGGAAGCAGATGCGCCAAAGCTGCTGAACAGCAATGCATACAGTGTACGGTTCATTGCCTTACACATAATCAGTGTCAGAATCAGACCGGAGGTACCGACCAGACAGCCGGAAACCACCAGAACAGAGTTGCTGATTGCCAGACCTGCAAATGCAGCTGCAAGGCCGGAGAATGCGTTCAGAAGGGAAATGATAACAGGCATATCGCCGCCGCCAATGGTAACAACCATTGTGAAACCGAGAATCAGGTATGCAGCAGTTACTGCAATCATGCCAATCAGGCCAAGCTCCTTGTTGGTGCCGCTGAAGGCATACAGAACAATACCAACCAGGCCGGCAATTGCAAGCGCCGCATTCAGCGCATTCTTTGCAGGAATTGTCACAGACTTCTTAAACATCTTGCCGGAAAGCTTGCCCCAGGCAACCACAGAACCAGTGAATGCAATTGCACCGATTGCAACGGTAAGGCCAAGAGTTACGCCCTCAAAGGGCTTTGCTTCTTCCTGGCTGTTCAGGTACTGTGTCAGTGCAACCAGCAGGGAAGATAAACCGCCGAAGCCGTTGAACAAAGCAACCAGCTGAGGCATACCGGTCATCTCAACCTTCTTGGACCAGACAGCACCGATGATGGAACCAACAATAATTGCAGCAGCAATCATCAGATAGCTCATCACGCCTGCATCCATCACTTCTTTTTCAAACAGAACAGTAACTACAGCAATCAGCATGCCGACTGCGGACATGCCGTTGCCCTTACGGGCAGTATCTGCCTTACCCAGCAGCTTAATGCCACGGATAAAGAGGACTGCTGATACCATATACAGAATCGGGATGATGATATCTCTCATTTCTTCTTATCCCCCTTCTTCTTGAACATGCCAAGCATACGGTCAGTTACCATGTAACCGCCAACCACGTTAATGGTTGCGAGAACAATTGCAACGATACCAAAAATCATTCCCAGTGTGCCGCTTGCAGTAACAGCAATTGCTGTTGCAGACATTGCGCCAACAATTGTAATACCGGAAATTGCATTTGTACCGGACATCAGCGGTGTGTGGAGCTGGGAAGGAACCTTGGAAATCAGCTCAACACCGAGGAAACCGGAAATCACAAATACAAATACAAGCAACATGATTTCGCCCATATTATCCATATTAAGCCTCCTTGAAGCGCTCGTGAATAATCTGGCCGCCCTGTGTCAGCAGACATCCACGCATAATCTCATCTTCCATATTCACAACAAATTCCTTGCTTTCCTTATTGTAGAAATGTGTCAGGAATGCGGTAAAGTTTCCGGACAGCATCTTGGAAGCATCATAGGGAACCTGTCTCTCCAGGAAATCGCCGGAAAGAATGATAACGCCGTTATCAGTGACGACTTCTTCAAACAGCTTGGAACCTTCGACGTTGCCTCCGGTGGAAACTGCCATATCCACAATGACAGAGCCCGGCTGCATGCGGTCAATGACATCCTTGCTGATCAGACGGGGGGCCTTTCTGCCGAAAACCTTTGCAGTTGTGATAACGATATTGGAACGCTCACAAACCTTTGCCTGTGCCTCCTGCTGCTTCTTAATCTGCTCAGGTGTCAGTTCCTTTGCGTAGCCCTGTGCGGTCTGACCCATTTCGCCCAGGTCAATCTTTACAAAGCTTGCGCCCAGGGATTTTACCTGCTCTTCCACAACCGGACGGGTATCGAATGCATCTACTCTTGCGCCGAGACGCTTTGCAGTTGCAATTGCCTGAAGACCGGCAACGCCGACACCAATGATAAATACTCTTGCCGGGTTAATTGTACCGGAAGGTGTCACCATCATCGGCAGAATCTTCGGCAGACGTGCTGCAGCATTTACAACAGCCACATAACCTGCCAGGGATGTCTGAGAGGACTGCACGTCCATCTTCTGTGCCAGTGTGGTACGGGGAATCATTTCCAGAGAAACTGCCTGAATTCCCTTCTTTGCGAAGTCACGCAGCAGCTCTTTCTCATTAAACGGATCCAGATAGCTCAGATGCAGTGTATCCTTCTTCAGGCCGTCAATCTTTTCCGGCTTCAGAATACGAAGCACAATTTCGCAGTCATAGCCCATTGTCTCATCATCAATGAGAACAGCGCCTGCTTTTTCGTACTCATCATCGGGGAAGCCGCTCTTTGCGCCGGCTCCACGGACAACCTTAAATGAGAATCCCATACCGATAAGTTTTTTGATATCAGCCGGAATCATGGCAACACGTGTTTCACGCGGATCCGTTTCACGGCAAACCAATACAGTTTTCATCTCATACTCCTTTCGTATAACAGCACAAGATACGCCAGGCAATTTGCGAGGCGTATCTTGACATTATTGTTAATCGCAAGCGTAATCTTCCACAATATTATGTAGAACCTGCCTAAGCACACATAGATATCAAGTTAATTGTTATGTCAATTCCTGTATATCTCAACGCATCTGCAAGCTGTAGATTTCGCTTCTTTTGCTGTTTCAGGGATCAGACAATACCCTGAGCGTTCATTGCATTGAGGACCTTCTCGAAGCCTGCAATGTTTGCGCCAGCAACGTAGTTGCCCTCCATGCCATACTTCTTAGCAGCATCATCAGCAGCGTGGAAGATGGAAATCATGATGCTCTGAAGCTTTGCATCAACTTCTTCGAAGCTCCAGGACAGTCTCTCGGAGTTCTGGCTCATTTCCAGACCGGAAGTTGCAACACCGCCAGCGTTGGAAGCCTTACCAGGAGCGAACAGAACGCCGTTCTCCTGGAAGTACTTTGTAGCTTCGAGGTTAGTAGGCATGTTAGCACCCTCAGCAACAGCGATTACGCCGTTTGCAACCAGGTTCTTTGCATCGTCCAGATCAATGGTGTTCTCACGGCCGCAAGGCAGAGCGATGTCAACCTTAACAGTCCATACACCGTGGTCCATATTGTCACCAGCAGCCTTTGCAGTGTACTTTGCATTCGGTCTGTAGTTAACGTATTCAGCCAGGGAAGTTCTCTTTACTTCCTTGATTTCCTTCAGGATGGTGTAGTCAACGCCTTCCTCATCATAAATCCAACCGGTACGGTCAGAGCATGTGAGAACCTTTGCGCCCATCTGAGTTGCCTTCTGGATTGCGTAGATAGCAACGTTACCAGAACCGGAAACTGCGCAGGTCTTGCCAGCGATGTCGATGTTGTTGCAAGCCAGCATTTCCTTTGTGAAGTAGAGCAGACCATAACCGGTTGCCTCTGTTCTTGCAAGAGAACCACCGAAGGAAAGGCCCTTACCGGTGAGAACGCCCTCATAAACGTTCTTCAGTCTCTTGTACTGACCGAACATGTAGCCGATCTCACGGCCGCCTGTGCCCAGGTCACCAGCAGGAACGTCGGTGTCAGCACCGATGTGTCTGAAAAGCTCAGTCATGAAGCTCTGGCAGAAAGCCATGATTTCGCGGTCAGACTTGCCCTTCGGATCGAAGTCGGAACCGCCCTTGCCGCCGCCCATCGGCAGTGTGGTCAGAGCATTCTTGAATACCTGCTCAAAGCCCAGGAACTTCAGCATGCCCAGTGTAACGCTCTTGTCGAGACGCAGGCCGCCCTTGTACGGACCGATAGCAGAGTTGAACTGTACACGGTAACCGGTGTTAACGTGTGCGTTGCCCTGATCGTCAACCCACGGAACACGGAACTTTACCTGACGCTCTGGGTTAACGAGGCGCTCCAGAACAGCGTCCTTACGGAACTGAGCCTCATTTGCATCAACGACAACACGAATGGTGTCGAGAACCTCACGAACTGCCTGATGGAACAGGGGCTCATCCGGGTTCTGTGCTACTACTTGGTCAATGATTTCATCAATATAAGACATAACAAACATCCTTCCTGATATTTTTTTATAATCCACCGACATAAATGCCGACAAATTTACACAGTATAATAATACATGATTTTCCTGTCAAATGTCAATACCCGGACCCATTAAATATACGACTTTTTCTTATATTTTATGAATCCTCCTGACAGATTCTGCAAAGCTGGGGATTTCTCTTGATTTCTGACGGGCTGACACCGATGTAGCGGCGAAACACCCTTGTAAAATAGTCCGGTGTGGAGAATCCCAGAATTCTGCTGATTTCCATCACCTTGAACTGGCCGGTCTGAAGCAGCAGCTGAGCATAAGTCATCTGAAAGTTCTTGTAGTACTCTCCGAATGTAATGCCGAACTTATTCTTGAAGTACCTGCCGAAATAATCACGGTTAAAGCCAAAATAATCCGCCGCCATTTCCACAGTGGCAATCTGATTATCAATGCTTCTCAGAAACTCCTTGAGTTTCTCCAGAATGGGTTTCAGGGATTCTGACTCTGCGAAAGCAGACAGTGTACTGTCCATTGCAGCTTCATATTCTGAATCAATCAGCTGCATATGAATCATCTCGGAAGACCTGGTAATTGCCCTGATCAGTTCATCTGCCGGAACCGGTTCTGACAGAAAATCCACAGCGCCCATCAAAAAGCATTCCCGCATACGCTGAGAATCGTCGTACTCGCTGATTACTATGGTGGGGATACGCTGTCCGAACTCTTCCGTCATATGAAGGAGCTTCGTTGCAATGAACTCCGGTGAACGGTTAATACAAATCAGTATATCGTATTCATGTTCCATCACAAGATGCACTGCTTCGTTCAGATTCGTAGTATGTTTTCCGATTACGAATTCTGTTCCTTCCAGAATGTTTTGAATGGCATCCAGATGGTATTCTGTTCTTCCGTCAGAATCTGCGACAAGAATTTGTAATTTCATCCGAACGTCCTCTTAAAGTTATAATAATTACCAATAAAAACACGAAGGGCTGCTCCACCCCTATGTAAGTGAAACAGCCCCATTGCTTTTTCTGTGTTACATTGTAGCATATATCATGTAAAAAGTCAATCCTATCACGAGAAAAAGTCTGAACATTAACGTATTTTGTCTTACGTATGATGCATTTATGCTACATGCAATAAAAAAGGCTTTGCCTCCATAGGGAAGCAAAGCCTTATTTTGAATTGCTGATCAATCCAAGGCACAGATTCTGATATCTGCTTCTATTTCTTTTGATTGCGCAAACAAACGGAGCATCCGCATATATCAACTGTATACGAATAACTCCGTGTTGTTCATCAATCAACCATTTGCACGCTGTACCTTACCGGAGCGCAGGCATCTGGAGCAAACATAGATGTGGCAGGGAGAACCCTTCACGATTGCCTTAACACGCTGGACATTCGGCTTCCATGTACGATTGGTACGACGGTGAGAGTGAGAAACCTTGATACCAAAAGTAACGCCTTTGCCGCAGACTTCACATTTTGCCATAGCTGGCACCTCCTTTGCAGACTTATCAATATGATATATTGTACCAGATATTAAGAAAAAAATCAAGTCTTTTTTTAATATTCGTGAAAATTTATCATAATTCATGAAAATTTGATGGTGATACTTGAAAAGAGGCACAAAATATAGTATAATATATCGTATCAATGACGAATTTGAAAAGAGAGGAACACATTATGCTGATGAATTTATTGTCCGGCGGCATTACTGCAGGCGACCTTGTGAATTTTGTCACACGTCTTTTTATCATTCTGATGATTCTGCCCCTGCACGAATATGCCCATGCATGGGCAGCCTATAAGCTGGGAGACGATACCGCCATGTATCAGGGCAGACTCACGCTGAATCCCCTGGCACACGTTGATCCCATCGGTGCCATTTGCCTGCTGCTCTGCGGCTTTGGCTGGGCAAAGCCTGTGCCTATTAACCCCAATCGATTTTCCAGAAAGCACTCCATGCGATTCGGCGTTGCGATTACCGCACTGGCAGGCCCTATGGCGAATCTGGTTGCTGCATTTTTCGGTATGGTCATCCAGCGGTTCTATGAGCTTTCTGATTACTGGATCAACGGATTGGAGTCCCTGGCAGGTTCCGACAGCATGAATATGCCCATGATGATTTACTTCATGCTGAACGCTTTTGTAACCATCAACCTTGGATTATGTGTATTCAACCTGATTCCGATTCCCCCACTGGATGGTTCAAAAATATTGAGCTATTTCACAAGCGGAAAATTTGACAGATGGTTTATCCGGAATCAGCAGGTTATTCGCATTGTATTCCTGATTCTTCTGTTCAGTCCGGTTCTGACCATCCCTATGGGAATCCTGAGAAATCTGTTGTATTCTCTGCTGACTTTCGCCACTAACTGGATTCCGCTTCTGTTCGGGTGATGTCATGGCGGATTTAGCATTTCATCTTCCGATTTTTGATGGTCCCATGGACTTGCTGCTTCACCTGATTGCCAAACACAAGCTGAATATCTATGATATCGAAATTTCCGTTCTTCTGGAGCAGTATCTGTTGTATATGCAGGAATGCGCAGAGCAGGATTATGAGCTTGCAGGCGAATTTCTCTCCATGGCCGCAAAGCTGATATGGATGAAAACCGCCTCACTTTTACCACGTCCTGAAGAAGCAGAAGCGGTAAAAAAAGAGCTGGAAGGCGCATTGATTGAATATTCTCTCTGTAAGATTGCGGCTGAAAACCTGCGTCAGAATTATCTCGGAGATGTAGTTTTCTGCCGAAAGCCAACAGAGCTGCCTGTAGATATGACCTACCGCCGCACACATCCACCGGATACGCTGCTGCAGGTGTATCATAATATGGGCGTGCGAAAAATGCCGCATAACGAAGCAGAACATAATGCCGGTGCAAAGATTCACGCCGTTGTCCAGATGCACCATCAGGTTACCAGTGTGGCATCTAAAGTGGTATTCCTTCTGCGCCAGTTTTTCACCGCAGAATCTGTGTGCATGGCAGACCTGTTTGACGGTCTCACAAAGCGCACAGATCGTGTGGCGTTATTCCTTGCCATTCTGGAACTGACACGTCACGGCAGAACCTATCTCAGCGAGGACGGCACCATGATTATGATGCGAAACCGTGATGAACTGCTTCAGGGAAAACGGCGGCATAAGGCAAAGCAGGCTGCTTCCGTGCAGTAAGCATTGCTGTTACCTTATATAAACGACAAAAGAGCATCCTCTGTCAATGACAAAGGATGCTCTTCTTATTTCATTAAATCTGTGCGGAGTAGTTCGGTGCTTCCTTGGTGATATAAATATCATGAGGATGGCTCTCCTTCAAGCCGGCACCTGTAATTCTGACAAAGCGGGCCTTTTCATGAAGTGTGGGAATATCGACGCATCCACAGTAGCCCATACCGGAACGAATACCGCCGCAAAGCTGGAATACAGTATCAGCCAGCGGTCCCTTATAAGGAACACGGCCCTCGACGCCTTCCGGAACCAGCTTACGAGCACCCTCCTGGAAATAACGGTCCTTGGAGCCGGCCTCCATTGCGCCCAGAGAGCCCATACCACGGTAAACCTTGAACTGTCTGCCCTGATAGATTTCCGTTGCGCCGGGAGCTTCCTCACAGCCTGCAAACAAGCTGCCGAGCATACAAACATTTGCGCCGGCTGCCAGTGCCTTGACAATATCTCCGGAATACTTGATGCCGCCGTCAGCGATGACAGGAATACCGTGTTTCTCAGCAACGCAGGCTGCATCGTACACAGCAGTCACCTGCGGCACACCGATACCTGCAACAACACGAGTTGTACAGATAGAGCCGGGGCCGATACCAACCTTGATTGCATCTGCGCCAGCCTCAATCAAAGCCTCTGCGCCCTCTGCGGTTGCAATATTGCCTGCGATAACAGGTGTATTCGGGAACTGTGCCTTCACTTTTCTGACACTGTTGATGATATTTGCACTGTGACCATGTGCGCTGTCCAGAACCAGAACGTCTGCCTTTGCCTCAATCAAAGCAGCAGCACGCTCCAGAATATCAGCTGTCACGCCGATTGCAGCACCGCAAAGCAGTCTGCCGCTGGTGTCACGGGCAGAATTCGGATACTTCACAGATTTCTCAATATCCTTAATGGTAATCAGACCACGCAGCACGCCATTCTCATCCACGATGGGCAGCTTTTCAATCTTATGCGCACGGAGAATTTCCTGTGCCTCGGAAAGTGTTGTTCCAACAGGTGCAGTCACCAGATTGGTTTTGGTCATCACTTCGCTGATCGAACGGTTGAAGTCTGTCAGGAAACGCATATCACGGTTTGTAATGATGCCAACCAGATGGCCTTCCGCATCAACAATGGGAACACCGGAAATTCTGTACTTACCCATCAGCTCATCCGCATCAAATACGAATCTGTCTTCTGTCAGAGAAAACGGATTAACAATAACGCCATTCTCAGAGCGCTTTACCTTGTCAACCTCATCCCGCTGCTGTTCAATGGTCATATTCTTGTGGATAATACCGATACCGCCTTCACGTGCCATTGCAATTGCCATTTTGGATTCTGTGACAGTGTCCATCGCCGATGTCATAATCGGTGTGTTCAGCATAATGTCGCCAGCGAGTCTGGTTGCAAGACGAATTTGGTTGGGGGTGACGTTGGATTCAGCCGGAATCAGCAAGACGTCATCAAATGTCAGTCCCTCTTTTTGAAATTTTGCGGCATTCTCAATCATTTTTCATTACTCCTTTTCCTCTTACTTTTCTTTTGTCAGATGTTGACAAAGATCTTGCAAATCTTCCTTGCCAAAAAATTCCAAAGTCAATGTACCCTGCTTGTCATTGCCGGCTACACGGACCTTTCTGTTTAAATGACTGCCAAGACTGATTTCCATTTCATCGTAATAAATGCGCTCCGGGGATTTATTCGGATTTTTCGGTTTCGTCTCGGTATTCTGCTTCTGTGCAATGGCTTCAATCTCCCGCACAGTGATTCTATCCTCTGCGGCACGCTGTGCGCATTCCTGCATCAGCCTTTCTTCCTTGATGGCTGCCAGTGCCTTTGCATGTCCCACAGAGATTCTGCCCTTTTCCAGATAATCCTGCACACTGACGGGCAGATTCAGCAAACGCAGGCTGTTTGCAACGGAAGGACGGGATTTTCCAACAGTCTTTGCCACGTCTTCCTGTGTCATATGATACTGCTGCATCAGTGCCTGATATCCAAGCGCTTCTTCAATGGGATTGAGATTCTCACGCTGGAGATTCTCAATCAAAGCAATCTGTGCAGCTTCGTTATCGGTAAAATCACGGATAATCACAGGGACTTCAGACAGCCCGATCCGCTTTGCGGCACGCCATCTGCGCTCACCTGCCACAATCTGATAGCGATTTTCGCTGACCGGCCGAACCACAATCGGCTGAAGCATACCATGTGCCTGGATGGATTCTGCCAATTCTGTTAACGCCTCATCGTCAAAGCGTTTTCGGGGCTGTGAACGATTCTGTTCAATTTCGCTGATCCGGACTGTCTGCACACCGCTGGTCGGGTCTGCGGCATTCTGTTCAAACAGGGAACTGAGACCACTGCCGAGTCCGAGTCCACCCTTTGCCATGATATCGCCTTCCTTCTGATGTTTCTTGTATATTGCATCTGTTTCGGATTTTCTCATTCATCATCTGAAATGAAAATCCTGTTTTCTTGATGTCCGGGGACATCTGTATCCGATGTTTATTTTCTGCTGAAAATAAACCGTTTCGGCTTGATGTCCGGTTCCAGCGGTTCACCAAGCATTTCGTGGGCAAGCATCTCATATGCTTCTGAACCCTTAGAGGAACGCTCATAATAGAATACCGGTTTTCCGTGGCTTGGTGCCTCGGAAAGTCGGACATTTCTCGGAATTTTTGTTTTGAACACCAGATCCGGGAAGAATTTTTCCACTTCCTCCACAACCTGCAGAGAAAGGTTCAGTCTGCTGTCAAACATTGTAAACACAATGCCCTCAATACTCAGGCCGGAATTATACTTGCTTTTCACAATCTTGATTGTCTCATACAGCTGTGAAAGTCCCTCCAGGGAAAGATATTCCGCAGTCATGGGAATCATCACAGAATCCGCAGCAACAAGACTGTTCAATGTAATCAGACTGAGTGCAGGGGGGCAGTCAATGAGAACGAAATCATATTCCAGGCGGCACTGCATCAATGCCATTTTCAGACGCTGAACCCGGTTTTCAATATCAATCAGATCAATCTCCGCACCTGCCAGTGCTGACACTGCCGGCAAAAGACTGATATTCTGAAATGCAGTGGGTACAATGGCCTCCTGAATGCGTGCCCTGCCAATTAATACATCGTATGTGGAACGCTTCAGATCTTTTTTGGAAATGCCAAGGCCGGTTGTGGTATTGCCCTGTGCATCCATATCCACGCAAAGGACTTTTTTATCACGCATACCAAAATAAGCTGCCAGGCTCACCACAGTAGTAGATTTACCTACACCGCCCTTTTGATTTGCAAACGCAATGATTTTTCCCATTTTGTAACCAGCTCCTTTTGTATCCCAATACGGATGCAGCAAAGGGTACACCACAGAGAGCGGATGCCGAAGCGGAACACATAAAAGGAATTCTGCTGAGAACCATCCGGTATTCTTTGTACAGTGCTGCCATGATATTGTCTTTCTGTTTCTTATCATTATACCATATTCAGCCAAAATTGTAAAGGGGGTATCGCAACGAAAAAGGAAGGGAGAACCTTTTTTTGATTATAGAAATAGTATATAGAAATCCTGTGCGTTTTTGTGCAAATTGCTCTTTCAATCTATAGTCCGTATTTTTTCTGAATCCGCTTGAATTTATCCCCCATCGGCTTTCCTAGCCCCCAGAGGAAAATCACATTGGATACCGCATACTGCAGGGTAAAAGGGACGGCTGATACAATGGCTGTCAGATAGGCCGCCGCAGAAAATCTGCCATAGGTCCAGATGGTCGTCCAGATATCCATCAGCATGGAAAACGCCGCACCCGACAGCGCACCATACACCAGAAGCGTCCATTTCCGGCGGCACAGCAAAGGCGCACACCATCCTGCCCCCAGACCAATCAGTCCCCAGGAAAGCATCTGAAAAGGCGTCCAGGGTCCCTGTCCCATAAAGAAATCCGAAAGCACCGCCGACAATGCCCCCACCAGAAACCCGGATTCCGCCCCCAGATACATGCCTGACAGAATCGTTATGGCAGATACTGGTTTCATCACAGGAAACAGTCTGCCAATGACTGACAAAGCCGTCATGACGGATACAAGCACCGCACGCCGTGTACCGATTTCCCTGCGGTCAAAGCCGGCCACAAACAGCACCAGCGCACAAATTACTATCAGCAGACTGTTCAGCGCATAATTTTGCGGAAACACATAGGATGTTATGAGAACAAGCGCAGGAATCAGTATCATTGGAAACACAATGCCGATGATGCGCCGCACTCTGCCCGATGAAATCACAATCACTGGTCACACCTCTCATTCGGAAGGCACTGTAATATGTCCTGTATCGTTACCGCATTCTCCAGCCATCCTCTGGATATCCGGCTGGCAGCAGTCGTATAAAATGCATTTCCGGAAAAGAATTCTCTGGGCGTATCTTCAGAAATCATTTCTCCCTGAGACAAAAAGCCGATGCGGTTTGCATACTGCGCCGCAAATTCAATATCATGTGTCACCAGCAAAATGGTGATACCCTGTTTCTGCAAAGCCAGCAGCATTTCCCCCAGTCCCTGCCTGGACGCAGCATCCAGGCCCTTTGTGGGCTCATCCAGTAAAAGGAGCCGTGGTTTCATCAGAAGCACTTTTGCCAGTGCAAGCATCTGCTGCTGCCCGCCGCTCAGATCATAGGGGTGCTGCGAAAGCATGTCATCCATATCGAAATGATAATCCTTCAGCGTTTCACGGTACTCTGCATCCAATTCTGAAAGTTCTTCCTCTGCCGTGTTATACAAAAACAAGGTCTGCACATCCTGTGGCAGCATTGCAATGCAGTCCCGATACAGGCTTCCTGATGTATAGGCGGAAATCTTTTTGCCAAATACGGAAACCCTGCCTGCATATGCCCTGTGAAGTCCGGCTGCCACAGACAATGCGGTGGATTTTCCTGCACCGTTTCCCCCAATCATTCCGTATATTTCCCCCTGCACCACCTGAAATGTCAGATGCCGAAGGACATCCTTTTCTCTGCGCCCATATCGAAAATACACATCTGAAAAAGCAAGTGCCGTGTCATTCGGCAGCCTTGTATCTTTCTCCGGAACGGTACTCCTGGAGAAAGAAAGCAGCGGCATAATCTGCTGTCTGGCCTCCCGCACTGAAAGAGGACAGTTTCCCTGCATGTGCAGCCCATGATACAGCCGCACCGCCGCCGGCATATCATCCGGCATGTCCCCGTCTGCGGCAGTTTGCAGAATGCTTCTGGGAGAGCCCTGTCTTTCAATCCTGCCATTCTGCATAATCATCAAATGACTGCACATGGGAATCACTTCCTCCAGACGATGCTCTGCCAGCAAAATCGTAACTGAGAAATCCCGGTTCAGACGCTGCAGCGTATTCAGAAAATCCGCCGCTGCAATCGGATCCAGCTGGGAGGTTGGCTCATCCAGAAGCAGGAGTTTCGGCTGCATAATCATTACGCCTGCCAGATTCAGAAGCTGTTTCTGTCCGCCGGAAAGCTCCGCAGGATTGCATTCCAGCCATTCTTCCATTCCAAAATATGCAGCCATCTCTGCTATTCTCCGCCGGATTACTTCAGTAGGATATCCCAAATTTTCCAGGCCAAATGCCAGTTCATGCCAGACACGGTCTGTCACAATCTGCTGTTCCGGATGCTGCATGACAAAGCCGATATCAGCCGCAGTGATGCCTGTTTGTGCTTCTGCAATATCCATTCCTTCCAATGTGACAGTACCGCTTTTTTCGCAGAGGGGCATCAGCTCCCGTTTACACATCCGCAGCAGAGTAGACTTGCCGCAGCCTGTTGCACCGCACAGAATTGCAAATGCACCCGCCTCAACGGAGAAAGAAATATCCGATAATACAGGTGTATTGCATTCAGGGAATGTGACACTCAGATTTTTCGCAGCAAGCATTTCCATGTCAGAATCTCCTTTCCTTCATGAATCAGAGGCAGCGATGCCAGAATAACATATATGCCTGTGATGCCGATATTCATGACAGAGCAGGACGGCACCACAACCACAGGGTAATACTGCCACTGACCATAACCCTCTGCGGCGGCCCATACCACAGAGGCAGCCATCACCAGACTGACTGCTGTCAGCACCAGGTCATACCCTGTCCAGCGATAATGCGTAAAGCTGCTCCGCTTCTGTACACCATAGCCCCTTGCCGCCATGCTGTTTGCCGTGATAATGCCGTTTTCCAACGCCCAGGAAAGCAGTACGGAAAACACACGCAGCGAGATGCGTATATCATCAATCAGATGATTCTCCCGATACATTCCCAGTGCTTTCTGAGCCTGATGGATTTTTTTCAGCTGTCCCTGATAAACTGAGATATTCCGCAGTGCCATGGAAAACACCAGTGCCAGCTTCGGGGAAAGACAGCGCAGCAGATAGAATATTTTTTCACTGTTCATCAGCAGCGTGAAATTCTGAAACCAATAAAGCACTGCGGACAGCCGCATGCCAGCCATAACCCCGTACAATATTGCTTCCAGCGTGACTGCACGCTGATTCATAAAAAACAATATGGTAGTGCCATGTTGATTCCAAAGGGGATTCAGGACAGCAATCACCAGCGGCATGGACAGTGCAAAAAAGTGGAATCTCCAATTCGTCATTCCTTTCTGCATAACATAAAATGCCGCAGCACACAGCAGGGAAAATCCCAGCAGAATCATATTATCACTGAACATGGCAATGCCGGCCGTCAGCAGCAAATGCACTGTCACTGCTGTGGGATTCATCTCCTGAAAATGTCGCATAATACACCTCTGCTTTATAAAAAAGCAAACCCACCCGACACAGCTGTTCCCTCTCTCAGGGCTGTCATCAGGTGGATGCTTCTGACGGAAGACGCAATCATACAGAATCATCCGGGACACGGAATGTGCCCCCGGCACCATACGACTTTGTCTTACTTTGTTTCTTCATCATTGTGACGAATCTGTGCACGCTTAATCTTTCCGCCAAGGGTTTTCGGCAGCTCGTCCACATATTCAATCACACGGGGATACTTGTAAGGAGCCGTTTCTTTCTTAACATGCTCCTGCAGTTCCTTGGTCAGTTCAGGGGAAGGGGTATAGCCCTTTGCCAGAACAACCGTTGCTTTGACAACCTGGCCACGGACCGGGTCCGGTGCGCCGGTAATGGCAGATTCCACCACAGCCGGATGAGTCAGCAATGCGCTCTCGACCTCGAAAGGTCCGATACGGTAGCCGGAGCACTTAATCACATCATCGTTTCTTCCCACAAACCAGATATAGCCGTGAGAATCACGCCATGCCACATCTCCTGTGTCATAGTTTTCACCGCCCAGAACAGCTTCTGTCAGCTCCGGATTTTTGTAGTAAGCAGAGAACAGACCCACAGGATGGACCTTATCAATACCACAGGCAGTAATGATACCCTCCTCGCCGTCTTCACATTCCGTGCCGTCCTCACGGAGCAGATGAATGTTATACAGCGGAGAAGCCTTTCCTGTGGAACCGGGTTTCGGATCAATCCACGGGAAATTCGCAATCAGAACCGTACCCTCTGTCTGACCGAAGCCTTCACGCATTTTCTTTCCTGTCAATTCATAAATGCGGTTGAACACTTCCGGATTCAACGGTTCACCTGCATTACAGAAATTCTGAATAGAAGATAAATCATACTGTGTCATGTCTTCCTGGAGCATAAAGCGGTACATGGTCGGCGGTGCACAGAATGTTGTCAGCTTATACTGGCTGATGACAGACAGAATATCCTTCGCATTGAATCTGCCTGTGAAATCATATACAAACTGGATTGCGCCGCAAATCCACTGGCCATAGATTTTGCCCCAGCCGAACTTTGCCCAGCCGGAATCAGAGATGGACATATGCAGTTTGTTATCCTGCACCTGATGCCAGTATTTCGCTGTGACGATATGGCCAAGGGGGTGCGCATAATTGTGGCAGACCATTTTCGGCATTCCGGTAGAACCAGATGTGAAATAAATCAGCATAGTATCCTTTGCAGTGGTTGCCTGGTCATCTGTAGGACGTTCAAACGTATCCGGATACTTTGCAATTTCCTCTGTAAAGAAATCCCAGCCCTCATGGGGTTCTGCAACGGCAATACATTTTTTCAGAGTGGTGATTTCCCTGGCTGCGCCATCCACCTGTGTGCGGATATATGCATCATCGCAGGCAATGATTGCGGAGACACCTGCCATATTGCCACGGTATGCGATATCGTGGGTTGTAAACAGCAGATTGCCCGGAATCAGAATGACACCCAGTTTATGCAGGGCAGTGGCAATCACCCAGTATTCCCAGCGGCGTCTCAGAATCAGAAGAACTACATCTCCTTTTCTCAGGCCGATGCTGCGGAAATAATGGCATGCCTGATTGGACAAACGGGAAATCTCTGAAAATGTAAAGGTACGCTCTTCCTTATCCTTGCTCAGCCAGAGAAGAGCCTTTTTCTCCGGGTCCTGCTTGGCCCATTCATCCACAATATCCCAGCCGAAATTGAAGTTCTCAGGAACATTCACACGGTAGTTTTCCAGAAAATCCTCATAGGAATCAAATTCAATTCGAGGTAAAAAACGATCTAAAAGCATTTGTATTCTCCTTATTATTCTGCAATCATTGTCAGGAAACGTGCCTTGGTATCACCGACACAGCGCTGTCCATGTGCATATGCCGGATTAAAGTAAATGGAATCGCCCTCGTGGAGTACAATTTCCTGGTCATCAAACACCACGGCAATGCTGCCCTTCAGCACCAGATTAAACTCCTGACCTGTATGGGTAACCAGCTTCACCGGCTCGTCTGAGGGTTCCAGTGTAACAAGCAGCGGCTGCATGATCTTATCCGCAAAGCGGAATGCCAGATCACGGAAGCGATAGCCGGGAAAACGGCTGATGCTCTTGCCCATGCCTCTGCGCACCACCTGAAATGTATCAATACGGGAAGGCTCACCTGTCACAAGTTCATTGAAATCCACATTGAATTTATTGGCAATTTCATAAATCACGCTGATCGGATAATCACCATTCTCCTCAAAACAACAGTACTGCTCCTCTGTCAGCTGCAATTCTTCTGCAAGTTTTGCCTGTGTATAGCCGCAGATTTCCCGCAGCTCCCGGATTCTTGCACTGATCTCATTGATTTTCTCCATTGTGATACCTCTTTCACATTATGGCGCAGAAAAAAACGATTTGTTCTGCGCAGTCTTTATTCTTCGGGGCATCATTTTATCCCCCGCATTCTCTGTATCATCATGCAAAATGCATGCCGGAACATCTTGCCGCTGCACAGCAGATGCAATGTGATATCGCCTCAATTATATCACAGCGGACCTGCTTTTGTCAATATTCCTGCAATAGAATTTTCGGTGCTTTCCCTCTGAAAGATTCTGTGAAAATGAACATTTTCATTTTAAGGCAGATGCCGGGCCGTACAGATTTTCCACCTGCTTTGTGCGATATTCTATTACATGATTTCTGCATTACTGCCCCGAATTCTGCTTGACGAATAACGCTGAATATGGTATAATAGGAGTATCTGAAAATATATTCGGCATACCGCATGCCCGCCGGAATTTCACAGGCTGTGCGGCGTGCCCTTTGGAAAGGTGTAATCAATATGCTGCTTTATAACTCACTCACCAGACAAAAAGATACATTTAAAACCGCTGAGCCGGGAAAGGTGAAAATGTACACCTGCGGCCCTACCGTATATCACTATGCACATATCGGCAATCTCCGCACATACATTATGGAAGATGTGCTGGAGAAATATCTGACCTACTCCGGCAACGAGGTACTCCGCATCATGAACATCACCGACGTGGGACATCTCACATCTGACGGTGACACCGGCGACGACAAAATGCTGAAGGGCGCAAAGCGTGAGCATAAAACGGTTATGGAAATCGCAGAGTACTACACAAACGCCTTCTTTGAAGACTGCCGCAAGCTGAATATCAAGAAGCCGGAATGCGTACAGCCTGCCACCGGATGCATCGATGATTTTATCCGTGTGATTCTTTCTCTCCTGGAAAAAGGCTATGCCTATGAAGCAGGCGGAAATGTCTATTTTGACACATCCAAACTTGAGCATTATTATCGTTTCCACGATTTCCGTGAAGAGGATCTGGAAGTTGGTGTCCGTGAGGGCGTAGAATCCGATGAGAACAAGCGCAGCAAGGCAGATTTCGTGCTTTGGTTCACAAAGTCCAAATTTGATGACCAGGAACTGAAATGGGACAGCCCCTGGGGCGTCGGCTATCCGGGCTGGCACATTGAGTGCTCCTGCATCAGCATGAAATATGCAGGCGAGACACTGGACCTGCACTGCGGCGGCATTGACAATGTCTTCCCGCACCACACCAACGAAATTGCACAGAGCGAGGCATATCTGGGACATGAGTGGTGCCCGCAGTGGTTCCACGTGCTGCACCTCAATACCAACAGCGGAAAAATGAGCAAGTCCAAGGGCGAATTCCTGACAGTATCTCTGCTGGAGGAAAAGGGCTATTCTCCCATGGCATACCGCTTCTTCTGCCTCCAGTCCCACTACCGGAAATCTCTGGTCTTCACCTGGGAAAACCTGGACAACGCACAGGCTGCCTACAATAAACTGCTGGCTCGCATCGCACCGCTGACACAGACTGCTGATACCGCTTCCGAGGAAGAAACTGCAAATCTTCTGAAGGCCTATACGGAAGCAATGGACAATGACCTGAACACCGCACAGGCTGTTACTGTCCTGTATGATATTCTGAAAGCAGATGCATCTGCCGCGTCCAAACTGGCTGCCATTGCAGATATCGACAAGACACTCTCACTGAATCTGATTGAGAACGCAAAGGCATTGACACAGAACGACACTGCACAGGATATTCCTGAAGAAGTACTTGCACTGGTAGAAGAACGCAGGAACGCCCGCAAGGAGAAAGATTTTGCCCGGGCAGATGCCATTCGTGACCAGATTACTGCGTTGGGATGGACAATTCGTGAAACAAGACAAGGCACAGAAATTACAAAAATCTGATACGGAAAGCAGGTTCAGAAATGAACCTGCTTTTTTACTTCCCATTTCTTCTATTTCTTAATATCCTTTGAAGATTTATGAAAACATCTTGCTTTTTTCGATTATATGTGATATAGTGCAATCAGATTGTTACCATATATGATTATTGCACATTTGTCAGAATTATGATTTTGTTTCCGTATTTGCAGACAAGATTGCCTTCTGATTTTAGTTAGACATTGCGTCTTATTCATGCAAATAAAAAACAGGACGTCACAGTTTAAAATGCAAAATCTGCATATTTTCGCACAAATCTTATTGTTATTTATCATTTTCTGAAACATTCACCATAATTTCACAGAATAAACATATTTAGAAGCTATAATAATCACTATAAAAAGGAATAATGGTATTATTCCGACTCTGTATATTTTCAAACATTCTATATAAATGAAAAGGGGATATCATTATGGATACAAAAGGAATCAGCAAACTGGATTTAAAACGTAGAAACCGCAGACAAATTCTGCTTTCCATCCGTCAGAATGGTCAGCTTGCAAGAGTTGACATCGCATCTCAGCTTTCTCTGACACGTGCCGCTGTTACCATCATTACAAACCAGATGATTTCACAGGGCATTCTGGAAGATATGAACGGCCCGGTTGCAGAGCCTTCCAATCTGCCGAAGAAGAAAGGCCGCAAGAAGACCATGATCCGCATCAACCCTACCTACAAATATGTGCTGGGTGCGGTCATCAGCAAGAACAGCATCAGCGTTGGTTTGTCCAATCTCGCTATGGAATCTGTGTACAGCACTTCCAGAGGAATTGATGAAGACACGCCTACAGATGAAATCATTGCATTCATTGTCAATAACTGCCGTGAGATTATGAAGAAGCACTCTCTCGTCAACAAGCAGCTGCTTGGCCTGGGCATCGGCATTATTCCTGCATACAGCACCAAGCTGCGCGGTGAAATCAAGGAAGGCGTTATGTGCTATGATAAGCTCGCCTATCTGCTGGAGATGGAGCTTTCCATCCCGGTTATGGCAGACGATGCCATCCGCCTCTTTGCACAGGCAAATATTGACTACAATAATTCCGAAACAGCAAACCAGATTCTTGTTTACTCCGGTCAGGAGTATCACTCCATGATTATCAGCGGAAACGAAGTAATCGGCGGCTGCAACAAGGACAGCGCATCTGTCAACAGAGTGGTTGTTGATGTGAACGGTGCCGAGATCGAAGGCTTCCCGAAAGGCAGTGTACAGGCGGAGCTGACACGTCCTGAGCTTCTGAAGAGGATTTCTGCAATCATGGGCAAAGAGATGAACATTGACCAGGTGAATGAGGCATATTCTGCTGGTGATGAAACTGTTACGCAATTCATCGAAGGCGTGCTGGACAAGCTTGCATTCATGCTGTATAATTACAGCACGATGGTCGGCGCAACCCGTGTCACACTGCAGGATTTCATGCTTTGTGACAAATCCCATGAGGTACTGCAAAACAAGATAAATGCGCTGGCAGGCAAAGAGGATCTCATCAAGGTTGTATACAGCCCGATTGAAGGTGACTCTGCATTCCTGGCAGGCTGTGTTCTGGCTGCTGAGAAACAGTTCTATGAGATGGGCGGTCTGTTGCCCAGCGAGCTGCTCTCACAGCAATAATAGCAATAATATGATCTGAAAAAAATGTGCACTGTCAGACAGTGCACATTTTTTATACCCTTTTCTAAATTACAATTGTAATTGCCGAAGCTTTTCAAAAAGCCCGTCTTATTCTGTGATGCTATTTACCCCTCAGCCGTTCAGCTCCGTATAATTGCCCAGCAGTGTAAAGGAATCACAGCTGTGCTCCAGTTCACAGAGCAGCCCAAGGATTCCCTCCTGATGCAGATTGCATTCAAGATCAATATAGAAGCGGTAAGCAAAATTGGTACCCGGAATCGGAATACTTTCCAGCTTCACCATATTAATGCCCAGTGCAGAGATTTTCGCAATCATCTGATACAGTGCGCCGGGCGAATTGGCACAGTTCACGAGAATGCTGAGACGGTCTGCGCCTGCATAGGACTCTGCGCCCTTGGTGATACACAGAAAACGTGTTTCATTATTAGATTCATTCTGAATATTGCCCTCGTATGCAGTCAGACCATAGAGCTTTGCACAGACTTCACCTGCAATGGCAGCAACACTCTTATCGTGCGCCTCCGCTGCACGCTGTGCGGCATGGGCAGTGCTTGTGCAGGGAATAACATCCACACCTGTCAGTTCAGAGAGAAAACGGCTGCACTGACCTGCGGCCTGTTCATGGGTATAAATAGTTTTGATATCGGACAGTTCAGTCTGGGGCTGTGTCAGCAGTACATGGCGAATCAAATGGCGGACACTGCGGACAATGGTGATGTCAGGCTCACGCAAAAGATCGTAGACCTGACGAATGGCACCATGCACACTGTTTTCTACCGGCAGGATACCGAACTTACAGAGATTGGCTTTCACTGCCTGTACGACTGCAGGAAATCCATTCACAAAAATAATATCGCCCTTGGGGAATAAACGATCTGCAGCAGCACCTGCATGACAGCCCTCTACACCGGAAACCGCAATGCGGCCTGTCTGCGGAAATACACTGTGTTCATTTGCACACATGGCAGCAACTCTTGCAGCAACATTAGTTGCAGGAATCAGTCTGGCTGCCTGCCTTGCACGGGATAATTCCAGAATGCTGCGGAACAGCTGAAATGCAGAATCGCCATGGACATCCCCGGCCTTTTCACGGATATTTCTGAGAATATCCCGTTCCCGTGCCGGGTCATATAAGGGCTTAGAGGTGTCCTTGCTTTTGATATCTGCAACAATGTCTACCAGTTCCATACGCTGTACAAACAATTCCAGCAGCTGGGAATCGATACTGTCCAGTTGCTGACGCACTTCGGAAAGTTCCATCTGTGATTCTCCTTTTACAATCAAATTCGTTGTCTTATCAATCTGTGATATCTCTTTACAGTTTTCCATCCGTAAGCAATACATCCAGTGTGACAAGGGCCGCAGCCGCTTCTGCCACCGGGACTGCACGCTGCGCAATACAGGGATCATGCCGTCCATGAATTTCAATGGTAGTATTCTGCTTTGTTTCCAAAGAAACTGTATTCTGCGTAATACCAATGGATGGCGTAGGCTTCATGGCAATGCGGAACCGCACAGGCATACCTGTGGTGATGCCGCCTAAAATACCGCCGTTGCGGTTCGTAGCCGTGCGAATTCCCCCTGCTTCATCTACGCAGAATGGATCATTTGCCTGGGAACCACGCATAGCAGAAAGGCCGAAGCCATCACCGAATTCTACGCCCTTTACCGCAGGAATGCCGAACAGCACTCTTGCAAGACGATTTTCGATGCCGTCAAACATCGGATCGCCAAGACCTGCCGGCAGCCCTGTAATCATGCACTCAATGGTGCCTCCGATGGAGTCCATCTCCTCCCTTGCTGCCAGGATTTCATTCTGCATCTGCTCGCCGCAGGCATCAGAAATAACAGGAAATGCCTTCTGAGCAATCTGTTCAAACAGCTGCGGTGAAGGCTGCATGGGGAACATCTCATCCGATACAGAACCGATGGTGGCAAGGTGGGCACCGATAAAGATGCCATGCCGTTCCAGGATTTGCTTTGCAATGCCGCCGGCTGCACAAATCGGTGCAGTCAGTCTGCCGGAGAAATGGCCGCCGCCCCGCATATCTGCATAGCCGTTCCACTTGACAAATGCAGAATAATCTGCGTGAGACGGCCGTGGATTTTTCAGCAGATTGCTATAGTCTCCTGAACGTGTATTAGTATTTGCTATGCGAATACAAACCGGGAAACCGGTAATGCGATTATCCAGCACACCGGAAACAAATTCAGGAATATCCGGCTCTTTTCTGGATGTGGACAAACTGTTTCTTCCGCCCTGCCGTCTCTCCATGAACAGCATCAGTTTTTCAAAATCAATGATTTCGCCTGCCGGCAGACCCTCTATCAATGCACCGATACCGTTTCCATGTGATTCACCGTAAATGGAAACTTTCAGTGATTCGCCAAAACTTGAAGCCATATAGTTGCACCTCTTATCTGTGGACAATTCCGGCAGACCGCATGCTGCGCTGTCGGAATGAACCGAGTTTACTCAAATGTGACATTTCCGCCCAGTAAGCGGTAATCCTCAAAAAATGCAGGATAGGACTTGTTGACTGCTTCCGCCCCCAGAATGGTCACCGGATGGGAGCATCTGATTGCGGCAATGGCGGCTGCCATAACCAGTCTGTGGTCATTTTTGGCATCTACAGTACCGCCGGTCAGCGTACCGCCGTAAATGGTCAGACCGTCAGGATGTTCATCCACACTGCCGCCGATGGCACGAAGCAGGTCTGCTGTGGCAGTGAGGCGGTCTGATTCCTTCAGCCGCAGCCGTTCCGCATTGGTAAAATGACTGGTACCGTTTCCAAGCGCTGCACGTACTGCCAGAATGGGCAGCAAATCCGGAATGGCCTCCATGGAAACATTCAGCGTATGGAGTTCTTCGCCGCTTACCTGAATCTGATTTTCGGTACAGAAGATATCTGCGCCGGACTGTGCCAATATTTCACAGATTGCTTTATCACCCTGAATGGATTCTGTGTGAAGACTGTTGACAGTAACACACTGATGCTTCTGCAAAGCACCTGCAGTCAGCCAGAAAGCAGCATTGGACCAGTCACCGTCAATATCGGGATCATCCGGGAAATGCAGTGTCTGTCTGCCTGCGATACGATAGCGAAGCATGCCCTCTTCCGTGCAGATTTCGATGGATGCGCCAAACTGCTGCAAAGTACGGATTGTCATATCCACATATGCTGCCGACTGCAGTGCCGTTGTCAGACGGATTTCGCTGTCCGCTTCACAGAAGGGCAATGCCATCAGAAGACCGCTTAAAAACTGTGAGCTGATATTGCCCGGGATTTCATAAATGCCGCCTGTCAGTGTACCCTTGGCAGACAGAGGCAGCGTGGTTTGTGCAAAGCATATGCCATGGGCAGACATGGCATCCGTCAATGTGCCAATGGGACGTTCCGGCAGTCTTCCGCTGCCGGTAACAGAAATGCTGCGGCAGACACTCATGGCTACAGGCAGAAGGAAGCGGAGTGTGGAACCGCTTTCTCCGCAGTCCAGGTCTGCATGGGGCTGCTCCTTGACAGGGGTAATCCAAATGCCTTCTTCCGCTTGTCTGAAAGAAGCACCCAGTGCCTCCAGGCAGCGGATTGTGGCAGCAATATCATCGCAATGCGGCTCTTTCAGCGGCAGAAATCCGCCATTTTCAGACAGTGCCGCACAAATCAGTTTGCGGTGCGCATCGGATTTTGACGGGATAGCCGTAACAGTGCCGTGGAGCACTCCGGGAGAACAGATTACATTCATGCTGTTTCCTCCAGACCATCTGCAAACAATGCCTCCAGGCTTGCAATGGGCATTTTTTCTATACGGCATCGGCCGATTGCTTCCGGCAGAATAACAGTGATATCCTTTGCCGCCGCTTTCTTATCCAGTGCTGCAATTTTTGCCATCTGCGCAGCAGTGTAGGGGCAGGCAACAGGCAGGCTGCTGCGTTCCAGTGTGCACAGAATACGGTCGCATGCATCCTGGGAAAGCAGGCCCCGTTTTGCTGCGGCACGGGTAACAATTGCCATGCCGACAGCAACCGCATGGCCGTGCGAAATGCCGAAATCGCTGAGGATTTCAATGGCATGTGCTGCGGTATGTCCCAGATTCAGCAGTTTCCGAACGCCCTGCTCCTTCGGGTCCTGGGTAACGATATTTGCCTTATAAGCGACTGCACGGGAAATGATTTCTTCCGCTGACTCAGACGGTGTGCCGCTTTCATAGATGGCGAACAAAGCTTCATCTCCAAGAATGCCGGACTTGATGGCTTCTGCTGCGCCGTCTGCCAGTTCATGGGGTGTCAGTGTATCCAGCGCATCTGTATCGCAGATAACAGCAATGGGCTGGTGAAACAAGCCCGCCAGGTTTTTGCCGTGCTGGAGATTGACTGCGGTTTTTCCTCCCACAGACGCATCCACGGCAGAAAGCAGTGTTGTAGGCATCTGCATAAAGCGAATGCCACGGAGATAGCAGCCGGCAGCAAAGCCGGTGAGATCGCCCACGACACCGCCGCCCAGTGCAAGTGCAAGGTCTGTACGTGTCAGATGTGCTTCTGCGAAGGCTTCCAGCACTTCTCCCAGCACACGGACAGATTTGCTTTCCTCACCTGCATTCACAACATGTGTACTCACGGTAAATCCAGCAGCTTCCAGTGACTTGACAACACGTTCCATATACAGGGGTGCCACATTGGTGTCACTGATCAGCATGACACGGCAGGGAGCAGTCAGTTCGCTGAGTTTTTCTCCTGCCTGATTCATCAGGCCGCTTCCAATCATAATCGGATAGCTTTCGCCATCCGGCGTTGTAAGAATTTGCGTATTCATTGTAAACCCTCCTCTTTTCCTTTGAGAGATCAGTTTCCGCCGGCAGATGCCTTTGCCAGTCTGCCCTCACGCAGGCACTTGCAGAGTGCCTCCGGGTCGTTTTCTTCCAGTGCGGTAAGATATGGTTTCAGATTCTCAATCAGAATCTGCAATTCTTCAATCAGATATTCACGGTTATGCATCATCAGTTCTGTCCACATGTTTTCATCCAGACGTGCAACACGGGATAAATCCCTGAAACTGCCTGCTGAAAAGCCACGGCGTCTCTGTGCGGTGGGGGATTTGACATAAGCTCCCGAAACAATATGTGCCAGCTGAGATGTATAGGCAATGATTTTGTCATGTTCATCCGGGTCAGAATATGTAATCTGTGCAAAGCCAATATCTGAAAAATAATTTTTCAGTGTTTCCAGCGTGCGAAGTTCCGTATTTGCATCCGGTGTCAGAATCATGGATGCTCCTTCAAAGAGGGATTCAGAGGAATTGACAAATCCGCCTGTTTCCTTGCCTGCCATGGGATGTCCGCCCACATATCTGAAATGATGCTGCTGTGCCAGCGCACCCAGTTCATCTACCACAGCACGCTTGATGCCGCAGATATCCACCAGAATGCAGTTTGCCTTTCCCATGGCTGCAGCGTGGTCACTGGCCCATTTCAGCACTGCACCGGGACGCAGTGCGGTAATCACAAGCTGACATGTTTCCAGCAGTTCATCTGTCAGTTCCTGATCAATGGCACCTGTCATGCGGGCAAACAGCATCGTCTCCTTATCCAGGTCATAGCCATATACCGTATGCAGCGTGCGTGCCTTTGTGGCTTTGGCGTAGGATCCGCCGATGAGTCCCAGTCCGATGATTGCAATATTCATAATGTTTCTCCTTTCTGCAAAAAAGCATGCAGATCGTGAAGGGAATGCGCCAAAGAATGGAAGATCTCCGGTGTAATGGACTGCTTACCGTCGCAGATTGCATTCTTCGGATCGTTGTGTACTTCAATCATCAGGCCGTCTGCGCCTGCTGCCACCGCTGCCGGTGCGATTTTCGGGACCATCCATGCCTTGCTGCAGGCTCTGGAGGGATCCACCAGAATCGGCAGATGCGTCAGATGCCGCAGAATATTGACTGCGCCAATATCCAGCATCTGTCTGGTATAGGGTTCAAAGGTACGGATGCCGGATTCGCACAGAATGACGTTAGGATTTCCACCGTTCATAATATATTCAGCACTCATCAGCCATTCTTCATAGGTGGCAGATGCGCCTCGCTTCAGCAGAATGGGCTTTTCCTGACGGCCAAGCTCCTTGAGCAGAGAAAAGTTCTGCATATTGCGGGAACCGACCTGAATAATATCAATGTCCTGCAATGCGCTCAGCTGGTCAGCATCCGTAATTTCGCTGACAATAGGCAGACCGGTTTCCTCTCTTGCTGTTTTCAGATATGCAATGCCGTCTGCACCCAGACCCTGGAAGGCATAGGGGGAAGTACGGGGCTGAAATGCACCGCCCAGCAGCATGGTTGCGCCGGCTGCCTTCACCTGTTTTGCAATGCTGACAATCTGGTCTTCGCTCTCCACAGAACAGGGGCCTGCAATCAGTGTCAGTGCATCCCCGCCAATCTGACAGCCACGGACGGTGATAACGGTGGGTTCCGGATGAAATTTCTTATTGGAATGCTTATATGGTTCCTGCACACGCTTGACGCTTTCCACAATTTCCAGCGAGGCAATCAGATCGCCGTCAATTGCAGCGGTATCGCCCACAAGGCCAAGAATAGTATGGGAGGTTCCCACGCTTTTGTTTACAGCAATCTGCTTTTCCTCCAGCCAGGAAACGAGGCTGTCCAGCTGGGCGGGATTTGGATTTTCTTTCAAAACAACGATCATCTGGTTCTGATTCCTTTCATAAAAAGTGCTTGCAGTCCGATCTGACTGCAAGCACGCTGCATTCTGGTTGATTGGGACTTGCAAGCCCTGCACCCTCTGCAAATGTTTCAGCCAAACCTTTCAGACCTTATCTGTACAGATAAAGCCATAAAATCGGTTTACTGATACAAAATGAACTGCAAGACAGTACATGAAACCTGCGCATCCTTTCCATCATAATATGATACTTATATTATAGCATAAATTCCATGGAATTGCAATAGTCAATATGCACAAATGTTTAATGCGTTAAAGCGTTAGCACAAGTATCTTTCCGGCTGCCGCCTTGTTATAATACCCTTCAAATAAAAAGCGAAAAGCGGAAGCTGCCTTCCGCTTTTCGCACTGTTGAACAGGATAATTATTTTGCCAGGTCCTCTGCTGTGATGGCCTTTGCAACGAATCTCAGAATCTTGACGACATCATCAGAGGAAAGTGCGGAATCATGTGTAACATCCGCATTCAGTTTTCCCTGTGCTGTGATTGCAGCTTCCGTGTCTTCCGCCGCAAAACGGCTGACAAGAACAGCATCAGAAACGTCAACAGACTTGTCACAATTGGCATCCCCCCAAAAAATATCACCTGCAGCACCGTTAGTGGTAGTGGTCTTTGCAGTTGTGGTGGTGTTCTGTGCCGGCTGTGAGGTTTCAGGTGTGCTTCCATTCTTCAGTTCGCCATATACAATACCGCAGCCAACGGTAGACATATAAACCTTGCCAAATTCGTTCATGTCACCTACAACATAGTTTCCGTTGCCGGTGCCGCCGTAGAGATGCTCTGTATTGATGCAGACCCATGTTTTGCCTGCATCGGTGGAACGATACAAACCTTCCACATCATTTTCATCCGGTCTGCCATACATGAACAGCGTGTTCACGCCGCCCTTCTTTTCAGGTGCACCATAGCCGATGGCCTTGGCATAAGCAACAGAATCCAGATGTGTCATCTCCTTGCCGTAGTCGGAGAAAATGTAAACACCGTTGTTGCTTGTTGCCATTGCAACAGTGCCTTCGCTCAGATATGCAAGGTCGCAGGTATGTGTATAGAGCCATGTCAGCTCCCAGCCATACATACAAACCACGGTTTCCTTAAAGGTTGCGCCATAGTCATCGCTGACATAGAAAGAATAGTGGGATTCCTGAAGTGTGGGCTCTTTTTTGGTCATATCAGAGCTCCAGTAATCGTTGTGGGTTGCGCCGGATGCATAAACGTATTTCGGATTATTCAGATCAACCAGTGTATATGCGCCCTTGTTTGCAGAAACGCCTTCACTCTTATTCCAGGTCTTGCCAAAATCATCGGAGTAATAAACGCCGCCGTCAGAAGGTGTATTAATGATTCTGTACTTGCCATCGGCAGTTTCCGTAATAGAAAGCTTGCCGCCCGTTGACTTCGGAGTAAACGCAGTCCATGTTTTTCCGCCGTCCATTGAGTAGAAGCCGGTTCCTTTGTTATTGCCGTCGCCGTTTGCAGTTCTTGCCATGACATCAGGATTGGAGGGGCAGTATGCAATTGCGGAGGTAGAGCCCATATTTGGTACATACTGATCCGGAATATCGGAAACATTCTCATGGATAAAACCATCATAGTCACCAATTGCAGAGTAAACCGCACCGCCGGGGACACTTACCAGATCCAGGGATACTACTTCTTCAATACCATCAGGATGGAATGTAAACTGGGGTGTCTCATCCCATGTATCTTCGCAGACGAAGACACCATTGCCGGATGTTGACCAAGAACGATCCGGTTTTGCAGGATCAATGACATAGGCGCCAACCCAGTGGATTGCCTTATCACGAATCCATGCATAGTCACCTTCATTCAGATAGTCAGCAATGGGATCCTTGCCCCAGAACGGTGTGCAGCCGGGTGTGGTTTCAATCCAGTGCTCGCCGCCGTCCTCACTCTTGAAGAACTTATCACCCCAGCAGGGACCGTGTTCTTCTGTCCATGGTTCCCAGAGCTGTGCATTGGAGAACAAGCCGCAGGTTGAGCAGACCATATGCTGCGGGTTATTGGGATCAACGCTGATGCCGCTGTATCCGCCTTCAATGGGATCAGCAAAGGACTCCGTCTGGGTTCTGTACAGCTTCTTCAGAGGAGAAATATCAGTTACTTTGCCGGTCCTGGTATCCAGCTTCATCACGCTGCCGGAGGTTCCGCCTGAACCTACCTGCACCGCACCCTGATACGCAAAGAAGATGTTGCCCTGTCCGTCACCTGTAATTCTGCCGGGATAGTGTGCGCTGTCCAGCTTATCGCTCAGGTCCGTAAATTTGTCATCCTTAACGTCCGCAACAACCACATTATTCTTTCCGGTAGTGGATGTACCAACATACACCTTTCCGTCATAGATATAAATGCAGGCAATGCCATTCTGTGCGTAGTACTCATCCGATGTGACGGCATGGCGCATATTGGAACCCCATGTCGGCCACTTGATGGTTTCCGGGAAAAGTCCCAGTGTGCCAAAGGAAGAAACGGTTTTCCAGGTTTTTCCGCCGTCAGTAGACTTAATCAGGCAGGAGTCGCCTGCATAAACGTCGCCGCCACAGTAAATGACGTCGGGGTTATCCGGGTCAACCGCAATGGATTCACCTGTCTGACGGCCATTGCCGTTTCCGTGCACCTGAATCATATCGGTAACATCGGATCTTGTGAACGTTTTTCCGCCGTCGGTTGTCTTGAAAATCACGGTTTTCTCATTTGAGAAGTAAGCGCATCCGCAGAGGAAATATACGGTGTTGTCATCTGTCGGATCGATTGCCATGGCATCCACACTCAGAAGACCTCTTTCTTCCTCATTGATGAAATCGAACAGCTGTTCCCAGCATTCGGTAGCATAATTATATTTGTATGCGCCGCCAACATCGGTACGGGCATACATGGCTTTCTGTCCGGTCACGATACCGGAAACAAAGCCGCCTCCGCCAATGCGAAGGGTACCCCATGTCATGGAGTCAGAGATATCCTTTTCTGCTGCAGTAGCAGTCTGCATCACGCCGATTGGCATTGCTACAGTCAGAGCAGCCAGAAAAGCAATTGTCTTGCTGCAGATTTTTTTCATATGAGTTGCCCCCTAATCAAATAATATATTGTGTGTGCATTCAGCAGAATGTGCATTACCCGTCACACATTCTGCTGAGATACAATGTGCAGCGGACTGCACATGCCTCTTTTTTTGCCACCTCATAAATTATATCATAGGTACCGATCAAAATCAATATACAAATTGTAATCTCTATTGTCTTTCTGAATCCACCTTATGAACAAATTGTGAAGAAAATGTAAAAACTCTTTTTCTCTGCTGTCACATCATTGTTTAAAATAACATCCGCCTTTTACTTGCTTTTTTTTCTTCTATCATATAATTGTCACACAACAGCGTATAATTAAAGCATAGAGACAAACCGAATGAGTGATTCAGTCGGAGAGCCTAAATTAAAACAAAAAGAAGAGGTGCATTCTGATGTTTGAAAACAATGGTATGAACAACGACACGAACGATGTATTCCAGCAGCCCGGCGGCAGCTACTATTCCCCGAGAAGCGGTTATCCCGGCGGTGGCTTCCAGGCACCGGGGAACAATGATGAGCCCCCGAAGAAGAAACCCCATAAGGGACTGAAAGCACTTGCCGTATTCGCAGGAATCGGCTTTTTGTCCTATGCCTCCATTCAATGTTATCAGTTTGCAGCAGAAAATGAATCCATCCGTTCTTTCCTGGGAAAAAGTGCCGCAGTAGAAGAAGCGGAATCCGCACAGCAGGAAGAAAAGGCAGAAACAGTTACAGATTCTGCGCCAAAGACTGAGACGCAGGCGGAGAACAGCGTCAGCGAAGCAGAACCCATGAATTTCGTGGAATTTGCCTCCCGTGAGAACGCCATGAGCCTGCCTGATATCGTGGAAAAAGTAACCCCTGCAACCGTCGGTGTTGCTTCCACATTCCTGTATCAGGATACCTCCTACAGTTACGGCATGTTCGGATTCGGACAGCCCCAGCGGATTGAGCAGGAAATGCCTGCCACCGGAACCGGTATCATCATGTCTAAGGATGGATATATTATCACAAATGCCCACGTTATCTACGACAGCAGTGAACAGTATCACATGGGACTGGCAAAGGAAATCCAGGTTGTTCTCAATGAAAACTACTACGAAGGCGATATCAAGTTTGATGCCACTGTTGTAGGCTACGATATTGCAGAAGATATCGCAGTGCTGAAAATCAATTCAACACAGGATCTCACCGTAGCAGAATTCGGCAACAGTGATGATCTGCGTGTTGGTGAGCTGGTTGTCGCCATCGGCAACCCCCTTGGTTTTGAGCTGTTCGGCTCTGTAACAACCGGTATTGTGTCTGCACTGGACCGTGAAGTAACCATCAACGATTCCACCATGCGCCTCATTCAGACGGACACCGCCATTAACAGCGGAAACTCCGGCGGACCGCTGATTAACAGCTATGGTCAGGTCATCGGCATCAACTCTTCCAAAATCAGCAGCAATTATTACAGCAATTCTGCCAGTGTAGAAGGCCTCTGCTTTGCAATTCCCAGCTCCCACGCACAGAAAATCATCAATGATCTGATTCAGTTCGGATATGTCACCGGAAAGCCTCAGATCGGCATCAGCGGTGTGGATATTGATGAAACACTGTCCCAGCGTCTCGGCCTCCCGGTGGGCGTATATATCCGTGAAGTGGAATCCGGCAGTGCAGCAGAGCTTGCAGGACTCCGTGCCGGAGATGTGATTATCGGCATCAACGGTACAACCATTACCAATTATGAGGAACTGAAGCAGGCAAAGGATTCCTACCAGGCAGGGGATACCATTACAATTACCGTATCAAGAAACAATACGGATCTAGATATCCAGCTGATTCTGCAAGAGAAAATTCAGTCCGATACAAATTAAACAATTTCTCTGACGGCAGCAGCAAGCCGAGCAGATGAATTTCATCCCTTTCTGAAATGAACAGCCCGTTCCAAATACGTGTTTGGAGCGGGCTGTTCACCCTGTGAACAGAATGAACAAAACAGCAAAATAATAATTGTACAGTTTGCGAATTTGGCAGGGTATTTTGTATCATTATGCCTTATATTTATAGAATATTGTCATTTTTCGTTGACTTTTTCCCGATAATGTGATAAAATAGATGAAACATGGTATTATTATAAGGCATTGAAGATGTTTGTGATCTGTGAATGAATCATAACAGTATGATCATTTCAGCGCATTTCGATTGATTTATAATTGGGAGGAAAAACAAATGAAAAAAAACAGAGCGGCAATTGCAGCCATTCTGCTGGCAGCAATGACCGGTGCAGCAGTTTCCGGATGCGGCGAAGAAGAAAAATATGACAAGCCGCTGGATGAGGCAACTGCAGCAGAGGTTGCAGACATTGCAGCAAAAGATGAGCGTCTCACCGGAGAACTGGAAAACAAGACCATCAAGTGGATGGCAAACTGGGATATTAACCCGGATGGCACCGGCAAATCCACACCGATTGAACTGGAAATTTTCCATGACCGCTACGGCGGAGAAGTGGATTATCATGCAGTGGACTGGAATTCCAGATATGATGCGCTTGCAAATGCCATCAATGGTGATGAGGGCATCGACTTTTTCCCAGCCGGAGATCTGGACTGCATTCCAAAGGGTGCCATCAAGGATATGTTTGTGCCGATTGATGATTACATTGACTTTGATGATCCCCTGTTTGCAGATGTGAAAACAGCCATGGATATGTTCCAGTGGAAAGGCAAGCACTATATTATTGTGAATAATGTCACCGGTGATAACTGCATTGTCATCTATAACCGTGATACCATTGAAGAAAACGGCCTGAAGGATCCCGCAAAGCTGTTTGCAGAAGGCAACTGGAACTGGGATACCTTCACAGAACAGCTGCAGCAGTTTGTCGATCCCCAGAACGGCCAATACGGTATTGACGGCTGGTGGTTCGAAGGCGGTCTGTCTGCAACCTGCGGCGTGCCCTATATCGGCATGGAAAACGGAAAACTGGTGAACAACCTGAAAAACGCTTCTATTGAACGTCTCCAGAACTGGATGTACGAACTCGGCACAACAGACTGCGTTGCAATCGGCGTAGGCGATTACGGCTGGACGGAACAGCCTTCCTTCATCGGCGAGGGAAAGACGCTGTTCTATCCCTGCGGTGCCTGGGCATTGTATACAGATAACTGGAAGGAAAGCTTTGGCGAGAATGCAATGTTCGTTCCCATGCCGAAGGATCCTCAAAGCGACAAGTACATCATCCCCTGCGGACTGGACGGCTATGTCATGGTAAAGAATGGTCAGAACCCGGAGGGCGTTGCCAAGTTTGCCGCCTGCAAGCGCATGGCAATTACCAATGAACGTGCCAGCGAAATTGCAACAGAGGGACTCTATAAGGACTATGGCTGGACAGATGAAATGGTGGAAATGCTTCACAAGTGCCATGAGATTGCACAGGAGAACCCCTTCTTCGATTTCTATCTGGCAGTTTCCAGTGATGTGAAGGATATTCTGGATTCCAACGAAAACGGTATTCGCTGTGCTTCCAAGGGCATCGCACCCTGGAGTGAATCTCTTAGCGTAATTTACAGTGCAATCGATGCGTTCATCGAAGACGCAAATGCATAATCAAAACAGCCGCCTGTGCTTACGGGCGGCTGTTTTTACGTCTCTGTCCTGTGCTTCACAGTGAAAAGCAAAGATGTAAGATTGTCCTGTTTTCTTGTGGATTATTGCGAAAATGCATGCTGTATTCGGATATTCGCAAGATGCTGTTCCCTACGCAGAAAAAGAATGTGTGCAATCTGCCTAAATATGCCATTTATAATTCTACAGAACATCAAGGTTGTTTTGCTTGAAAAATCATGCAAACTATGATATAATAATTATGATATGTATTATGCCTTAATAGCGGCACCGCACATTCCCTGCCAAGCAGTTGAAAAGCTGTGCGGTTATATCAAAATCATTTTCAGGAGGCGCGTATGGGGTTTAAAATTAAAAATGGCGTTTTGCTGAAATATGAAGGCACAGGCGCACTGGAACGTCTAGGTATCCGCAAACAGGATGAAACACTTACTGTTCCGAAGAATGTCACACAAATTGCAGATGAAGCATTCACCATGACGGAAATCAGCAGTATTTCTATTCCGTCATCGGTTGCAGCCATCGGTGAAAGAAGCTTTTCCCTGTGTGCAGAACTGCATACTGTCGCATTTACAGAAGGACTGCGTGAAATCGGCATCAACGCATTTGACGGATGCCATGTGCTTCGGAGTGCGGCACTGCCGGACAGTATCCACTCCATTGGTGCATGGGCCTTCTGCAACTGCAGCGGTCTGCGTTCTGTCAGTATTCCGGAACACATTGATACCATTGCCAGGGGCACATTCTCCGGCTGTTCAAAGCTTGAGGAACTGACGATTCCAGGCAATGTCAAATATCTGGATAATCGTGCATTCTATGCATGTACATCTCTTGTCAATCTGACTCTGTCCAAAGGACTGAAAACAATCGGACGAGAGGCTTTTGCTTGCTGTTCTTCTTTGGCAACAGTTTATATTCCCGAAACAGTGACTGAAATCTGTGAGGATGCTTTCGCAGGATGCTCGGAACTGCGTACAGTAGTAATTCCGCCATCTGTGACAAAGCTGCATCCCTACGCATTCGGCACTGACAGCAATGTTCAGACAATTACCACAGTTACCGGCAGTGTTGCCCATCAGTATGCCCAGATGCACGGCATCATGTGCTATACCGAACGGGAAGCCAATCTGCTGCGTGGCTGCAACCCGGCATTTTTTATTGAATATGGTGTATTAAAAAAATATACCCAGGAGTATAATGTCCGGGATATTATGATTCCGGAAGGCGTCATCCGTATTGGAAAGCATGCCTTTGAGCAGAATCGTCAGCTGGTATCCATTGTGGTGCCGGAGGGCGTTGTAGATATTGACAACTACGCCTTTAACGGCTGCCGCAGTCTGCAGCGCATCTATCTGCCATCCACATTGAAGAGCATCGGAAAATTCGCATTCCGTGATTGTCCGCTTCTGGAGGTCATTCTGCCCCAGGGTATTGAAACTGTGGAAAGAAACGCCTTCCAGGGCTGTACATCCCTGCGCAGATTCTATATGCCGGATACACTGAAAAAGCTGGAAAACGAAGCACTGCGTGACTGCATGTCACTGACTGCACTGCAGTTTTCCGCTAATACGGAAATCATCAGCGACAGCGTGTGCAGCGGCTGTTCCTCATTGCGGAGAGTTGTGATTCCGGAAGGCCCGAAATATATTCATCAGAATGCATTCCGTGGCTGCAGCAGTCTTCAGGAAATCTATATTCCTGACAGCGTGCAGGAAATTTCAGGAAATGCCTTTGCAGATACACCGCTGTTCCGTATGACGGCAGGCCACTATATTGTGGGAAGATTCCTGATTAAAGCAGACGGCTACAGTCCCATTCCTGTGGGCGTTCACCGTATCGGTCCACGTGCATTTGAGCGTGGCGGACTGCGTCAGGCAGTCATCCCGGAGGGCGTCATCAGCATTGGAGACAATGCCTTCTCCAACTGCGGTGTCCTGACAAATGTGATTATCCCAAAGACAGTAACAGAAATCGGCGTAGACGCTTTCGCCAATACGCCATGGATGTCCCGACGCACCGAGCCATTTACCATTGCCGGCGCAAATATTCTGATGCACGCCAATATCTCACAGCCGCATGTCACAATTCAGACCGGCGTGCGCTGTATTGGTCCGAGTGCATTTGCACAGCTTCGTATTATGCATATTACTGTTCCGGAGGGCGTTCTGCGGCTTCAGCATGGCGCATTCTCCTATTGCGAGCAGCTTGAAATCATCGAACTGCCTTCCACATTACGGCAGATTGACGGCTATATTTTCCATGGATGCACAAAACTGAAGATTGTTAAATTCAGAGAAGGCCCGACAAAAATCGGTCATGCAATGTTCAGCAGCTGTGTTTCACTGAAAAAAGTGAAACTGCCAGGAACATTGACAGAAATCGAAAACGAGGCATTCTATCACTCCGGCATTGAGAAGATTATCATTCCCGATGGTGTTACCCGAATCGGTCAGTCTGCATTCAGCCATTGCGACAGTCTGACAGATGTGGTGATTCCTGCTTCCGTCACTGATATCAGCGAAAACGCATTTACAGAGTGCCCGAAATTCAGACTTCACGCAGAAGAGGGCAGCTTTGCAGAGCGTTATGCCAAACAGCATCATATGATGATGACGCTCGTTCCGCTGAATATGGATGCAATGCTGGCTGAAATTGAGGATGATCCCGAGGACGAACCCGTAATGGAACAGCCCGCCGCTCCGAAGAAAAACCGTGGCGCACAGATGCCGGGTGCAATGGATCCTGATTTCCTGTTCCAGTCTCCAGCAGAGGAGGCAGCAGAGCCACAGGAAGAAGATATCCCGGAGAAGGCTATGGGCGGTCCTATTAACCCTGATTTTTTCGATAATCCCATGGTTCCCGATGAAGAACCTGATAATCCGCCCCAGGCAGCAACAGATTCGGAGCAAGTATCAGATTTGCCTGCTGAAACAGATAAGGTAACCACTTCGGAAGATACGGAGAAGATTACCGAAGAAAAGCAGGAAATCCCGGAGGAAGCTGCGCCGAAGCCGGAAGCTGATGTTCCCGAGGAAGCTGCTGAAACGGAATCTTCCAAAGAGGAGAAAGAAAAACCTGAGCCGCAGCCTGAGAAGAAAAAAGTTCTCAGCTTTGTGGAAGAGGAAGAAATGAATTATGCGGAACGTGTGAAGCGTGAATTGGAGGAAGCCAGGAAAAAATCTGTTCCGGTAGATCCCAAAGCAAAGCTTCCGCAGGTGACAGTCAAAAAAGAGAAGGCTGCGAAGCCGATTCCGAAGCAGAAGGTCAAACACCCGAAAAAGGAGTTAACCGAGGAGGAGAAGGAACTGGCATTGCGGGCTAAGGAGACGCCGGAGGAGACAAAGGCTCGTCGCCGTGCGAAATTGCTGGATGACCTGCCCGATGTGGATGATATGCCGGCACGGAAGCCGAAGCAGTCAGCCGCCCATAAAGAACAACCTGCTGCATCCAGGCCGGAGCCGCTGCCTATTCCCGAGGAGGAAGGAGCATTCCTCACCGATGAAGAACCGGATATTCCCAAGCTGGACAAAAATCTGGATTCTGTTCTGCCAAATGTGAGTGAGCCTGCCGATGGAGAAGACCCCTTTGCAGATATTCACTGGAATGATGAGCAGACCACGTTCACCATACGATTCTGATATGCGAAAACACCGCTTGCATCAGCAGGCGGTGTTTTTTTGGAGAGATTATACTTTGACTTCATAAATAAGCAGGGCGTATTGCTATTGCAATACGCCCTGCTCTTATACATTCAGAATCAATGCATTCAGGAATTAGTCGAGGTTCCAACCATTCTCAGAAGTTGCATTGTCATCAGCGCCAAGAGGTGCTGCGTGGAGTGCGTGGTTCGGAACAACAGCCTGGCCAACAACACTTGCATCATTCCAGCCTGCACCACTCAGAACAACGTTGTTCTCCAGGTAGTATGCCAGAATGTTCTGTGCATCGATTGCCTGAAGCTCACCGTTACCGTCGTGTACGTCAGCTGCATAGTGAGAGAACTGGAAGATTTCCTTCTTGCGAGAGCTCTGGTTTGCCAGGAAGCCTGCTTCATCGAGAACTTCCAGTGCAGTCTTGCCCATAACCTGAGTCTCCAGATAGTACATCAAAGCCTGCTGAGCATCGAGAGAATCGATAGAACCATTCAGGTCTGCGTCACCACGGAGTGTGATGTAAACACGGAGCTTGTCAATCTGCTTGCCGTTGTAAAGGCCTTCCTGCTCAATCAGCTCTGTGCCGAAGCCGTGATCGAAGATTACAGACTGAACTGCATCCTCGTCAACCAGTTTCAGGTTTACAGGAACGTAGTCATAGCCGAGGCCTTCGCCCAGTGTCAGCTCATTTACATTTGATGCTTCCGGCTTAAATGCATCTGTAACATCAACAACTTCCGGCTGATCTACGCCAGCGAGTACGAAGTGAAGCTTAACGCTCAGTTCGGAAATATCAAATGCTTCATCTTCCTCGCTCCAGTAGAGGAGGTTATCCTTTGTAAGACCATTTACCTCGAAGGAAACATATGTTGCATATGTGGTGCTTGTGGTCTCGATCTCGCCGCCTTCTTTTGTAGTAGTGGTGCTTGTGGTCTCGATCTCGCCGCCTTCTTTTGTAGTAGTGGTGCTTGTAGTCTCAATCTCGCCGCCGTTCTTTGTAGTAGTGGTGCTTGTGGTCTCGATCTCGCCACCTTCTTTTGTAGTAGTAGTGGTGCTTGTGGTCTCGATCTCGCCGCCTTCTTTTGTAGTAGTAGTGGTGCTTGTGGTCTCGATCTCGCCGCCTTCTTTTGTAGTAGTAGTGGTGGTTGTCGTGTCAGTTGTTGTAGTGGTAGTTGTAGTGGATGTTGTTGTAGTGGTAGTTGTAGTAGATGTTGTTGTAGTTGTTGTTGTTGTTTCTTCCACAAGATCATCCAGAACGATTTCATCGATTACACGGATGATGTCGAAGTAAACCTTACCCTCTGTGGTGTAGTTTGTATCAGCTGTTGCGAATACTTCCTTGTGGGAAACAACGTCAACAATCATCTTGTCCTCTGCTGCATACTTCTCAATCAGATCAGCATCGTTCTGCAGTGCTGCAAGCAGCTCAGCGTGCTGATCGTCCGGGAGCTTGAACTCCAGGCTGCCGTTGCATGCGTTTACGTCAACAACCCAGTCATAGGACTCATTCAGGATATACTTCACATCAGATGTGGAAAGATCAACCTCTGCAACGCCGCTCAGGTACTTGTTTGCAGTTGCAACAACCTTATCAGCAATTTTGTTTACTCTGTTGTCATCCAGATACGGAGTAGCAGCATCCGGCTTCTTGTTCTCGAATGTTGCAACATAACGCTTCGGCAGCTTGCTCTTTACTTCCTCAGCCAGCTCGTTGTACATTGCATCTGCATCCAGCTTAGCAGCCTCATAGTGATAGCTGATGGTGTTTACTCTGTCCAGAGCTGCATTTGCCTTAGCATCAACTCTTTCGAAAACGCTCAGAGTATCATCGACCAGGCTTGTGAACTCTTCAATCGGACCGCCTGTCTTTGCAGCAGAATCAATCAGAATCTGTCTGACCTCTGCTACCTTGCGCTGGCAGTACTTTTCTGCCTGCTCAGGAGTAGTAATCTTGTTGCCCAGCTCGTCGATGAATGTTGTCTTGTATGCAACAGTCTTTGTTGCGTAGTCCAGCTCAGCATCAACACGGATAGTACCGTTCATTACCAGAGAAGACCAGTCAACATTAATTTCGATGCCGTTATCTGTGGTGATCTTTCCGATCTTGTTGTTTCTCTTCAGCAGTTCCTCAACTGCACGGGAAACAACGAAGGAGAAATCAGTAACCTCAGCAACTGCATAAGCAGTGCCGTCCGGCTCTGCGTAGCCTTCAGCATCGCCCAGGGAAGAAATGATATCTTCGATGTCAGCCGGTGTGAAGTACTTGGATGCGTACTGTTCCAGAAGCTTCTTTGCATTCTCACGGTAATCCTGCATGTTTCTTTCAATCAGGATTGCGTCAGAAGCGGTCAGAGCAACGTTGATCTTGTCTGCCCAGTTGGAAGGCTGTTCCTTGCCCTCTCTTGTTGCGATTTCCGGATGAACCTCAGGAACCGGAACATCGAGGATCTGTGCCTTGTTGACAACAAGGTTTGCGCTTGCTGAACCAGTGAGATCAGCTGCGCTGATGTTGACATTCATAGTTGCTGCAATCTGGCTTGCAAGAAGCACAGAAGAGGAAGCAACTGCGAGTGTGCGCTTGAAAAGTGATTTCATTTAAACCTCTCCTTTGTAAAATATAGATATTATGTACGGAATGCGCGAATCCGACGGCCGGTATCCCAAGAGCCGTTATCTATGAGTTTTCGTCATGTCGCACATTTACACATTGATATTATATCATTCTTCTTTTGAAAATGCAAGCTTTTTTTTCCTAATTGTAAAATATCTACAAAGTATAAATACTATGCCTAATCTGTTTGGCTAATTTAGATACACTACACTTCAAAATTTCCCCTTTCTTCGTACTTTTTCCAAGGATTCAGGCCATCTTTTCAATTGATACAGTGCTTCGCAAAAAATCAGAATTCAGGTTAAAAATAAAAATAATATAAAAATATCACAAAAACTATTGACATTCGAAAGAAAATGTGTTATAATAGAACCATAAGAAAAAGAGGGTTGGAGGTGAACCCGATGCAGTAAGCAGAACGACTACCACTGCAACGATACCGCTTCAGCGGATAATAGAAAGGATGCGATTCCAATGGGTTACGAGGAGAACACTGATTACTGATTCTGAATAAAGGATGTGTTTCCGATGTAAACAATGATTTTGCACTTCACGAAAGCAAGATTATACGAGAAGGATGTGTTTCCAATGCAGTCGCATTGAGCTGAACAAACTGCCCGGCAGGGATGCCGCAGTGTGTCAGATATAAGTCTTGATTGTACCTGTGCTTCATACGCTCACCCGTGCGGGCGATGAGGCGATGATAATAATAAAAAACACCGCATTCGGCAGAGCCCGGATGCGGTGTTGTTTTTTTGCTGTTATTTGCAGTTGCAAATCTGACATCCGACCCAGGTTTCAAAAATGCCATGTCTTCTGCATTTGGGAAATTCACAGAATCCTGGGTCTTCTTCATCCAGGTTATCCAGCCATACTGCCAGAACATTTTCATTCACATCCTCTTTCCGCAGTCTGGAAAATCCCTTTCGGAACCAGCCGAGAATCGGACGGAGATTCGGCTCATTGGGCACATAGTTTAATTTGTCCCAGTCTGTTTTTCTGGATGCAGCGTCCACCACACGAACCATGAACTGTCTGTCCGTCTCAAAGGTTTCCGCATTCCAGGGCATTTCCGCCAGGCAAAAGCCAATCATGCCGCTGCCAATTTTTCTGTCATGTTCCGCCAGCCAGACAATCAGCCGCTTCTGACTGTCCGTTTCTGCCAGATGCGTTCCGGCCAGCAATAAAACTGAAATCAGCACATTGGTGCCCTGGTCTGAAATGCTGACGGTTTCGTCTTCAGAATCACTTCTGCGAATGGAAAAGTAATTTGCCATCTCTTTGTCTCCTTCTTTCTTCGGTAGGAATGCTTTTATGTGCCTGCTTCAGAAGCTTACAGTTCGGGATTCCAAGAAAGAATCCCATTCTCAAGCAGTCATTCTTTATAAAAGGTATAGAAGCATTTTTATGTATCTTTTTTCATCTGTGCGCTGCATTTCTCAAGTACCGCAAAGGCCTGCTTCAGATTGCTGACGCCCTCCAGCTGCATAGCGAAGCGTTCTGTCTGCAGAGATTTCAGTGTCTGTCTTGGCAGGATGCACATTCTGAATCCCAGTCGTTCCGCCTCCTGAATCCGCAGTGCAGCATTGGAAACAGAGCGAAGTTCTCCGCCCAAGCCGATTTCTCCGAAGGCGATGACCGTTTCCGGGATAGGTTTATCCATCAGTGCAGAGTAAAGTGAAAGAGCCACTGCGAGATCTCCTGCAGGCTCATTCAGCCGAAAACCGCCAATGATATTCAGGTACACATCCAGTGCGCCAAAATAAAGTCCCAGACGCTTTTCCAGTACCGCCAGCAAAATGCAGACACGGTTGTAATCGTATCCCGTGGCGGTGCGCCTTGGAGATGACAGATTGCTTTTGGAAACCAACGCCTGAATTTCTGCAAGAATCGGGCGGCTTCCTTCTATCATACAGCCGACACAGGTGCCCGAAACACCGATTGGCCTGCCATCCAGCAGCATCGCAGAGGGATTCTTCACTTCCGAAAGGCCCTTGTCATTCATTTCAAAAACGCCGATTTCGTTGGTGGAACCGAATCTGTTTTTGACAGCACGGAGAATACGCATACTCTGATAGCGTTCCCCTTCAAATATCAGCACGGCATCCACAATATGCTCCATCACCTTCGGTCCTGCAATGGAACCTTCCTTGGTAACATGTCCCACCAGCAAAATGGGAATTTCTTTTGCCTTTGCAGTCTGCATAAACAGATTTGTACATTCTCTGACCTGGGGCACAGAGCCGGAACCGGATACAATGCCGGAAATATGCATCGTCTGAATGGAATCAATAATTACGATGTCCGGTTCTGTTTCCATAATGGTGCTGCAAACAGCTTCCGCATCGCTCAGCGTCAGCAGATACAGGCTTTCTGTATCCACGCCTAGGCGCATGGCACGCAGCTTGATCTGCCTTGCTGATTCTTCGCCGGAAACATACAAAACAGAGTGACTCTCCCCCAGATACTGGCAGACCTGCAGGAGAAGCGTACTTTTTCCGATGCCGGGTTCACCGCCCAGCAATACCACAGAGCCTTTCACAAGTCCGCCGCCCAGCACCCGGTTGAATTCGGAAATGCCGGTATCATAGCGGATGTCTTCGTTGACCCCCACATCTGCCAGTTCCCTGATCTGCGCAGAATAATCTGCGGTACGATGGGCATTTCCCGCAGCATGAACGCCTGTGACGGCAGAAAGAACCTCAGGCAGTGCCTCTTCAATGGTATTCCATGCGCCGCACTGTCTGCACTGGCCTTCCCATTTCATATATTCCGCACCGCAGGCAGTGCACTCGTAATGTATTTTTGCCTTTGCCAAGGGATACCTCCAGTGTCAGCGAATCAGCGGAATCAGAATAAAGCCCACCAGCATTGCGAAAATCACAAAGAGAATTGCAATGCGGAGACCCAACGGCTTGGAAGAGCCGGATGTTTTTTTTCGTGGTGCAGCTTCCGGACGGTTCTGAGGCTGATTTTTGTGGGCAGAATGCTTCTTTTTTGTTTTTTTGCTCATGAGAGTTGTCCTCCTTGCGTATCGTTTTTTTTATTATAACACAAAGAAGCAAGAAATGCAATATATGATCGCAGGTGTTATTCGTGATTTGATTATGAATTCTTATTTCAGAACACTTGACAAGGCGGATAATCTTTGTTATAATAATAACAACAGCATTATGCTGTTGCAAATAAGATGAAAAACAAAACAGGAGGGTTTCTTCAATGGGTATTTTCTCCAGAATTAGTGATATTCTCAGAGCAAACATTAATGATATGCTTGACAAGGCAGAGGATCCGGAAAAGCTGGTAAAGCAGATTATTACTGATATGCAGAAGGAATTGACAAAGTCCACACAGGCACTGGGCAAGGCAGTTGCCAGCGAGCGCATGGTGGAAAAGCAGTATCGCAATGCATGTGCAGTTTCCGCAAGCTGGGAATCCCGTGCAAAGGCTGCCCTGAAGGCAGGCGATGCTGAACTGGCAAAGAAGGCTCTGGCAAGCAAAGTCAAGGCCGATGAAGATGTTGCCAACTATCGTGAAATGTATGAGACCATTTCCAACCAGACAGAGGCAATCCGCTCTCAGGTTGAGGTCCTCAAGTCCAAGATGCAGGAAGCAAAGTCCCGTGAGGCTATGCTGATTGCACGTTCCCAGATGGCAGATACCACAAAGGAACTGGCACAGTCCCTGGGCGGTATCGACACAAAGAGCTCCTTCGATAAGCTTTCCAAGATGGAAGACAAGATTGCCCGTAAGGAAGCAGAGGCTGCTGCGTTCAGCGAAATCATGGGCAGCGGCAAGCCGGAAGAAGTTGCATCCTTTGAAGAACTGGAGCGCAATGCAAAGGTTGACTCCGAGCTGGAGCGACTGATGGCTGAAATGGGCATGAACGCAACTGCTGAAAGCTCCGCTTCTGTCAATGATGAACTGGCTGCTGCAATCAGCGCACTTGAATCAGGCGGCGAGACGGCAGGTATGTAAGCCGGTTACAGCAATGAAACCTGCGACACAGTCTCACATTTGTGGGACTGTGTCTTTGATTGTATAAGAGAATCCCGGATATTTCCGGAAAAGCAGATTGCAGTTTTTTCGTCAGCTTATATGCAGGCAGATATATAGGCTGATAAAAAAACTGACAAACCTTCCGGAACCCGTCACGGGAACCGCAAGACATAGAAACAGATATTAGGGAGGCAATTATGTCCAAAAGAAATGTTCGCTGGGATCGAATTGCAGCTGCAGCGATTGTACTGATTATTCTGATTTTCCTCTTCGGTTCATGCGCCAGCCGCTGTTCCGAAAAGCAGGATGAGCCGTCAGTACCCGTCGTGACGGGCGTCACCACTGGCACACAGGGCGACAGTGCTTCTGCTGTCACAACAGGACAGAACCCGACATCCATGAATAATGTTCCGATTATTCTGACAGATACCCCTCCGATTCTGGAGCCGGGTACACCGGCAGGCATTATCACCGATGCACCCCAGACAACCACAGTCAATGCGCCGCCTTATGTGCTGCCGGCAGGCTATCAGGAAATTCCGATTCAGCCGGATGCAGTGTATAAGGGCAATCTGGTACTGGTAAGCAAGGAATACCCAAGCCACCTGACACAGGATGATCTGGATTTACAGCAGGTATACTACGCAGAGGACAAACCGGAGACCTACGAAATTTCCTATCCCGGTCACACCTCTCTGAATGGTACGGCACTGACACAGTTCAACCGCCTGATGAAGGCATACTACAGCGCAACCAACAACAGTGAAATTATGTTCAACTACGGCTATCTCGCCGCAGACAAGGAAAAGAGCAATCCGGATTCCCCATCTGCGCTGGATATTCAGCTGCATGTGAAGCGCAGCGACGGCGGCTATGAATATATTTCCAATGCTTCCCCCTATTCCTGGCTGTTTGAGCATATGGCAAGCTATGGCTTTACTGTACGCTATCCGTCGGATAAATCTGATATCACAGGCGAACGGGGCGGCTATACCGCCATTCGCTATGTGGGCGTTCCCCATGCCGCATATATGGCTGAAAACAATTTGTGTCTGGAAGAGTACCTGGATCTGATGAAGCGTGAGCATAATTTCTATTCCGGTACTGTTTTGGAATACAGCACTTCAGAACTGAAGTATCATATTTATTATGCACCTGCAACAGATACCAACGGCACAGTGATGATTCCGGTTCCGACTTCTGCATCCTATGAAGTCTCCGGCAACAACTGTGACGGATTCATCGTTACTGTCATTGCGAATTGATTGAATTCGGAAGGAAGGGGGTGTTTGCATGACAGCACAGGGTTCGAAGCGTGAACGGAAAACCGCACGTTTCAGAAACGGGTTGTTAGGCAAACACCCCTCTTCTGATTCTGCGCCGGTAATTCTTTCAAAGCTGGCGCTTTGTTTCGGAAAACGTTTTTCTATTTCCATGCCCCATCAGATGGAACAGCTGACAGATACGCCGGATGCACATATGTTTATCGAAAAGGATACCGGCCTGATTCTGCGGCTGATGTGCATTCCCTTTCGGGCACCGCTCCACAGAATCACGGAAACAGATTTGCAGGTTACCTTCCGCAAAGTCATGAGCGTCAGCCATTTGCCGGATGTGAACTATGGTTTTTTGAAGTATTCCCCCACCCTGACCGCCGTATGGCAGCACCCTGCAGCCCAGAAACAGTTTATGCGGGGCAATGTGGAGGTGACTTTGAAAAGAGGCGAAGAAAAAACCATTCTTCACTTGATTCAAGTGCGAAGAATGGTTTATCTTGTAATGTTTACCAATGTGACGCCCCAGACAGAAGACAAAGCATATGCCATGCTGTATTCCGTTTCCGTGGACACAAAAGAGGCATAAGACGATATTGATAACCCTCCGTGTGCGGACTGTCAGTATCCGCTGGACAGATTCTCAGAGAGAGAATCGTCATGATCAATCCAGTCGGAGGTCTGAATGACATAGTGTGTCTGGGCATCCTGGCGGATATACACGGTTTCGATGCCTGCATTCAGAATCAGGCGCTTGCACATGGCGCAGGGTTCCACTGCACCATCCAGCTGATTCGTTTTGGCATCATGACAGGCAAGGTACAATTCTGCCCCCAGCAGATCCGCACGGCTTGCGCTGATAATGGCATTGGATTCTGCGTGGACACTTCGGCAAAGTTCATATCGCTGCCCACGGGGAACATTCATGCGCTCCCGATAACAATAGTCCAGATCGCAGCAGTTTTTTCTGCCTCGGGGTGCACCATTGTATCCTGTGGAAATGATTTCGTCATTCTTGACGATGATTGCACCGAATTTTCTCCGCAGACAGGTGCTGCGGGCAGATACTGCTTCTGCAATATCCAGATAATAATTAATTTTGTCTCTGCGTTGCACAAAAACAGCCCCTTTCCGTTATTATAGTCATTATAGCAGATTATGAGACAAATTACAATAGTTTTTATGATTTTTTGGTGAAACAGGAGATAAATTATGCTTGAACTAACAGATATGCAAGTGATTCGCATGCTATGCAAACAGTATCATTTCACCTTTTCCAAGGGCATGGGACAGAACTTCCTGATTGATCCGGAAGTATGCCCTGCCATTGCTTCCTACGGCATCCCGGAGAAAGAATGCGGCGTTCTGGAAATCGGAACAGGCTTTGGTGTTCTGACGCAGCAGCTTGCACTGAAATCGGAAAAGGTGGTTGCAGTAGAACTGGATAAAAGACTGCAGCCGATTTTACAAATGACACTGGCAGATTTTCATAACACCGCCATTGTCTGGCAGGATATTATGAAGGTCAGTGTACAGGATTTTCTGAAGGAACAGTTCGGAGACCGTGATGTAGCAGTATGTGCTAATCTGCCATATTACATTACCTCTCCCATTCTGATGCATCTTCTGGAATCCGGTGCGAAATTCCGCAGTATTACTGTCATGGTGCAGAAGGAAGCCGCAGAGCGTCTGTGTGCGGAAATCGGCGCAAGGGCAGCTGGTGCAGTAACGGCGGCGGTTCAGCTGCGAGGCAAAGCAGAAGAATTGTTTGATGTGCCACGGGATTCGTTCTATCCATCCCCGAAGGTAGACTCCGCTGTTATTCGCATTACACCCTATGACACCCCCTTGTGTACAGAGGACACACTTGGCCATGTGCTTCGAATCGTGAAAGCAGGATTTGCACAGCGAAGAAAAACCGCATTGAATGCCCTTTCCTCCGGCCTGGCTTTGCCAAAAGAACAGATTGCGGAAGCACTGGCAGCCTGCGGACTGGCGGAAACTGTGCGCTTTGAACAGCTGAACCAGGAGCAGCTGCTCCGTTTTGCAGCACAGCTCCCCTGCTGAACAGAAGGTCTGAAACCAGTCTGTCATACGCACACCTGAAAGGAAACAGATAAAGTCTGTAATCGGGTTGAAAGAACATCACTTTTATGCTATAATATAAAGAGTAGAAACAAGTGAAAGGATATGCTGTATGAAATTCATTGATCAGTTAAAAGCAGAAGTGAAAATTCATCGGGATATGGAGACGGATTTTCTCAGCAGAAGATATCATCAGGCAAAACACATTGCAGAAAAATATATGGACCTGATAAAAGAGGAAGCACGTATTGCAGCCCGTAACGGCGATTATGAGCACATCGAAGGCCATGCAGTCATCAAGGGGTTTATTCCGCTGAATGAAAAGGATTTCGATATGCCCTTCGTAGTGATGGAGACAAAGCGGGATTTCTGGACACATAAAAAGCGGAATCATTATTCGCTGACACCAAACAATGAACTGTTTGAAGTGTTTCAGTCCGCATTCTACCAGCTGTGCGTGGAAGAGGACATCATATATTTTCCTTTTCAGGCACAGATTGCCGGGAAAGATGGCAGCATCGTCTATCATACGATTCCGCTGACGATTATGAACCCGAAAAAAGAGAAAATCCAGGCATTGGGGTTCCCATACCAGATTGAATTATAAGCACATCAATAGTCCGCTAGAATGGAAGGGATAAAAATGGCTAAGTTTTTACCGGAAATGAAGAAAACCCATACAATTCTGGTACCGGATATGCTGCCGGTACATTTTCAGTTATTAATCGGCATTCTGAAATCTTATGGGTATCATTGTGAGCTGCTGCGCACCTCCAGCCGTGCTGTGGTGGATGAGGGCTTGAAAAACGTACACAATGATACCTGTTATCCTGCACTGCTTGTAATCGGACAGTTTATGGAAGCACTGAAATCCGGCCGCTATGACCCGGATAAAACCGCATTGCTGATTACACAGACCGGCGGCGGCTGCCGTGCCTCAAATTATATTCACCTGCTGCGAAAGGCTCTGGAAGAACAGTTTCCCCAGGTTCCGGTCATTTCCCTGAACTTTTCCGGACTGGAAAAAGATCCGAAATCCGGCTGGCAGATGACACCTGTGATTTTCATGAAATTCCTGTATGCAGTGCTGTATGGGGATCTTCTGATGCAGATTTCAAACCAGTGCCGTCCTTATGAACAGAAGCCCGGTATGACAGATAAGGTACTGCACCGCTGGCAGGTGCGTCTGGAGCGTGCATTCCAGTCCACCACATTCATGAATACCAAGCTGGTTTACCGCCGTATTCTGGAAGACTTTGCTGCCATCCCCCGCAGAGCAAGAAATAAAGTCCGTGTGGGCATTGTGGGCGAAATCTATGTCAAATATTCCCCCCTGGCCAATAACCACCTGGAGGAATTTCTGCTGCAGGAGGGCTGTGAGCCTGTGATTCCCTCTCTGCTGGAGTTTGTCATGTACTGTGCGGCATCCACCGCAGTGGACGGAAAACTGTATCATTTCTTTGACAAGCAGGTCCTGTTCAACGGCCTTGGATATCAGGCCATTTACGCCATGCAGAAGCAGCAGATTGAAGCCATCAGAAAGCATGGTGTATTTGATCCGCCCCATGATTTTGAACATCTGCGGAAATGTGCAGACCGCTATATCAATCAGGGTGTCAGCATGGGTGAAGGCTGGCTGATTACCGCCGAAATGGCGGCTCTGGTGGAGTCCGGCACTGAAAATATTATCTGCACGCAGCCCTTTGGCTGTCTGCCGAATCATATTGTGGCAAAGGGTATGATGCGTGTCATCAAGAATGCCTATCCCCACGCAAATATCACTGCCATTGACTATGACCCGGGTGCAACCCGTGTCAATCAGGAAAACCGTGTAAAGCTGATGCTGGCAAACGCAAGAAAGCCGGAATGAAAATGAATGAGGAAGTGTTGCAGAGGAAGGCTAATAAGAAACAATTCTCCGTTTCCAAAACCAGAAAAATCTATATCTCACAGCTGGTCGTTCGCTGTGTTGTGCTTGCGGCGTGTATTCTTCTCGTGATTTTTCGTCCGGAAGAAACGGATATTCTGCAGGGCTGGCATTTCTTTCAGCGTTTTTCCCCGCTGCATCTGCTCTGGGGAATCTGGATGATGGAAATGCTGTTCCAGCTGATTCCCGTGAAAAAACGGCTGGTAATTGCCCTGGGCTCTCAAAAGCATTTTGGCATACGCTTTCAACCCATGAAAGAAGCCATCAATTATCCTGCGCTTCGCCGTCATATCATTCAGACCACAAAAGCAGCATATAAGGTATTTGCCATCTGGGCGGCAGTTGTAAGTGTGCTCTCTGTTCTGCGCTATATGGATATTCTGAATAATATCTGGCTGTTTATGGTGACAATGGCATTTTACGTCTGCGATCTGATTTGTGTACTGGTATGGTGTCCCTTCCGATTGATTGTAAAAGCGAAATGCTGCACGACCTGCCGCATTTTTAACTGGGATCACCTGATGATGTTTTCCCCCATGCTGATGATTGGAGGATTTTATTCTGTGACACTGGTGCTTATGGCGTTTGCAGACTGGCTCATCTGGGAATTGTGCATTATGATGTACCCGGAGCGATTCTGGGAGAATACCAACGGCGCACTCCGCTGCAGCAACTGCACGGATAAACTGTGCACCCAATATTGCGGCAATACAATGGATAATAAAAAGAATTCCTCGGGTTAAGCAGAGGAATTCTTTTTCTTTTTGTGTATATTAAGTTTTTGGCGGTTTCGCACAGAATCCATTTGTCGCCAGGAGAATTTCGATGCCTGCGCAAAGATTAATTTTTTATATAATATAAGCATGAACTACACTAAATTGATTAACCTTTATATGGAATGCCATCGCCTGGTCATAAGGCTTTTGGCCGATATTGCAAACCGGCACTCTCCGCAGATCTCACAATATTATATCTCTTTTTTCACTTTGGAAAATACTTTTCTCTGGGGAATGCACAGACAGATTCCCACGGCCACAATCAGAATGACAGTGGTACAGATACTGCCCTCTGCGCCGAATGCACCACCGGAAAGAATGTCAGGGACTTCATTGGGGATTGTGCTACAAACAGCATCCTCACAAACAATACCACTGACGGGAATGCCATAAAAATTGCCCTGTGCCCAGTTCCAGACACTATGCAGTGCGGCAGGCACCCAGATACTGTCTGTACGCAGGAGAAGAATTGCCATCACAATGCCAAACAGCGTCAGATTGCAGCAGGCAATGAAGGATATGCCATGATTGCCCAGATGTGCAGACATAAATATAATGGAACTCCAGAAAACGGCTTTCCAGGGCGTGTGCTTCGTTCCGTATGAAAACATAAACCAGCCACGAAACGCAAGCTCTTCATGAAATCCCTGCAGCATCCATCCGCAGAAATAAAACACTGTTCTGAGGACAGAAAAGTCCGGCTGAAATTCATCAAAGCGCAGTGCACCGGAGAAAAGCAATCCTCCCAGCGAAAGGCTCATCATTGCAAAGCCGATGGCTGCGCCCAAAGCATAATCCCGAAAGATATGCCGCTTGGTTATGCCCATGGAACGGAAAGAACGATTTTCCAGCATGCGGCAAACAATAAGCGTGCCGCAAATGCCAATGATATTCAGATAGGTGAAAAGCGCTGTATCTGTCTGGAGTGTCATGCCTTTGCCCATATATTGCAGCGCATACCGCACCGCCATTAAAATACAGGACGCTGTCATTTGCGTAAACACCAGCACTGCACAGAAGAATACACAGAGAACAATGGGCTGTTCCGGAAGCCGGGCGTCCGGCTCCTGCAGAATTCTTTGAAAAAGCGGCTGCGTCTGCTTTAATTTCCAGTCAATCATATGATCATACCTCGCTGTCCCAGAATGCCTGCATATCCCTGCGAATCGGTGCCGACAAACAGATTTCTTCATGGGTGTCCGGGCTGACAAACGTCAGTTCCCCGCAGTGTAATGCCTGATGTTTCAGAATACTGCAGTCGCCGCCGTATAAATCATCCCCGAACAGGGGGTGCCCGATATAGGAAAAGTGTACCCTGATCTGATGGGTTCTGCCGGTTTCCAGCCGGCATTCCACAAAAGCACAATGGGACTTCTCTGCAATCACACGGTAATGTGTGACGGCACGCTGTCCATCCTCCCGTACACAGCGTGTAATCACAGATTCCTGCTGCCGTGCAATGGGAGCATCAATGGTGCCCTCTTTACATTCGAAACCGCCGGGCACAAGCGCATAGTATTTCTTCTGTACGCCCTTGCGCAGCGCATGGGCTGCATAGGCAGTTTTTGCCACAAGGCACAGCCCCGAGGTATTATTATCCAGACGATTCAGCGCATGAAAGCCGTCATTCGGATAGTACGCCGCAAACCAGTTTGCAAGCGTATCTTCCCGATGCAGCATGGAGGGATGGACAGGCATTCCTACGGGTTTGCTGCATACTATAATCTGTGGAGACTCATATACAACAGGAACATCCAGCGCAGGATTGGAAGTGTGACTGCATGTTTCCGGAAGGTTCAGAATCAGAGTATCCCCCCCATAAACCTGATCTATGGAACGAATGAGGACACCGTTTCGTGTAATACCCTTGTCCGCCTGTTTCAGCCGTTTCAGCATACGGGCTGAAATCTGCGCATGCTTCCGAAGATAGTCCTGCAGAGACATGGGTGCATCTGCATTGACATGAATGACTTGGATACTCATTTGCCCCTCCTTCCTGCCGGATGACGGATTATGAAACACAGGATCTGTACAAAAGCGCAGGCTTGCAATCACAATCTTCATACAGGCGATTCCGCACAGAAACTGTGCAGTGTTTCTTATAATCTTACCATGAAAGCCACCGAATGTCAAGTGCAGATTTGTGTGAGATGAAAATCATCCGCAGGAAAAGCCAAAGCAACTATGCAGAATGTCAAAAAGAAAAAGAACGTCAAAAAAGTCACGGAAATCCCTTGACAAAACCTGAAAATTATGATATGATAATAGTACCTCTTTTCAGAGGCGTTTTTGTTGCGCCTGCATATAAGCTGCCTTTGTGCTTCGGCAGATATTTTATGCACCGGAAAAGAGGGAGGCAAACTTTCTTTCGCAGAGCAGAGTGTTTGCCTGCGAAAAAAAATAATACAGGAGGTGCCGACAAATGCGCGTTAAGATTACACTTGCTTGCACAGAGTGCAAAAACAGAAACTACGTTTCTAAGAAGAACAAGAAGAATGACCCGGACAGAATTGAAATGATGAAGCACTGCAGACACTGCAACAAGCACACACTGCATAAGGAAACAAAGTAAGAATCCAACAATCGTTCTGATGGAACAGAAAGGACTCTACCATGGCGAAGGATAAGGAGCTTGCTGTTTCCGAAAAGGAAAAGAAGTCAGCCAAGAAGAAGGATTCCGCCGCATCCAAGGGTGGCATCAAGAAGTGGTTCAAGGATCTGAGAAGTGAATTGAAAAAGGTTGTCTGGCCAACAAAGCAGGTTGTCATCAACAACAGCATCGTTGTTTTTGCAGCAATGCTTGGCTTTGCAGTCTACACCTTCCTGCTTGATAAGGGATTCCTTTGGCTCTTCCAGTTCGCAATCAGCGGCAAAAAGTAATGATGCGAAGCACAGAAATGCTCCGTGCAAAATTAACACAGAAAGCAGGGATTTGTGATGAACGAAAATGATACCCCAAAAGCAGAGTGGTATGTGATTAGTACCTATTCCGGCTACGAGAATAAAGTTGCGCAGAGCATCACCACAAAGGCGGAGAATCAACAGCTGACACATAAAATTCTGGAGGTTTTGATTCCCACCGAAAAAGTGTGCGAGATTACAGACGGCAAAGAAAAGGAAATCACCCGTAAGGTGTATCCAGGCTATGTGCTCGTGCATATGATTCACGACGACGAGGTTGCATATCTGATCCGCAGTATCCGCGGTGTCACACGTTTCCTCGGAGGAGATCCGAATCAGGCTGCCACTAAGCCGATTCCGCTGACACCCAGCGAAATGGCTGCAATGGGAGTCAATCTCGGCGAAAGCGTTGAGATTAATCTCAGTGAAGGCGATACAGTCAAAATCGTCGGCACTGCAATGGATGGTTTGACAGGTATTGTTCAGAGCATCAACATTGAAGAGAAAACCTGTGAGGTTCTGGTTTCAATGTTTGGTCAGGAAACACCTACAAAGCTTGACCTGAAAGACGTCAGCCGCCTGGATTAAGCCATTCACAACCAACTGACAGCCTGAAAGCGCTGTCGTGGGAGAGATATTTTTCTTCCCTGCGGAGAAGAGTATCCCGCCAAATACCACAATAAACGGAGGAAAGTTACCATGGCACAGAAAGTAGTCGGCTTTATTAAGCTTCAGATTGCAGCAGGTAAAGCAACACCTGCACCGCCTGTCGGCCCTGCACTCGGTCAGCACGGCGTAAACATCATGGGCTTCTGTAAGGAGTTCAACGAGCGCACAAAGAATGACGCCGGTATGATTATCCCGGTTGTAATTACTGTTTATGCAGACCGTACCTTTACCTTTATCACAAAGACACCGCCTGCAGCTGTTCTGATTAAGAAGGCTTGCGGTATCGATAAGGCATCCGGTGTTCCGAACAAGAACAAGGTCGCAACAATTACAAAGGATCAGATTCAGAAAATTGCTGAGACAAAGATGCCTGACCTGAATGCAGCAAATCTTGAGGCAGCAATGAGCATGATCGCAGGTACCGCTCGTTCCATGGGCGTTGTAGTTGCGGACTAATCCGGGCATCCGCCCGTGGGAGGAAATTTTTCCGTCAGTCGGTGAAATTTGTCGCCGACACACCACAGATTGATGATAAAGGAGTTTTACATACATGAAACACGGTAAGAAGTATGTCGAAAGCGCAAAGACGCTTGAAAAGGCAAAGCTCTACGAGCCGGCTGAAGCTCTGAGCACAGTTTGCCAGCTTGCAAAAGCAAAGTTTGATGAGACCGTTGAGGCTCACATCCGCCTGGGTGTTGACTCTCGTCACGCTGACCAGCAGGTTCGTGGCGCAGTTGTTCTGCCGAACGGTACAGGTAAGACTGTCCGCATTCTCGTTTTCTGTAAGGAAGACAAGTATGAGGCAGCACAGGCAGCAGGCGCTGACTATGTTGGCGGTCTGGACTATGTTGATAAGATTCAGAAGGAAGGCTGGATGGACTTTGATGTCGTCATCGCTTCCCCTGACATGATGGGCGTCGTTGGTCGTCTCGGTAAGGTGCTCGGACCTCGTGGTTTGATGCCGAACCCGAAGGCTGGCACAGTTTCTCCTGACGTTGCTAAGGCAGTTCAGGAAGCTAAGGCTGGTAAGATCGAATACCGTCTCGACAAGTCCAACATCATTCACTGCCCAATCGGCAAGGTTTCCTTCGGTGCTGAGAAGCTGGAAGAAAACTTCAACACACTGCTGGAAGCAGTTGTAAAGGCAAAGCCGGCAGCAGCAAAGGGTACATACCTGCGTTCTGTTACTGTCGCATCCACAATGGGTGTTGGCGTTCCGGTTCTGTCCACAAAGTTTGGTGTCTGATAGATACAATCAAAACAGGGAACGATTTTTCGTTCCCTGTTTCAAATTATTTTAAAAAAATGCTTGACAAAATCCTGAAAATATGGTATAATATATTTCGTGATATGAGAAATTAGCTCAGTTGGCAGAGCATCTCCCTTTTAAGGAGAGGGTCGAGGGTTCGAACCCCTCATTTCTCACTCATGAATATTTCGTAAATACGCTGTTTTTCGATATTCAGAGGACAGCGTATTTTCTTTGGGACACTGTTTGAGGGCTCTATGAGGGCTCTATACGCAAAAAGAGGAATTCGCCGGTTGGGGTGAATTCCTCTTTTCTTGCTTATTCTGCCTTTCTATTTTTATTGTCGGATGCCTCATCAGGCTTCTTATGCTGAGAAATAAGCATAGCCTGCAATGCATTGGCTGCTTCTGTGTCCGCGTCCTTGATCGCGTGGAGATAGCGCTGTGTCGTTGCGAGATTGCTGTGACCGAGCCGCGACTTCACCTGTTGAAGGTTCACACCGGAGTACAGCAGCAGGGTTGCGGAAGTGTGCCGCAGACAGTGGAACTTGCGGACTTTGAAGCCGTTGCGCTTCAAAAACTTCCTGAACTGCTTGGACGGCGTCTGATTGTGCATGACGGTGCCGTCCCATTGCGTGAACATCCAGCCCTCATCGTGCCAGGCTGTACCAAGCTCCTCTGCAATATGCTGCTTTTCCTCTTTCAGGAGTTGGATCAGAGCGGAGACCTCCGGCGTAATAGATACGATGCGGACATCGTAGTCCTTCGGCGGTTTGGTTGCAGTCGGCTTGCCGCGCAGCTTGTATGCGGACCGCTGAAACAGAACCTTGTGATTCTCGCAGTCGGCATCTGCGAATTTCAGAGCGACCAGTTCGCCCAGACGAGCGCCGGAGATGATTGCAAGCTGAATACAGACCTGGAATTGCAGCGGTTCATTCTGCAAGGCATCAACGATTGCCGTTGCTTCCTGTTTGCTGAAGATCTCCACTGCCGGCTGCACGACCTTCGGCAGCGTCAGCTTCTTGGAATCTGCCGGACTGCTGGGGATGATACCGAGCTTGACCGCCTGCCGCATGATGCTTTGCAAGCAGACCAGTTTCCGCTGTACGGTCGATGCTGCGGGCATCTTTCCGTTTGGCTTGGGCGTTTCGGCGATCATCTGCACAAAGCGCTGCACATGGACGGGCTTGATCTCCGAGAGCTTCATATGACCGAGCGCCGGAATAATGAGCTTGTTGATATAATCAGTGTACGCTTCCAGAGTGCGAGGTGCAAGCGAATTCTTTACCAAATCGAGATACATTCCGCAGAACTTGGACAGTTTCATGTCCTGCTCCGAGCAGACCTCGCCTTGCTGGCAGCGGTTCTCAAAGTCAGCCGCAACCTTCTGCAATTCTTTCTGGATGCGCTTCTCCGTCCAGCCCTCCGGCACTTTCCAAGTGGTTTCAAAAGGTTTCAGCTTGTGACCTTCGTCATCATATCCGCGATAGACACGGATTCGGTAGGAGATAATCTCGCCCTGCTTGTTCTTTCTCGGTTCGATTCGTGCCATGTTCAGTCCGCTCCTTTCGATTCAACCATTATTATCAGACTGCATCGAATCCTCCGATTCATCTGATTCAGAACGATTCTTAACGCTGTGAATTCGTTCCATTACATCTTTTCCGTTGACTTTTAGGATCTCTTCACAGATTTTGCCAAACACTTCCTCTGTTGCATCATTTAGATACTCGCCGCGCTGAAACAGCTCTTGTTCGAGCCTGCGCATTCTTTCAACAACAGACCTTTCCAGACTTGTTCGCATCAGATTGGACAAATCCATTTGCAGCCCGGCGTATTCCTTGCTTTGCGCGTAATAGATTAAACGCTGTTTCTCATCATCAGAATCTGGCTCTTTGAACTGTGTTTCATAGTACAGAATCAAGGTAACATCAAAGTAAAGTGCAAACTTTTCTAATTCATCCGATAATCCAAGTCGCCGGGCCTCTGCAAAATCATACTCATCTGCATCCAGCAGTGATAAGGGCAGATCGGTATTCATTTCTTTGTTATACTTTTGCAGCAGCTTTGATCGCAGCGTGTAGATTTTCATGACATGGTCATGCGCTTTAATGGCATTTATCAGCATTCCCGGAGAGATATACTGAATAATCATATTCAGAAGGTACTCCGTTTCGGGAAACATCGGATTACCGATCAATTCCCAGATATGCTCTATCGTTTCCTGCGATAATCCGGTTACGCCGCTTGCGGCCTGAATGTTGTAATCAGGTGTGCGAACATTTTTTAGTCCAAGAAGATAATCGGCGGAAACCTCAAAAAAGACAGCCATACGCTCGATGATCTCCAAATCCGGACGGCGGGCGCCGTTTTCATATCGCCCGTAGGTCTGCTGTGTAATGCCGATTCCCTCTGCGACTTCCCGTTGTGAACGCTCTCCGCGCAGTTCTCTGACTCGTTCTGTGAATATGCTGATGTCCATTTGGCGTAAACCTCCGTTCGCAAATTCCAAATGTGTATCATTGGCGGAACCACTTGACAAATTATATTTGGCGTAGTACAATGGTATTATCGCCAATCATCACTATTGTCATTATAGCAGATTGTGATTGGTTTGTCAAGGGGGTGAAGCAGATAATTTTCAGAAGCTTTGCGGAACCATAGGAAGGGGGAACAACAATGAAGAAGGCAAATCAGGACATTCGTGACTATGCAGCACAGAAAGGGGTGTATTTCTGGGAGATTGCAATGCAGCTCGGCATCTCCGAGCCGACAATTACCCGCTGGATGCGCGTTGAACTGCCGGAGGACAAGCGCCGGGAGATCAGGCAGATCATCGACAAAATTACAGACAGCAAGTCGAGCAATCCCTGAATGTCCTCAAAGAAGCAGAAGTGGATGTAACAGCTGTTTGATACAGCGCCGAGAGAAAGAGAGGTAATTACATGAACATGATGCTGAATCAGAACAACAATGTTCCCGTTATGAAAGGGATTATCGAATGCGCCGAGATCTTCGGCATCAGCCGGCATTACTGCCGTCAGCTCGCTCTGACCGGCGCGGTCAAAGCGGTGCGCGTCGGGCGCGGCAAAATCCTTATCAATGTGCAGAGTATGGCGGACTTTTTCAACCAGTCTTCTATTCCGGAGCCGGAGAAGGACGCCCTGAAACAGGGCGTCATCCGTCCGATTCCGGTCAAGATTTGAGAAAGGAGGGCGAACATGACAGATCAGAAGGAACCCATTGCACAGAACACCGCAGCGGAACCGGCTCCGCTGGAACAGCTCTCCCAGATGCAGCTTGAAATGCTGCGGATGCTCGATCCGACCTTTCTCGCAACGATCTCGATGAAAGAGCTGTACGAGCGGATCTTTCAGCGCAAGCCGCCGATCATTGACGGGCTGCTGAATGCCGGTACTTATCTGTTCGTCGGTGCGCCGAAGCTCGGCAAGAGCTTCTTTATGCGCTGCGCAACCGTCTGTCAGCGAAACGAAGGTATGAGCATGATCTGGAACAGCAACTCAGGCAGGCGGAGGAAACGAATGCGCCGAATTTCCGGGTACTGAAAATGATGAGGCTTTATATCATTGCTTTTTCAAAAGGGTATTTGCCGATTTGCCGAAAGGATCCCGCTCGTGTACTGACATGGAAGAACGATGCCGAGCTTGACCGGCTGACCGCGTTGAACGAGAAGATCAACCAAGGCGCGACGCTTGACTCGCTCCGTGCAGATATGGCGAAAAAGGAAAAGGCGGTTCGGGAAATCGAGCAGACGATTGAAGGCAGCAACATTTCTGATCCGGAAGTTGCCGCAAAGATGAATATCGCGCTGCAATTTGCGAAACAGGAATTACAAGAAGCTGCCGATTGGGTAACGACTGCCGAGCAGGTTCTCGGCGGGACTTTCTTACAGCAGATCGGAGAACTTGAAAAGCAGCGCCGGGAATCCGTTTATCTGGAGAACGGTACCAAGTTTGCAGAGGGTGAGGATTACGGAAAGAGTATCTACAAGCCGCGGCGGAGATAAATCTAAACTTGACAATAAGGGTATAACGAAATGGGAACCGGCGCTTGTCGGTTCCCATTACTTAATAATGTGATAACGGTTCAAAAAGATCAATGATGGAGATTGCGATTTATTCGCGGTTTCTGCTTAAACTATCATAATGGTGTCATTAATAATATTCCTCTCCATAAAGTCGTTCTTCCCAAGAATCAGCATCATATCTTCTAAAGAGTTCATCATATATTTCAGCTGTTTTAGGCCATTTCAATCGCAGCTTGTCCGCAATACATTTGAAGTTTGAAGCCATCTTATATTCTGACTCTCCATATGTTACAGTGTAAACTCCTCTTTGATTGAATGTGGTTATTATATATGAATTTATCAACTGATTATTACCATATTCTTCTATCATATCTCTTACTGCTTCATGCGGCATGATTTCATCCGTACCTATTGGAGAATATGCAAATAGTCTGCCAAGTTCACTATAAAACATATCCCCCTGTTTTTGCTTTTCTAGACGGAATTGAAATACTTCGATCCATTTTTTCAGTATGTTTCGATCAATGGAACCATCTATTTCTCCGGGACAAAAATGTATTGCATCATATAAACGGCGGTACCTCATGCGGTCACTATCATCATAATTAAATGCTTTGGATAATATAGCTACAAAAAGTCGAGCGTCCTTTCTTATATGTCGCTGTGCATATTTTGCATGATCCCATCCTATATCAAATATATGTGCTAATTCGATCTTTATCAGGCGGGAACATTGTTCATCAGTAATAACTTCACATTCTAAATATGAAACCACCTCGTCAATTTCGTACTTAGTCATATTATCGTTATAACATTCTTTATCATCGACTAAGCATAGGGTTGTTTCCAGATATTCCATTAATTGATTAGTTGTTATTTGGCTTTTGAAATGGTTTATGATTTGTAACGCTTTCTTCCCAAGCTTATATTCAAACAGCTTTGGCATGATACGATCGATTATATCTGGTGAAGAGAGATTTACTATCTCAAAAGAAGATTTCCAATACCCTTTTTGTATATCAGGCGGCAGTTGAGCTAGCATCTCTAAGAAGTTATGATCAACTAGTGGTATCTGTAATACATTATAATACAGTTTACAACTTGAATCATACCCTCCCGTCATTTTCGAGGCATCTGCAAAATTGTCTTTTGTTTCATTAAAATAGCACCATCGTATATAATCTGCTATAACTTCTCCAATTTCAGAAACGGTTAACATTTTCTTCAGAGTTCCTTCGTTGTATTTGCCATCAGAATAAAACTCTGCGATCATATAACCTATACCATAGAGCTTAGTCTTATCCACCTTCTGAAGAAAACACGCTAAATCAATCCTCTCTTTTTTGAATTGTGCAAATTCTTCTTGCAGTATTCTTTTCCGTTTCTTCTGATTCATAGAATAGTAACCATCGCGTCCTTTTTCGCTATATGGTATAGGATCAAAGAGAGGAAACCTACTAGTCCTCGTTAAATATAAATACTTGTAAGAAGGGACATCAAAGGCAATCGATTTGCAGAATATTTCAATTCGAGCAATGCGATTTTCATTAGCTGACCGGTTCGCATCTTTGAAAAAACGATGATCATAAATGATTTCTCTTAATCCATATTGTATACGCTCTCGATCTGTATCCTGCATTTTTTTAAGATCAGTCATCAATGTATCAAAGGCAGCATCCAGCATTGAATCAGTAATATGCGGAAAGAGTTGGAGCATTTTCAGCCACTTCTCAATATTGCTGTTTATCTTCGCAAACAACTGGTTATAAATAGCAAGTCGTTGTTGATTAATCTCCGCCCACGATAATTCCTTGACTCTAATATCATCATCTTCTCGATAAGAGAACTCTTGAACAGGTAAGATCGAAATACTGGTTCTGTATGGTAACTGCTCAAATAGAATATTCCAAAGATAGCTGTATTTCTCAAGCCCTTCTTCTGCCAAGTATATTTTTTCATCAACTGAAACTGCTGCATTGTTGTAATAGATACAAAAAATCTTCAAAACTGTTTCACGTGGATTGTTTCCGGACAAACAATTTTCAACACAATCACCTAATTCCATCAGCCACCTAATGGCACAAATCGCATATTGTCTGCTCCCCAATAGCATTTCGGCTGCCCAGAGAATCTGACAATAATTTGAGCCTCCCCAGGAGATAGAGCTTTCTTTTTCTGCAAAAAGTTCAAGCAGACCAGACTTATCATGCAATCCGGATTGAAGTAGAGAAAATACTGCTTTCGGTGAAGCTTCACACAAGCCTTGTATGTGGTTGGCAATACTATTCCATTCATCAGGACAGTTTACATCTGACAATATTTCATTAACACATCGATCTACAGCTGACTGTTTTTGATTGTATATCGCAAGGAAGATCAATGATCTTATTATTCCTCTTTTTAGCAAGCCACTAAAAGTATTTGTTTTGTCTGATATAATAGGCTTGATCATTGATAGAAATTGTTCCAAAAGTGCTTCAGAAAAACTATCCTTCACCTCAAACCACGCAAGTTCAGGGTAAGTAATTTCATAACTAACTTGATCGTGATAGCGCTTTTTCAGAATTAACGGCATTTCACCATTTGTATATTTTTCAAGATACTCCATTAATTCTGAAAACGGCTTTTTCGAAACAATTTCTAGTACTTGTTTATCGCCATCAGATTGACACCAGCTTCCTATTAAGATACCGCATAAGACTGCAATATGCTTGTCCTGTGCCCATGCTGGTGATTCTAAGTCACCTTGATATAGTTCTTTTTTTAGAAAATAATAAATACCGTTCGTTTTCTTTATGAGTGCATAGGAGTCTTTATAGTTGTTTTTTTGCAACTTCGCATTTAAAAAGCTTTTTGTCCTGCGGCGTAATTCTAGACCTTTTATATGGTGCTCTTGTGCTCCATGAATGAAAATATTAAGATTTCCATGCAAAGCAGGAATTTGAGCTGCATCAAAGTAGGGTATGACGATACAGTCAACAAATCTGTTTTTGGCTGTAATCCAGCTTTCTTCATCTCGAATAATAAAGATTGGCTTTTCAGGTTTTAATGAATGAATTTGATTCAGAATACAATACATTGTTTCTTCTTTATTAGAACCGTTGATATGTATTTCAGAGGGATTCTTTTCAAGTTCACATTTAAATCTGTCTTTGAATCTATAATCGTCAATCTCAAAAAAATCTTCATTGAGGACACCATCAGTAGTATCGCTAATATCCTGGAAGGCAGTTGAAACAGTCCAGATTCGCTTGGTATCCATGGCTGTCCCAAGCTCGAATTCGAGATAGTCACATATTTCATTTACCTTCTGATAACCTAAGTCTTGTATCTTGCGGAGCAATTTGTCAATAGTATAAATATCACGAGTTTTATCAAATTGAAATGCGCCCTGTATATCAGACTCAAACTTAGCGGAATAATTCTTATTCTTAACGACGACAACAAAGATTAATCTGTCACATTTTTCATAAAGCTTCTGAGTCCGGAAATTTTTCAAGGTATCTCGAATCTTTTGGGCACTTGTATCAGAGGTGACCTGAATTGCTACGCGGTTGTCGTCATCTACCAAATCAATAGCGGAAGCATTCTTTTTTGTAAGGTTTACATTTCTCAAGTTCCATCCAAATATTAAATTTAGCAACTCAATATAAAAAAATTCGCATGTGATGTTGATGTCATAATAGTTCAAACGATCCAGCCGTTGAACATCATCACAGAGTTTATTAAGAAGTTCACTGCACCGTTTGATCTGATCTTCTAAGCGCATATTATCACATCCTTACTGTTGTTTTTTCTATTATACCATATAAGAAAAGAGAAAGCAACTAGAATAATTGAGAATTTGCTGCTTTGCTTTGTTATTTTCAATGCATCGGCAATCTTGAACAGGGAAAGACGGATATTTCAGTATTTGCTGAATGGAATCAGTTTGGCAGATGAGGGGACGCCATCGGAAACGCAGCCATCTGTTCCGCATCGACAGAGATGACGTAACAAACCGTTACGTCATAGCTGCACGAACAATTCGTTATGGCAGGTTATACGGGTAAGAAAAAAGGGACTGGCTGCAAATGCCAGTCCCCTGATTTTATCGTGAAATAGCCCAAACAGTTTCATCGCCGCAGATATTACGAATTTTGAGACGAAGCGGTTTTTTCTCGCTGCGGATTCTTCCGTCCCAAAAGGCTTTTGTCTTTTTGCCGTTTACAATCATATAACCTAGCTTGTCGATTTTAATCTCACTGTCGGAATGCCATTCGCCATCATAAGCGGAACAATCAACACTGAGATATTCAATCATTTCCAAACCTTCTTCGCTGATTGTAATCTGTTTTTTCTTACCATTGAATGCATTTTTGCTGTTGAATTCAAAGATTTTTCCGCTTACGCGATCACTCATAAATCTATCAATTGAAATTGCATATCCTCCAAGAAGATCATCGTGAATTTCATCAACATGGAAATCAGCGTGGTCACCGATGACGACATCATCGAGGATTGCTTTGAGATCGCGGAGTTCGATTTCAATTGTTGTGCTATCGTCCTCTTTGATAAATTGTTCGATTTCCGCCTTATCCGTAATGTCGATGTAGTATACAATGACCTTTTTGATGTTGCTGTCAAGATCAGGGATAGCCTGGTGGATAATACGGTTCATCATTACTTTATCAAGCAGCTTTGAGGTACTGTCCATCAAGTTCGGAACATAGACAGGAATCGTACCGAGTTTGCTGTCGGAAATAGCCCCCTCCCAGAAAGCGTCCAGTGCGTCTTCGTTTTTCAGACCCGGAATCAAAGATTTGATCTTATCCATCGTCTGAACGGGGTTACGGTAAAGCTGAACACCATCTTTGATTTCCAGCACATCGAACTGCGCGCCATCAGCAATTAGCCGGTCGCGGGTAGTCTGAATAGAATTGAGACCAATATCACAATGAATAAATCTTCGGCCAAGCTTTGCAGATACTGCTGCAGTTACACCGCTTCCACCAAAGAAATCTGCAACAAGCATTCCATTCGAGGATGATGCCTTGATAATTCGTTCAAGTAGTGCTTCGGGCTTTTGAGTTGCATAGTCGTATCTGTCGCTTGCCTGAGAATTAACGATCGGTATATCAGTCCAAATGCTATCAACTAAAACGCCTTCAATTTCGTCCAAATATATCTTGTACCGATATTTTCCGCCGCTTGTAATTATGAGCCTGTTTTCTGCTTTGAGTCTATCAAATGTCTCCTTTGAGTATGTTGCTAATTCTGCATCCTTATATCTTCCTCTTTCATCAGAATTTGTAAATCTCTTTTTTATCTCTTCTTCTGGATAAGGAGTATATACTTGATTAAAAATATACTCTTCACTTTTACGATATAAATAAATAGTATCATGATCAGCGCCAAACCTCTTTGCTCTCGCTTTGGCACTTCCAGAGGTTGACCTTTTCCAGATTAATTCGTTTACAAAAAAATCTTCTCCAAATATTTCGTCAAGTAATATTTTGACATAATGGCCAATATGCCAGTCCAAGTGAATATATATACATGCCGTTTCACTCATTATTGACTTAATTGCCATCAAGTTTTCGTACATCCAGTTAAGGTATTTTTCCTTATCCCAGACATCGCCATACATCTTTTCCTCAAAAGCCTTAAGTTCATCATCATCCAATTCTTCTTCGGCTTTTGAGATTGCTTCAACAATTTTAGGATTGCGGCGGATATACACTTTTTTCGCATAGTCAGCACCGCTCGCGAAAGGAGGGTCGATATACACCAGATCGACCTGGATTCCCTGCTCTTTGAGGTACGCACAGGCAGAAACACATTCGCCGCGGATGACCATATTTCCCTCAGCATTTTCGCCAACAGTTTCAGTTTTTTCCATTTCATACAAAGGCATTCCGCGCTGAATTGTCATAGAAACATCATCCGCGCCCTTATACTTCAATACCCTGTTAAAATTACCGAGAACAGCCTGGCCTTCAATTGGTTCCGGAATAAACGGTACATACTTAATCGGCATCTTCTTCACTCTCCGTTTTGATTGATATTACCATCCTGATCAGTAAGCCTGTTTGATAAAGAATAAATTCCAACAGCTTTTTATCTACAGCGTCATTATGTTTAGCTATACGGTCATTGATGTTTTTATACGTATTTATCAACGGTTGATATAAGCCGGAAATACCGGCATCTACACCTTGCTCTCCAAGATACTTGCATATTTCATTCTTGTTTGATTCAAGGTTTTTCTGATTACAAAGAAATTCCTGCAAAAACGCCTCAAGAGCTTTTCGCAGATTGTCGGCAACATCACGAATAAAGATTCCATCTGAATACTGTTGTAGCGCCGTCACAAAGGTCTTATGTGCTATCGGGTATGATTTTAACCATTCTAGAGGTTCGGACACGAGAGCGTCATCCAACTCTTTCGCTCCTTCAGGAAATATGAAAATGCCGTCGCTGTCCTTAAGTATTCTAAAACGAATATGGCAATCATCTAGAGCTCGCTTTATTCCGCCAAATATGGTTTCCTTATCCAGCTTCTTTCCATGGTATGTATTATACAATGCAACGACGCATGATAGAAAGTCTTCAAATTTTTCGGTCCGCTTTGAAAGGTATAACCATGCTCTTTGAAGACCAATAGGATCTTCCCCAATAGCCATATTAAACGGGCTGGTGTCTGCAAGTAAGTACCTTTCGCCTATCATATAAGCTAAACTCATTTCGGATTGCTCATCAAAAGGAGTACCCTCGCCGGACTCCATGAAAACGCCTATTCTCTTAATGAACAAATCTTGTTTTGATTTATCATCAAATGATAAACCAAGCGCCTTCCTGTAATCAATAAAGTCCATTTAACACTCCTTGAAAAAGTCACAGATCATTTTATGCGTTAACGACAACCTTTCTGCATCCGGCATGGAATCTTCCAAATACAGATAATCGAATCGTTCATATCCGAAAGCATAGTTGTTTTGCTTTTTGAACTCGGATTCCATAAAAGCACGTTTATCCTTAAATATAGGATCGCCTGCGTAAATGCTACCCTTAGTTTCGACAATAATCGCCTTGTGAATTTTGCCGTCTCTTCTTTTTAAAACAATGAAGTCGGGGGTATATATTCCGATGTAGCGCCATTTAACGCCCTCTTTCTTGTAGCACTTGATTTTGAATTCCGTCATGGCACGATCGCCGTTATAATATACTTCTAGGCCGAGCTTTTCAATTTCATCGAATGAAAGAACTTCTTTCAGGAATGTCTGCTCAAATCCGCTGTCTGTTCTGTATGGTAGGTAGTGGAAAGAGCTGTTTTTGTTTTTATGCGATGAAGTTTGTGCACGAAGGTTTTCAGCTAATGCAATATTACCAGTTTCTTCAAGCAACCGAATTGCCTCTTCTGTTTTTTTGTCGGGCTTCAGTTTCCCTTTGTCATCTTTTATGATGTTCTCAACGATAGATTGAGATGGATAGTACACTTCCGGCTGATCTGTGTACACCGTAGGTGTGAAGTTTGCAATGTTCAGAAGTCTAGCTTCTTCCGGTATAAGTTCTTCAGCTGTCTTGAAATCCATTTTATCACAAAACGCTTTACGGATATTTGATTCAACACGTTTGCGATCATATTTCGAACTATAATACACGACACCGTCTTTGATGTATGTAATTGTCTGGAATACTTTTTTCAACAGTTCGGAATACGCTGATAATTGCGAAATATCGGGTGATCCGAATCCGTCTTTCATTATACCGTATATCCATAAGTTGTACGTGGCTACGTCATTGCCATATTCTGTTTGATCCACGTTTCTTGTGGTTTTGCTTTCATCCATTGAGAGATCAGTAGTCTTGATGATGCTGTCCGCAAGGCGTGCTGACTCAGCGGAGTTGGCAATATAGAATGTGGGATTAGCTTCTTCGATAATAAGTGTGTCGTAATTGATTCTTAACTGATAAAAATCAATCTTAGGCAGCTTCAGATATGCAGTACGATCATAACGCTTCAGCAGTTTTTTACTGTTATCCGCAGAAGAAAACTCTTTCAGCGTAATGTGCTGCTGCTGTCTGAGCTGCATATTCAGCTTTTCAGCATTACTATCATTTAGATATATGAGTGCAGTTTCCGGGTTCCCTTTTATGACTTGTCTTAAGCAGCGACAGGAGGTTTGAAGCACCATGTTAGTCGGGCAGTCTCCCTCCTGGGAAAGAATAATGCCAGTTAAACTGCGGCAGTCCCAGCCTTCTTTTCCAATCTGTACAAGCAATACAATTCTGATTTTTGAGATGGATTTATCGAGCACATCAAATTGCATTTGACTATCGGCAGGCATAAAATATTGTTTGTTTCCTTTGTGGAATTTCAGAACGACGTCAGATGATAATCCGTATTCCGCTACAATACGCGAAACTAAAGGATAGACTTCTTGTTCCAGCTTTTCGATAGTACCGCAATAAATGCCGAGTTTAGCAGTTAAGCCGCCGTCATAAATCGTATCTTGATATGTATTGAGAAACTCGCGAACACTTTTTTCAATTATCTGTGTGCTGTCGGCGATTTCTGCGATCTTTACAATGGGACGTTTCAAGAAGTTCCCGACGCCGTCGATAAGGGGATAATAGTAAACAATATTAGTGATCTCAGCTGTTCCGACAGAAAGAGAATCAATTACTTTGAACTTCTCAGCTTTTTCAAGATATGGAGTTCCGGAAAAACCAATCACTGAATTTACGGTGCTGTTTTGAGCCCATTTTGATACTACAGCTCTAAGTTTGATCTCATCACTAACGGCATGGTGAACTTCATCAATAAAAATAGCAAGCGATGGTAGTTTACCAATTAGGTTGCGCAGTTCATTGGCTTGTCTGTCTTTTTCGTCTTCACTATCTTCAAACATTTGAATTTGACCGTTATTTTCCTTTATTCGATCAAGAATTACTTTTTCTGCGTTTGTTACAGCGACCAAGCCAAACAGTGCATTCAATGGCTGATGAATAGCTATTTTTTGCACATTCGGATTTTTAGTTTTATTAGATTTTTTACTGGTTTTGCTCTGATCTAGCACCTCAAACGATATCATTTTTTTGATTTCTGATGCAGCTGGCTCGGGAAGGATCCATGAAGGGTTGAATTTTTGTATTGTTTTAAGACTAGGAACAACGGATGATTTTAACCCTGACGGTGCGAAAATAATGAAATTATGTGCAAACGCAGGATTCTGTGGTTCATTCAAAGCAAAATATAAATCCAGATATATAAAAGCAGCCATCAAATATGTTTTTCCGGCGCCCATTGGTAAACTAAACAGATAATCCGTGTATGAAATACCGTAAAAAGCATTATGAAAGAAAGTGGCATAATTAATGCAAGTTGGATCCTTCTTAATTTGTTTTTCAAGTTTTTCTGATACTTGTTCACCTCTATCATTTTTTTGTATGGAATACTCAAAAAGAGCGGCTGCGGCGGTATTATGCAGCAAATAATCTCGAACTGAAGTTGACAATTCCACAGCATTAAGATCAATGGTGTTAAAGTATCCGTTATTGAATAGAACCTCAAGAGGCTTACATCCACAATGAATTTTCAGAAATAGATATGTTTTGAGCGCCTCTATTTGTGCATCACGCATCTGTCCTGTCTTTTCTATGTAGTCAATCAAACTTTTTACAGTACATTGGTCGGAAGCATACCATTCTCTGCACTTGTTTTCAATCATTTTATAAAACATAAGTCTCTCCTAGTTCTTTTGGTTGCATTAAATGGAAATGATGCTAACAATTCTAATCAGTCATTCTGAATTCATCCATCCGCAGCTCGCGTTTCAATTCATCTTCTGTCGGGAGATAGGTAAAATACTTTGAAGCGAATATCTGATTGTTCCCCTCCGGTAAGGTGTACTTGACGACGGCATCATTTTTCTCAGCGCACAGTACAATGCCAATCGGCGGGTTATCGCCTTCGTTCATCAGTTCCCGCGTATAGTAGTTGACATACATCTGCATTTGCCCCAGATCCTGATGCGTGAGTTTGTCTGTTTTCAGATCAAACAACACAAAGCATTTGAGAATATAGTTGTAGAATACCAGGTCGATAAAGAAATCCTGACCGTCGAGCGTAAAGCGCTTCTGCCGCGATACGAACGAAAAGCCGCGTCCCAGTTCCAGGAGGAATTGCTGCAAATGGTTGATCAGAGCCTGCTCAATATCGCTTTCATATACATGGGTGTCGGGCTGAATTTGCAGGAACTCCATGATATAGGGGTCTTTGATTGCTTTAACATATTCGGGTTTGGGTGTGCTAGTCTGAATTTCAGCTGATACTGCGGCTTTGTCCTGGCTGGCAAGCAGCCGCTGATAGTACATTGTGTTGATTTGTCGCTCAAGCTGTCGAACGCTCCAAGCTGATTTAGCACATTCTTCCGTGTAGAAGTCACGTATTGTCTTATCTTCAATCTTCATCAGCACACGGTAATGTGACCAGCTCAATTCGTGGCACAGTGTGCCACGAATTGGGTACGCTGAATAGAATTGGCGCATTCTCCGCAGATTGCTTTCATCAAAGCCTTTGCCAAACTCAGCAGTCAGTCTGTCAGATAGGTACTTTAAAAGGCTTTTGCCATATTCCGCTCTGTCATTCTCTCCACAAGCCTTGCAAATCTGTTCGCCGATTTCCCAATAGGCAATAACCATAGCTGAGTTGACAGCTGCATACACGCGGTTCTGCGCAGTAATTACAAAAGAGCGAATGGAGGAATAGATTTCTTCCGAATTGCCTTCAGCTGTTATGATCTCATCGTTCATAGACAATACCCCTCTTCCCATTGATATACTTATTATATCATACTGAGACTAGATTTTCAAGGGGAAAGTGCTTGATGTTATTATATGAATACTCGTCAAACAAAATATAATTATATTGCCATTCCATTGAAGAGATTCAGTGAAGTTTGAGGGCTCTACGAGGGCTCTATGAGGGCTCTACGGACATGAAAACTGATGAAAAGCGAGAAAAGCACAATAAACGATAATCGCGTAAAATCGCAGAATACATGGAACTGTGAAAAGCTGTAAAAAGCCCGGAACCGCCCTTTTAAGGAGAGGGTCGAGGGTTCGAACCCCTCATTTCTCATGTGATAAAAGTGTATCAGAGAAATCTGATACACTTTTTTATTTGACTTTTTGAAAATCATCCAGACACAAAATATTCTGCACATGATGCAAAAGGGGGAGAGAAAATGATATAATCCCCTTAGAGTAGACACACTAAATAGCAAAAAGTGTGAAAACT
>JAKSPJ010000020.1 GCA_024404915.1 Oscillospiraceae bacterium
CGGTGACTACTGCAACCACCACAAAAGCCGCAGCACCGCCCGTCACCAGAGCGACTACAGCAAAACCGGTGACTACTGCAACCACCACAAAAGCCGCAGCACCGCCCGTCACCAGAGCGACCACAGCAAAACCGGTGACTACAACCACCATCACAAAAGCCGCAGCACAGGCTACGATTGCTCCGGACAGACACCCCTACGACATTGACGGCAGCGGCAGCGTGGATCAAAGTGACTATTCCATGATTCTCAAATATGTGCTGGCAAAGCTGAACGGCCAGCCCGTTACCATGCCGGATGATTTCTATCTGCTTGCAGATGTGAACAAGGACGGCGTCATTACTGAGGCAGATGCCAAGGTAATTCGCAGATATCTGAACAGCTGACCCGACAGGGGAGAGAATGCAGATGCATTCTCTCCCTTTGCATTTATCCCCCCAAAAAAATCATTTACGCATTTGTGATATTCTACAAAAATTGCATTTCCTCTTTTATTTCTCTGCCTTTCCGTGTATAATGAAAGAGATTCAATTATTCTGAAAAGAGGAGTCCTGTTATGAAACTGATGCACCTTTCCGACATTCATCTGGGAAAGCGGCTCAACGACTTTTCCCTGCTGGAGGACCAGCAGTATATTCTGCGGAAAATCCTGGAAATCATTGATGCAGAATCGCCCCAGTGTGTGATTCTGGCAGGCGATATCTACGATAAATCCGTCCCGCCCGCTGAGGCAGTAACCCTGTTCGACCGGTTTCTTTCTGCCATTTCCAAGCGCAGCATTCCTGTGCTGATGATCAGCGGAAACCACGATTCTGCGGAGCGGATTGCTTTTGCTTCCGGTATTCTTCAGCAAAGCGGCATCCATATTTCGCCGGTCTATAACGGCACTCTGGAGCCGGTTACGCTCTCCGATGAATGGGGCACGGTGCAGTTTTATCTGCTGCCCTTTATCCGCCCCTCCGCCGTGAGAAGGTTTTTCCCGGAACAGGAAATCACGAGCTATACGGATGCTGTGAATGCGGCTGTGGATGCCCTGCATCTGGATACCACCCGGCGCAATGTGATTGTCACGCATCAGTTTGTTACCGGTGCATCCTGCTGTGATTCCGAGGAGCATATTGTCGGCGGTACCGAAAATGTGGATGCCTCTGCCTTTGACGGCTTTGATTATGTGGCACTGGGGCACATTCACAATCCCCAGAATATCGGCAGTGAGCGCATACGATACTGCGGTACGCCCCTGAAATATTCGCTTTCCGAGGCGAAGCACCGCAAAACGGTGACCATTGCGGAGCTGAAAGAAAAGGGCAGTCTCACAATCCGTGAAATTCCCCTGACGCCTTTGCGGGATGTCCGTGAAATCAGCGGAACCTTTGCAGAAATGATGGCAGGAGAAAAATCCGATGACCTGATATCCGTTGTGCTGACGGATGAGGACGAAATCCCGGATGCGGTTTACAAACTGCGGACAGTGTACCCCAATATACTGCAGGTGCGTTATGATAACAAGCGCAGCCGATTCCGCACGGATTTTACCGATGTTACCGCATCGGAGGAGCAGTCTCCCCTGGAATTGTTCGCATCGCTGTATGCTTTGCAGAATAACGATGAAATGACTGACGAAAAGAAGGAATATATCCGCAGACTGATGGAAACAATTGAGGGGGAGGAAGCATGAGACCGCTGAAACTGGAAATTTCTGCATTCGGGCCCTATGCAGAGAAAGAAATCATTGCACTGGAAAACCTGGGCACCTCCGGTCTGTATCTCATTACAGGAGATACAGGCGCAGGCAAAACCACCATTTTTGATGCCATCACATATGCGCTGTACGGCGAAGCCAGCGGTACAAACCGTCAGGTGAACGGCATGCGCTCCAAATATGCGAAAGCCGCAGTCCCCACTTATGTGGAGCTGATTTTTGAATACAAGGGAAAGCAATACCGCATCCGCCGTTCTCCGGAGTATGAACGTCCCATGCTTCGCGGTACAGGCACCACAAAAAATCTTGCCTCCGCAGAAATCGAATATCCGGACGGCAGAGGCGTTGTTACCGGTACAGGCAGAGTTACGGAGGCTGTCACTGAACTGCTGGGCATTACGAAAAATCAGTTTCGGCAGATTGTGATGATTGCCCAGGGAGATTTTCTCACTCTGCTGCTGGCAGATACCGCCGCCCGAAAAGAGATTTTCCGCAGAATATTCCGCACGGATTATTATGACAAACTGCAGAATGCCCTGAAGGAAGCAGTTTCAAAACTGGAACAGCAGAAGAAACAGCTGGAAAAAAGTACCGATCAGTATATCAGCGGCATTGACTGCGATGCGGAAAATCCCTTCTATCCCCAGGTGCAGAAGGCGGTTCATCGGGATATGACCACAGAGGAAATCTGTGAACTCCTGGAAAAAATGATTGCCGCAGACCGTGGGGCGTATGATGCAGGGAAAGAGAAGCAGATGCACATTCAGAAACAGCTGATGGAAATCAAGGAAAGACTGACACTGGCACAGGAACGGCAGAAGCATCTTGCGGAACTGGAAACGGAACGACAGATTCTGACACAGCAGAAGGAAATCCTGGAAAAGCGGAAGGCGGCACTGGAAGCAGAGATCAACCGTCAGCCGATGGCGGAACAGGCAGAGCGTGAAGCCGCCGTTCTGCAGGCACAGCTCCCGGAATATACCGGGCTGGAACAGCAGAAAACCGCACTGCATCAACTGGAACAGCAGAACATTTCAGATAAGGCAATGCTGGAACAGAAACAGCAGGCCGCCGCCGCATTGCAGGGGGAAATGCAGGCACTTTCTCTGGAAGAAAAAGCCCTTGCAGCTGTGGATTCGGAAATGGAGAAAACCAGGGCGGAGCTGGAACGGACAAACGCAAATTTGCAGGAGATACGCAGTATTCAGATGCAGCTGCGGCAGTATGAGGAGATGGATGCCCTGCTGAACAGTGCAGAATCCCGGCTGAAAAATGCTAAGGAAAAACAGGAAATGCTGACAGCGGATTTGCAGAAGGCACTGGCAGAACAGACCGCATGCAAGGCGGAATATGCTGACCTGGAGGGGGCAGAAGCACAGCGTGAGAAAAACAATCACGCACAGCAGATGCTGAAACAGAGGAAAAATCAGATTGCCGCAATGCAGAACGATGCAGCGGCACTGGAACAGGAGCAGGTGTATTTCGCAGGGGAGCAGGCCGCCTTTGCAGCGGCATCCGCAGCACTGAAAGCAGAGGAGGACAATCTGTCTGCAAAAAGAAAGGCTTATCTGGATGCAGGGGCAGGAATACTGGCACGGGATTTGACAGAGGGTGCGCCCTGTCCCGTCTGCGGTTCCATTCATCATCCCTGCAAGGCGGAAATTCCGCTGGAGGTGCCTTCCCAGGAGGAACTGGAAGCACTGGAAAAACAGGCGGAGGATCGGAAAGCGGAGGTCAGCCGACAGCTCGGCACCCTCAAAGGGCTGCAGGGAAAGGTGCGGCAGATGCAGGAAACACTGGCAGAAACCGCAAAGGCATTCTTTGGGCAGGATGCGGATGATATGGGGAAGGCCTGCGAATCCGCTTTGGAGGAATGCCGTCATCAGGAGGAAGAACTGGCTGCGCAGATGCAGGAAGCAGAAGCGCAGATTTTCAGACGAAAGCAAATTGCAGAGCGGCTGAAGGCATTGGAGCAGACGGCGGCGGATCTCACAGCAGAAAAGGAATCCGTCTCGAAAAAAGCAATGGATGCACAGCAGGAATACAGCCGTCTTGCAGGACAGATTTCTGCCGTCAGAGACAGCATTTCTACAAAGATTGCCGGCGATTTTGCAGAGGCAAAGGAAACCCTGTCACAGCAGGCATCCGCATTGCAGGGCAGGGGAGAAACACTGGAAAGGGAGCGTCAGAAACAGGAAATGCAGCAGCAGCGTCTGGCAAATCTGAAAGTGATTCTGCCGGAAAAGGAAGAAGCTTTCGCTGCTCTGAAAGAGGAAATCAACGCATTGACGCAGAAAACTGCGGTGGCGGAAAACAGCATGCAGCAGCAGAGGGAGCATATTGCCCAAAGAGCCGAAAAGCTGCGCTTTGAAAACCGCACAGCCGCCGAAGCGGAAATCGGGAAGCTGATACAGGAAAAAACGGCCATTCGCCAGGCCTTGGAGCAGGCACAGAAGGATTTCAGCCGGGAGGAGCAGGCACGGCTGGAGCGTGAGGGCAGAATCCGGCAGCTGGAGAAGGACACCCGACAGACGGAAGCGGTGAACACAGAAGCCGAGCTGGAAAAAGAAGCCGAACTGACCATGCAGCAGAATCTGCTTGACGAACAGCAGAAAAAACTCCATACACGGCTTTCCGGAAATCAGGGGGCACTGGCGCATATCCGTGAGAATGCCGGGGCTGTGGATGCTGCGGAACAGGAATACCGGATGGTAAAATCCCTGTCAGATACGGCAAACGGTACGGTGCAGGGCAAGGAAAAAATTGCGCTGGAAACCTATGTACAGGCGGCCTGTTTCGACAAAATCATAGCAAGGGCGAATCAGCGGCTTTCCATTATGACCAATGGACAATTTACCCTGAAACGGAGAGCAGGCACCAGCAATCATCGGTCGCAGACGGGACTGGAGCTGGATGTGGAAGACCATACCAATGGCACGCAGCGCAGTGTCAGCACCCTGTCCGGCGGCGAATCCTTCAAGGCCGCATTGTCTCTGGCACTGGGGCTTTCAGAGGAAATCCAGTCACGGTCCGGCGGCATTCAGCTGGATACCATGTTCGTGGATGAGGGCTTTGGCTCCCTGGATGAAAATTCGCTGCAGCAGGCCATCAAGGCACTTGCAGATCTTTCGGAGGGAAATCGTCTGGTGGGCATTATATCCCATGTGGGAGAGCTGAAGCGCAAAATAGACAAGCAGCTTGTGATTTCCAAGGCAAGAACAGGGGAGAGCCACTGTGAAATGATACTATAGACAATACCGCAAAAAAAAGGAGAGAAAACGCTTGTTTTCTCTCCTTTCTGCATTGTGCAGGGCTCAGGAAATTGCTTCAAAGGGCAGTCCAAATGTTTCCGCGTAGGCTTCTGCGGTGGAATCTGCATAGCCGTGAATGGTGGCTTGCTGTGGAAATGCAGGCTCCCCGTCTATTGCTTCTATCCTGCATTCTTTCTGCAGAATGGTAACATCCGTCAATTGATCACAGCCTCTGAAAGCACAATCTTTGATTTCGGTTACGTTTTCCGGAATCGTGATTTCATTCAGATTTATGCAGCTGAGAAATGCTCTCATGGGAATGCATGTTATATTCTGTGGAATCTTCATTTCTGTCAGGCCGTCACATCCCCAGAAAGTCTCCTCTCCGATTTGGCTGAGGCTGTCCGGAAGAGAGATTTCTGTGAGATTTCTGCATCCCCTGAAGGCTTCACTGCCAATGGTTTTCAGCCCCTGCGGAAGATAGATTTCTGAGAGACTGCTGCAATGTAAAAATGCATCATCTCCTATACTGGTCACGCTTTCCGGAATGTAAACGTATGTCAGGTTTTCACACATCTCAAAGGCTGCATCCCCAATACTGGTCACACTATCGGAAATATATACTGTTATGAGATTTTCACAGTTGAAAAATGCAGAAGGACTGACATTGATGACACCATCCTGAATGATGACAGCCTGAATATCATTTTTGTATTTCTGATACCATGGAGGACCGCCAACAGAAAAATCCTGCATTCTGCCCTTACCTTGAATGGTCAGCACACCTTTCCTGTCCAGATCCCAGGTGATTTTATCATCGCCTGCGCCGCAGGTTCCGGAAGACTCTCCGCTTCTGAATACACTTCTGCATATAAACCACCCGCAGGAAGCACTGAGGCTGAGAAGCAGGACAGAAAGCAATATCCAAATAGTTTTCTTTTTCATTTTAAGCCTTTCTTATTATAATTTGCCCGTTCATTCTTTTCCTGTCCGGTATGATTATCATTATGGTGCTGAAAAAACAACCTTTCTATGCATAGAAGCTGTTTGTTATTTCATTATATCATAATTCTGCGGTTCTGTCAATCAAAAAGCCACGAATTGCAGAATCCGTGGCTTCTCTTTTAAACTGTATCAAATCGCAGACACATCAAACATGCTGGCAAGCTTCCATGTACCATTCTCCAGCACTGCAATAGCGGAGCAAGAGTATTCCTCTTCTTTCACTACTTCATCAGGCATATCCATTTTTGCGGTGATGGTGAAATCACAGCGAGTATCCGTCAGTGCATCAATACTGACCTTATAATTGCTCCAGTCTACATAGTAGCCGATTCCGCCGTCCAGATATCTGTTGCAGTAAAGTGCGCCGTCCACTTCCACATATTTCTTCTGGGAATCCACTTGCTCATCCAGGAGCTCGTGGGTATAGGATTCCGTATAAACGGTATTCAGATAATCCACAAGGGACTGATATGTCGGGAAGCGGTCACTTGTACATTTCGCAAGATATGTGTCGGGGTCATCATATACCAGAGCAGGTGTTTCTTCATAAGGAAGCATATTCACTACGAAAATGTTCAACAGGCAATCCACATTCTTGTCTGTGAGTGATCGGATCACTGTTTCCATTTCAGGATTTACAACACCATTTGCTGTATCTGTGTTGCTCTCAGATTCTGTCGGGGCATCCGTCACAGGAGAAGTGGTTTCTGCCGCAGCATCCTGTGCGGTGGTAACGGCTGTATCCGTCTCTGTGGTGCTTTCACCTGCAGTGTCGGACTCCGCAGCGGTGGTGGTGGTTTCGCTGATGCTTGCTGCTGCATCACTGTTCATTGCGGGAGCAGTATCCTCATCCATTCCGCATGCGCTGAGTGTGAGTGCAAGAAAAATCATTGCTGCAAAATACTTTTTCATATTGGTCCTCATCCTTTTCTTCGTATTGCTGTAGTCAGGCAAACAACATCCTGCTTTTCAGTGGTGTTATTATAACACATTTTTTTGCATACGGCGCAAAATTATAAAAACCTTAATAATATGCAAATACAAAATTCATATTTCATAACCCCTGCTTTATAATAGAACAGATAATTATTCTGAAGCAAGCTTTCATTTGTACAATGTCACTAAATACATGCTTCTATAATTCGCCATAAAATAGCAGAAAAAATGTTGAGAAATTTATGAATATATGATATAATAATACTATGGAACTGCGGATTCCACAGGAATCAAACGGAATGCATCCTCTGGAATTTACGGATTGGAGGTCTTTATGAAAAAAACTGCATTTACACTCTCTGTACTGCTTGCGGTGACGGGGACATTTTTCACACCGGATACAATGGCGGTGTCTGTCGCAGATGTCAGTCATCTGGCAGGTGCCCTGACAGCACGGGATGAGATGACTGCATCGGATGATTACAACAATGACGGCAGGATTAACGGCATTGACCTGACATTGATGAAGCGGGATCTGCTGGCATCCTCTGCACCGGTGGGAGATGCCAGGACACAGGTGATTCCGCTGTCAGAAAGCAACACAAAACAGATTGGCAGAACCGTGAAAACAGACGATATTACATGGCTGGTACAAAGCGGTGCAGCAGTGGAATGTACGGTTACAGGTACAGCGGCATCCATAACCATATACGGAGATGGTGCGGTTTATTCCGAGGAAAAATACCGCCCAAGATACGGCGTATATGTGGATGGGGAACTGATACAGGATGTTGTGATGGGAGAAGAAGAACAGACTGTTTCCCTGTTTTCAGGAGATACATCCCGCAGGGCTGTTGTCAGAATCATGCACCTTTCAGAAGCCAATAACGGCTGCATCGGTGTGAAGGATATGACTGTGACATCTTCCTCCACGGATCCTGTGAAGGCTACTCCCAAAAAAGATCTGACCATTGAGTTTATCGGGGATTCCATCACCTGTGCATATGGTGTCGAAGCAAACTCCCAGTACGAAAGCTTTTCCACCGCAACAGAAAACTTTACTTTATCCTATGCCTATCTGACAGCACAGCTGCTGAATGCGGATTACAGTGCGGTGAGTTACAGCGGCCATGGTGTTTTGTCCGGCTATACAAATGACGGTACGCTTAATACCGATTCTCTTGTTCCGCCCTTTTATGAAATGATTGGAAAACAGAAGGAATATCAGAAAGAATGGGATTTTGAATCCCATCCTGCGGATGTGGTAGTGGTAAATCTTGGAACAAATGATAATTCCTATACATCATTGGAACCGGAGACACGGAGTGTGGAATTTCAGAAAGCCTATGCGGATTTTCTGAAACAGATCCGGGCATGCAATCCCGATGCACAGATTATCTGCACACTGGGAATTATGGGCTGTACGGAATTGTATCCCTATATTGAAGCAGCTGTGGAATCTGTAGGAGATTCCGGAATTACATGCTACGAATCCCCGGTGCAGAGCTTCGATGTTCTCGGTGCGGACTGGCATCCGTCCCCCGGCACACAGGAGAAAAATGCCTATCTGCTGGCGGATAAAATTGCAGAAGCACTGGGCATGCCATCCGATAAAATCGGGATTGATCTTGCCGCTGACAGCCGGATGGAAACCATCATTGACAAGGAAAGCGGCGCAAATGCATGGCCCTACTATGCGGAATGGAACAAATCCATGAATGTGAATATCTCTGCGGCAGGCAGTACCCCGGAATCCATTGCCGTGTATGTTCCGAATCTGAATCTTCCCACGGGCAAATATGAACTGCATTTTCTTGCAAAGGGTATGACAGGGGAAATTCCCTATGTAATCCGCAGTATGAGCCAGCCGGAAAAAATCTATGTACAGGGTACAGCAGATACCGAGCTTACGCTGAAAGCCTTTGACCTGGAAACCCGGGCAGAGGATGCAGAGATTGTCTTTCTGCTTGGAGAACAAACCGGAAGCATTACTTTTTCTGAAGTCACACTCTATAAAAAAGCAAATCTGTAAACAGCATGACAGAAGCTCTGATTCCCTTCGGATCAGAGCTTCTTTTTCTGCTGATGATTGCGCATCTTTGTTTCATTTTCACAGCCGACACATAGTATTGATTTTTTCTGCAATCTGTGATATAATTTTTAAGAAATCAGTTTCCGAACAGGAATGGAACGGAGGTTTGAATGAATGATCTGGAATGCAAAAAACGGCAAAGTGCAGATTGGCGATACAGAAATGAGCTATGCTTCCTTCGGCTCAGGGAATAAGGTATTGATTCTTCTGCCTGGTTTATCAGACGGACTCGTTACAGTAGACGGAAAAGCTCTTATACTGGCTGCACCATACAGGCTGTTTTTCAAAGATTATACTGTATATATGTTCAGCAGAAAGAATAATATGCCGGATAACTATTCCATCAGGGAAATGGCGGATGACCATGCCGCAGCAATCAGAAAGCTTGGGATTCAGAAAGCATCTGTCCTGGGTGTATCCCAGGGGGGAATGATTGCACAGTATCTGGCAGTCAATCATGCTGATCTGACAGAGAAACTTGTCATTGCGGTTTCTGCCCCCAATGCCAATGACACGCTTCGTCCTGTTATCGAAGCATGGATAGAATTGGCAAAGCAGGGAAACTATAAGCAGCTTATGATTGATACCGCAGAAAAAAGCTACTCCGAAGCATATCTGAAAAAGTATCAGAAAATGTATCCTTTCATCGGATTGATCGGCAAGCCGAAGAGTTTTCACAGATTTCTGGTCAATGCAAATGCAATCCTGCATTTTGACTGTTCTGATGCACTTGAAAAAATTACCTGTCCGACTCTGATTATCGGAGGAGAAACGGATCAGATCGTTGGTCCGCTTGCTTCGTATCAGATGCACGAAAAAATTAAGGGCAGTGAAATTTATATGTACAAGGAATTCGGACACGCCGCATACGAGGAAGCAGCTGATTTTTACAGGCGTGTATTTGATTTCCTGGTTCAGTAAATCGGGGATATAAAGTGTCCGGCAGTTCAGAACAGAATCCGTATGCGAATCATACAATCAGACTACAAAGAAAAAGGAATTTGAGGAATTATTATGCGTGAACGCACAAAAACAGAGAACTTATTCAAAAAGTGTATCATAATCATTGGCGGGCTGGCTGTTCTCATCAGCGGCTTATTTCTGAATATGAGGCAACAAAAGCGGATTGAAATCTGCACAGGCAGTACCACAGGCATTATTACAGGAGAACGGGGCTTTCAATATAAGAAAGGCAGCAGCCACCAAAGAAAATTCAGGCCCCAGGCAGAGTATACGGTTGACAGCATTTCCTATACAACAGAGGGCTCTCCCGTTCCGTTTCATTCGGAGAAGGGAACCGAGGTGACGGTGATGTATAATCCGCTGAATCCTGCCGAAGCCTATCTGCCGGATTACAACAGCCATTCATACGGTGCAGTCTGTGTCCTTGGCGTGCTTATGCTGATTCTGGGTACAGTCTCTGCGGTGAGAGAAATCAAAAAATAAAAGGCATAGGAATCACAAAACGGAACCCACCTTTGCGGCGGGTTCTGTTTTTATAGAAATCCGATGCTGAACCGGGAATATTTTTCTGAAAAACAATAGACAAAGGATGCGGATTTATGCTATAATGTATAATAGGGTAAGAAACGGGCACAATAATCATTCTAACAGAAAGGGGCATCTTTATGTCAAGGATTTTGCAGCTGAGGGACAGCATCTCCTATGATTTTGACAGAAATACGCTGTTCGATAATGGAAACCGGACGGAAAAATTCCTTACGGGCATGCAATTGCACTTACTGGAATATTTTGCTTCGAATCGCAGCATCCGTCTGAATATGAACAAGATTATAGAATACATGTACGGTCAGGGAAATATAGAATATGGTCTGGATAATTCCGAAAAAAATATCCGGAATCTGATTTCACAGATCAACAAACGCTTTTCAGAGATTCTTGAACATGAAAAAATCATTCAGAATGAAAGAGGCATCGGCTATCGCTGCAGCTATGCGCTGACTGAAGTGAAAGAGGACGTAGAAACGGAATTGGAAACGCTGTATGCCAAATCCTTTTCCTCTCCTGCGGAATACTGTCAGCAGCATGGCATTTTGGGCTTTTCTGACCAGGCCATTGAGCCGATTCCATTTTTGCAGAATAAATCCGAGCTTTATATTCTCAGCACCACAGGCATCAATCTGATCCGGAAGCTGGCAGAACAGCTGATTCCTGAAATGCTGGAGAAACAGGGAAATATTCATGTTATCATTGCAAACAAGCATTCGGACTTTATAGAGGATGTTGAAGTCATTGAAGGCAGAACACTTGATTTGTCCCGTGAGTTTACGATGGTAATCGAGGATTTGCAGAGAGCGGTCGTTCGCACAAGGAGAAAATGCGGCACAAATCCCATTGGAAAGATTTTCTTCGGATGCAGCTTTACATTGCTTCGGCAGACAATCACTATGGGCATTGACCGGGATCAGAAAGCATGGGGATGTCTCTCTTTGACGCTGCCACCCAGACGAACCATATCCGGAACCAGCACCTTTGCCTTTGAAGGGGATATCCATGATAAAAACTCCTGGGCATTTACTGCGTATCAGCATTTTATGGAAATGAAGTCTCTTGCTGAGAGCAGAAATGCGTGGGTTGAAATCACAGAGAATATCAATCCCCAGACATTCTATTTCAGATATTCCCGTGAAAATGCCACACGGCGCGGATGGGAAAGTCTGCAAAGCACTGTGCAGATGGATATGCAGAGATACCATGAGGAATGTCAGGGCGAATTGATTGAAGTTGCAGCACAGCACCCGTTACAGGATGGAAAACCCGGCCTGGAATTCCGCTTCCGCCTGGATTATGCCTATGAACTGTATCAGCAGCTGGTGCAGAGGAAGGATGCAGAAAGGGTGCATATTTACATTCCCGGCAGTCTCCATGGTTCGGATGCCTGCGCCCTGAGTGATGCAGGTGTGCAGTATCTGATGGAGCGTGGCATTCCCCGGGAAAACCTGATGGGAGACGAGAAAAACCGGGAATATAAAGGAAACAAGGGCGTTTATAATTCTGCGGATGAATGCTATGTGGCATCTATAATTTTTCTGAACGGCCGCTATCGCCATCTTCGGGTCGTCTGTTCCCCGAATCAGATGATGCGCAAACAATTATTCTATCTGCAATTTCATGTTATCCCTATGTTCTACACGGTGCCTGTGGAATCAGAACAGCTGTTCCATAATCCGCTGTATGAAGTGTTTGATGCCATTCCCAATCTGCTGTATTATGACAAAACATGGCAGGATGAGGACAGCTTTGATGCCATCCGTACCCGCACCGAGCGGCAGCCCGGCTTTTCAGCGAAGAAAACAAAATAAAATAAAACCAATCCGTCTGCAGAAAAATGCTCTGTGGGCGGATTGATTCTCTGTATGCCAATTTCTATGAATTCTGCTGGTTTTTTACTGAATCTTTGTGTAATTCATCAAACATTTATGAAACCGGGGGAATATACTTGTATTATCATTCCTATTATGATATACTTGTATGTATACAACCTGGAAGCGTACAAGTTTTTGAAAGCGAAGAATGAGACAGAAAGGATATGATTTTCTTGCTTGCAAAACTCACCAAAGCTGCCGCTTGTACCGTGTCTGTATTGACCATGGTTTTCGCCTTGCTGTATCAGGAAACCGGCCTGGGATTGCTCAAATCCCTCGCCATTACCTTCGGCACATTCAGCTATCATTTTCTGATGCGGCTTGCAGTCGGCTATCTGACAAACGGCATTTTTCATAACAGAATCAATTACAGCCGCAAATGGTTTCAGCCCCATAAATGGGAAGAAGGGCTGTATCAGATTCTGCGTGTGAAACAGTGGAAAGACCATATGCCCACATTTGCACCGGATATGCTGGATATCAGAAAGCACAGCTGGGAGGAAATTGCAGGGGCAATGTGCCAGGCGGAAATAGTGCATACGATTATTGCAGTATGCAGTTTTCTCCCGATTGCTGCCAGCCTCATATGGGAGTCTTTCCCGGTATTCTTTCTGACATCTCTGGCAGCCTGCTGTATTGACTGCCTGTTTGTAATCATACAGAGATATAACAGGCCGAGAGTCCTGCGAATAATAGAGAAAAAACAGAAACGCAGCAGGTGACTGCCTGACTGCGAAGCATCGGATATCTGCTGAATATTTCAGCTGATAATATAAAGGAGGATTGGATTATGAAAAAAACACTGTCTGTAATCGCTGCCATGACGCTCTGTCTGACAGCGGCCCCCATGTACGGGGTAATGACCTATGCAGAGGATGACCCGCTCTTAACGCTGGCCCCGGATGAAGAGCTGCCCGGCTTTCTCCCCAGAACATTGGAGGATTACGAGGGATTCCGGGAGAATATCGGCCGGTATGCCTTTATCGACAGCTATCTGCTGTACTGCGACGAAGTAAACTACAGTCTCGGCATTGATGTTGTTCTGGAACAGGACGGCAATGGGGCACTCAAAGAAATTACCCATTATACAATTGAAACCGATGAGATGCTGGATGGTGCGCCTTCCAGGGCAGTTTATCTTTATCAGGCAGTAACCCCGGGTGTGCTGGATGCTGACATTCTGTATCAATACCCGGATGAGAAGGCAGAGCCTTCCCGGCAGTACTCCGGGTGTCTCATGGTTGATATGGATCTGACAATCACCGAACTGGGGCAGCATCTGCCGCCGCTGGAGGAAGATCAGGCACGAATTGTCTATCTGGATTACAGCTCCAGACGCAGACTCCAGAATACCCTGTTTAAAGATCAGGAGAATCCCTGCAGTATCAGCACAAATATCCGTTATACGAACAATGAAGGGATGGAAGTTTCATCGGGGCCCATTTATATGGTTGAAGCAAACCCCACATTCTGCGACCTTGCAAAATATGCAAAGCCTCCCTTCACATTCAGCGTGTATTCCGGGACTGCACCGAAGGGATATCTTGTATTGGATGAAGATATCCATGTAATTCAGAATACAAACGGTTCTCTTGATATCATATTGCTGGCAAGAACAGATATCAGCGGCGATGTGAATTATGACGGCAATGTGGACTTGGCGGATGTCCTTTTAGTGCAGGAATATCTGACAGGAAAAACCAGATCCCTGACAGATATGTATATGTATCTGGCGGATATGGACCACAATGACGTTGTGGACGTCAGAGACTATTCCATGCTGAAGCACGAAGTCCTGAAAAACGGCTATATCCAGAAGACCTATATCAGCGCAGAGGATGTGGTCCGCATCATGCAGAAGGACACAGTCACCATGAGCGATTTTGAAACCTATATCATCTATCAATATGGTGAGGAGCTGGGCTATGCAGAAAACGTGGTGCTGTATATAACAGATGACACTATTTATACATTGTATGTCTATGCGCCTGACGGCAATACGGTGGAAACGGTTTATGCATCGAAAGTCAATGACGGCATGAGTTTCCTGCTTACCAAGGAAAATGTGGAAGAGATTATGGGAGTAGACCCTAAGAAGCCGAAACTGGTTGCACCGACTGTGCACGCTCCCCACAGTAACCTGAGCGATTTGACAATCATTGGCGATACCCCCGGTCTGTATTCAGGCCCCGGATTGGATTATCCCTTGCTCAAGGCAGATATCTCCGGCGACTGGCTGGTGGAAGTCGGATACATGAAGGATAATGACGAGTGGGTTTATGTTTACGGTAGACAGAGCAGAGCTTTTGGCTGGATTAAAATTCACTGCACCGACAGCGATGAGATGAATCTGAGCTACTTTGAGCCGGCATGGGATAAGCCTGTGATTTATCTCTATCCGGAGGAGGAAACAGATGTACATGTGGAGCTGGAGCTGAAAAATGCCACACTGTCCACAACCTACCCGAAATACCGGAATGGCTGGGATGTTACCGCATCCCCGGACGGCACACTTGTCAATCAGGCAGATGGTTCCCATCATAAATATCTGTTCTGGGATGCCACAAATGTCACTGCACCGATGGATTTCAGCGAGGGATTCTGCGTGGCAGGCAGCGACACAGAAAGCTTCCTGAAGGAAAAGCTGACCTATATGGGACTCACTGAACAGGAAATGAATGAGTTTATTGTGTACTGGCTGCCCAGAATGGAGCACAATGCGTATAATCTGATTTCCTTCCAGGGAACAGCATACACAGACAACGCTGTGCTGAATATTACACCCACACCGGACAGCGTGCTGAGAGTCTTTATGGCATATATGCCCGTGAAAGAAGAAATAGAGATTGCACCCCAGGAGCTGGAAAGCTTCCAGAGAAACGGCTTTACCGTGGTGGAATGGGGCGGCACAGAAATCGGATAATACAGCGGAACGGTGAAACAAAAGATGAAAATGCGTGGGAGAAAACGTTTGTTTTCTCTCACGCTTGTTTGATTCGCAAAAGGAGCAGGCTATGAATCATCCGGAAATCTTAACGGCAATACTGGCTTTGGTATTCACCATACCAATTCCTATTATATTGATTGTATGCACAGTATTGTTTATAAAACAAGGACAGAAAAAACATCCCCCATACCATAAAACAAATGCAATGGGAGATGTAACAGTCTATTTATTTGAGTGGTCAAGAGGCAGCAAATCATTATCTGATGAGTTCGCAGGAAAGTATCAGGAATATCTGTTTGTGAACACAGTCAACGGATTCAAATATCAGCGTTCCGATAAAAAGAAGCTTGCAGATATTCTTTTCTTTGCGCTGTTTACAGTCGTATTGCTAGCCTTTCTTTTCCCGTGCATTTCCGAAGGCGCATTTCATTTGCTGTATTTTAGCTGCTTGTTTGCAGTTTATGCCTTTGCCATCCTGATGCTGTTTTCCATTGAATACGCAAATTTTCGCCTTGCAAAAAAATACCTCAAGGAAAACTGCACCTCATAACCGAAGAATGGCCATGTCTGCGGACAGCCGCAAGGACGCTGACCAGCAAGCCTTTGGAGAAAGCTTGTGCAAAACACGCTACTTACTGCGCCAAAGTGAGATTAGGTGCAATTAAAAAAGATTTAAGACATGGGGCTGTTTTTACACAGAAGGATTTCCATAAAATACAAAGGAGGGAAAACACAGGTTTTCCCTCCCCTTTCTATTTTATGGAATCTAAAGCTTCCGGTGGTTCAGAACAGAATCCATAACAACACCGGAAAGTCAATCCGGAATGGTGGCTGCGTAACCATTCAGGCCGGGCATTGCTTCTCCCAAAGCCTCCCCATAGCTCCAGGCATTGTAGCTATTCATCAAATGCCGCTGCCGTTCCGCATCATTCCAATACGCATAATCCGAGAAACGCAGCTGCAGGACTGCGGTATTATAAGGTGTCAGACTGTCGGCATAGGTCTGATACTGCGCCTTGAATTCCTGTGGTGTCACATTGGCATCCCCTGCCTGATAGGTTATGCTCGCTGTACTCCCAGTATAAAGCTCTGACAGGCTGAATATCGTAGAACGGGTTTTTGTGGTGCAGTCAAACATATCCAGTCCTGTATAGCTTGTGGTGGCGTTTCCGTCCTGGGAAATATTCAGATACTGGAAATGACCGTTTTCATTATTGAAAAACAGGCGGAAATCAGAGGGCTGCTGCGTTCCCGTATCATCCAGAATGCCGCCGCTTCCCGGCCATACATTCACCGTGGAATCCTGCATATTGGTATCGTAGGAATAAGCGGCTCTTTGTAGCGTATGGTTTTTGTATTCCCAGACATAATAGGTGTTGCATCCATGTGCGCCACGAATGACCGGGCCTGTGACAAACTCCACTGCGCCGTCAATATCCACATCCTGGAACCAGAGATGCACTGCTGACGGCTCAGAAAAACTCAGGTCCCCTTCCCAGAGATTCTGGTTTGCCATGACTGACACCACAATGCCGGGAAGCGGCGGCTCTTCCGGTTCAGCAGGCTCAGTCATTTCAGTGACAGACGTGGTTGTTTCTGTTTCCGCAGGTGCGGCTGTTGTTTCAGATACGGTGGTGATTTCCTGTGCGGCAGGGTTTTCGGGTGCAGCGTCTGTTCCATCGGTACATCCGCTGAAGCTGCAAAGTACCATTGCGGATGCAAGACTTATCATCATTGTTTTCTTGTTCATAATCATGTCCTCCTGCATATGATACAATCATTATATCCGATTATATCATAAATGTCAATATGGATTGGATACATTAACAATGCACAACAGAAGGAAAAACTGACAAACGGTTCCTCATTTGTTTTAGTAATCTTTCTTCATCAAAGATTCCCAGGTCGTCGGATTGCCTGCCACTGTGTTCTCCAGATAATACTGCATAATCAGCTGTGCATCATCGCCGGAAACTGCGCCGTCCTTATTGATATCCGCAGCCTTTCTCTGGGCATCGGTCAGGCCATCTCCCAGATCGGAAATGAGATTCACATATGCCTGCAAAACTGCCTGTGCATCATCTGCGCCGATGATGCCGTCCCCTGTCAGATCGCCCATTGCCAATTCGGTTTGTTCCTCTTCTGTCAACTCCGTTTCATATATGCCGTCGCCGTCGGTGTCTGCTTTTATGCCGATGGTGTTTTCGTCAATTTCGTAAATCAATACCTTTTTGCAGCCGGCAGAAAATGTTTTCTCTGCAGCGGCTTTGTAATTATTTGCTGTAACCGTGACATTTTTCAAGCTGTCCCCTGTCATTACCCAGCCATTGTTTTTCAGGTCTGACTGCAGCATTACGGTACCGCCATCGGTGCCTGCAACTGAAATCTTATGCCAATCTGTAGCATGAGTACCCTGATCCTGCACCATTGTCAGTGCATATTTTCCGCTGGTTTCCGTGCATTCAATGCAGGCATCCGGGCTGACGGTTATTCGCTTTCCGCTGTCTGCAAGAGCGTATAAATTGCAGTGCTCGTATGACATAACAAAATCTACCAGCTCCCCACTTTCTGCCTTTGACTCAACATAATAGCACAAGTCAGAATCCATTGTGGCAAGTACTCTGCCGTCGTCCTCATCGCCAAAACAGTTTGCAGAAAACAGAATATCGCCGTCATCATCGCTGGCATTGAATGCGCCATTGGAGGAATCTCTTACCGCAGAAAGCCGATAGGAATTGAAGGGCACCATATCCATTCCGGCATAATACTGCCCGCTGCTGCGATACTGATACTCTGTATTCACATTGAACAGACCATGATAATTCAGAATATCGGTATCTGACAAAACATAATGCAGAATGCCATCCCTGTATTGCGTGGTATTCATAATCGCCTGCTGTTCCAATTCCTTCATATCATTTGTCATGGGAATGCACCATTCGCCGCTCTGTGTATTCAGATACATATCATGGCATTCATCACCCTTTGCATATTTATAGTTGTTATTATAAATAAGCAAATGCTTGTTAAACGATTTTTTTCCGCCCTCAAAAGTTAATACCTCTTTGACATTTTCAATGCCATATGCAACAACCGCATGCCCAAGTCTTGCATCATTCCCAGGATCATTCGTTGCCTTATATGAATAACAAAGCAATACCGGCTTTCCTGTTTCCAGGGATTGAATCAGATCTTTGAATTTATCCGGTTCAGACTTATGCTGATATGTACACATTTCCTGCTGTACCACGTTCGTATATTGCAGAAGCTGATAGTAATTGATTACGGAACGAAGTCTGTCTCCCAGATTGGTTTCATTTGCCATGGCTGGATACGGAATATCAGATTGAATCTCCTCCAGGGGCAAAAAGCCCAGATAATTCAAAACAGATGTGGCTGACATGCCATAGCAGAAGCCGCCTGCAGTTCGGCTTAAAATATTGTGAATGCGGTCTGTTTCTGTTTCGCTCAGACCATTCAGCAGCTTCTCTCTGTCAGCATCTGTGAGATAGTGGAAATATTTTGTGCGGTTATCCGCAGGGTCAACGGCTGTTATGCCAAGGGTTTTCTTGTTGTTTACAAAACCCCAGTCATCCCATCCACGAAGATATTTTTCTGTGGCCGCTGCTGTGGTCGTAGTGGTGGTTATAGCAGGTGTTGTTGTGCTCGTTGTGGTTGTGGTGCTTGTTGTTGTGGTGGTAGTTGTGGTAGTACTGGTGGTAGTAGTTGTAGTTCTGGTTGTGGTGGTTGTTGTGGTAGTAGTTGTTGTTGTAGTACTGGTGGCAGTGGTTGTAGTAGGAGTTGTGGTGGCGGTTTCTTCATTTAGTGGAATAAAAGTTCTGCTGTATTCATTTGCATATGCTTCTGCGGTGGAGCCTGCATAGCCGTGGATAGTGCCTGTGAATGGGTAATATCCACCACCAAGTATATTGCATATCGTATACTGGGAACCATAAATTTCACACTCTGGATTCAGAATTGTGATATCTGTCAGGCTGGTGCAGTCATAAAACGCACCTTCACCAATACTTGTCACGCTGTCTGGAATCATAACTTCGGTCAGGCTGGTACACTTATCAAACGCAAACTCACCAATGCTTGTCACACTGTCGGGGATTGTGATTGAAGTCAAGCTGGTGCAGTATTGAAACACACGCTCACCAATGCTTGTCACGCTGTCAGGAATGATAATTTCGGTTAAGCTGGTGCAATCAGAAAACGCACTGCCACCAATGCTTGTCACGCTGGCTGGGATTATGAAACTTTTCTGTTCTTTTTCGCCAGGATATTGAATTAATTCTGTTTTTTCTTTATTGAAGAGAACACCATTAATATCACAATAATTCTTGTTGTTTTCTGCTACTGAAATATCCATCAGGCTGGTGCAATAAGAAAACGCTTCATAACCAATGCTTGTCACGCTGTCGGGGATTGTGACGGAAGTTAGGCTGATGCATCCGGCAAACGCAGAATCACCAATGCTTGTCACGCCGTCGGGGATTGTGACGGAAGTCAGGCCTTCGCAATAAGAAAACGCAGCATCTCCAATGCTTGTCACGCTGTCGGGGATTGTGATGGAAGTCAGACCTTCGCAATAAGAAAACGCCCAATTCCCAATGCTTGTCACGCTGTCGGGAATTGTGATTTCCGTCAGGCTACTGCATCTATAAAACGTACTACGGCCAATGCTTGTCACACTGTCGGGGAGTGTGATGGAAGTCAGGCCTTCGCAACCATAAAACGCCCATTCACCAATGCTTGTCACACTGTCGGGGAGTGTGATTTCCGTCAGACTAGTGCACTCATAAAACGCATAACTGCTAATGCTTGTCACACTGTCGGGAATTGTGATTGAAGTCAGGCTGGTGCAGTAAGCAAGCACACGCTCTCCAATGCTTGTCACGCTGTCCGGAATTAAGATTTCCGTCAGGCTGGTGCAATCCCCAAACGCACCACTGCCAATGCTTGTCACGCTGTCGGGGATTGTGATGGAAGTCAGGCTGGTGCAGTCGTCAAACGCCCAATCACCAATGCTTGTCAGACCGTCTGGCAAAATCACATTTGTGATATTTTCCCTTTCTGTATACCACGGAAAAGAATTATATTCCCAATTCGCCATGTCACCCTCGCCGCTGATTTTCAGCACGCCTGCACTTTCCAGTGTCCAGGTAAGGTTATCCCCCTCTGCGCCGCATTCGCCGCTGGCAATGATGACAGGTCTACTCTCTTCCAATACAACAAATTCACGCTCGTACTTTTCAGCATATGCTTCTGCGGTGGAGCCTGCATAGCCGTGGATAGTGCCTGTGAATGAGAAAACACCATCGACATAGTCATTACATATCGTATCCTTGGAATCACAAATTTCACACTCTGGATTCAAAATTGTGATATCCGTCAGGCTGGTGCAGCTGCCAAACGCACGAGTACCAATGCTTGTCACGCTGTCGGGGATTGTGATTTCCGTCAGGCTGGTGCAATTAGAAAACGCAAACCATCCAATGCTTGTCACGCTGTCGGGGATTATAATTGAAGTCAAGCTGGTGCAGCCATAAAACGCACAAATGCCAATGCTTGTCAGACCGTTTGGCAAAATAATATTCGTGATATTTTCCCTCTCTGTATACCACGGCCAATCATCATCAAAAAACCAATACGCCATGGCACCCTCGCCGCTGATAGTCAGCACGCCTGCGCTGTCCAGCGTCCATGTGAGGTTATCTCCCTGCATACCGCACTCGCCGCTGGCAATGATTTCAATTGCCGCAAATTTATACTCGAATTCTTCTGCATGGGCTTCTGCGGTGGAACCTGCATAGCCGTGGATAGTGCCTGTGAATGGGTATTTTCCACCACCATATTCATTGGATATCGTATCCCTGCTGTTGAAAATATCACAGTCAGGATTCAGAATTGCGATGTCCGTCAGGCTGGTGCAATTTTGAAACGCACCTGCATCAATGCTTGTCACGCTGTCGGGGATTGTAATTTCCGTCAGGCTGTCACACTTATAAAATGCAGCTACGCTAATGCTTGTCACACTGTCCGGAATTGAGATTTCTGTCAGGCTGGTACATTCATAAAATGCATACCATCCAATGCTTGTCAGACCGTTTGGCAGAATCACATTCGTGATATTTTCACTTTCTGTATGCCACGGCGCAAAATCAGGGTATTTCCAATTCCCCGCCATGTCACCCTCGCCGCTGATGGTCAGCAAACCTGCGCTGTCCAGTGTCCATGTGAGGTTGTCGCCCTCTTTGCCGCACTCGCCGCTGGCTACAATCTCCGCAGCACCTGCCAGAATCCCCGGCAATGAAAATGATATTTTCTTTGCAATGGGTGCCAACGGCTGAAATACGGATGATACCGCCATGCCTGCTGCCATCAATGCACCTATCAATCGTTTGTGGTTCATTTATGCCCCTCCAAAAATTAAGATTTTATGAAGATATTCCTGGTTCAATTATATCATATTGTTTAATAAATGTCAAGATACATTCTGTATTCCTGTATAATATTGCTACAAAATACAGGGAGAGAACCCCCGTCGGATTCTCTCCCCTGCCGCACTTATTTTATCAGTTCTTCCCAGGTAACCTCTTTGTCAGAAAGGGTATTCACATAGTATTGCAGAATCAGCTGTGCATCATCGCCGGAAACTGCGCCGTCCTTATTGATATCCGCAGCCTTTCTCTGGGCATCGGTCAGGCCATCTCCCAGATCGGAAATGAGATTCACATATGCCTGCAAAACTGCCTGTGCATCATCTGCGCCGATGATGCCGTCCCCTGTCAGATCGCCCATTGCCAATTCGGTTTGTTCCTCTTCTGTCAACTCCGTTTCATATATGCCGTCGCCGTCGGTGTCTGCTTTTATGCCGATGGTGTTTTCGTCAATTTCGTAAATCAATACCTTTTTGCAGCCGGCAGAAAATGTTTTCTCTGCAGCGGCTTTGTAATTATTTGCTGTAACCGTGACATTTTTCAAGCTGTCCCCTGTCATTACCCAGCCATTGTTTTTCAGGTCTGACTGCAGCATTACGGTTCCGCCATCGGTGCCTGCAACTGCAATCTTATGCCAATCTGTGGCATGAGTACCCTGATCCTGCACCATTGTCAGTGCATATTTTCCGCTGGTTTCTGTGCATTCAATGCAGGCATCCGGGCTGACGGTTATTCGCTTTCCGCTGTCTGCTAGAGCGTATAAATTGCAGTGCTCGTATTCCATAACAAAATCGAACAGCCCTTTTTCGCCAGATTTTGATTCTACATAATAACATAATGTTGAATCCATAGTCGCATGCAGTCTGGTATCATTTTCGTCGCCAAAGTAATTTGCAGAAAACAGGATATCTCCGTCATCATCGCTGGCATTGAATGCACCATTTGACGAAGTTTTTACGGGTGAAATCTGAATGCCATTAAACGGAGTAACGTCCATGCCTGCGTGACATTGCTGCACTTTGTCATACTTATAATCAGGATTCACATGATATAATCCATGAGAATTCAGGATATCAGTATCAGATAATGCATAATGCAGAATACCATCCCTGTATTGCGTATTGTTCATAATGGCCAGCTGATCCAATTCGTCTGCATCATTCGTCATCGGAATGTACCAGTATTCTGTCTCTGTACTCAGGTACATATCACGGCAGGCATCTGCTGTAAGATAATTATTATTATAAATAGAAATATGCTTATCAAATTTTATGCCTGCAAACTCAACGATCTGTGAACCGGTAAGTGTTTCAATGGCATATGCCACTACTGCATGTCCCTGCCTTGTATTATCAAGCGGATTATTTGTGGCTTTGAAGGAATAACAAATCAATGTTGGTTTTCCAGATTCTAATGTTTCCAGCAGTTCCTTAAATTTTGTAGATTCTGTCTGATATTGATACGCCCGTATCTCCTGCTGTATCACATCCGTATATTGCAGGAGCTGATAATAATTAATTGCAGAACGAAGCAATCTTGATTGCTCGGTATTTTCCAGAATACTGTCTTTCACCTGATGCGGATTCATTATGCCCGGCAGAATTTCTGTGAGATTCAGGATGCCTGCATAATTCAGAATAGAAGTTGCAGACATACCGTAGCAGAAACCACCTGCGGACGTATTCAGCACATTGTTAATGCGGTCCGTTTCTGTCTCGCTCAGGCCCTTCAGCAGCTTCTCTCTGTCAGCGTCTGTAAGATAATGATACATTTTTGTGTGATTATCCTTCGGATCTACAGCGGCTATTCCCAATACTCTCTTGTTGTTTATAAAATTCCAGGCATCATATTCCATTTGATAGGGACGGTCTGCAGTTGTGGTGGTTGTTGTAGTAGTAGCTGTTGTTGTAGTAGTGGTTGTAGTTCTCGTTGTTGTAGTGGTGCTGGTTGTTGTGGTTGTGGCAGTGGTTGTAACTGCATCCAATGCAATAAAAGTTCTGCTGTATTTTTTTGCATAGGCTTCTGCGGTGGAACCTTTATAGCCGTGGATGGAGGCTTTATTATAAATGGTATACTCATAATCATTGATTTGGCATTCCGGATTTAAAATGGTGATATCCTCCAATTGCACACAGTCACGAAATGCAAATGCATCAATGGCAGTAACACTGGATGGCAGGGTTATCGCACGGATGGATGAACAGTCTTCAAATGCAGCATCACCAAGGGAAATCACTGTGTCCGGAATAGATACAGAACGCAGCTGACTGCATCCTGCAAAAGCATACCACTCAATGTATTTCGTGCAGTCACGTATCTGATACATGGAAGCTGTTTTTCCTGAGGGATACTGTACCAATTTTTCATATTTATCCTCCGTGATACGATATAGAACACCATCACATGAGGCATACTGTGCGTTCTGAGATGCTACGTTAATCGATTGCAGGTCTTCACAATAGGCAAAAACGCCGCATCCCAAATGGGTTGTCTGGGAGGGAATCGTAACATTTTTCAGATGATGGCAACTTTTAAATGCATAAGAATCAATATAACTCACACCTTCCGGCAGTTCAATTGTTTCCAGGTTTTCACACTCTTGAAATGCGCCCATGTAAATATCAGTCAACGTAACCGGGAGCTGAACTCCTGTTAATTGTGTACAGCCTCGAAAAGCATATTCGTGGATAATAGTCACGCCATCAGGTATGATAATATCTGTAAGATTCGAACACATAGAAAAGGCATTTTTGCCAATACTTGTCAAATCAGCCGGCAAGGATACGTGTTGAATCTGTTCGCCATACTTTTCCCACGGAACATAAGAACTGCTGGACCAGTTCTGCATATCACCGGAGCCAGATATATTCAATGTACCATCAGAATAATACTGCCAGAATAAATTGTCTTCCTGACTTCCACAAATTCCATCCTCAACCATCTTTATTTCCTCTGAATTGTCCAGCGGTTCAAATTGTCGGCTATATTTTTCTGCATAAGCCTGTGCGGTTGAGCCTGCATAGCCGTAAATGGTGATGGTTTCAGGAATAACTGATTTGTCATCGTATATTTCACAGTCTGGGTTCAAAATAGTGATATCCTTCAAATGGCGACTAAGATGAAATGCCCAGTTTTCAATCTCAGATACGCTATCCATAGTAACAGACGTCAACTTACCATTGGCAAAAAATGCACCTTCTGCAATTGTCTGCACAGAGTCTGGTACCACAAACGTTGAATCTGGCTTATTAGGTGGATAGAATATAATCTTATTCTGATTTTTATCATACAATATCCCATCCATACTGCTATATTCGGTATTATTAGGATCAACAATTATCCTTTCTAAGTTCCAGCTTCCCCATAACGCACCATGCATGATTAAAGTAACATTCTGCGAAATAGTAATCGATGAAATACTACAGTATGATAATGCAAATTGTCCAATGGCAGTAACACTGTCAGGTATGATAATATCTGTAAGATTCGAACACATAAAAAAGGCATTGTTTCCAATGTATGTCAAGCCATCAGGTAATTCCACTTTGTCAATAGAATGTCCAGCATTATACCATGGACTATAATCAGGATAATCCCAATCCGCCATGGCACCCTCGCCGCTGATGTTCAGCACGCCTGCGCTGTCCAACGTCCAGGTAAGGTTATCTCCTTGCATACCGCACTCGCCGCTGGCTACAATCTCCGCAGCACTTGCCAGAATCCCCGGCAATGAAAATGATATTTTCTCCGCAATGGGTGCCAACGGCTGAAATACGGATGATACCGCCATGCCTGCTGCCATCAATGCACCTATCAATCGTTTGTGGTTCATTTATGCCCCTCCAAAAATTAAGATTTTATGAAGATATTCCTGGTTCAATTATATCATATTGTTTAATAAATGTCAAGATACATTCTGTATTCCTGTATAATATTGCTACAAAATACAGGGAGAGAACCCCCGTCGGATTCTCTCCCCTGCCGCACTTATTTTATCAGTTCTTCCCAGGTAACCTCTTTGTCAGAAAGGGTATTCACATAGTATTGCAGAATCAGCTGTGCATCATCGCCGGAAACTGCGCCGTCCTTATTGATATCCGCAGCCTTTCTCTGGGCATCGGTCAGGCCATCTCCCAGATCGGAAATGAGATTCACATATGCCTGCAAAACTGCCTGTGCATCATCTGCGCCGATGATGCCGTCCCCTGTCAGATCGCCCATTGCCAATTCGGTTTGTTCCTCTTCTGTCAACTCCGTTTCATATATGCCGTCGCCGTCGGTGTCTGCTTTTATGCCGATGGTGTTTTCGTCAATTTCGTAAATCAATACCTTTTTGCAGCCGGCAGAAAATGTTTTCTCTGCAGCGGCTTTGTAATTATTTGCTGTAACCGTTACATTTTTCAAGCTGTCCCCTGTCATTATCCAGCCATTGTTTTTCAGGTCTGACTGCAGCATTACGGTTCCTCCATCAGTGCCTGCAACTGCAATCTTATGCCAATCTGTGGCATGGGTACCCTGATCCTGCACCATTGTCAGTGCATATTTTCCGCTGGTTTCTGTGCATTCAATGCAGGCATCCGGGCTGACGGTTATTCGCTTTCCGCTGTCTGCCTGGGCATACAGATTACAGGTTTCATATCCCATTGCAAAATCTATCAGTTCATTTTTACTGGATTTGGATTCTACATAATAGCACAAATCGGAATCCATGGTTGCTACCATTCTGCCGTCGTCCTCATCGCCAAAGCAGTTTGCAGAAAACAGAATATCGCCGTCATCATCGCTGGCGTTGAATGCGCCATTGTAGGAATTCTTCACCACAGAAAGCTGATAGGTATTGAAGGGCTGCATTTGCATTTCTGCATAATACTGCCCGCTGCTGCGATACTGATACTCTGTATTCACATTGAACAGACCATGATAATTCAGAATATTGATATCGGAAAGTACATAATGCAGGAGGCCGTCTCTGTACAGTTTGCCGCCGATGGGCGTATTTACAATTACCTGCTCTTCAAAATCACTGTCATCCTTGTTCATCGGGATGCACCATGTTCCTGAACTCGTATCAAGGTACATATCATAGCATATTTCGTAATCAATATTATTGTCATATACCGGATTATTACTATTATATATTTTTATGCACTTGTCAAATGATTTTCTCACTCCTCCAAAACTGAATATACGTCTGACATTTTCTATGTCATATGCTACCACTGCGTGACCTATTCTGTCATCATTGCTGGCATCCGGGACAGTTTTATAGGAATAGCAAAGCAGCACCGGCTTTCCATTCTCCAAAGAGCTGATCATATCATCAAATTTTTCGGTCTCTGACATACGCTCGTATGTGTAAATTTCCTGCCGTATGACATCCGTATATTGCAGAAGCTGATAGTAATTCACAACGGAACGCAGGGCATCCCCCAGATTGTATTTGTTTGCGGATGCAGGATTCCGGATTCCCTCCTGAAGAAGATTGGTTTGCAGGATATTATAATAAGACAGAATGGATGTGGCTGACATACCATAGCAGAAGCCGCCTGCAGTATGGCTCAGAACATTGCTGATGCGGTCCGTTTCTGTTTCACTCAGACCATTCAGCAGCTTTGCTTTGTCTGCCTCTGTGAGATAGTGGAAAAATTTTGTGCGGTTATCCACAGGGTCAATGGCTGTAATGCCAAGGGTTTTCTTGTCGTTCCTGAAATACCAGTCATCCAGTCCAAGACTGTATTTTTCTGTCGTGGTCACAGTGGCAGTCGTGATTGTGGTGGTGGCAGCAGTTGTTGTGGTGGTAGTGGGTGTTGTAGTAGTTGTGGTTGTAGTAGTGCTGGTTGTTGTGGCAGTTGTAGTTGTGGTGGTAGTGGTAGTCGTAGTAGTTGTAGTCGTAGTGGTGGTGGTTGTAGTGGTAGTTGTAGTCGTAGTGGTGGTAGTAGTTGTAGTGGTGGTTGTTGTTGTTTCTTCATCAAGCGGAATAAACATTCTTTTGTAATCGGATGCATATGACTCCGCTGTGGAACCATTGTAGCCGAAAATGACAGCGGTATCCGAAATTGCATAGCTGCTGTTGCTGATATTGCATTCCGGATTCAGAATCGTGATCTCAGACATGCTGACGCAATTATAAAAAGCATAATCTCCGATCTCACGCACATTTTCTGATAATGTGATATCTGTCAGGGATCTGCAGCCTTCAAATGCACGGGTTTCAATGGCTGTCACGCTGTCCGGAATTTCATAACTTGTCTGAACCAGTCCAATTGGATATTGTATCAGTTTTGTTCCAGATTTATTAAACAGAACACCGTCTATATCACAGAATTCTGTGTTGTTCTTCCCGACGGAGATATCCGCCAGCTTTTTGCAGTTTGAGAACGCACCAAAGTTTATCGTGTTCACGCTGTCCGGAATCGAAACAATGGTCATGCTGGTACACCCTTCAAACGCTGATGTGCCGATGGTAAGCACACCATCCGGAATAATAACTCCTTTCAGGCCGGTACAATTGGAAAAAGCATTGTATTGTATGCTTGTCACGCTGTCCGGAATTGTAATGGAGGTCACTCCCGTGCATGAAGTAAATGCATAGCTGCCAATGCTGGTCAGACCATCCGGCAAGTATATTTTCTTTATGGTATCTTTATAATCTGCCCAGGGCACTCTGCTGGCGAATACCCATTCCGCCATCATTCCGCTGCCTTTGATTTCCAGCAGTCCGTTCTTATCCAGCGTCCATGTTAAATTGTCGCCCCGTGAACCACAGGAACCGCTTGCCTTGTAATTTGATGTTGTGGTTGCGGTGGTAGTTGTTGTGGTGGTAGTTGTTGTAGTTGTTGTTGTGGTGGTGGTTGTTGTCGTTGTAATGACCTGTCTTGTACGATACCGATACTGGGTTTTATAATTGATATTGCTCACATACCAGGGCGTGTAATCTCCGGGCAGAACATAGGCATTGCCGGGACCGATAATATAGCCGTTCACATTGGTTGCATATACAAAATAATCTCCCGGTTTATAAACGGTTGCCGATCCGAACTGTTCGGCAGTGAAGGTATTATAATACGGCTCTGCTCTTTTCGTATAGCCGCTCTGCATATACGGAAGATAGCATCTGTAGCCATTTGCATTGCCGCATACAATGGTAATCATATCGTATGTGCCGGGCACACTCTGCGTCTCCACATCAACCAGGTCTGTTTTTGTGACAGGGGTATCCTGCCAGGCAGACCATGCGCCATATTCCGTATAGGCGGCTGTGCCAATCATTTGCAGCCTGCCGGCATCATAGGTGGTATCCACCTCGTTTTCAAAATCATCCCACTGGGAAATTCCTTCAGCAGCAGAGAAATCATCCCGCATATTCTCTGCAAATGCTGACGCAGCCGTCAGATTCGGAATACAGATTGCACTTAATAATGCAGCTCCGATTCTTTTGAAGCAGTTTTTATTCATTTTCGCCCTCCAAAAATTAAGATTTTATGAAGATGTTTCTGTACCAATTATATCATATTGCTTAATAAATGTCAAGATAAAATTTGTATTCCTGTGAAATATGTCATAAATATGTTTGCCATATATATCAGCTTGCGGGGTTTTAAGCTGATTTTTTGATATTTTCACTTTGATTCATCGGCTTATCATAAAACCTGAAACAGATCTGAATGGCAACGAGGGAGCTTTCTGCCTCCGGAGTACCCGTCAATCGTGATGTATGCAGGAACTTCATTTCATTCAGATATAGTTTTATGGGGAGAGTGGGCTGTATTGATTCAGAGGCTTGATTTTAGGATGCAGGAAAGAAACAATATCCGAATACAAAAGCGGTGCATAGTCGGTTCTAAAGCGGAGAGCTTCAAGTCGATACCCATAAAGAAGTTTTAAATCTTTGAAGAAAAGGTTGTGTAACCCAAGAGGTTACGCAGCCTTTCTTTTTTTGTCATACTTCTTGCTGTCTGCAACTGCAACTGAAACAGCAACATTAAATCGATAATGTATCTCAATCTGCTGAGTTCTATGTCCACTTGATTTGTCTGGTGCGTGAACAACAATTTTCTCAATCAGCTCGTGCATAATTTCAGGAGTAAGCTCTGTAATATGCTCATATTTCTGTACAACCTTGAGGAACGAATTAATATCGGAATTCTTCTGTTCTGCATTTTCGATATACACTTTTAAGTCCTTTACAGTATCTTTAAGTGTCTTCTGTTCAGTTTCATATCGTTCGGACAGAATTGCAAATCTTTCATCCGAAATCTTACCTGATATGTTATCCTCATAAAGTCTTGCAAATAAATCGTCAAGTTCTGCAATTCGTTTTTCAGCCTGTTTTAAAGATTTCTTTGATTTTGCAAGTTCTGATGATTGTTTCTGAAAAGAATTATCCATTGCCACCTGTACAAATTCAGACTCATTCGATTTAACCGATTCAAGCAGCTTGTTAAGTTCACTAATGACGATTTCTTTAAATACAACTGTTCGGATAAAGTGAGCTGAACATCCATCTTTATCAACCGCATAAGTTGAACACTTCAAATGTTCCTGTTCTGCTGTTAAACTTGTTGCTCTGCAAAGATACAGCTTCTTTCCGCAATCAGCACAATAGCAAATACCTGAAAATGCATTGACTTCCTTATGTTTTGTAGGTCTGCGTTTGTTTTTGCGAAGTTCTTGAACCAAATCAAATTCCTGTTGTGTCACAATCGGCTCATGTGTGTGTTCAAAGATAAGCCATTCACTTGGGGGATTATTAACTTTTTTCTTATTTTTGTATGACTTTACATGAGTTCTGAAATTAACGGTATGTCCTGCATATTCAGGCTTTTCAAGTATGTCTGAAACTGTATCAGCAACCCATCTGTTAAGATTGGCATTATGATGACCATTATCTCTGCCTTGTGATAAAGCATAAGCAGTTGGATTCGGAATTTCTTGTTCCGTTAGTTTTCGTGCAATTTGAGTCGGTCCGTAACCTTCAATGCAAAGTCTGAAAATTTTACGAACAACCTCAGCCGCTTCCTCATCAATCAACCATAAGTTTTTATCTGTTTCAGATTTCTTGTATCCATAAGGAGCAGTTGTTGCAAGTGGTTTACCTGACATTCCCTTGGCCTTGAAAACTGCTCGGATTTTCTTGCTTGTATCTCTGGCATACCAGTCGTTGAAAATATTTTTGAACGCAAGCAACTCATTTTCCGACTTGAATGTATCCACGTTGTCATTGATTGCAATGTAACGTACATCATAATCAGGGAAAATCATTTCAATCAGTTCGCCGGTTTTGAGATAATCTCTCCCAAGTCTGGACAAATCTTTGGTGATGACAATTCCGATTTTTCCGGCTTCGACATCCGCCATCATGGCTTTAAATCCATCTCGTTCAAAAGTTGTACCGCTTACGCCGTCATCCACGTAAAAAACAGTGTTCCGGAATCCATTATCATCAGCATATTTCTTTAAAATTGCCTTCTGATTCGTAATACTGTTGCTTTCACCCTGAAGCATATCATCCTGTGAAAGTCTGCAATATAAAGCTGTAATCTTGTCTGTCATAATATCCTCACTTTCCGACAGATACAGCAAGCTATAGTAATATTTTAGCGCATTCTGAGCAAGATTTCAATGCGCTGAATATACAATGTTTACACAGCCTACTTTTCAGTTTCCCGTCTGTTTGCACCGATAATTTTTTCGCTTTCACGAATGATGATTCGTTCCAGCACATCGGAAAGGCTTTCCTGAAAAGCAGGATTAAATCTCGTTTTTACAATATAGGTTGTGTGTCCGATTTTGTATTCGGACTTTTCTCTTTCTACAGCATTTGTATTCATAGCGTATTTACATCCTTTGTTTCTCTATCTCTATACATCGGACAAGGGCAACGCATTCTCTTTTCTCTTACCCTCAACGATCTGCCGAACAGAGCAGCCTGTCTCCATAAACTGTCTGAGTATTTGTTCAGCTAATTATAACCATTATACTCCGATAGATTTTCAAAGTCTATTCGTAATCTAGCTAAACTTTGTGGTTACAAATGAAGTTTTCATTGTCAAGAGTAAACGAATACGACGTAATATAGGCGAAAAAGCACCGGATTTCTTGAAAATCCGGTGCTTTTAATTGTTTTATGCGGTTGAAATGGCTGTATATAGGCATTTGTTTTACAACTTAGAGAATTGTTATTAACTGAAAATTTGGAGAGCAAATAGAAAGGCTCCCGGTGGTTAAAGGAAAAATCATATTGGTTCGATATACTGTAAGTTGTAAGTGGTTTAAAGGAAAACTCAAACTGCTTTAAATGGTGGATGACCAGTTTTAATATTTGCAACTTGCGATGGTTTTCTAATTCGTGTGCTTGTCAGTAATTCAAACATTGAAACACCATCTTTTTCTTCAATAAATTTTACTTTTATTTGAGTTGGACATAATGGCTTGAAACAAGATAATACTTCTGTGGTTGTTTCCAAAGATAGTATCTTACCTGCTATATTTTCTTTTCCAAGAATAACCAAACGAAAATAGTCATCTTCTCCGTTTGGCATTTTATTTGGATTATAGACAGGTGTAATAATAAACTTTGGAGTTCCATTGTAATTAAATTCTGATAATACTGAAAGTAAGTTAGCACGAAATACTTCTTCATTAAATTCTTTAAATAGTTTCATTGTTATACTCCTTCTGTTGATTATAATACACAAAAAAACGATATTACAAATTCAAACAGTTTTAACGAGTTGAAAAAATGTTATTTGTAATTAAGAGGTATGCTTCACGCTGTCTTCCACCTCTGCACGTTTGCCATCATTGAAACGATCAAGGGAGCCGACAAGATATCCTGTAATTCTTCTTACTCTTTCAAAAGGAATATCTTCAAATTCACATTTCAAATCAACGAATTCTCCATCTACCTGAATTGTAAGTTCCTTGATAATTTTATCTGCATATTTCTATTTGCTGTGTTCAATATATGCGTCAATTTCTTCCTGTGAAATCTGTTCACCGATAACTGTTTCTTTCATCAAAAATTCCTCCGATAATTTTTCTATCAATCATTTCCGAAAATTATTATAGCACAATCAGAAAGAAAAAGCAAACTCAAAAATATATTTCAATGCAAAAGAATTTGCATTGAAAATCTTTCAGAAATATTCTGAAAATTATTGCTGAAAAATCAGCAATAAATCATCATAAAAAACGAGCTTGAAACACATAAAAATACAAGCTCGGCAATATAGGCAGAAATCAAGTTAGCAAGCTCGGCAAGCTGTCATGACAACTTGCATTTTTGCGAGCCTGCTAATTTGCCTGAAAGTCAAGTTAGCAAGCTCGGTGGATTGTGGCTACAAATGCCACAATCCACGCAAATGCTTGTCAGGGTTTTTGCACCCCTGAGACCCCATCAAAATAAATATTGAAAAGTAGAAAAATGGAATAAAAAAACAGAACAAAATAGCTTCTGATTCGTGTCAGTGAAGAGGAGATGAAATTCATCGATAGGAAGTATTTCGCAAGTTGTTGTAAGTAGAAAATTGAATTCATCAGAAGATGATTTTAGAAGGCATGCTTCAGGCCAGCCTGCATATAATGCAACGTGAGTTATAACTGCTGCAATTTCCTTTCTTGTAACGCCGTGTGACTTGGCATTTTCAAGATGATATTTCAGTGATGAATCAGTAACTCCCGATGACATCAATGCAACAACCGTAATGATACAGTGTGTTTTCTCTGATTTTTCTGCTCATGTCGCTCTGGCTGCAAAATCCTGTGTTTGCGGCAATATCGGACAGCTTCATGGCGGTATATCGTATAAGCTCACAAGCTCTTGTGCATCGAATGTGGGTAAGATATTCACGAGGTGACATTCCTGTTTCCGCCTTGAATGCGTGGGAAAGATAACCCTCGCTGATAAAACTATCGGCGGCAATATCCTCAATTTTTATGCTATCCGCATAATTTTGCTCAATATACGTCCTGACCTTTTCCGAAAGAATTTTTCCCGAACGCTTAGCGTTTTTTTCATTCTGTGGTCTGCAAATATCGAATAATTCCGACACGATATCAAGTGACGCACTCAGCTCCGAGTAAATATTACCGCCATAAGAAAACTATCAGCCATTTTTTCAAAGCCCGACTGAAGTTCGGGCTTGTTTTTTATCACGATGATCCCGCCTTTGCTTGTATCTGTAAGCATTGAAAAAAGATCGGGACGGGTAAGCTCAATTTTCAGCTCCCATGAAAAAGCGCTCTCAAGCAAACCTTGCGTTTATGGATTTTACGCAGATTTTCTGTCTATTAGCATAAGATTCGATATAAGTGTGCAATGTTTTGTGAAAATACACAAATAGAGATAAAGGGAACTATATGATCATACAAAGTTTGCGGATTTTGAATGTTTTTGACTGAAAACTATTGACTTTTTACTTTTTATATGTTATTATCATATCAGAAACAGTCACAAACAATCACAAACATTCAAAATAAATCGTAAAGAAGGTGATAATTTGCTTACTGAGGAAAGACATTCCATAATATTGGAACAGGTAAAGCAAAATAAAAGTGTAACGCTCACAGAGCTGTGTGAATTGCTTGGAGCGTCCGAATCAACAATACGCCGTGACCTGACAACGCTTGATGAAAGAGGTTTGATAAAAAAGGTGCATGGCGGTGCGATCTCCACGGACGACCGCTCACTCAACTTAGTCGAGCACGATGTGGAGTCAAAATCCAAGCTGTTTACAGAAGAAAAAATTGCTATTGCACGGTATGCCGCATCATTGGTGGACGATGGCGATTTTGTCTATATCGACGCAGGAACTACCACCGAAAAAATGATAGATTTCCTGCCCGACAAGAAAGTGACATTTGTTACAAACGCCTTTGTTCACGCAAAAAAACTGGCGCAGAGGGGATTTAAAGTGTATATCCCTGCCGGAGAAATAAAGGTGACTACCGAGGCGATAGTAGGTGCTGAATGTGTCAGCAGTTTGCAGGGCTACAACTTTACCAAAAGCTTTATCGGAGCTAACGGCATTTCTCTTTCGGCGGGCATAACTACTCCCGATCGCAATGAGGCAAGTGTTAAATCTGCGGCAGTGCAGAATAGTAAAACAATTTACGTTCTTGCAGATCATTCCAAATTCAATCAAATTGCGTCAGTAACGTTTGCGCATCTTGGACGGGTGAAGATAATCACCGACAAGTTACAGGATAAAAAATATCACACCAAGGCAAATATAAAGGAGGTTATGTGACATGGTCTATACGGTAACCTTTAACCCTGCTATTGACTATGTTGTTCATACGGGGGAAATGAAGCTCGGTGCTACAAACCGCTCCGAAAGAGAAGAAATGTATTTCGGCGGCAAGGGTATTAACGTTTCTATCGTTTTAAGAGAGCTTGGCATAGCTTCAAAGGCGCTCGGCTTCATGGCAGGCTTCACGGGTGAAGCGATAGAAAAGGGTCTTGCAGATATGGGGATAGACACGGATTTTGTTCGTCTCAAAAATGGAAATTCGAGAATAAATGTTAAAATAAAATCGGCAGAGGAAACCGAGCTGAATGGTCAGGGACCCGACATTGACGATAAGGCTATCAAAGCTCTGTTTGAAAAGCTTGACACCCTGTCCGACGGAGATACCCTCATATTAGCAGGAAGTATTCCATCATCACTGCCCTCGGATATTTATGAGCAGATACTTGCAAAGCTTTCCGAAAAGAAGATAAAAGTAGTTGTCGATGCCACGAAGGATCTTCTGCTTAATGTACTCAAATATAAGCCTTTTCTGGTCAAGCCAAACAATCACGAGCTGGGTGAAATGTTCGGCGTAGAGCTGAAAAGCGATGCGAATATCGAGAAACATGCAAGGAAATTACAGGAGATGGGTGCAGTCAATGTACTTATCTCAATGGCGGGCGACGGTGCTATGCTCATTGACGAGCACGGCAAAATGCACCGCTGCGGAGTGTGCAAGGGCAAGGTGAAAAACTCGGTCGGAGCCGGTGACTCAATGGTGGCGGGCTTTACGGCAGGTTCATTGCAGGGCGATTATGAATACGCCCTGAAGCTTGGCACAGCAGCAGGCGGTGCTACGGCTTTCTCCGACGGTCTTGCCACAAAGGAAAAAATTGCAGAGCTTCTGGAAACGCTCTGATATAGATCAACAAAGGAGGATTTATTATGAGAATAGTTGACTTACTGAAAAAAGACAGCATAATGCTCGGAGCTTCACCCGAGTCAAAAAGCGAAGCCATAGATATGCTTGTGGAGCTTCAGGTAAAAGGCGGCAATATTGCGAACAAGGACGAATACAAAAAGGGTATTCTTGCCCGTGAGGAAAAGGGCTCAACGGCTGTGGGAGAGGGCATTGCTATCCCTCACGCAAAGAGCACAGCTGTAAATGCTCCTTCACTTGCCGCAATGACAGTTCCCGGCGGTGTTGATTATGAAGCTCTTGACGATGAACCGTCCAACCTCTTGTTTATGATCGCTGCACCGAACGATGGTGATGTTCACCTGGAAGTGCTTTCACGTCTTATGACTATACTTATGGACGAGGATTTTCGTGAAAAGCTGTTGGGTGCAAAGGACAAGGACGAATTTTTAAAGATAATTGACGATATGGAAAAGGAAAAATATCCCGATGAGGCTAAAACGGAAGATAATTCTAACGGAGGATATAAAGTTCTTGCTGTGACAGCCTGCCCTACCGGTATCGCCCATACTTATATGGCGGCGGAGGCTCTTGAAAAGGCAGGCAAAAAGCTGGGCATATCCATTAAAGTGGAAACTAACGGCTCGGGCGGTGCAAAGAATATCCTTACAAATGAGGACATTGCAAACTGCGACGGTATTATCGTGGCTGCGGACAAGACCGTTGAAATGGCTCGCTTTGACGGCAAAAAGGTGATACGCACAAAGGTATCGGACGGCATCAAGATACCCGAAGAGCTTATCAACCGCATTGAATCGGGCGACGCTCCCGTATATCATCATGAGGGCGGTTCAGACAGCAGCTCATCATCGTCAAGCGGTGACGAAAGCTTCGGCAGAAAGCTGTACAAGCACCTTATGAACGGTGTTTCCAATATGCTGCCGTTTACGGTAGCAGGCGGTATCTTTATCGCACTTGCATTCCTTATCGACTCCCTTGGCGGTGCTCCCCAGGACGGCGACTTTGGTACACATCTTGCTGCTGCGGCATGGTTCAAGACGATAGGCGGCTACGCATTCAGCTTTATGATACCCATTCTTGCAGGCTACATCGGCAAGAGTATTGCCGACAGACCGGGACTTCTGGTTGGTATGGCAGGCGGCGCAATGGCAGTATCGGGTGCGACCTTTGCTGCTCCCGGCGGCAACGTTCCTTCCGGCTTCCTCGGTGCATTGCTGGCAGGCTTCATCGGCGGCTTCCTTATGCTTATGCTGGAAAAGGCTTGCGACAAAATACCCAAAGCCCTTAACGGCATAAAGCCCGTACTTATCTATCCCCTCGGCGGACTTGGAATTGTGGCAATTATGATGTGCGCAGTAAACCCGATAATGGGTGTGCTCAACGAAGGACTTGCAAACTTCCTTTCCAATATGGGCGACTCCAGCAAGATACTTCTCGGCTGCGTGCTTGGCGCAATGATGTCCATTGATATGGGTGGTCCTTTCAACAAGGCAGCATATGTTTTCGGAACAGCAGCTATCACATCGGGCAATTTCGACATAATGGCGGCAGTTATGGTAGGCGGAATGGTTCCTCCTATTGCTATCGCTCTCGCAACAACATTCTTCAAGAACAGATTCACAGAGGATGAGCGAAAGAACGGTCCCGTAAACTACATTATGGGTCTGAGCTTTATCACAGAGGGCGCTATTCCTTACGCTGCGGCTGACCCTGCAAGAGTTATTCCTTCGTGTATGCTGGGCGCTGCAACTGCAGGCGGTATTTCCATGGCATTTAACTGCACACTCCGCGCTCCTCACGGCGGTATCTTCGTTTTCCCCGTTGTAGGAAATCCCGTTATGTATGTTCTGGCACTTGTTATCGGATCGGTAGTCGGTATGCTTATGCTGGCTCTGCTCAAAAAGAAAGTAAAATGATATAGAATCTACAAACATTTTAAGGAGGAAATTATTATGGTATCAAAGGTTGTTACAGTAGTAAACGCAGAGGGTATGCACATGCGTCCCGCAGGTATGATCGCTAAGGCAGTAAAAAATCATCCCGACAGCGAGGTAATCATGAAGTCAAACGGCAAGGAGATCAAAGCAAAGGCTGTTATGCAGATAATGGCAGCAGGTATCAAGAAGGGTACAGATGTTGAGCTTGTAGTTTCGGGCGGCGATGAACAGGCTGTTCTTTCCGAAATTGCCGAAATGTTTGAAAGCGGATTCGGAGAGTAAATTTTCCAACAGCTCACCATTGCAAAAGCAAAATTTTATGGGGTTCAGAATGTCAGCTTCTGCATTCTGAACCCTAATCAAAAAGGAAGTTTGTTATGAAAGAGTTTTGTTATAAGATCAGTGATTCGGCAGGCATTTATGCCAGACCGGCTGGAATGCTTGTAAGAATGGCAGAAGGCTTTTCAAGTAATGTTACCATTGAAAAAGGTGGAAATACTGTCAATCTGAAAAAGATTATCGCCCTTATGCAGTTGGGTGTCGTATACAATGATACCGTTAC
>JAKSPJ010000021.1 GCA_024404915.1 Oscillospiraceae bacterium
CTTTGCGCTCGGTGCAACTGTCTTTTCGCCAATGACCCAGTTGGACTTGCCAGCTGTGCCTTCAACGATGACTGCGCCGTCTTTCTTAGTTGCTGCAACATCGGTACCGTTTGTATCAGTTACTTCCAGCATATCGAATGTTACAGGATACTTGCCTTCCTTTGCAGGAGCAACGAAGTTCAGGCTCAGGATTGTGCCGTCTGCCTTCTGGTTTGCACCTTCGTCGCTTGCCCATACAACGATGAGCTTGTCATTGTTGATGGTTGCTTCGCCGGTGTAACCGTCTGCCCAGGTAATCGGATTTTCTGCATCCAGAGTCAGAGCCTCATCATAAGCAAACTTCACAACGAAGCCTGCGGTGCCCTCATCACCTGTTACAGTGACAGGAACCTGTGCCTTTGCGCTCGGTGCAACTGTCTTTTCGCCAATGACCCAGTTGGACTTGCCAGCTACGCCCTTAACGATAACCTTGCCCTCTTCCTTTGTTACATCCAGCTCATCGCCATCGGTATTGGTAACTTCAAGCATTGCGAATGTTACAGGATACTCGCCTTCCTTTTCAGGAGCAACGAAGTTGAGGTAGAGAATTGTGCCGTCTGCCTTCTGGTCTCCGCCGTCACCATTGGACCATACAACGACGAGATCTTTACCATTAATAACAGCTTCGCCGGTGTATCCATCTGCCCAGGTAACAGGATTCTCTTCATCCAGCTTCAGGCTTTCATCATATGCAAATCTGACAACGAAGCCTGCGGTACCCTCATCACCAGTTACGGAGACCGGAACCTTAGCAGCTGCGCCGCCTGCTACAGTTACTGTGCCGATTGTCCAGTTAGACTTTCCAGCCTGCTGGCCTACAGGGCTTGTAGTAGTAGCAATTGTGGTAGTTGTCTTTGCTGTAGTGGTTGTTGTCTTAGGTGTAGTTGTGGTAACAGCTGCACCAACAACGATGTCAAGGCCGTGGAAGATAACTTCGTGAGGCTGATCCTGATTCTTCGGAACAACCTTTGTCTTCATGCCCTGACCGTTCATCAGGCCGATGGTGTATGTGCCGTCTTCCTTCGGAACCTTAATGTCGAAGCAGTAGATAACTGCGCCGTCATCCGGAATGTCTTCCTCAGTAGCCTGGCCGAATACATAGGATACGAGACCAGCATTTGTGCCGGTTGTTGCATTTGCATTCTTCTCATTGATTTCCGGAGAACACATGTAAGCGTCGCCGTCATCAGCAGAGCCAACATACTCTACCTGGCTGAAGTCGAAGAAGATCTGGAGACCTGCAGTACCCTGATCCTGCTTAACAGTCCAGTTTACTCTCAGAGCCTCACCAGCAGTTGCATTGTAAACGTTGTTGTCGGAGGAACCATCAGCTGCAGCTGTGTATTCCTTGCCAGCCGGAACAAGGTTATAGATAATCTTGCCGGTCGGGTCAACTGTGCCACCCTTTGTTGTTGTGGTGGTGGTCTGAGCCTTTGTTGTAGTTGTGCCAGGTGTAGCATCGCCAACAACGATGTCAAGGCCATGGAACAATGTGCTATGGGGCTGATCCTGATTCTTCGGAACAACCTTTGTCTTCATGCCCTGACCGTTCATCAGGCCGATGGTGTATGTGCCGTCTTCCTTCGGAACCTTAATGTCGAAGCAGTAGATAACTGCGCCGTCATCCGGAATGTCTTCCTCAGTAGCCTGGCCGAATACATAGGATACGAGACCAGCATTTGTGCCGGTTGTTGCATTTGCATTCTTCTCATTGATTTCCGGAGAACACATATATGCGTCACCGTCGTCAGCAGAGCCAACATACTCTACCTGGCTGAAATCGAAGAAGATCTGAAGACCTGCAGTACCCTGGTCATTCTTAACAGTCCAGTTCACTCTCAGCTCTTCGCCAGCGGTTGCATTGTAAACGTTGTTGCCCTTTGCATTAGCTGCAACGGCAGTATACTCTTTTCCTGCAGGAACCAGATCATAGATAATGGTATCGCCGGAAACAGGAGTAGTATCTTCAACCACAATGCTCAGGCCGTGGAAAATTACGGAGTACGGATTCTCCTGGTCTTTCGGTACGACCTTGAGATCCATATTTTCGCCCTTCTTCAGGCCGATGGTATATGTACCAGCGTCAGAAGGAACCTTGACATTGAAGCTGTAAATGACATCGCCGTCTTTAGCGGGTTCTTCTTCGTTTGCCTGACCGAATACATAGGAGACGAGACCAGCCTTGTCACCAGAAGTAACCTTAGCATTGGTATCGTTGTACTGCGGAGAACACATATAAGCGTCGCCCTCAGTACCGCCTGCATATTCAACCTGGCTGAAGTCAAAGTAAATCTGAAGACCAGCAGTACCCTGGTCATTCTTGACTGTCCAGTCAACTGTCAGTTTTTCGCCAGCTTCTGCAGTATAGACATTATTGCCGGAAGCACTATCTGCAGCTGCTTTATAGTTCTTGCCGGACGGAATCAGATTGTAAATGATTGCATCCTTGGAACCAGTTGCGGGAGTGGTTGTGGTGGTCTTAGATCCACCTTCGCCAACTGTGATATCGAGTCCATGGAAGATAACTGTATAAGGATTATCCTGATTTCTCGGAACAACCTTTGTCTTCATTCCCTGGCCGCTCTTCAGACCAATTGTGTAAACACCATTGTCCTGAGGAACTTTTACGTTAAAGCTGTAAATGACGCTACCGTCTTCAGCCGGGTCTTCTTCTGTTGCCTGCCCGAATACATAAGAAACGAGACCTGCTTTCTCACCACTTGCTGTATTGGCATCCTTGTCATTATACTCAGGCGAGCACATGTATGCGTCGCCTTCAACACCGCCCGTGTAATTTACCTGACTAAAATCAAAATAAATCTGAAGTCCGGCTGTACCCTGGTCATGTTTGACGGTCCAGTCGATTGTCAGAGATTCACCTGCGGCAGCAGTATATTTGTTATTGCCGGTATCACCGGAACCGATTGCGGTATAATCTTTTCCGTGGGGAACCAGATCATACACAACAGTCGTTGCGGGAGCATCGGCCTTAACGCTTGCAGCAGAGGCGTTAAGAATCGGCAAGGATCCTGCGACGGATGTCGCTGCAAGACAGAGAGAAGATAAAGCGGAAAGTACTCTCTTCATCTTTTTCCCTTTCTGGATAATGTGCGCAGGGTAAACCCCGCGCACATATCTCCAATGTTTATTTGTTTGTGTGCTTATTGGTTTCTATACTATGTATATTACTATATAATAGTATATTACCAACCGCATTCATTCCAGAAGCCCAGAGTGCTCTTGCGTGCCGGGTCACCCAGGTCAGAGTGCGGAATCAGCCATGCAAGGAACTTCTTGATTGCTGCAGCGTCCTTGGAATCCAGCTTGGAATCGTATACGCAGTCAGCATTCAGCAGACCCTGGTCTGTAGGTGTTGCATTACCTGCAAGATACTTGTTCAGCAGAACAACGTCGTTGATGCGAACCTGTGTATCGCAGTTTACGTCGCCCCAGAGGATTGTGCCAGCAACAGGAGCTGTTGTAGTAACTGCTGTTGTGGTAACTGCTGTAGTTGTAGTTGTAGCTGCTGTAGTTGTAGTTGTCTTAGTTGTAGTTGTAGCTGCTGTAGTTGTAGTGGTAGCTTTCGGAGTTGTTGTGGTTGCTGCACCGCCAACAACGATGTCAAGGCCGTGGAAGATAACTTCGTGAGGCTGATCCTGATTCTTCGGAACAACCTTTGTCTTCATGCCCTGACCGTTCATCAGGCCGATGGTGTATGTGCCGTCTTCCTTCGGAACCTTAATGTCGAAGCAGTAGATAACTGCGCCGTCATCCGGAATGTCTTCCTCAGTAGCCTGGCCGAATACATAGGATACGAGACCAGCATTTGTGCCGGTTGTTGCATTTGCATTCTTCTCATTGATTTCCGGAGAACACATGTAAGCGTCGCCGTCATCAGCAGAGCCAACATACTCTACCTGGCTGAAGTCGAAGAAGATCTGGAGACCTGCAGTACCCTGATCCTGCTTAACAGTCCAGTTAACTCTCAGATCCTCACCAGCAGTTGCCTTATAAACGTTGTTATCGGAGGAACCATCAGCAGCTGCTGTGTATTCCTTGCCATCCGGAACGAGGTTGTAGATAATCTTGCCAGCTGTATCAACAACTGCGCCGCCCTTTGTTGTAGTTGTAGTGGTCTGAGCCTTTGTTGTAGTTGTGCCAGGTGTAGCATTGCCAACAACGATGTCAAGGCCGTGGAAGATAACTTCGTGAGGCTGATCCTGGTTCTTCGGAACAACCTTTGTCTTCATGCCCTGGCCGTTCATCAGGCCGATGGTGTATGTGCCGTCTTCCTTCGGAACCTTAATGTCGAAGCAGTAGATAACTGCGCCGTCATCCGGAATGTCTTCCTCAGTAGCCTGGCCGAATACATAGGATACGAGACCAGCATTTGTGCCGGTTGTTGCATTTGCATTCTTCTCATTGATTTCCGGAGAACACATGTAAGCGTCGCCGTCATCAGCAGAGCCAACATACTCTACCTGGCTGAAGTCGAAGAAGATCTGGAGACCTGCAGTACCCTGATCCTGCTTAACAGTCCAGTTAACTCTCAGATCCTCACCAGCAGTTGCCTTATAAACGTTGTTATCGGAGGAACCATCAGCAGCTGCTGTGTATTCCTTGCCATCCGGAACGAGGTTGTAGATAATCTTGCCAGCTGTATCAACAACTGCGCCGCCCTTTGTTGTAGTTGTAGTTGCCTGAGGCTTTGTTGTAGTGGTCTGAGCCTTTGTTGTAGTTGTGCCAGGTGTAGCATTGCCAACAACAATGGTCAGAGCCTCAGACTCCAGCTTGCTCTCGCCGTTAACGCCGTTTGCCTTGGACTGGTTCAGTGTCTTGTGAACTGTACCTGCAGGGCCGTCATCCGGGAGTTCTGCACCGGACTCATCGAACAGAGCAGAAGGTGTGCAGACGTAGTACTCATCCTTGTAAACGTCCAGAACGTATGTGCCGTCCGGCAGATCAGCCGGCAGAGCCAGGTCGAAGGACAGGAAAGAATACTCATATGCCCATTCCTCTGTCTTGGACCATGTAGTTACAGGAGTGTAGGAGGAGTAGTCTGTAGGAGAACCTGCAGCAACCCATGCACCGTAAGAGTCAATATCGCACTCCTTGCCCAGAGCCTTCTGAGCGATGAAGGACATGTTCATTGCGGACTCTGTGAACAGGGACATAGCGCCGGTGTTGTAATAACCAGCGTGCTTCTTGTTGCCTGTTACCCAACCGGAATCGAGGCAGAAGCCTGTCTTGTTATCCTTACCCCAAACGGTAGAGCCCTCTACAACCTTAATGCCATAGTTGCCGAAAGCATACTTATAATTTTCAATTACAGTGCCATCCGGCTTTGTAACACTACCCTTACCCAGGGTCTCATCACCATTGATGGTCAGCTTTGCGCCCAGTGTATTGAAGCCACCGGACTGCGGAACATACATAGTAACCGGAATGACATCACCAGCTTTTGCATTTACGGTAGTTGCTCCAGCGGACTGCAGAGCAATAATTGTGCTGGTTGAAGCAGCATCTGTGCTGAATGCAAAGGTGCCGCCCAGTGCCGTCGCTGTAATTACGAGCGACGAAAGAGCAGAGATGAATTTCTTCATGACAACATATTCCTTTCTGGTTTGATTCCGAAATGCCGCTTTTTCGTTCAAACACAATGTTTTTTTGGTTTTGTTGGGCTTGTCTCGGCAAATCCCTCCGGCTACGATACTCCGGAAAGCTTGCGGCCATTGCCGATTTTGAATGTTGCAGTTGATACGCGTCTGTTGCCGCATATCACGGAGCATGGAATGTGCAGCTACCCGTGCTTCTGCATATTCCCCGTGTTCTGAGCCATTACTGCTGTCTCACACGATATTTCCGGTTCCGCTTTCCAGCACAAACCGACAAATCAGCGATATATCGCGCAGATCCAACACGCCATCGGGCTCACAGTCTGCGTTTGCGTATGCTGCGGCGCTCAGGAAAGATTCCTCAGCAATCACACGCTGCAAAAGTACTGCATCTGATATGGCGATCTCTCCGTCCAGATTGACATCCCCGTACATAAACGCACCGGTCTCATCAATCGGCTTCCAGACAATGCCGTTATTCACAATCACGTCACAGCGATGTACTGTGTTTGCTTCATCCAGATATCCTGCCGAAATTCCCGCGTTCCCGGGCAAATCTGTCGGCGGAACAATCTTCAACTCCGTGCCTGTACCTTTCGGCATACTATCCTTCAGTACGCCACGCAGTCTCAGAAATGGCTGTTCCTCTGTGAGCCAATAATCCGCATTCTGCAAGATAGTTGCCCAACGAACACTCAAAATGCCCTCTCTGTTGTCACTGCTGGTGAAAACTGATTCGGTCAGTTCCGGATATGCAAGCAATTGTGCTTTTTCAGCGCCGGTATCATATAGCAGTTCTGCCTCTGTGATGCTTAAAGCTTCAGCGTCATATGAAATTGCGAATTCCAGTGCTTCCAAACCGGTGTCAGGCAACTGTTCCAGACAAACATCCACCACAAATGCACCATCCATTCCGGCTGTCGATGTTCCGACTGTCAAAACGGCGTTCTGCACTTGCTCAGCGGAGCACATCTGCTTCGTTCCCAACAGGCTCAGTACCTGAAAACCAGCAATCCACATTGCTGCAGCCTCCCGCGCCTTCATTCCTTTCCTCCTTCTTTCATGATGTTGTATATAATCCAAGAAATGCGCTGATACATTCCTTTTCATATACCGGTGTCGGAAGCGGTTCTTTTCTCTTGGTCGCAGCTGATTGTCTGTAACCGTCGTTCCCGACCTATTCCGTGTCTGAAATCGCACCACCTCCGTCTATCTCTGCACACTGAAAAGCCAGCCTGTACAGTACACAGTCAAGAGGATATACGAATCCTACTAATACGGCTTACTACCATTATAATAAAACACTCCCTCAAAGTCAATACTCTTGTGTTGTTTTTGTGATTATTGATAAATTTACCCTATTGGAATTATGCAATACGTCAATACTAAAAAAGCCGCTGCATTGTATCATCTTACAACGCTGCGGCTTTTGAAGAATCTGATATCTGATTCAGTCCAGTTTCAGGTATTCTTCCGGAATATTGGAATGAATAATATTGTTCACCACATCCATATTGAATGCTTTTGCGGTACCCATTGGTGCCACGGGCAGACCATGCTGATTTGCAAGCTCTGCTGTATAATCCTTATAGGGAATCAGCCGCAGGTCAGAAAATGCACCGCTGTCATACTGCGTAATGACCGGCATACACTGCACATCTTCCACTGTGACCTCGCCTGTCTCACCGTTCTTCACCAGATTGAAGCTGCCCATTTCTCCCACGACGTTGAAGTTATCCGTCTGTGCAGAGATAAAGTTGCCCAGGGAATAGAAAACGAATCCCTTTGTGCCATCCTCACGGGTGATGTAGCCCATGGTTTCCGCCGTATGAGAGTGGGTTCCCAGAATCACATCGGCACCCCAATACACCATTTTTTCCGCCAGTGCTTCCACCTCCGGACTAACGGTGTGGGTATCCTCCCAGCCCCAGTGTGCTGAAACGATTACTGCATCTGCCAGCTCTTTTGCCTTTTTAATCTGACGCTCAATCAGTTCCTCGTCAGAAGTCAGGCCGATGCGGATATCTGTACCATCCGGCAGCTGATAGCCGTTCATATGCTCCGTATAGGAAAGATAAGCAATCTTCAGGCCGTTTGCCTGCTGAATGCGAATCTTTTCCTGGTCTGCCTCATCCTTATATGCGCCCACTGCCAGAATCGGGTTTTCTTCCATCATCTTGTCCCAGTATTCCAGAGAAGATGCCAAACCATCCACACCCTTGTCCAGCATATGGTTATTGGCCAATGTAAAGATATCGAAGCCCACATCCACCATTGCCTGTCCAAGTACAGTGGGGGAGTTGAAGTTGAAATTAGAACCGGATACACCAAAGCGCTGGTCATCACCGGAAATCAATGTTTCCTGATTGATGATTGCGATATCGGCGGCCTGCACAATGGGTTTGATTTGCTCATACAGCGGCGCAAAATCATATGCATTTTCTCCGCCGCCCGCTTTTTCCTGAGCAGTCAGATAAACATGCGTCTGTACCAGGTTATCACCCACCGCCAGCACATTCACGCTGATATCCTCCGGAACTGCGGAAGTGGAAACGGTTGTCAGAACGGTTTGCTCTGTTGCCAGTGTCACAAGGCCTGTGCCTGTTTCTGCAGTCGGGGCAACATCCTCAAAAACCGCATCCATCGCCTGATTTACAACCGGATTGACAGTATTAGTAACTGTCTCTGAAACCTCTGCCCAGGTACAGCCTGTACATTGAAGCAGCATATTCACAACAATTGCAGCCGCAGCCGCTTTGCGAAGCCATTTATTCATCTTAATTCCCTTTCTTTTGAAAACATATCCCGCCCCGGCATCGGCGCCGAAGCACACTATAAATCTCTATACTCCTAATTATTATAACATAGTCTATGCAAAAATGCAATCATTATTTCGAAAAATCACATATTCTTTCATGTTTTCTAATATTTTTTTATAATTCGCACTGCAATCTTCCCTTTTGGAGTGCACTGAAAACACTTTTTGAAGTCTGTTTGTACAATTACAACAAGGAATCACAGATTCTCTGCCTGTAAATTCTATATTTGATTTTTGTGAAATCATATTGACTTTTTCCATCAAATGAATATACTATAGACAAGCGGCTGATATTTCCACACAGCCATACAGAAGGGAAGGATATCATGATTTTTGAACAACTGAAAGAGATTATTCTGGACCAGATGGACATTGACGAAGATTGCATCACAATGGAAGCAGATTTCGTGGATGACCTTCACGCTGATTCGCTGGACATCACACTGCTGATGAAAACCATTTCGGATGAATTTGATATTGCTTTTGAAGATGAAGCAGTAGATCAGATCAATACCATCGGTGATGCCGTGCAGTATATTCAGGCCTATATCAAAGAATAAACCGGGTACAGAATGCCATGCCCATGTACTGGTTTGCATGCAGTATGCTGTTATCGGAAATGAAATTTTGCCATATATAAAAAGGGGAGAGAAAACAGCAGTTTTCTCTCCCCTTTGCATTGCCTGCGTAAAAAGCACTATGATTATTTCAGGTTCTGATTTTTACGGTATGCCAGATAGCTTTCCAGAATAATGGTGGCTGCCACGGCATCAACCACCGCTTTCCGCTTTTTCCCACGGGTATCTGTCACATTCAGAATCTGATGCGCAGATACAGTCGTGCAGCGTTCATCCCAAAGCTGTACAGGAATACCGCTGCATTCCTCCAGCTGATGGGCAAATGCCTCGCATTTTTCCGCTCTGGGGCCATTGGAACCATTCATATTTTTAGGATGTCCCACCACAATCAGTTCCGCCCTTGCTTTTTTTGCGGCTTCTGCCGTCTGCTCCACACAGCGCTGAAAACTGCGCTCTGTCAGAACACCTGCTGGTGATGCCATCATTTCATAGGCATCACAAACCGCCCAACCCGTCCGTGTATCTCCAAAATCAACACCGAATATAATCATTTTGACTCCTTTTCATATTGATTCCAGTTAGACTTGCGCAGAGTAGATAATTCTTCCGGCAAATGAGATGCATCATTCTTAAAAATCAGCTTCCAGGAGTCTTTTTCACAATCGTACTCCATCAGTGAAACCGCCGTATTATCGGACCATCCCACCGCCGGGAGTCCCTCAATGGTGCCGCTTTCCACATATGCCAGAAAATTCCGCACCGCACAGCCATGGGAAATCACAGCAACGGTTCTGCCCTCGTTTTCCCTTGCAATCCTTCCCATAACCTGTATCATGCGGTCATAAACCTCCGTCATGGCTTCGCCATCCGGCGCACAGAAATGCCACATATCATTTGTCCAGTGCAGATACTGCTCCGGATTCAAAGAGGGAAAATCCGCCCATTTCTTGCCTTCCCATCTGCCGCCGTTGATTTCCCGCAGTTCATATTCCGGGGAAAGGGGCAAATGATGATAACGATTTACTGCCTCCGCAGTCAGTATTGCTCTTCGCAGGGGGCTTGCATATACTGCTTCAAAAGGCACATCCTTGAATCGTGCCGAAAGGCATTCCAGCTGCTGTGTGCCTTTTTCTGTCAGCTGTGTATCAATATTGCCCTGAAAGAACTCCTTGACATTGCCTTCCGCCTCTGCATGGCGAACCAGATAAATTCTTGTTACCATGCCCTGACACTTCCTGTCAGCTCAGATGCTGATGCGACATGATTGGTATCAAGCCAATCATTCAGCTCATCGATAATGCGAAGCGGAGCATAGGGATCCTGCACCAGTGCGGTACCAACCTGCACCGCTGAAGCACCAGCCATCATAAGCTCTGCCGCATCCTCACCGGATGCCACACCACCCATGCCAATAATCGGGATATTCACTGCGTTTGCCACCTGCCATACCATACGCACTGCAACAGGGAACACGGCAGGGCCGGAAAATCCGCCCATATTGTTATGGAGAATCGGGCGGCGTGTGCGCAGGTCAATGCGCATACCCAACAGGGTATTGATCAAAGAAAGTGCATCTGCGCCCTCTGCCTCCACAGCCTTTGCAATATCAGTGATGCTGGTAACATTGGGACTCAGCTTCACGCAAAGAGGTTTGCTGGTGGCTTTTCTCACCGCAGCGGTTACGGCAGCAGCCGTTTCGCAGGATGTGCCGAAAGCAGCTCCGCCCTGTTTTACATTGGGGCAGGAAATATTCAGCTCAATCATATGTACATCTGTCTGATCCAGCTTTGCCGCAACCTCCGCACACTCTTCTGCAGTGGAGCCGGCAATATTTGCCAGAATCACAGTGCCGCACTGCATCAGGTGGGGGAGCTCATTGGCAATAAAGGCATCAATGCCGGGATTCTGCAAACCCACAGAGTTCAGCATGCCGGATGTGGTTTCTGCCACTCGAGGCGCCAGATTGCCCGTGCGCTTTGTACCGGTTGTACCCTTTGTGGCGATGCCGCCCAAACGGGAAAGGGGATAATACTGCTCATATTCACGGCCGTATCCAAATACGCCGGATGCAGGAATAATCGGATTCTTAAAGGGAATTCCACAGATATTGACAGACAAATCAGCCATTACCAAACTACCTCCTCAGCATTGAATACAGGGCCGTTCTTGCAGACATGCTGATACTGCTCAGCACCCTCTGCATCCTTTGTGCGGCAGGCACATACCAGACACGCACCAATGCCGCATCCCATACGTTCTTCCAGGGATACCTGGCACGGGATTCCGTTTTCCATTGCCAAGGCTGCGGTTGCCTTCAGCATCGGCATAGGACCGCAGGCACAAATCAGGGCTGGCTTCTGTGCCTGAATTTCTTCTGCCAGTGGGACAGTGACAAGTCCCTTTTGTCCTGCGCTTCCATCATCCGTGCAAAGAATGGTTTTCGCACCTGCCGCCTTGAAATCCTCCTGAAGGATTGCCGCATTCTGATTGCGGAAACCGCTGATGACAACTGCGTTTTTGCCAAAATACTGTGCCAGCGGCAGCATCGGAGGCGTGCCGATTCCGCCGCCAACCAGAATCACATGTTCGCTGCTGTCCGGCAGGGAAAAACCATGGCCAAGGGGTGCCAGCATATTCACGGTATCGCCTGCACGAAGCTGTGCCAGTGCCGCAGTACCCTTTCCACGCACCTCGAAAACAATGCGCAGTGTGCCGGCCTGTTTATCAATCTCACAAATGGAAATCGGACGGCGAAGGGTAAAGCCGCCCTCCGGCAGAATGTTTACAAACTGTCCCGGCTGAGCTTTGGCAGCCACCTCAGGGCAAAGAATCTCCATGCTCCAAGCAGCCATATTCAGCTGTTCCATTTTACAGATGGGATAGGATATTTTTGCTGTATACTGATCCTGTTTCATAAGCATATTCCTGCTTTCTTTCAGTCATTTTATATTGGTTAATACGAATAATAAATCGGGGGGGAGACTTCGTCCGCTTCGGGACGTACACCCGATTTGTATAAAGATTGGTCAAGCAGAATCTGCCTGACCAAATCTCATTTTTAGAAATGTGCGTTTTCTGCCAGATCGTCACGCATACGGATTGCTTCACGGCGTGCAGCTTCCGCAAAGTCACGCTCATCGCAGCCTTCCTTCTTGTATGCGCACATAATGGCACGGGAGCTGTTTACAATTGCGCCAATGCCGTTTTCATCAAATGCGCCGGCAATGCCCTTGGCACCGCCGCCCTGTGCGCCGTATCCGGGCACCAGGAACAATGTGTGGGGGAGACGCTTTCTCAGTTCTGTCAGCTGCTCCGGATAGGTTGCACCTACCACTGCACCGACACCGCTGTAGCCATATTCGCCAATGGTTTCCTTGCCCCATGCCTCACACTGGTCACCCATTCTTGCATAAAGCGGAACGCCATCAATCAGCAGATCCTGGAATTCACCGGAGGAGGGATTGGAGGTCTTACAAAGAACAAAAATGCCCTTGTCACGCTCCTTGCAAACGCCCAGCAGCGGAGAAATACCATCTGTACCGAGATAGCCGTTCACAGTCAGTGCATCTGCACCGAAGGGTTCGCACTCGCTGGAACCAATGCTGACAGATCCCAGATGTGCGGCAGTATATGCTTCCATCGTTGCTCCGATATCATTACGCTTGCCGTCTGTAATGACATACATGCCCTTCAGATGTGCATATCGAATGGTACGCTCCATGGTCTTCACACCGTGGTGGCCGTACATTTCGTAGTATGCCGCCTGAATTTTCACAGCCGGTACAATGTCGCACAGCGCATCAATCAAAAGCTGATTGTAGCGCAGGATGGCCTTGGATGCAGCTTTCAGTGTTTCACCGTCTGCCTCCAGAAATTCATTCCGGATATATTCCGGCACATAATCCAGCTTCGGATCCAATCCAGCTACGGTCGGGTTTTTCATGCTGATAATTTTACGAATCAGTCTGTCAAATGACATATTGTATACCCCTTTTCCTTCATCAATATTCTTTGGCAATCTGCGAAACCGCATTTCTGCCTGCTTTTATTATACCACATTTCACGTCTGTCAGTCAAGCACTATCCGAAAAAAGCCCTCTCCCGCACTCTCCTGCATTGAAATCCGCTCCCCTCAGCCCCTTCCCCGAGAAAAAACGCCCCTTTTCAGTGCAATATAGTTCAGATAAGCAAGTATTTTCAGATTCCTCAGAAGCTTTACGAAAGCCATTATCCGCTCCGGACAAAAAGAAGGTGCTGTACAGAAATATTCTGCACAGCACCTTTGATTCATCAGACGTAGTCTACAACATTGACCCAGCGTGAAAGCATCTCAAGCTCTTCCTTGCTGTTTTCCTTTACAGACTGAGAAGCCGCAACAATCGGCATCCAGTTCTGAACATACTGCAGTGCAGTATCGCTCTTTTTGCAGAACAGCTTCAGATAATCCTTTGCAATCTGCTCGTTGTGCTGCAGGATCATATACAGGTAAGTTCTTGCAACATCTGCAGAAGCATTGCCCTGTGTTGCATGTGCCCAGTCAAGAATATACGGTGTACCATCTTCCGTAATAATTACATTGGAAGGGTTGAAATCACCATGGCAGACCTTCTGATGCTTCGGCATGCCCTCCAGTCTTGTGTGCAGCTCAAAACGGATAGTTGCTTCAAAGCTGCTGCTGGAAATCTTGCGGTGCATTTTGTCCTTCAGCATAGTCAGCAGAGGAGCACGCATTGTGTGAATTTCCATTTGCAGGCTTACGAACAAATCCAGATATTCCTGCATCTTGTCCGGATTCTCATCCATCAGCTGCTGAAGTGTTTTGCCGGCGATGTACTCAGAGCGAATTGCCCACTGATCACCAATCTTGAACACCTCAAGAATTTTGGGAAGATGGAGGCCGGTTTCCTCAACACGAGCCTGATTCAATGCTTCATTCAAAACAGAAGCCTTGGAATAATCCGCATTGAACAGCTTCACAACGGTATCACCTTCACGGTAAATCACCTTTGTCGGACGCTTTGCGATAATCTGTTCTTCAGTATATGCCATGATAATCCCTCCTTACACGGTCTGATCATTCTTGCCATAGTAGGCATTCAGATACATCTGCTTAATTTCCTTTACCATGGGATAACGGGGATTTGCGCCTGTGCACTGGTCATCGAATGCATTTTCAGACATTTCATCCAGACGATTCAGGAAGTCCTGTTCATCCACGCCCCATGCCTGAATGCTGTCAGGAATACCGATTGTGGTTTTCAGCTCATTCAGAGCCTGTATCAGTGCTTCCATCTTATCCTGGTCCGTCTTGCCTTTCATGCCAAGTGCAGTTGCAACTTCAGCATATCTCGCAAGGGTGTGGGGATATGCGTACTGCGGGAATGTACCCATTTTCGGCGGAGTTTCCACTGCATTGAAGCGGATTACCTGTTCCAGCATCAAAGCATTTGCCACACCGTGAGGAATGTGATGGAATGCACCCAGCTTATGTGCCATAGAGTGGCAGACACCCAGGAATGCATTTGCAAAAGCCATACCTGCCATGGTTGCTGCATTAGCCATATTCTCCCATGCACGGGTATCAGAAGCACCGTTCTGATATGTACGGGGCAGATTCTCAAATACCAGTTTCAGGGAGCGGATTGCAAGGCCATCGGTATAATCGGTTGCCAACATGGAAACATAAGCCTCCAAAGCATGGGTTGCAACGTCAATACCAGAAGCAGATGTAAGACCCTTCGGAGCAGTTTTCATCATGTCAGGATCCACAATCGCCATGTCCGGCATCAGCTCATAATCAGCCAGCGGATACTTTACGCCGCTCTTCTCATCTGTGATAACTGCAAAAGGTGTAACTTCAGAGCCGGTTCCTGCGGAAGTAGGCACTGCAATAAAGTATGCCTTTTCGCCCATCTTCGGGAAGGTATAAATACGCTTACGGATATCGCTGAACCGCATTGCCATATCCATGAAGTCTGCATCCGGATGTTCATAAAGAACCCACATAATCTTTGCAGCATCCATTGCGGAACCGCCGCCCAGTGCAATAATCACATCAGGTCCAAAGGACTTCATTGCCTCTGCACCCTTACGGGCAGAAGCAAGTGTCGGATCCGGTTCCACCTCAGAGAAAGTGGTATATACGATATTCTGGCTTTCCAGCTTATCGGTAATTGCCTTTGTATAGCCATTCTTGAAGAGGAAGCTGTCTGTTACGATAAAGGCACGCTTTTTGCCCAGTTCCTTGCCAAGCTCATCCAATGCCACAGGCAGGCAGCCCTGCTTGATATAAACCTTTTCCGGTGCACGGAACCAAAGCATATTTTCTCTCCTCTCAGCAACGGTCTTAATATTCAAAAGATGCTTTACGCCCACGTTTTCGCTGACAGAGTTGCCGCCCCAGGAGCCGCAGCCCAGTGTCAGGGACGGTGTCAGATCAAAGTTGTACAGATCACCAATACCGCCGTGGGAAGAAGGTGTATTCACAACAATACGGCAGGTCTTCATGCGCTCTGCCATAGCATCAATCTTTGCACGTTCTGTCACTGCATTGAGATATACGGAGGAAGTATGACCGTAACCACCGTCAGCCACAAGACGCTCTGCCTTCTGCATTGCATCTTCAAAGTTCTTTGCGTGGTACATTGCCAGAACAGGGGACAGCTTCTCATGTGCAAATTCCTCATCAATGCTGACATCTTCAACCTCACCAATCAGAATCTTTGTGGTCTCAGGCACATCTACACCTGCAAGCTTAGCAATGGTGTATGCGCTCTGACCAACGATTGCAGCATTCAGGGAACCATTGATAATAATGGTCTTACGAACCTTGTTCAGATCTTCTCCCTCCAGGAAGTAGCAGCCACGAGCTTTGAATTCTGCCTTCACTTTGTCGTAAATCTTATTGAGAACGATAGTAGACTGCTCAGATGCACAAATCATGCCGTTGTCAAATGTTTTGGAATGGATAATAGAGTTGACAGCCAATGTGATATCTGCGCTGTCATCAATAATTGCAGGGGTATTGCCTGCGCCAACGCCCAAAGCCGGCTTTCCGCTGGAATATGCAGCGTGTACCATGCCGGGACCGCCTGTTGCCAGAATGATATCCGAATACTTCATAACAGTATTGGTCATATCCAGGGACGGCTTGTCAATCCAGCCGATGAGTCCCTCCGGAGCACCGGCTTTATATGCAGCCTCTGCAACGATTTTTGCAGCAGCAATGGTAGACATCTTTGCACGGGGATGGGGGGAAATGATAATGCCATTTCTTGTTTTCAGGGTAATCAGAATTTTAAAAATCGCTGTAGAGGTCGGGTTTGTGGTGGGAATAACAGCTGCAATCACGCCAATCGGCTCAGCAATGCGCATAGTACCCATTGATTCATTTTTCTCGATTACGCCGCATGTCTTGACATCACGATATTTATTGTAAATATACTCAGAAGCATAATGGTTTTTGATTACCTTATCTTCCATGACGCCCATACCTGTCTCTTCCACTGCCTGTTTCGCAAGGGAAATTCTTGCCTGGTTTGCAGCAATGGCGGCAGCACGGAAAATTTCGTCAACTTTTTCCTGGGAAAATTCTGCGAATACTTCCTGGGCTTTTCTTACTCTGTCAAGCAGCTCTCTCAGCGACTCAACTGTTTCAACAACTGGATATTCTTTCATTACAGCCTCCACTTCCTCATCTGGCAATTCCTTGCTGAACTGCCTCTCTGAATAAATTTTGCAGCAGCAAAGCAATGCCGCCGTATAAAAAAAGGCATCAAACGCACTACCAAACCCTAAAAACGGACCCGAAGACATTCGACACCTTTCATTTATGTTGCTTGAATGAGCCGATGCATGAATGCAGGCAGCGGCTCAAAATTTCAAATCATTAACCGATAACGGAAAGCAATACGCCGGCAGCAACAGCAGAGCCGATAACACCAGCAACATTCGGTCCCATTGCATGCATCAGAAGGAAGTTTGTCGGGTCCGCTTCCGCACCCACCTTCTGTGCAATACGAGCAGCCATCGGAACTGCGGAAACGCCTGCAGAACCAATCAGCGGATTAACCTTACCCTTTGTAACCCTGTACATAATTTTGCCAAATACCAGACCGCAGGCTGTACCCAGGGAGAATGCAATAACACCCAGAAGCATAACACCGCCGAATTTCAGATTGATAATCTGGTCTGCCTTGGTGGTTGCACCAACGGAGATACCAAGGAAAATAGTAATTATGTTCATCAGTGCATTCTGTGCAGTGTCAATCAGACGTGCTGCAACACCGGATTCCTTCAGCAGGTTACCAAACATGAGCATACCAACCAGCGGAGCTGCGGAAGGAACCAGGAGAGAAACGATAATGGTAACAGCAATCGGGAACACGATTCTCTCTGTTTTGGAAACAGTACGAAGCTGCTCCATCTTGACAGTACGTTCCTTCTTTGTGGTCATGAAACGCATAATCGGCGGCTGAATAATCGGAACCAGTGCCATGTAGGTGTATGCCGCCAATGCGATATTACCTGTGGTAATGGCACCGCCGCCGGTAAGAAGACGTGTAGAAACGTAAATTGCTGTAGGGCCGTCAGCACCGCCGATGATAGCGATGGAACCTGCCTCAGCGGCAGTAAAGCCCAGCAGACCTGCTACAACGAATGTAAAGAAGATACCGCCCTGTGCAGCTGCACCCAGCAAAAAGCTCTTCGGGTTTGCAATCAGCGGAGAGAAGTCCGTCATACAGCCGATGCCGAGGAAGATGATCGGCGGGTATAGCTGAAGTTTTACGCCTAGATAAAGTATATCCAGCAGTCCGCCTTCTTTCAGCACTTCCCCGTAATTGACATGACCGTCAACCAGCACCCAGAGTTCCGGGTGATAGAGACCTGCCATGGGCAGATTGGTCAGCAGCATGCCGAAGGAAATGGGGAGCAGCAGCAGCGGCTCAAAGCCTTTGGCAATTGCCAGATACATAAATACAAATGATACCAGAATCATAATCAGATTCTTATAGCCGCCGGCGGAAAACAGCGCATTCAAACCGCTGTCGCTCCAAAGGCCGCCAAGTGTATTGGTAAAGAAATCTAATACACCACTCATGGTTCTTTCCTCCCTGTTTTATATGGTATTATGGTCATTCATCAGAATGGCTGTGTTGCACGAACACGACCCGCCTGTGCCCAGGCACTCTTGCCGTTGTTTCGTGTTACCTGCTTAACAGAGCGAACCTTATACTGTGTTCCGTCTGCTTCACCCATTGCTGCGATTGCAGCCATAATCACTGCAACCACCTCGTCTTCATCCTCAGACGATGCAGGGGCAGCCGGAGCCGGCTTCGGAGCGGGCTTCTGCTTTACCGGTGCTGTTTTGGAAGGAGCCGGCTTTGCAGGTGCCGGTTTCTTTTCAACAGATGGTTTCTTCGGCTTTCCGGATTTTCCTGCGTTACGGAAAATGGAATCGGAAATTGTCAGATAAATGACAAGAATCAGCAAGGCACTGAATACAACCAGCAAACCAATGATTGTCATTGCAATAATCTGCGTTGCGTTCAGCTTTTCTGTACCGACAAGCACTTTCTCTGCCAAAATGAACGGATTGAAAAACATGTAACAACCTCCCATATTTCATATACCGTTTTATTATACTATATTTCCGAAAAAAATGCAAGTCTTTTCAATGAAAAATTGAGAACAAAATACGAAATTCTTTTCTGCGCATATTTCATTTTCCTTGTATTGCAGATGCAGCATGAAATCCGGATTTCCCTGCACTATAAAAATGCATTTGTTTTTTTTGATATTCCGTGCTTGTATCTTCGCAGTATTAACAAATTGTGAACCATAATTCGTACAAATTGACAAAATATGTCATAAGGCTTGCGTTTTTGTACGAAATATGGTATACTGTACTATATATAATGATCTACTATAAATTATGGTAGTGGGAGGATATCTGAAAATGAATTCAACACAGCAAAGTACATTGAATGGCACACCCTGCATCATGCTTTCTGCAGGTGGATATGAAGCTTATATCGCATACGAGATCGGCTCAAACGTCATTCGCCTTCGTGATGTAAAAAATAATATTGATGTCTTCCGTTTCAACCCGGAAAACACAGCAGAAACACTCCGTCAGTCCGCAGAGGTATGGGGTCTCCCCACTTTGTATCTGCCGAACCGCTTTGCTGATGGCATCTTAAAAACTTCCGATGCAGTCTATCAGCTTCCTGTCAACGAGGCTGCGCCCTACAACAACCATATTCACGGTTTTCTGCATAAGCGAGTATATTCTGTTGTATCTCATCATGCAGATGAAAACTGCGCTGTTGTTACCACAGCATATGACTACGACGAGAACGATCCCTTCTTTGCGTATCTGCCCTTGAAATTCCGTGTGGAGCTGACATTCACCTTGAGTGAATATGGTCTGGAACACCGCATTTCTATTTTTAATCAATCTGAAAAATCACTGCCGATTTCTGTGGCTACGCACACCACCATTCAGGCACCTTTCCTGGACGGTGCAAAGCCGGAGGATATGCGTCTGATGGTTCCCATTGGCAAGCGCTGCGAGCTGAATGAACGCTGCCTGCCTACAGAGCGTCTGCTGGACCTGAAGCTTTCTGACCTGGAATACAAGAACGGCACCAAGTGTCCTGTGATGCAGAATCTGGATAATGATATGTACGTTGCAGAATACGGCACACTGGATGACCAGAAGTTCTATGGCGTCATTTGTGAAGATGTCGCATCCGGGAAGAAAATCTGCTATGAGGTCAGCCCGGAGTACAAATTCTGGATTATCTGGAATGACAAAGGATTCAACGGTTATTTCTGCCCGGAGCCGATGACAGCAATGATCGATGCGCCGAATCTTTCACTGCCGGCAGATGTTACCGGTTATCAGGAAATCAAGCCCCACGGTGTCTTTGAAGCAAATCAGCGTTTCTTTACAATATAATCAAAAGCCTGTCTCAATGCGAGACAGGCTTTTTATTTCGGGTGTTCTTCCCCGGCAGGAAATTCACAAACAAAAAAAGAACCACCATCCCAAAGGATAGTGGTTCCCGAAATTGACCATTAAACAGCTTTATTCAGCAGCTTCATCAGCTGAGACTTCTTTCTTGCTGCATTGTTCTTGTGCAGAATACCCTTAGCGCAAGCCTGATCCACACGCTTGATTGCGTAGCGGATAACAGCTGTACGATCAGTACCGCCAACATAAGCCTTCTTCATAGCTGTCTTCAGTGCAGACTTTGTAGCCTTGTTGCGGGCAGCACGGTTCTTGCTGGTCTTATCTCTCTTTTCCGGTGTCGGACGCTTCTTCGGTGCGTTGTTCTTTGCAGTTGCCATAATCTGTAAACTCCTTTTCTTTTCTCTGCTTATCGCAGAATACAAATATTATTCGTGGTAAACAAGCAGCTACAGAACAATTATGGCGGGAGTGTTCTGCTGTGCGGGTGGGGACCGCTAACATTACCTGCTACCAAACTATCTATAATTATAACAAATCTCAAACAAAAAGGCAATACCTCAAACTGTAGATTTTTCAGCTATATACTCAATGCTTTTGTGCACATCTCACAATTCTGTGATTATTTTGCCTCATGCCGCACTTCTCATCACAATTTTCATCATCCTTCATATGAATAAATGCCCGATTTTTGTATTTTCCTCTTGCGCAAATACGATTTTTATGGTATACTATAAAAGAGTATAATTCTGCTTTTCAGAGTCTCGGCTTCAGGCCACGGCTCCCCAACAAGAAAGGATGTGCCATATGAAACTGGTTTTTGCTATTGTGAATGGTGATGACAGTGCCGCTGTTTCCAAATCACTTTCTCAGAATGGATTTCGTGCTACTAAACTTGCATCCTACGGCAGCTTTTTGAGCTCCGGTAATACAACCTTCTTAATCTGCGTGGAGGACAATCAGGTTGATGCTGTGGTAGATATTGTCCAGAGAAAATGCCACCATAGAAAGCAATTCGTCCCCAACACACCCTCATATGGTTCCCCCATTACGGGACAGATGCCCACCATGCCTCTGGAAGTTCCTGTGGGCGGTGCAACCATTTTTGTCACCAACATCGAACGGTTTGAAAAGCTGTGAGTTTCCTTCCTGATATAGCCGGAAACACGCATCTGCTTACAGAATTACAGCAGATGCGCAGGCAGAATCATCTGCCCCACGCTTTGCTGCTTCAAGGTGAAAAGGGCTGCGGCAAAAAAATGATTGCGAAATGGTTTTCCATGCTGGTACTGTGTGAGCAGGAAGGAAATGCACCCTGCGGCGTTTGCAGAAACTGCCGTTTGATTGCAGAAAATGCCCATCCGGACATTCTTTCTGCCCAGCATTCCGGCAAACGAATGGGCTATTCCGTGGAGACCATCAGAGAAATCCGAAAAGAAGTGGGCATTCTTCCTAACAACGGAAACATGCGCATTTTCATTTTTTCTGATGCCGATGGCATGAGCGTGCAGGCACAGAATGCTCTGCTGAAATCCGTTGAAGAGCCGCCTGCCCATGCATGCTTTGTATTTACAGTGGAATCCATGGGGACATTGCTGCCCACACTGCTTTCCCGTATGACAGCCATGAATGTATTTCCTGTCTCTCCGGAGGAATCTGCTGCTGCTTTGCAAAGACTCGGTTTCCCTGAACAGGATATTCAATCCGCAGTGGCAAGATACGAAGGCAATATCGGCAAATGCATTACATATTTAAGTGATGAAACCACAAGAACAAATGTAGAAACCGCTTCCGAACTCACACTAGCGCTGGCTTCCCAGAACGAATACGAACTGCTTCGTCTGCTGTCCGATGCGGCAGCGGACAAAGATTCTCTGCGGCAGATTCTTCTGCTGACAGATGCGCAGATCCGGGATGCCGCTGTGCTGTCTCTGGAGGGAACCTTTGCACGGCTCGGCTGTGATAAAAAAGCAGCGGAAACACTGTCTGTCAGACTGACTGTGCGGCGGACTGCCAAAATGCATGAGGCAATTCTCCAGGCACTGGAGAACCTGGAAAGCAATGTCAGCGCAATGCTGACAGCCACGACATTATGCTCTGTGCTGACAGAGTGCTGAAACGCATTCTGCATTTTCGCACAGAAAGAATCTATTTTGGATGGTAAAGAAATGATTGAAGTTATAGGTGTAAAATTCAAAAGCGGCGGTAAAATGTATTATTTTGCTCCGAATAATTTTTCTCCCGCAGAGGGAAGCTATGTCGTTGTAGAAACGGCAAGAGGCCCGGAATGCGGTATTGTTGCGGCAAGACGGCACTCTGTGGCTGATGACGCAGTCACAGAACCTCTGAAGCCGATTCTTCGGCTGGCAACCCAGGATGACATGCAGATTCTTGAAAAAAATCGTGCCTACATGGCGGAAGCCATGAAGGTCTGTGAGGAATGTATTGCTGCAAGGAATCTGCCTATGCGCCTGATTGATGTGGAATGCGGCTTTGATACCAACAAGCTGATTTTCTACTTCACAGCGGATTCCAGAATTGATTTCCGTGAACTGGTGCGTGATCTGGCACTGGCTTTTCATGTTCGAATCGAGCTGCGCCAGATTGGTGACCGTGATGAGGCCAAACTCCTTGGCGGATTGGGTATCTGCGGCAGAGAATTCTGCTGCAAGGGATATCTCGATAATTTTCAGCCCATTTCCATTAAGATGGCAAAGGAACAGGGTCTGGCACTGAATCCTGCAAAAATTTCCGGCACCTGCGGCCGACTGATGTGCTGTCTGCGCTATGAAAACTCTGTGTATGATGAGCTTCTGAAGCTGACACCCAAAGTCGGATCCACTGTTCTGCTTCCGGGAGAGCCGCAGATTCGTGCCTATGTCATGGAAGCAAACCTGATTACAGGTATGCTTCGTGTAAAGCCGGAAAATTCTGATATTCCTGTAACCGTCAGCCGGGATCAGGTAGAACGTCTGCAGGATGCCTCCCGCCGCATGACCAAGGAAGATCTGCATAAGCAGAATGGTCTGCCCGGCAGAGGTTCAGTATCCCCCAAACCGGCTGCAAAACCGGCTGCGGATAAATCTGCGCAGGAAACAAAGCCTGAGCGTCCGCAGAACACGCATAAACGGCAGGAGCATTCCACCCCGACAGAGCGCCCGGCACAGAAAAAACAGTCAGCAGCACCGCAGCAGTCTGCACCGGCTGCAGCACCACAGAGCCAAGCACCAACACTTCACCCGGAATTTGGTGAAAATCGTCAGGCAAAGTCACCTTTGCCCGCACCGCCCGTCAGGCGCACTGCTCCCTCCATCACAGAAGGAGATTTTACAGAGCACCGTGCAGCAGCAGATGCTGCAGAGCGTACAAACCATGGACAGAATCATCCGCATAATAATAACAATCAGAACCGCAATGGTCAGAATCAGCAGAGACGACAGGACGGTCATCGCCGTTTCCACCATAACAATAATAACGGAAACAACGGCGGCAATGGCAATAACAACAGCGGCAAACGGTACCCCAATAACCGTGGCAATTACCATAAGCCGCATGACCACAATAACGGCAATGCGCCAAAGAATACAAATAATAAACCGGAATCCTGAACTACAGAAGGACACCTGCAAACAGGTGTCCTTTTTATTATTACATCACGAAACGATACTCCCTTTGATATCAAAAAACAGATTCTTCTCTGAGCCGCCAAAAAACGAATACACCCCAATAAAAAAGCAGGATTCCATCGGAACCCTGCTTTTCTGTTTCTAATCCTGATTACTCAACCGGAACAACCCAGCCAAACTTGTCTTCCAGAACGCCCCACTGAATACCAGTCATGGTATCATAGATCTTCTGAGAAATCGGTCCGATCTTGTTGTTGTTGATGGTCATAATCTTATCGCCCCACTTCAGGTGGCCGACAGGGGAAATAACAGCTGCTGTACCTGTACCGAACACCTCATCCAGCTTGCCGTTATCGTAAGCATCTGCAACTTCCTGAATGGTGATTCTGCGCTCAGAAACTTTCATGCCCCAGCTCTTTGCCAGCTCCAGAACAGACTTTCTGGTAATACCGGGCAAAATGGAACCCTGCAGTTCCGGTGTGACAATCTCGCCGTCAATTACAAACATGATGTTCATTGCGCCAACTTCTTCGATGTACTTCTGCTCAACGCCGTCCAGCCAAAGCACCTGGGAATAGCCTTCCTTATGTGCTTCATCCTGGCCGATGAGGGATGCTGCATAGTTACCGCCGGTCTTGGTGTAACCCATACCGCCTCGTACTGCACGGACATACTTGGATTCAACGTAAATCTTAACCGGATCCAGACCGGATGCATAGTATGCACCGGAAGGAGAGAGAATGATGATGAACTTATACATATCACCGGGCTTAACACCAAGGAACGGGTCAACTGCGATGATATACGGACGAATGTACAGGGAAGTACCCTCAGCAGAAGGAACCCAGTCCTTCTCCACCTTCAACAGTTCCATAAGGCCTTCCATAGCCATCTCAACAGGCAGCTCCGGAATAACCAGACGGCCGTTGGAGCTGTTCAGACGCTTGAAGTTCTCCTCAGGACGGAACAGCTGAATGCCGCCGTCAGCACGTCGATATGCCTTCAGGCCCTCAAAAACTTCCTGGCCGTAGTGCAGACACAGTGCTGCAGGGCTCAGTTCCAGATTGCCGTAAGGCACGATTCTTGCATTGTGCCAGCCCTTGCCGGTCTCATAATCCAGAATGAACATATGGTCAGTAAACACATGACCAAAGCCCAGCTTGGTTTCATCTTCCGGCTTTGCCTTCAGGGTAGCAGCCTTTTCAAAACGAATATCCATTTTATGTTCCTCTTTTCTATGTAAATATCACTTGCGGAATGCAGATTCCGCTATGTCACGCTGACGAATCAGCTGGCATCTCCCTTTAAATATTTTGGAGCATATTTTGTGCGATACAGTTCCAGCGCATATGCCACGGAAGTCAGCGCACTGCACAGAATGACTGCCCATGCAATAAACGAAAAACATTTCTTCATATGATTCACGCTCCATTCTTTCAGATACCGCATCTGTGCAAAAGAACAGATGCATAATTCTTCCTATACCCTTCTATTATAGCACTTTGTATACAAAATAGCAATAGTCTATCCTAAAAAAAGTCACAAATTTCATGTGTCACATCTTTCAGATGTCAGGTTATTTATTTTTCTTCTCCTGTTTACCGGCAGCAGTGCGCAGCGCACGGAGTTCTTCCGCAGTCAGGTCACGCCATGCACCCGGTTTCAGCATACCCAGCTTCACAGGTCCTATGGAGATTCTGCGGAGACGCATCACTTCCAGGCCGACTGCATCACACATGCGGCGAACCTCCCGCTTTTTGCCTTCATGAATTGTCACCAGAAGCACTACTCTGGTGGGCTCTGATACCTTGGTCACGATATTGGCAGGTGCTGTTTTAAAGCCGTCGTCCAGTTCTACGCCCGCCGACATCTGTGTCAGCTGCTCCTCTGTTACAGGTGCTTTCACAGTCACACGATATGTTTTTGTAACCTCCCTGGAGGGATGCATAATGCTGTTTGCAAAGGCACCGTCATTGGTAAACAGCAGCAGGCCTTCCGAATTGCGGTCCAGTCTGCCGATGGGATACACACGGGTATCCACGCCCTCCAGCAAGTCCGTTACGCAGCGTCTGCCCTGTTCATCTGCCAGTGTCGTAACATATCCACGAGGCTTATTCATCATGATATAGCGGAATTCCTTTTTTCTGGGAATATACACACGCTCTCCGTCCACAGTAATCAGATCAGTGGGCAATGCCTTATCGCCGATGCGGACAGGTCTGCCGTTATTTTTCACTTTGCCGGATTCAATCAGAGCTTCCGCTTTTCGTCTGGAACAGTAGCCTGCATCTGACAGCAGTTTTTGTACACGTATTTTTTCCATTTCACTCTTCCCGTTTCAATTATTCCACAATTTCAACTTTGCCTTCCTGTTTTTTCTCCTGCTTCCCGCCAAGGAAACCGGTCAGCTTATCCATAATATCAGGCACCATATTCACAATGGCATTTGGTGTAGATGCGTTGACTGTCAGCTGCATCAGCTTCACATCATTCGGCATGATCACCAGAAATGCCACCGGTGTAATGGTCACACCTGCACCGCCGCCGCCGCCAAACATATCCTTTGCAACCTTGGTGGGCAAATCAGAGCCGCCGGATGCAAAACCAAAAGATACCTTTGAAATCGGAATCACTGTTGTGTCATTGGCACAGGCAATCGGCTGTCCCACGATGGTATTTGCATCCACCATGCCGCGAATCTGCTCCATGGTAATGCGGAGTGTCTCCTGTGAAGGATGTTCCTTGCTTCTTTCGCTCATATTGATTCCTCCTGCTGTTAAATAGGTGTTGTTTCTTGACTTCTCAATCGATATTCCTTTTTCTCACTGCGGAAACGCTGCACGGATTTCACCAGCAGTTTCCAGCCGAAAACCAAAGCCAGTGCAATGACAGCCGCCGGGGAAACACGGATTTCCATTCCACCCTTGAAGGCAATTCTGTCGTTTGAAAAATCTGACAGAATACGGAACTCATCTATCTGCATATCCAGCCAGCACTGCAGCTTTCCCAGTAAAGGATACACAGCAGCACAGATTCTGCCGTAAAGCTGTGCTGTTTTTGCCGCATCATCTGTTCCCAACGACAAATACAGCCGTATGTGATGCATATGAATATGTCTTGTCAGGAACCGCAGGGAAGGGGATAATGCCCCAAGGCCATCCTCTGCCAGTGCCAGAATATCCGACAATGAACGGGGATGCAGACGGTTCTTCATCCAGGGGATAAAGCGAAACCGCTTTTCCTCCGTTTTTTCCGCATCCGCAGCTTCCATCCCGGGCTCTTCCTGACTGATTGTCTCGTTTTCAGAAGGAGCTGACTGTACTGTCTGCACTGTATCAGCCGTCTCCGGCTTTTCTGCAGGTATTTTTTCTTCATCTGCAGTTTTTTCTGTTTCCGTTTTCCCTGAAACCGGCTGCTCCTCAGCCTTTTCTTCAGCTGCCGGATTCGGATTTTCCGGGTGCGGTTCCGGTTCTGCCTGTGCCGCATCATCATTGGGCTTTGGCGGCAGTTCCGGTGTTTCCTTTTCCTTCGATCCCAGCTGCAACAGTGTAAAAAACAGAAAACGGATTTTCAGGCTCCATTTTTCCTCTGCATATTCCGCTTTCACAACCAACGGCAGCAGCAGCAGTATGCAGATGATATAGACAATCAATAATAGAATGCTCAGCAACAACCTGCCTCACCGCCTAAACATGATTTCGGCAATCTCCGCAATGCAGATACAAACGATATACCCTTGACGCACTCTGCACTTCGTGCGGCATAGCCTTATTTTTCATTATATCATATTATCCGCAAAATTGCAAGTGTTTCGCAGAAAATGCAGGTGTGATGCACCGCACACTTCACTCGAATCGGGCTGCTTCCTCCCGCAGTGCTTCATCGTCATAATCAAAAGAATAAGTGCGAAATGCATTTACCACCAGCGTATCTCCAAGCATGGAAACACGGGGAGTCTTTTTGCCGTAATTCATATGAATATGTCCATGGATACAATACTTCGGCTGATATTGCTCCAGCAGCTGACGAAAGGCGGCAAAGCCACGATGGCAGGTATCCTCCATATCATGAAAATCCTGTATCGGTGCATGTGTCAGCAGGATATCAAAGCCCTTGTGCCATCTCAGCTTCCAGCGCAGTCTGCGGACACGCTTCATCATTTCCCGCTCTGTATACTGATGCGCACCTCTGCGATACCGCATGCAGCCGCCCAGCCCGAGAATGCGGATGCCGTTGTAAACATAGATATCATCATCTATGCACTCGCAGCCCTCCGGCGGTATATATTTATATTTTTCATCATGATTTCCATGCACATACAGCAATGGAACATTTGCGAAGGTTTCCACAAATGTCAGATAATGGGGATTCAGATCACCGGCAGACAGAATCAAGTCTACATCTTTGAACATTCCCGGTTTATAATGTTCCCAGATGAATGCAGATTCCACGTCTGACATCACCATGATTTTCATATTCTACACCTGCACTTATCGTTTTATAGTATGCCAGCTGGCAAATTCCCGGAACTGGGGTGCAAGCTCACTGACGTCCGGCAGTCGTCCCACCACATTGTCAGGAAGCCAGTCAATTGTAATAATCTCATCCGGTGTAAGGGACTGCCCCTGTTCCACCTTGCAGGTACCATCCTGCGCATATATCACACCGCTGAATGGCTCCAGCGCACCTGCGGTAATACGCTCCTGCACCAGGCGCACCAGCTTCTGGGTACCGCTGGGCAGACGTTCCGAACAGGCAACATCTATGGCACCGGAAGACATGCCCCAGTAATAATTCAATGCACGTGTTTCGTTGTCGTTTCCGTCATTTTTCCATGCGCCAATCAGCACGGAATGAACCAGGTCCTCATACAGACTGCCCCAGTGCCAGAGCGGCGCCGCCAGTCGGAAGGAAACATCGCCATAAAGGCCGTAAAGGCCGAATGTTGCTTCCTCCAGCATAGGAGCATTGATATCCCTGTCAGAAATCAAGTCAATCTGTCTGGAACGGAAATAGGCGACGGGGTCATGATTTTCCAGGGTAGACCAATCCAGATATACCATTGCACGGGGGTTCACCAGCTTAACGCCAAGCGCAAATGCGCTGACAGAGGCAGGGGTTCCGAGCACAGGATAATCTGCAATATAGCCTACACGTTCATTTTCTGTCATGGAGCCGGCAATCATTCCTGTGATGAATTTTGCTTCATAAATACGCAGGTAATATGTGCGAAGCTGCTTATAGGCAGTATTGACAGAGCAATTCAGCAGGATGATTTCCGGATGTTCCACTGCCATACGCATACTGATGGCATGGAACAGGGGAGAGGTGGTAAAGATCAGTTTGTTGCCGTCCTCAATGGCCTTCTGTATAGTCTGTGACACTTCCTCCACTGTACAGATATAGGACTGGGTTGCAATGGCATCTCCGAAGGAATCCTCCAGATAGCGTCTGCCGATTTCGTGGTTATAGCTCCAGCCGGAACTCTGTGGGTCCTTATGGAAAATAAAGCCGATGCGAAGCACCGAAGAAGACACACCCGGCAGCGGCAGCGGAATCTTTTTGGAAAGTGCAACTTTTTTAGAGCTTTCCGTAGGGTTCAGAATATGGGACGTGGGATTTTCGTTGCCCAACACACGAAACTCCTCACGGATGCGGTCAATGTGGCGATGCATCTCCAGGGAAGACAATGTGCGGATTTTATCAAAGCCATATATCTCCACAAAGTGCAGAAATGCATCTCCCACAGTAATCGGCAGCCGCATTGCACCTGTTTTGCTGCGGTAGTACGCCTCGAATACGGAATAGGCAAACTTCACATCCTTGCGCAATTCCTCGTTCCACGGAGCAGGCATGCCCTTTGGCAGCAGCTCTGCCTCTTCTATGGGCAGAATGGCCTGAATCAGACGAGGAAAGCCCCCCACCTGACTCATCTGTATCTCATATAATCCGGAAATCCGATGAAACTCGATGAATTCTGTATAGATTTTATAGTCATTGGAGTCGGTCTGTTTCGGCAGAATCCTTGTCACCACTGCTTCAATGGAAACTGCACCGTAATATCTGGATACGCTTACACGCTTGTTGCCCTCCGCCACATAAAAGCGCTGCATATATTCCATGACTTTGATAGGTTCATTGACACCGACTTCGTGAACGGAATCGCACAGGGAAGACCACTTGCTTCCAAATTCCGTATCGTATTCCAGAAGCGGCATAAAATTCGATGCAAATGCAGAAGTACGCTCTGCCTGTGCCGTGCCGGCAATCATGGAAATCGGAATTTCAAACTGCCCCATGGGTATTTGTCCATCCGCTTCGCTGTTTCGCAGAATATGCTCTAAATCCGGAAGAAATGGATATGTACCGGCGGAAACTGCCTGCCGATACTGCTTTTCTGCCATCTTCTGCGCCTTCAAATAATCCTGAATTGCCATTTGAATCTCTCCTTACATAGCTGTCATTTCTCTTTATTTATTCATTATATCATGTTTGCAGCGAAAATGCAAGCAACACAGGATTTTCATCTGTCTATCACTTGATTTCGCCTTGAACCTATGCTATAATAAAGCAAAGCAAGTCAAGGCAAAAATACAGGGAGGAATCTATTATGAAACGAGCAAGGCGTGAACCAATTGTTCTTTCTCAGATGCGGCCATTCACACTGTTTCTGGTATTGAGCGGCTGTATTGCGTTTACATTTGCGCTGATTCATTTCGATGATATGGTACATTTTTTTTCAAAAGTCATGTCTGCACTCGGGCCTGTGTTTGCAGGCAGCATTTTCGCTTTCACGCTTGTACCGGCGGCAGATTTGCTGGAAAAAAAGCTGTGTCAGATTTTTGCCCGTCCGCTTCGGAAACACCCCCGTCTCAAAACCATTCCCCGTGCCGTTTCCTCCATTACGGCAGTGCTGTTGTTTGTAGGCTCCATTGTATTGCTGATTGCCGTGACCTCCTCCCAGGTTGCAGAGGGTATTACCACTGCACTGGATAAATTCCCCCTTTATCTCAACAGCCTGACGGAATATGTACGCCGGTTTCTCTCCTCGGACAATCAGATTACCAAATATCTTGCGAAACTGAGCGAACGATTTTCCACACCTGAATTTACAATGGAGCAGATTTCCTCCTCAGAAATTTCCCAGAAAATCCTTTCCATTGCAGCCACCGGTGCCGCAGGCACACTCAGTTTCCTGTATGATGTAATTATCGGCGTTGTGATTGCAGTTTATCTGCTGAACAGCCGTGACCGCTTTACACAGCAATGGAAAAAAGTTCTGTATGCACTGGTAAAGCCCAGAACTGCCACCTGGATTGATATGCAGATCAGCATTACAAGCCGCACCTTCGGCACTGCTGTAGTCGGCAAATTGATTGATTCCGTATTGGTGGGCTTATTCTGTTTTATCGGCATCAACATCATCGGCACACCTTATACTGCACTGATTGCCGTTATCATCGGTGTAACCAATATGATTCCTTATTTCGGCCCGATCATCGGCGCCATTCCCTGCATCCTGCTGATTCTGATGGAAAATCCTGTAAAGGCGTTATATTTTTTCATCTTCATCATTGCATTGCAGCAATTTGACGCCAATATTCTGGACCCCAGAATTGTGGGCAGATCCGTTGGCCTTCCGCCCTTCTGGGAATTGTTCGCCTGTTTGCTGGGAGGCGGTCTGTTCGGCATTATCGGACTGATTATCGGGGTTCCTGCCTTTGCAGTCCTTTACACAATCATCAAGCAGATTACCTACGACCGTCTTTCTGAGCGAGTGAAAAACGATGAACTGACTGAAGAATTCCTGCTGAATACCCTTGGCATCGCAAAACTGACAGAGGAATCCGGATTGCTGGATGATGCTGAATCCGACAGTCCCTATCTGCAGCATCTCATTCTGCTGGAGGACATTGCACAGGTTCCGGAGGACAGTCACAAATCAGAATCCTGAAACGCTCAGGCATCGCAGGAATCGTAACATTTTCCTTTTTTTCGTTCCTGTGTTGCTTTATTCCGCTTTCTGTGGTATAATAGTATCAATTACGAAAAAACGAGGAGAATTTCTATGAGAATCCGATTTAAAAAATGGGCACGTCCGGAAATTGCTGCATCTCAGATTTGCATGGATGATTCAAAAGCCATGCGGGGAAAATGGCGTACTGATGCGAATTTTGCCCGTCCGGAGCAGCCTTTCTTTGTAGAGCTCGGCTGCGGAAAGGGCGGCTGGATTTCCCAGGCAGCCCTTCAGCACCCCGAAAACAATTATCTCGCTCTGGATATCAAATCCGAAATGCTGGGCATGGCAAACAGAAAAGTGCTTGCCGCATTTGAACGGGCCGGAAAGGCACCGGATAATGTCCGTTTGTCCATTATCAATATCGAGCACATTTCAGAAGTACTCTGCCCCCAGGACGGCGTTGACCGCATCTATATCAATTTCTGCAACCCCTGGCCAAAGGAAAGCCATAAAAAGCGCAGACTGACACATCCCAGACAGCTTGGACAATATGCCTCTGTTCTGCGGGGAGAACTGCATTTCAAAACGGATGACCCGGATTTGTTCAATGAATCCATTGTCTATTTCGAGGAATCCGGCTGGAGTATTCTTACAAAAACCTTTGATCTCCACGCCGATGAACCTGCAGACAATATCCGCACGGAACACGAAAATATGTTCACAGAGATGGGGAAGAAGATTCATTTTCTCATTGCGGCACCTCCTGCAGGCGCATTCGGAAAGCCTGCACCTTCCTTCGATGACGAGCTGCGTGAACAGCGCCGTCTGAAGGCAGAAGCCGCTGAAACCGACTGACGGAGGATACATCATGATTCGGGAATGGCAGTGGCAAAGCAAATCAAAAAAGGCATTTCTGAACCTTGGCGTGGGACAGCAGGATGCTGTGGGTGCACCGCAGCCCAGCGAAGCCATTCCGCTGCAGGACGGACTTCGGCTGCTGTTTGCCAAGGGCATTGACCGCATCTGGCTGTTTTGCCTGATTGCGGCTGCGCTCCATACGCTGACACATAGAAAAAAACATCGTTAATGGATGAAAGGTCTGGTGAATACAATGTCTGACAGTATTCTTATTCAAAATATCCGTGCCGTGGACCAGAATCAGGATCGCATCTGCGATATTCTGCTGAAGGACGGCATCATTGCTAAAATCGGGAGCAATCTTTCAGATACTGCAGACCGCATCATAAATGGTTCCGGTCTGACAGCAATGCCCGGTCTTTTTGATATGCATGTGCATTTTCGGGATCCGGGGCAGACACATAAAGAAGATCTGCATACAGGATGTGCTGCTGCACTGGCAGGTGGCGTGACCGGCGTACTCTGTATGCCAAACACCACTCCGGCAATGGACAGCCCTGCCCTTGTAACAGATTTTCTGAAACGTGCCGAAGCAGAGCCGGTGGATGTCCATCAGGCGGGATGTCTCAGCGTAGGTCTGAAAGGGGAGCAGCTGGCGGATTATAATGCTCTGAAACAGGCAGGCGTCACCGCCCTTTCCGATGACGGACGACCGATTCCCACGACGGAAATGATGGAAGCTGCCCTTGCCAAAGCCAAGGAAGCCGGTTTGCCAGTGGTTTCTCATTGCGAAGACCTTGCCATCATCGACGGCGGTATTATCAACAAAGGAGCCGTATCCGAAGAACTGGGTGTCAAGGGTATGGACCGCCTGTCGGAAGACTCCATTACAGAACGTGACCTGCAGTGCGCACTGAAAACCGGTGCACAGCTGCATATCTGCCATGTATCCACCAGGGGCAGCACAGATGCCGTCAGAAAAGCAAAGGCCGCAGGCGGAAATGTCAGCTGTGAGACAGCACCCCATTATTTCCTGCTGACAGATGAGCTGCTGCGCAAGCGGGATGCTGACTACCGCATGAATCCGCCGCTTCGCACACAGGATGATGTGGAAGCCATCAAGGAAGGCATCCTGGACGGAACCATTGACTGCATCATTACAGACCATGCGCCCCATGCCGCCGCTGAGAAAGCTGATTTTCTGAAGGCACCAAACGGCGTTGTGGGACTGGAAACCTCTCTGGCAGCCACTTTGACTGCATTTTATCATACCGGACTGCTGTCACTGCAGGATATTGTGCGCCTGATGTGTGATGCGCCAAGAAAGCTGCTGCATCTGCCTGTCTGCACATTGACTGAAGGTGCCTTCGCTGATTTTATTCTTGTGAATCTGAATGAAAACTGGACGGTGCAGCCGGAGCTGCTCCACTCCAAATCCCATAATACCGTATTTAAAGGAATGACCTTTACCGGAAAAGTAAGAAAAACCATTATTCACGGTCAGATTTGTTTTGATGCTGATCTGAACGCTTAACAGATGAAAGGAGTGTCCTGTATGCCTGCAAGAAAAGCACCGCCGCCGATTATGTTTCCACCTCCGTTTGAACCCCGAAGACGCAGAAAGCGCCAACAGAGTCCCACAGAAAAACTCAAGCGCAAAATTGCCCGTGCTACAGGGATTCCCACCACTTCATCCGGAAGAAAAAGAAAGGCTGAAAGGGTAATCTGCAATTTTCTGATGGATAAAATTGATGATATTACAAACAAAAAATGAGGTATACTATGAATGCAGTTTTAGAAGCGATGCAGGAGCGCAGAAGCGTGCGCAAATTTCTGCCGGATATGCCGCAGAAGGAACTGATTGAACAGATTACAGAAGCAGGCTGCTATGCCGCAAGCGGCATGAACAGACAGGCTGTCATCACCATTGCAGTGACAAATCCGGAACTGCGCAGCCGCCTTTCCGAAGCAAACCGCAAAATCGGCGGCTGGCAGGAGGGCGTTGATCCCTTCTACGGTGCACCGGTCATTCTGGTGGTACTGGCAGAGGAAGGCTGTTCCACAGGCATCTATGACGGAAGTCTGGTCATGGGGAATCTGATGCTTGCAGCACATTCTCTTGGTCTGGGCAGCATCTGGATCCATCGGGCAAAGGAAGAATTTGAAAGCCCGGAATGGAAAGCACTGCTTTCTGAACTTCATATTGAAGGCAGCTGGACCGGCATCGGTCACTGTGCAGTGGGTTACATCGACGGTGAAGCACCGGATGCACCGCCTCGCAGGGAGAATCGTATATACTGGGCAGAATAAGTCTGCCTGAACCGAAAGGATGATTCATATGAAAGAATTATTGAAATTATTAAAGCAGAATTCCCGCCTCAGCAATGGAGAACTGGCAACCATGCTGGGAAAGACAGAGGGAGAGATTGCAAACCAGATTAAGGAACTGGAGGCAAAAGGCATCATCCGTGGCTACAGTGTTATCCTTGATGAAGAACTTGCAGACAGCGATGTTGTCTCTGCTTATATTGAATTAAAAATCACACCTCAGCCGGATAGGGGATTTGACGAAATGGCAAAGCTGATTTCTGCCTTTGAAGAGGTAGAATCCGTTACCTTGATGTCCGGCGGCTTTGACCTTGGCATCACCATTACAGGTTCCGGCCTGAAGCAGATTGCTTCCTTTGTGTCTCAGCGTCTGGCAACGCTGGATGGGGTTCTTTCCACAAGAACGCATTTTGTGTTGAAACGCTACAAGGAAAAAGGCATCCTGATACAGGACGATCCGGGGGATGAAAGAGGTGTGTACCTTTGAATTACAATGAACTGATGTCCCAGCGTGCACAGGCAATTATGCCTTCTCCCATCCGCCGTTTTTTTGACCTGGCGGAAAATATGGAAAATGTCATCTCGCTGGGTGTCGGAGAGCCCGATTTCCGAACTCCATGGCCAATTCGTTCCGCAGCAATCAATACGCTGGAACGCCAGTCCATCTTCTACGGAGCAAATTCCGGTCTGCTGGAACTTCGTACTGAGATTTCAAACTACATGGAGCGGAAATATCAGCTCAGCTATCATCCGGAGAATGAAATTCTGGTCACAGTCGGCGGTTCCGAAGCGGTTGACCTGACGTTCCGTACACTGCTGAATCCGGGAGATGAGGTTCTGGTAACAGAGCCATGCTTTGTGTGCTATGCACCGCTGATTTCCCTGGCGGATGGCGTTCCTGTTCCACTGCCTACCAAGGAAGAAAATGAATTCCGTCTCACCGCAGAGGAGCTGAAGGCCGCCATTACCCCGAAAACCAAGCTGATTATGCTGTCATATCCTAATAACCCTACAGGTGCGATTATGCGCCGTGAGAATTACGAAGAATTGGCGAAGGTCCTGCGCGGCACAAATATTTTTGTGCTGTCAGATGAGATTTATTCCGAACTGACCTATGGCTCCAAGCATACTTCTATTGCAGAGATTCCGGATATGCGGGAAAGGACCATTGTGATTAACGGTTTTTCCAAGGCATTTGCCATGACCGGCTGGCGTCTTGGCTGGATGGCGGCACCTGCTGAAATCATTGCACAGGCAAGAAAAATCCATCAGTATGGCATTATGTGTGCCCCTATGGTCAGTCAGCGTGCTGCAATATCCGCACTGAAAAACTGCGATGCCGATGTCAAACACATGGTCAGTGAATATGACCACCGCCGCCGTTTTCTGCTGGAACGATTTGCAGAAATGGGACTGCGATGCTTCCCGGCACAGGGAGCATTCTATCTGTTCCCCAGCATCGAATCCACCGGAATGGATAGTGAAACGTTCTGTGAGCAGCTGCTCCAGGAAGAACGTGTTGCAGTTGTTCCTGGATCTGCCTTTGGAGAAAGCGGCAAAAACAATCTGCGCATTTCCTATGCCTATTCTCTGAAGCATCTTTCCGAAGCAGCTGACCGCATTGAGCATTTTTTGGAAAGACATGCCAAATAATCATGCAAGCAACACTGCACAGAACATGTGCCGTGTTGCTATTGTATATTTTTACGAAAATCTTCGCTGATTCGCCGAAGATTTTCTTTTTTCTTGATTTATTCATATTTTTATGATATGCTGATAATACTATACTAATTCGGAAAGGATTGATTTTATGAAAGCTATTCGCGCACTCTCATCCCTTTGTGCAATGGTAATGCTGATCACATGCATTTTCACCGCACTCCCGGCCAATGCAATGCGCAGTATCGGAGGCGATTCCGGCCTTCAGGATGTTGCCAACGCATTGATTTTCAACAACAACGAAGACAGCATAGAGATTACAGGCTTTGCATCATGGATCGGCAGCGATGTCAGAATTCCCTCATCCATCGGAGGAAAGCCTGTTACAACCATTAAAGCAAGTGCATTTGTAAATTGTACCGCTATGGAAACCATTTATATTCCGGACAGCGTGACAACCATTGAACCGAATGTATTTGCAAACTGTACCAACCTCAGAATTGTACGGCTTCCGAAGAATCTGGATACTATTCAGTCCGCCTGCTTCTTTGGATGTACATCCCTGGAAGAAATCAAGATTCCTGCCAGTGTTAAGGTCATCAACAGCGCAGCATTCATCAATTGCAGCAGTCTAAAGGCAGTTCATATGACTGATGGTCTGAAAACCATTCAGCCCTCTGCATTTATGCGCTGCGGCGCACTGGACCACCTGAATTTCCCTTCCACACTGACAGAAATCGGCATTCAGGCATTTGCCAGCTGTGCGGCACTTGCTTATGTTTCCATTCCGGAAAGTGTAGAACAAATCGGAAATGGTGCCTTCACAGACTGTCTGCTGCTTCGTACCATGATTATCCGCAATCCCCAGTGTGTCATTCAGGGCGGTTCGGTTTCCATTAACAATATGGTTTCCGGCGGAAACGGAAAATATAACGGCATTATCTATGGTTTAAGCGGTTCTACTGCTGAAGCCCTCGCAAACGAAAGCGGCTATCAGTTTGACCTGTTATCCAATGTTCCTGTAACAGAGACCACCACTACACAAGAAACCACTACTTTTGAAGAAACAACCACTACGACCACTACGACCACAACAACGACGACTACAACCACCACAACAACGACTACCACGACCACCACAACAACGACTACGACAACAACATCGACTGAGACAGAAAGCACCACTGCTAAAACATCCACAACAGGCACGGAGAGCTCTACTGCTAAAACATCCACAACAGGAACGGAGAGCTCTACTGCTAAGACATCCACAACAGG
>JAKSPJ010000022.1 GCA_024404915.1 Oscillospiraceae bacterium
TGGCTTCTGAACACACCGGATGTAAAGCTTTCAGACTGGAAAGCCGGAGATTTATGCGAAGATGGAAGATTAGATGTATTCGATCTTTGTATGATGAAGCGCGAACTAATGAACTGATATACAAAAACAGAAAATCCCTCCGAAATAACTCGGAGGGATATTCTAATAGGCTAAAACCTATTATATCCATCTGCATAATAGCAATATCATAATATACTATATTGCGATACAGCTTTTAGAGTTTTGACACCTTTAAAATGGTTCTATTTCGTTCATCCATTCACTGCTTTGCTTCAGTATGTCTGAGATTTTGTTGTTACCTAAATCAACAATACAGTTTCCAATCATCTCAAGCCAGTTTTCATCAATAATCCAGAATTCTTCCTTCGCAAGCTGCTCAATTAAAATGTCACGCATTTCATACAGCGTTAACTGACAGCTGACTGGTGCTTCATCAATACAAGTACCATCAACATCACCTGGTTCTAATCTGATGAAGGTTTCATCATCATTATCATATGTCAGTAAATCACCATCTTCAGCTGCTTTAACAAATCTGCTTATTATATCATCCTTCAGCATTGCGGCAAAGAACATAGCGAGTGCGCTTTCATCGATTGTAACATCGAAATATGAGAATACCATTTCAAGTAATTCGCATTGTGAGTCGATGATTGAAACCCATAAATCAGGCTGCCATTTAATGTTTTCCGGGTGATAATTCTCTTTATTATCGATACTGCAGAACAGCTTATCTACATGAAGCGAAATAACCTGTGCGATGAATTCCGACCAGAACCAATATCCTTCCTGTTTACTGTCTTCTTCATCATAATAGCCTTGATTGCAGAAACGATGAAGATCGGTTTTCTCTTTGTTTATAGCATAAAAATGTCCCATTTCATGCCAGAAATACAAAAAGAAATGTCGCAGGCACTCAGGATCATCATTTAGTATCTGCAGCTTGGTTTGCGATATGATGATGGCATCTCCATTTTCACCATGAATCATTTCCATAATGGAATCGTAGTTTTCAGCTGTATTTCTCTGCGGGCTTTTAAGACGCTCAGCAATTTTATTCCTTTCACGAAGGAGAATCGTATCGGTGAAGATATGGATTTCAGGCAGTCTGTCAACATCAGGCATATAATGCCTAAAAATATTGATTGCAGGAACAATCCATTCTTCAATTTGTTTTTTCGTGATCATATTATTTCTTTAAATACTCCTGTATAACTTCAATTATTTCATCAAGTCTCTTTTCACCAATGCCTTTAATAGCTCCTATTCTGCCTCGTAGTTCTTCAATATCAAAGTCCTTTGCTTCATTCTCTACAGCATTGGCATAATAGCGTTCCAGAAAAGCCTGTAATTCTTCACGACTCATCTTCTTGATTTTGCGATATGTGTCTCTGTCTATGATTTTTCTTTCGGGCATGATGCATTCCTCCATGTATTTGCTTTATTAAAATTATAGCATACATAAGTGATGCTTTCAATAGTAGTATTTGAAAAAGGGGAGCAGTAGTGCTTCCTTTAATGTCATCAGTAACGATAGTTACTGCATTTCCGGTGGTTTAAAAGAAAAATTCTTTCCGAGTTCACTGAAAAAGAAATCTCTGAATCTTGTACGAATTCTGATATCTTTATAACGGATATCATAAATAGCACTTTTAATTCTGTACATCTCTCCATCACTAAAGATAGGATCGTCTGCATGAATCTTCATATCGTTAAAGGCTTTACAGTTTTTATCAATAAAATCAAGACCAACCTGCTCAGTTAAAAAATAGAAACCCTTGTTATCAACTTCGCCGTCTTCGACAAAGTAATGTATACCATCTTCGTCAATCACTATTTTTTCAATTGGGATATCACATTCCTGACAAGTGAATTGCAAAAGCTCTTTGCTTTTATAAAAATCACCCGAACAACAAAGCCAATAGGGATAAGAGCCTAATAGATTGTCAATAGTCAATTTATCCATTACTCATTCCTTTCTGCTGTCAGTTGACAGCCTTCCTATATTTTTTAGGTGTGTATTTTTCTCTTGCTAATTTGCAGCATTGGGCATAACTTTCCATTAAAACATTCAAAAATATTTCTTTTTCTTCAAGGGGCATTTCTATTTCTGAGTTTAGTCCTTCAACAGATTCAATAAAGAACTTTTTAGCTCCGAGAAATTTTTTGTTATTAAAATTCTCTTTGATCAGATTGATTTGTTCCATTACCTTCTTCTTACCTTCATCAGACAATGTTGCCAATGCTTCTTCAAAAGTCATGGAATATTCTGATAGTTTTTTAGCCATAACTCCTCCTACTCAATATAATCTACCAGTTCACCGCTGATGCTGTGTATCATATCCATGTCGATTCGCATATACGAACCTGATACTCCTACCTTCTGGAACAGTTCTACTTGTCGGGCAGCTATATCAATTCTGCGTACCTTAGCAGTGATTTCCACATAAGCACCACCTGTTTTATGCTGGTCAGCTACAAAATATCGTATTGTCACAACAGGATTGACACCATCCTCTATAACATCGGAAATCAGTGTAAGTCTCTGATTCAGGACAGACAGCTCTGACTCTGTCAGTTGTATGAATCCGCCAACCTCACGTGCTTCTTCCTGAACCATATCCTCATATCCGGTCAGTGCGTTAAATGAGGAGAACTGCCCTGCTCTGCCGAACATACTCATATATTCTTTGCCTGGAACATGGAAGTGGGGGAGATTGATGATGTCTGCATAGACCTCTCTTGCATCAGGTTCTCCGTCTTTAATTCCCTGCGTCATTTATCTGCACCTCCGTTCCCGGCACGGTGTCCGCCAATTTGTCCGTTTCTCTCTATGGTCATTGCACCCTCTGAAAGATTCATGCCCTTCAGGACTGCGTTCTTTCCGAACTTGTCCTGCAGAAGCAGCGTGGCTCTCTGCAGAGCTTTCTCACGTTGCTCCTTGCGTTTTGCCTCTGCTTCTTTTCGCTGTACTTCTTCATAGTCCACGAACAGCTCAAGCTGCATCGGTTCTTCTTCATCCGGAATGTCATCTTCATAGATTACATTGCAGGCACAAATAGTCACACGTCTTACCAGAAGTTCAGGATCAATGATACGATCATAAAGCTCCATCATGCAATCTACAATCTTTCTGGTGGAGGATGTCCACCTGTCCAGATTGCCTGTACCATGTGCGTGGTACGGAGTGATGCGACCGTAGTGATCCTTTGCCAGCTTTCCTTTGTATAAAAGACCTGTTTTCGCAACCTTAAATTTGTCATTCAGCGTATGTTGTTTCTTGTAAGTATCTACAGGAATCAGTGACTCCTTATCATAATTGATAGTCAGGGTTATCTTTTTCGTTACGATACCCTTGCGAATCAGATCCAGTACAAGCAGCTCCGTCATTTCCCTGACAATCAGTCTGCCTTTCACAGTATCATAGGGCTCTTTGAGAACCTGCCCTGATGACAGACTGTTGCTCTGCGGCTGATACTGCCTTATGTCGGAGATTTCTACAGGCTCCCAACCCCATGCGTGATCAATCACAAGCTCTGCTTTCACACCCAGTGTCTTGTAAATCCGATCACCACCTGTCATGCTGAGCCTTGCAATATCTCCCATGGTGTAACAGCCCAGTGCTTCCATTCTTTTTGCAATACCATGCCCCACATTCCAGAAATCCGTCAGGGGAGTATGGCACCATAGCAGCTCCCTGTAAGTCCGTTCATTAAGCTCTGCAATACGAACACCGTCCTTGTCGGCGGGAACGTGTTTTGCAACAATATCCATAGCAACTTTACAGAGATACAGGTTTGTCCCGATACCTGCTGTGGCTGTGATTCCTGTTTCATACAGAACCTCACGAATCATGGTCATTGCAAGCTCATGTGCGGTCATTCCATAGGTATTCAGATAGCCTGTCACATCTATGAAGCATTCGTCTATGGAGTAGACGTGTATATCCTCTGCTGATACATAACGCATATATATGGAGAAAATCTTCGTACTGATTTCTTCATACAGCCTCATTTGCGGGGGAGCAATGATAAAAGACAGCTCCAAGGACGGATCTGCCGCCAGTGCATTTGCATCAAAGGATGCAGAAGAAAAACAGTATTTCCCTTCTTCGTTTCTGGAAAGCAGTCCCTTTCGGAATGCTGTATTGAATCTTTTCCTGTTAATATCTTTTACAGCACTCTTTACCTCCCAGAGTCTTGCACGGCCTCCGATGCCATAGGCTTTCAGTGAGGGAGTAACGGCAAGACAGACGGTCTTATCAGTACGGGATTCATCTGCGACCACAAGATTTGTTGTCAGAGGATCCATGTGACGTGACACACATTCTACGGAGGCATAAAAGGATTTTAAGTCAATTGCAATGTATGTCTTATTCATCGTCACATCTCCTCATTAACTACTGATTTACAGGACACTCAACATACCATCTGCCCACAGAACTTCTGTGATAGCTGTTCGCTCTCTCAAAAAAGAGAAATTTTTGCTCACCATTTATGATAACTGTATAGCAGTCACAAGTGTGGCTGTCATGATTTAATCCTGCAGGACGAAAATCCTTAACAGTTTCTATTCTGAATTTTCTGCCGTCAGCCCAGGTTATCATTTTCGGCTGCATATACCCTGTGGAATCAAAATCTGAGTTTACTTTCACATACACCTTTTGCATATGAATTTTACTCATACTGATACCTCCATTCTGTTACCCCTCAATTCTCTTCTTGGCTCTTTCATATCTCTGAGAATCTTCAAATGAAACAAATGCTTCCTCCGGGATAATACCAAGAACTCTTCCGATTATGTATACTGAATCGTCCTCTGTAAACTTCATAACCTTGTATTTTTTGTTTAATGAACGCAAACCGCTTTTCTGATACTGCTTGATATATGTCTCGTTACCGAAAATGAAAGCACCGATTTCTCCGGGATTAAGTTCAGCCTGCTGAGTGAGTCTTTGTACCATAACATGATCACCATTATGGAAATCAGGCTCCATACTATCACCGTTAACACGGAATATACAGTCCATTCTGGGATTGACCATATTTTTATACAAATAGACGGTTTCACCTTTATCATCAAATTCACAACCCGGATCGAAACCGGCTGCCAGCTCCTTTGAAAACTTTGTCTCCTCTGTGATGCTGTAATAGAGTTCATCTTCCTCAACCTCTTTAAGCTTATCAATCATTGTAATAATAGATGACTGATGCCCTTTAGACAGCATATGGTAATTCGTCAGGAGAGCTTCATCATCTGCTGAAAGTTTGGTTGTTACTGTCTGTGGTTCAGATGTTACAGGTGCCGGTATATCAAATAAATCCAAAAGACTGATATCAAGAGCATCACAGATAGCAGGAAGAAATGACATATCCGGTCTGCTTCTGCCATTTTCCCAGTTGCTGATTGCATTAGGATGAATATCCAGTATAGAGGCAAGCTGTTTCTGTTCTATTCCTTTCTTCTCACGATAGTATTTTATACGTTGACAAATAGCGAAAATTTCATCCGGGTTGGATGATTTTACTGTTTTTCTCATATTTGTTCTTCCTTTCTATTGTGATACCAATTAAATCTTGAATCTGTTTTTTGTCTTTTGTTTAACAACGACGTATTTAAGCCGAAAATCAAAATAAGGTTTTAAAATAATTCAAGAGTTAATTGGCGGAGCAATATTATCCGGGACTTTATCATATTTACATTATAACAAATTAAATTACATTTGTCAATAGAAAAAATTTTGAAAAAGCACTTTACAAATGTAATCTAATTTGATATAATAAAAATACGAAAATATGTTCGCACGGAAGGAGGATACTAATGAGTTTTGATTTTCATGATGATTATTCAGATCTTGGACCGTACCGATATCCTGATATTCTCGATATCTTAGATATGGAGGAAAGGAAGGAAAGGCGAAAAAAGGGGATTCTGAGTGAATATGAGATAGAGAACAAGAAGCAGATGATTGTTATAAATCTTATTCTTGGCAACTTTGTATCACAGGCCGACCTGCGTTTCCTATATAAAAACGGAACCCAAAAAGAGATTGATGATATGGACAGGCTGTTTCATGGTATTGTTACAGCTGTCGGCAGTAGAAAAACAATAGCCGAAGGAAAAAAACGCGGGTATTCAGAGGGATATAAGTCAGATTATATAAATATTGACGGAACGAAGGTACACGCAATTATTCCCACATCTACTCCGGATATCAATATCGATTCAGACAGCACGACAAAACTTCATAGTCTCCGGGACATTTTACAGCATAATCTTCATGAAAATTTTTCCGAGGCTGCCAAATATACTGTAGATACATATCCTGAGACAGTTATTGCGGCATTGAAGCAATCCAATATAGTAAATGTTGATTATAACAATTGTAAACTTGTCAGAGTAGAAAGCAGATGGGATCAGCCACTCGACAAATTTAATGTGGATATTATTCTGAATATCGGCGTTATTCTGACAATCGCTGAAAACACATTTTCAACAGTAAAGCGAAGAGTTCTTTATCGTCTGCGTTATACATTTGATTTGTTTGGCAAGAACGGACAGAAAACCTGTAGTGGACCTGTTGCAGCGCCAGTAAATTTATTTCCCACTGACAAAATCACAGAACAGGGATCGTGGAAAACAACGGATTATCTAAATATAGTCGCATCAAAGGATGATTTCCCGGAACTGGTCAGACAAATGCTGAAAAATATATACCCACAAGCCCTGAAAAATCCTACCCGAATTGATGGTGAAGAATTAGTTGAGCGTATGAGCGACTGGCTCGGACGAAAATACGAAGGAATGCACCTTAGACTGAGGGAAGAATATCTGGGCGAAAACGGTGTCAAGGGACAAATCTATTTTTACGATACAACTATAGTTGATGAGGACGGATACAGAATAGAAGTAAAAGCCGGAGATATCGTAATCAATACGGCATATATAGAAAGAGACTGTGACAGAAATGCCACCATTATCCATGAATGCAGCCATGTATATCTGCATCTTCCTTTCTTTATGCTACAGATGATGGCAGGCAAACCAAAATACAGCTTTACCGATCATCTGAAAACCGATATAGCTAATCTGAAAACAAAAGCTGAAAAGGATCATGTAAAATGGATGGAGTGGCAGGCTGAAAGAATGACAGCCTACATTATGATGGAGGATACGAATTTCCGTAAAGAATGTAAGCGTTTACTCGCTCTGCGAAATAATGATAAATCTCCTAAAACGATGACATGGGTGATGCAGCAGCTTTCCTTCATTTATGGTACTTCATATCAGATGACAAAAATTCGTATGATTGAAGTCGGATTGACAGAAGCAGAAGGAATTTGGAATTTCATAGACGGAGGTAAAAAAGTACCGGACTTTGGTATCAGTCCATCACCAGTTAGTGGTGTTGTATATACAATAGGTCATCGTGAACACATAGAACTTTATCGTAAATCGGAAGAATATGCAAATGTGATTGACAGCTGCAGATATGTGTATGTGGATGGTCATTTTGTTCTGAATGATCCGAAATATGTCAGAACAACCTCCAATTACAGACATTATCTTACTGCTTATGCTGTCGAGCACATTAATGAGTGTTCCTTGTCATATCGAGTGGCACGAAATGATGATCAGACAGAGTATTATTTTGGTGCTGCTGCAAGAACAGACAAGAAAAGAGATCTGTATAATAAGGGCTATGAACTTCATGCAGAACCGGGTACTATAGAGCGTACAAAGGAAAACACTGCATTTGAAGCATCCTCTGATAAATGGTGTGATCTCATAAACAGTTTTACAGAAAATGCACGTGAATCAATAAGTATTGCCATGAAAGCTATGGGGGTTACGCAGGAAAACATGGCAGCTGCTCTTGGCATATCAAGAAAGACACTGAATACATGGCTTAATGATGAAATCCTTCCTGTTAATCGAATTGTCGGAATATGTGTCATTCTTGGAATGCGAATGGATGCAAGTATGGAACTTATTTCTCTTGCATCAAGACCATTAAGACGTTCTGGTGTGGATATGCTGTATCGTTCAATGATCAGTATTCCGGGAAAAATAACAATAGAAAGATGTAATGAAATATTGATAGAGAACGGATACGAACCAATAACACATGGAGTTTTCTTTGAGGCAGTATAAGGATATAGTCGGCAGTGTAAGAAGCTGCCGACTTTTTTGTTTTATTGTGTTTGTGCAAAATGCCGAATTTAAAATATTTTTTTGATATTTTGTCACCCTATGGGGGTGACAAAGTTTTTGGCTATATTACGTTGTTTCTGAAAATGTACGTCATTGGTGAACAATTTTACAGCTGATTTTGGCTGTTTTGCGTTAGAGCTTGAAAAAGTGTACGCAGATTTTGTCACCCCCGTGGGGTAGCTGACAGACGTATTTTTTTGTGATAAGATAATAACTGTCAGGAGGACAATCTCCTGAAACGAAAGAACTGAACGATCATAAAAGCAGCGTAGATACGCTGAAAACCAATTGATTGAGTGTACAGAAAAAGTTGGTTCTAAGATTGCTTCATCAAGTGAAAAGAGATTAAAATCAGTATTTGTGCAATTTTTCAGTGGGTGACAGAATTTAAGGTTCTTTCAATATCATAAAAGCCTGATTTGCAATAGGGCTTATAGGATATCCGATACACCACATTCTACTTGCTTAAGAGGTGTATAACGGGATAGCCTTAGATTCCTATTGTCAAATCAGGCTTTTTTGCGTTTGGAGTGATGACAGATATGTTTGCAACAAAGCAAAAATTAAGCGAAAGGAGGGAGTCCGATGGAGAAGAGAATCAATCTGAATGATAATCAGAAACTTTCCGGCGATATGGAGAAATGTTCCGTTTTGCTCGGTATTGCAATGTGCGATCCGAATCTGGACAAGTTCACTGTAGCAGCCATGCGACTTGCAGGAAGTTTTCTTAAAAGGGGCGCAGTAAAGCTCAGAGATACAACTGATGCTTCAATTGCCCTTATCAAAGTGGTTGAGAGTATGATACAGGAAAATGATGACTAAAACGAAAAGAGGTAAAACATGAGCCAGATAAAGTTACTTTTGGATATTGCATCCGATCTGAAGCACCTCAGTGAGAGCGTCGAGGAGTATGCAAAATCAGTAGTGCAGAATGAGAAACTTGTACCGGGTGAATTTGAGCAGATTTATCCGATTACAGAAGAGGAAAATACCGTCAGCACTGCAGAACCGGAGGAAGCCCCTGCTCCGCAGAAGACCATTACGCTGGAACAGATCAGAGGCCTTGCAGCAGCCAAAGCTCAGTCGGGACTCCGTAAGGAAGTAAAAGCCCTCGTCGCAAAATATGGTGCTGCTTCACTTTCGGTTCTCCCGCGGGATAAGTTCCCTGCATTTCTTGCAGAACTGGAGGCGATGTAATGCCGCCACAGAAACATGCATGGTGCGGACCATCTTCCATTGGAAGAGTCCTCGCTTGTCCGCCGTCTGCAAGATTCTCAGCCCAGTTCCCTGATACTGAGAGCGATTATGCACAGGAAGGAACAGAGGCACACGAACTTTGTGAGTATCTTGTAAGAAAAGCGATGGGTGAGAAGGTCCGTAACCCGAAGAAAAAGTTCAAGTTCTGGTCGGAGGAAATGCAGCAGAATGCAGAAAGCTATGCTGATTTCGTCATGGAACAGTATGAACTCGCCAAGCAGTCCTGCAACGATCCCGTTCTTATGGTGGAACAGAGAGTGGATGTATCAGAATACATCCCTGAATGTTTCGGTACTGCCGACTGTATTTTAATTGCAGACGGAACTATGACCATCATCGATTACAAAAACGGAGCCGGAGTGCTAGTTGATGTCACTGATAATCCACAGCTTAAAACATACGCACTCGGAGCATTGGAGCAGTTTGACTTCCTGTATGATATACAGAATGTCAGACTGGTAATCTTCCAGCCAAGGCGTGACAATGTCAGCAAATGGGAACTTCCGAAATCAGAACTGCTGAAATGGGCGGAAGAAACTCTGAAACCAATCGCACAGCTTGCTTATGAAGGTCAGGGTGAATACTCCGCTGGAGAACACTGCCGTTTCTGTAAAGCAAAGGCTGTATCACGATTTTATAAAAATAGTTGCTTTGGATGCAATCAGAAATCTTATGAAGAATTTTCTCGACAGAAAGCAGGTTGTAAAGCACTTAAAAAATAGCAAGAACGGTGGTAGATATAAAGTCATCAGCAGAGAAATATCAATTGCAGAAGAAACAGTACGCAAGGTACAGAACAGACTGGAAAATCTGTATAGTGACTTCGTTGCAGAATTCTTTTCACAAGAAGAGTATCTTGAACTGAAAGAGCATTACATAGACGAGGAACAGACAGCAAAAAATAAACTTTCCGCATTGAATCTAGAGCTGCGGAGAATGGAAGAAACCATTGACAGATTCCTTGAATGGTGTGATTTGTTTTCAGAAAATGATATGGATAACAGTGAATGTGAGAAAGCCATGATTGAAGCTTTGATAGAAAGAATTGAAATCGGTGATCATTATGAAGTAGCAATAAGATTTACTTGCTCAGATATATTTGAAGAAATAAACAGAATAATGGAGGAAAAATGATGAATCTGTTACCGAACTTCGGAAGAATAGCGTTTTATCTTCGATTATCTCTTGCAGATGGCGACCTGAACAGCAGTGATAAGGCTGAGAGCAACAGTATTGAAAATCAGCGTGGTCTTCTGCAGGAATATGTAAGAAAAATAATCACAAACGCTTATGGTGAAGAATATGACGAAGAATACCTTGAAATCCTTGTTAATGAATATCTGAAGACTGTAGAAGAATATATTGACGACGGCTATACGGGTACAAACTTCGAAAGACCGGCATTCAAAAGAATGATAGAAGACGCAAAACGCAAGGAAATCAACACCATTATCGTAAAAGACACATCACGCCTTGGCAGAGATTATATCGAAGTCGGCGATTATATGGAACAGATTTTTCCATTGCTTGGAATACGATTTATAGCTGTAAACAGTTATTATGACAGTGATAATTACAAAAACACAACACTCGGTTTAGAAACGAGTATCATAAACCTTGTAAATTCAGAATACAGCAAGGATTTATCACGAAAAATCAAGAGCTCCAGACAGGCTATGTGGAGTAAAGGAATACCAACCTGTGGTAAAGCACCATTTGGCTATATCACTGAGAACAAAAGGTATGTAATCGATACGGAAACAGCCCCGATTGTAAGATTTGTTTTTGAAAAGGCAATTTCAGGCTATGGTACAAAAGTAATTGCAAATTTACTGAATGCTGATAGTGTACCACCACCCGGAGTATTTTATGAAAGGCGAACAGGAAAACCCCCATCAATTCGAGTAGTTGCTGACGAAGAGTACATATGGGACACATGGATGATATACAGAATCCTGAAAAATTACTCCTATACAGGCTCAATGGTTCAAGGTAAATACCAATCCTTTAAAGTTGGAAGCCGTGGTAAGCGGAAAGCAGATAGAGAGGACTGGATTATACTGGAAAACACACATGATGCAATTGTGAGCGTTGCTGAATGGGAAGCTGCACAGCTTGTCATAAAAAGCACGTCAAAGCGTGAGATACGATTAAGTACAGATTATGTCTTATTAGGAAAGATACGCTGTGGAACCTGCGGACTGCTGATGCAGTATAAAGAACTCACATCTAATATATTCTGTAGTCATGGACACAGTGCAGGAATCAAATCTAAATGCTGTAGAGCACATCACGATGCAACCAAACTTGTAAGCTTAGTTGCATTTGAACTGCACAGGCAGATGGAACTTCTGGAACATCTTAGTTTGAAAATAGAAGAGTCAAAATCAGGTAATACGGAATTAGTAAGTCTGGAAACACTCAGAAAACAAACAACTACCGAGCTTGAAATACTGAAAGCTGAAAAAGTTCGACAGTATGAAGCATATGCGGAGGGTATTATTGATCGTAATGAGTACATTCGCAAAAAAGATGAGATTGCTGAAAAAACAAAAAAACTTGAAGACCGGTTGAAAGAAGCTGAAGAAGTCACATTACACGAGAATGAGCTACTGTCTGATATTCACAATATCCAAAAAAAATATGATGCACAAAGGAAATCAGACACGGCGTTGACACGAAAAATGGTTCTTGCCATGATTGACTGTATCATCATTTATGATGAGCAGACTATAGAGATAAAGTTCACATTTGATGATATCGGCAGAAGAGCTGTGGAATATCTGAACGAAAACAACATAACACTTTGATAAGAGAGAATAAAATAAGATGCCCGGTAGTTTGCCTTCCTTGAATTGGAAGGTAACCCGCCGGGCTTTTTATTATGTTTATAAGAAAAATAGCGTGTTATCAATCAAGTTTACAAACGAATTAAAATCTTATTCTCCATATATAGCTTTTATCTGTTCTTCTGTAAAGCCTAACGCTCTCATTTTATTGATAGTGTCCTGGCGTTCTTCGGCTTTACCTTCTGCCATGCCTTCAGCTCTACCTTCAGCTCTACCGATTTCAATGCCTTCACGCTTTGCACCGCCCATAGCAGATGCTTCATCATGGAGGCGCTTCTCACGGTAGTAAGCTTCCTGACGAATCTTTTCATCAGCACTCATCTGGCGAAGAATTACAATTGCTTCTTGAATCTCAGGGATTGTTGTACTCTGTTGTAATGTCATATTATCCTCTCAATAATTTATAGATTAGCGTTATATGTTTCTATATCTATATCAGCAATTGCAAGTGCATTCTCAAGGGTAAAGTTCTGTGCGAGGAGATTTTTTACAACAATCATAGCCTTTTCAATACTGCCTTCCGCTCTACCTTTGGCTTCGCCAATTTCAATGCCTTCGGCAATACCTTCACGCTTTGCACCGCCCATAGCAGATGCTTCATCATGGAGGCGCTTCTCACGGTAGTAAGCTTCCTGACGAATCTTTTCATCAGCACTCATCTGGCGAAGAATTACAATTGCTTCTTGAATCTCAGGGATTGTTGTACTCTGTTGTAATGCCATAAGTTCATCCTCCGTTTCTGCATTAATCAGTTCAAGCCAGTCTTCAACAGGCTTATTCTGTTTGGAATTCTTAACCTTTTTAAGTTCAAAGAAATGAATTGCAAATCTGTCAGTTAATCTTTCTTTGCGATTTTTCTCAAGAATCTCAAAATGTGAATGATAACTGTCACAGTCGAAAATACTGTTATTAAGAATATTGATGCAGATAGTCTGTCTTAATTCGCCGTATTCATCACCTGTCTGCAAGTCTTCACTATACAGCTTAGACCAGTAGAAAAGTGTACGCTCTTTATAATTCGGTTCCTTGTTAACCTGCATTTCGATATTTACAATCTTTCCGTCAACATCCAGTTTCAGGTCGAGTCTGCTGAATTTCTGTTCGATATACTCCGGTGTGAGTTCCACGTTGTTGATGTAGATGTGTCTGATACTATCTTTTGGAATATCAAGAAGGCTTGAAACAAAGCTTCTGATTACACTTTCATTTTGCTCGGTACCGAACATTCTCTTGAAAATAACATCAAGTTTCAATTTTACAATTTTTTCTTCTCTGTTCATCGGTATCACCTCTATACACAGTATACCATAAATTAGCCCAAATTTCAAGTGTTATGAAAAACTTTTGATGAAGAAGAGACTATAGTTTGTTAATTGTTGTTATGATATTTTTCCATAGCTGCTTGATTATCACCCTCGCCAGAAAGTGTTAAATATGTAATAGTAAATGCGGGCAAAGCCTTATTTATATGCCGTTTTCACTGAAAAGACGCTTCATTTCTTTAACCATTCCTAAAATGATGTTCTTTTCGATTGTATTGCAGTCTGAGAGAAGTTTGATTACTTCTGTACTGCAAGAATCAGACAAGCCTGTTAAGTAGTCGACCAGAAGGTCGTCAGTCGTAATGCCAAGAGCATTTGCAATATCGATGAGCAGCGATAAACTTGGAACTTTCGCCCCGGTCTCTATGCTGCTGATATGTCTTGGAGAAACATCCACTGTTTCAGCAAGTTCTTCCTGGGAGATTCCCTTTTGAGTACGGTAATGCTTGATTTGCATACCTATTGTGTTAGTAATCAATTCCATGTATTCCAACCTTTCTTTTGCCCGCATCACTAGTTATATCATACTACTAAACGAGCCATTGCTAACCAGTTTTAAGATGATGGTATTTTTTTCTCTATAGGTTGCATCATCTTAGCGAAAAACTAGAACTATTGGTTCTAGTAAACAGGTCTAACCAGAACTATTGGTTCGTGGTAAGATGTCCATAAACACTGTATAATAAGTATATAGATTCTGATCTGATAGAAAGGACTGTTTAGTTGATGAAATCAAGATATCTGACTCTTTACAGCGATATTACTTCAGTTCCTGTAAAGTGGATATGGAAACCATACATTGCGATAGGTAAAATTACACTTTTACAAGGTGATCCGGGTTGTGGTAAATCAACTATGATGATGCATCTGATTTCGGAGCTGTCAAATGGCAGCGTTACAACAAATGGAAATTTCAATAGCTTACCTCAAAGGGTTCTTTATCAGTGCTCTGAAGATGGTACAAAAGATACAATAAAACCAAGACTCGAATCAGCAGGTGCAGACTGTCAGAATATAGCATTTATTGATGAAGAAGTATATGACGGACTAACACTGGATGATGAAAGACTGTTAGCAGCCATTACGGAATGGAAGCCAAGGCTGGTTGTAATAGATCCGATTCAGTCATATATAGAAAATGAAACGGATTTACAAATGGCGGGCAAAGCAAGAAAGCTTATGCGGAAAATAGGCATGTGGGCATCAACCTATGATTTTGCTGTTGTTCTGATTGGCCATTTTAGCAAAAACGAAGGCGTAAAAGCTCTATATCGTGGTCTTGGTAGTATTGATGTAGTTGCAACTGCAAGAAGTGTTCTGCAAATTGAAAAGAGTGAAGAAGACCAAGATATAAGGATTGTAAAACAGGTAAAGAATAGTCTTGAAGCCCAAGGCGAAGATTTAATGTTTGAAATAAATCCTCAAACAGGATTCCATTGGATTGTTTCACCCTCAAATTCACATAAAAATGAAATTTATCTAACGACCACAGAAGCAATCCCTTCCAGCAAACATGAACTTGCAGCTGTGCTATTAAAGGAAGCACTAAATAATGGTCCTATGGAATCAGTAAAAATCAGGCAAATTATGACTGAAAATAATATAGGGGTTAATACGATGAACAGAGTTAAAGCAGAACTTGGAATTAAACCCTATAGAAAAATGAAAGCGTGGTATTGGGCATTGCCCGGAAATGATAGAAGAATTTCCTCTAAAGGAGAATGATGATGAAGAAATCAAAGAAGAAGATCCGTGACGGAAGCAAAAAAAGCGAAATTAGGGAAAGATACCAAGAAAGTGACTCGGCCACAATTGAAGTTATTCCTGCAGATGAAGAAAACACTATCGATATAGAAAAGAGAAAATTAAAGGTTGCAGCGTATGTTCGAGTTTCTACACAGAATGACGAGCAGACTTCTTCTTTTGAATTACAGGTAAAAGATTTCACGAAGCGAATAAATGATAATCCTAACTGGGAGTTTGCAGGAATCTACAGTGATGAGGGTATTTCCGGTACTGAGTTATCACATAGAAGAGGTATGCTCCGTCTCATCGAGGATGCAAAAGCTGGAAAAGTTCAATTGATTCTTGCTAAGTCTATTGCCAGATTTGCAAGAAACACAGTTGATTGCCTGACCATTGTTCAGGAGCTGAGAGATTACGGCGTTGGTGTGCGTTTTGATGAGAATAATCTTTGTACCCTTGGAACAGAAGGAACAATGTTACTGGCTATACTTGCAATAGTTGCTGAGGAAGAATCGAGATCTAAATCTTTTATCATGAACTGGTCAATCGCTCGAAGATTTAAGAATGGTATATTTTTAACTCCTGAACTTCTCGGCTATGATAAGGATGAAAATGGTAATCTTGTCATAAATGAAAGCGAAGCAGAAACTGTTAAGGTTATTTACTATCTGTATGTAAATGGATGGTCTACTACAGAAATAGCCGATATACTGACGGAATACCATCGTGAAACTAAACTGGGAAATACTGAATGGGATGCATCCTATATTCCCGGAATAATTGATAATGAGCGTCATTGCGGAGATGTTCTTGCTCAAAAGACTTACACTCCTGACTTTAAGACTCATAAATCTGTAAAGAACGATAGAAAACTGCCTAAATATAGGAAGCGTGATCACCATGAGGCGATAGTCAGCCGAGAGGTATTTAACGAAGCAGCAAGAATCCGTGCTTCCAGATACTATTCAAGAAAGAAACACGCTCTTCCTGTTTTGAGTGTTGTTGAGGATGGCGTTCTGCGTGGATATGTTCCAATTGATAGAAACTGGGAGGGATTTTCTCTCGAAGACTATCAGTCAGCCTGTGAAAGCCTTGGAACGAATTCATCATATTCTAATTTTGAATCTCCCCAGAACCCACTAAAAGGATATCACAGAGTCAGTTCATATTTCTTTCAGTCAAAAGATGATATGTATATGACAATCTCAGATTCAAAAATGCGATTTAATACTGCATGTCTACGAAAATTTGAGGATGTAGAATACGTGGAACTGCTTATAAACACCGTAAATAACTGCATCGCATTAAGACCATGTACTAAAGACAATCCAAATGCAATTCACTGGGGAAAGCTGAGAGAAAATAAATGGGTAGTTAGCAGCATGAGCTGCAGAGGTCTTTCAAAGGTATTATTCGGGCTTATGTCCTGGACGGAAAAGGGTAAGTATAAGTTCAAGGGTAGATTTATGGGTAAAGGAAAAGATAAACTGCTTTTATTTGAGCTGAACGAACCGATGATTATCAAGGAAGAAGTCCGGGAATACACAATTCCTGATAATAACAACAGCGATTCAGAGAGTGTTATCGCTGTAGAAGAAACAATAAAGATATATCCTTTATCTTGGGCGGCTTCTTTTGGGGCTCCAATTCTGTCTGTTGCACGAGGCAGTTTACTGACTCAGCATCACTATTCTGATGATTGGGATGTATTGAGACCTGCAAAGGTTATAGAAGAATTGAATGCAATTTCCACAGAGGAACTTGCCTGTCTAATGGATGAAGCGGATAAAATAATGGAGGGTTGGAAACAAAATGGAACAAGTGGAGTTAATGAATGCGGCAACTGAGTCTTTCACTGAAGATGATTTCTGTACAGAGAAAGAAAAGCGTAGGTTAGAACTTGAAAAAGCATTTGGAGGATTAAAGTTTCTTGTTATTCGTAAGGAGCTTTTTGCACATCGCTGTGATCCTGCAATCACCATCAGAAAAGACAGTATAACATTTAATGCTGCCTGCATTAATGGCTTGGAAGATGTAGTTTACATCCAGCTTTTAATTTGTGAAGAAGAAAAGATGTTTGCTATTACAAGCTGTGATGAAAATGAAAAGGATGCACTCAGATGGTGCATCCAAAAAGAAGATAAGCGAAAAAGTCGAAAAATGACATGCAAAGACTTCACTGAAAAGCTCTATAAGCTTATGAACTGGGATATGAATTGTCGTTACAAGGTTTTAGGCTATAAGATTGAATTTGAAGGTCAGGAATACTATGTTTTTGACTTAGTTGTGAAAGAGATATTCAGAGAGAAAACAAAAGATGATGAAAATGAAACTGTAGATACAAGAAAAGGCTATTATTCGGAAGATATAGCCGGAACATTCGGCGTACCTGTAGAAGAACACAAGAGAAAAATGCAGCTTGTTAGAGAGGGTGTTTATGTATCGACAACTGAGGACATGGTAGATACATACTCTGAATTTGCCAAGAAAGATGACACCGCAGCTGATGCCATTTCACAGTATGGTGAAGAGCAGCTCTCGTTTTTAGGTAGTATTTCTGGAGAAGATACTGTCTCAACAAGCTTGGAGGATAAAGAGAATGGAATATACAGTACGGGAAGCGAGTGATCCTGGGATAAGTTTTTACCTTCCAAGAGGTAGGATTACTATTTTTAAGACCACATTGGCGGCATTAGGATATCCTGACAACTTTAGATTTCTGCTTGATAACGATAAAAGGCAGCTTGCTATAGAAGGATGCTCTTTTGGAGCTGTCGGCTCTCATCAGCTAAAGAAAATACCTGAAGGACATTCTTTAGATATTATCAGTAAAGATATGGTTCGATTTATTTATCAGACCTGTGACTGGGAGTCTGATTCAACGTACAGAATTATGGGGATAACTATGCCCAATCGCAAAATGGTCGTCTTTGACCTGAATAGTGCCCAAAAACTATCTTAGAAAACAAGTACGGGATAACTGCATCCTTAAACGCTTGATTCAGGTTCAGAGCCAATAACTACAATATAATAATTACAATACAATAGCCCACCAAGTAGGCAGTCAAGAAACCGACCGCTTACTTGGTGGGCTGTTTTTATTTTTGCCTAAAAATAGGGGATTTTATACCATTCTTACCGTAACATCAACAGGCGAAAATGTAAATGAAATAGAGAGAATGGTTCCTGAATATGTTGGATGTAAATATGCCGTTGCTTTATCATGCGGTACAGCTGCTTTGCATCTTGCCACAAAGCTTGCGGGAGAGAAGCTGTACGGAATGCCAAAGCCTCATCAAGGGAGCCTTCAAGGACACAAGGTTTTCTGTTCTGATATGACATTTGATGCAACTGTTAATCCTATCGCTTATGAAAACGGTGAAGCTATTTTTATTGATACGGAACGTGATACATGGAATATGGATCCTGTCGCACTTGAGAAGGCTTTTGAACTTTATCCAGATGTAAAGCTTGTCGTTCTTGTACATCTATATGGAACACCTGCTAAGTTTGATGAAATCAAGGCTATCTGCGATAAGCATGGTGCTCTTATTATTGAGGATGCAGCAGAGTCTTTGGGGGCTACATATAAAGGTAAAGAAACTGGCAATCTTGGCGATTTCAATGCGATTTCCTTCAACGGAAATAACCTCTTATTTATAGAAAAGATGTATGGACATGCGTACACGGTAATCACGGTCTCTGCCCCGGCGGCGGCTGCGTGAATATTCCTCAATATTCACATAGCTGATATCGGACATCATGATGACTCTTTTATTGAGAAAATACTGAATCGTCAGGGTATTCATATCGATGATCAGTTTTGTGCCGATGGAACGCTCCAGACAAAACATTACGGGAAGAACCGTAAATGCGGCAAAGCCTGCAATGGCGGCGATCACTGCAGTAAGGGGGAAAATGGATAAACCGAATGCACTTGTAAAAAAATACGCCGATGCTGATGAGCATACCATATATAATCCATTTCTGTTCATGCTTGATAGTGAATATCATTGCGAATCTCCTTTGCAAAAGAATAGAAACATTATAGCATATGCGATGGGAAATGTCAATAGATACACCCCGGTTGTCCGGCTCCTGCACATTCATTCACAATACCTTTTTTTCAGTCATCCAGTCTTGCAATGATGCGGAGAATCTTTGTAATATCATTGTTGTCCAGCTTGCCGTTTCTGTCGGCATCTGCACAGATTCTGCCTTCGATGCTGATGAAGATTTCAGGATCCTCGGAGATGAATCTTGCCAGAACGACAACATCAATAACGTCAATATCGCCGTCACCATTGCAGTCGCCGATGATGATATCCTCATCCAGAACAGTCACCAGCAGTTCAAGGGTCTCATTGCCGGGACTGATGACACTGATAGTGGCAGTTCCCACAGTCAGTGCGGTGACAACACCCGACGGAGATACAACCGCTACGGATTTATCACTGGAAACAAATGTGCAGTCTGCCTTGCTGGGCTGAATGGTATACTGCTCCGCAGGATGGAGAACAACGGCTTCCTGCTCAAGGGCAAGAGGGGGTTCCACAGTGACCGTAAGCTGTACCACATCGCCATCCGGATTGATGACAGATATAATGGCGGTGCCTGCGGTCAATGCCGTTACAATGCCCCGTCCGGAAACCACTGCAACCCCCGGCTTGCTGGAGCTGAACAGGCAGTTATCATGATTGGGCATAATCTGATACTGCTCTGCCGGCTGAAGAATCACTGCATTTTCCGGAATGGAAAGCTCCGGCAGTGTGACTGTTGTTGTGGTCGTTGTTATGGCTGTAGTGGTTGTCGTTGCGGCGGCTGTTGTAGTTGTCTTTGCAGTGGTAATGATGGCTGCTTTTGCGGTGGTTGTGGTAACGATCGCCGCTGTGGTTGCTCTGGTTGCGGCAGTGGTCGCCTTGGTGGCTGTTGTGGCTGTGGTCGCTTTGGTAGTGGTCTTGGTAACAGTCGTTTCTGCCGGCACATTTCCCTTTAACCTCTGCACAATTTTCTGGATGGTTGCAGGGCCGGCCATGCCGTCCGCATCCAGTCCGTTGGCGGTCTGGAATTGTTTTACAATGGATTCTGTGGCAGAGCCGAAGTCACCGTCTGTTCCATAGGGTGTGGTATAGCCGAGCTTTTCCAGCGCATACTGGAGCCAGCGCACATCATCTCCCTTGGAGCCCTTCTGCAGGACAGGACTGCCTGTGGGGCGGGGGTAGGGGATGCCCAGCTCTGTATCTGCTGCTGGCACTGTAAGGCTTTTTATCTTTGAAACAATCATATTGACGGTGGCAGAGCCAACCTTGCCGTCCGCATCCAGTCCGTTGTTTGCCTGGAATTGTTTCACAATGGATTCTGTGGCAGATCCGAAATCACCGTCTGCGCCATACTGTGTTGCATAGCCGAGCATTTCCAGCGCATACTGTACCCAGCGCACATCATCGCCTGTGGAGCCCTTCTGCAGGACAGGACTGCCTGTCGGACGGGGATAGGGAATGCCCAGCTCCGTATCAGGCCTGAGCGAGGGGGCAATGGCCTGCATCCGCTCCACAATTTTCTGTATTGTTCCTGCACCGACCTGACCATCTGCGCCGAGGCCGCTGGCAGCCTGAAACTGTTTTACCACGGTTTCCGTGCTGGTGCCGAAATCACCGTCATCACCGTATTGAGTGGCATAACCTAGCTTTTCCAGTGCATACTGTACCCAGCAGACACCGCTGCCCTTGGAGCCTTTCTGAATCAGTGTGCTGCCGTCAGGGCGAGGGTAGGGGATGCCCAGCTCTTGATCAGAAATATCTGCTGCATTGCTGCCCCCGCATATGGTATAAATATCCTCTGCTTTCCTGCCTCGTGTATATTGCTTTGTCAGTCTGTCAGAGGGCCGTTCATATTGCGTGCAGACAATCCGCCCGGCATTTCCTGCCGCAGTACGGGTATTCAGGTTATCTGCATTATTGGTTTTCCAGTTGGAATATACGTTCTTAAAGTCTGTTTTGATTTCCTGCACCATGAACAGACCTTCCGCCTTTGTAACCTGCTCCATGGTAATCGAGCTGCTTCCGCCTGCAATTTCCATGTATTTTTTCAGCAGATTCTTTGTGCGCTCTCCTGTCCACTGCGCGCAGCCCAGACCGAATTTTCCTTTGTAATTATCCTTTTCCAGGCTGCATACCATGGTGTATACTTCAGACAGATTTTTATTCACGATGTTCTGACCGGAATACTTTGAACGATAATTCCAGTTTTCATCCATATAGACCAGATAGGCAGGCTCATTTCCGGAAGAATAATTGGAGCTTTCAAACAGGCCGAAGGAGCCTTCACAAGCAAAATTGCCAAGCATGCCTGCGATAAAAGCCAGCTCATAGCCTTCATTGTAGAGCACATCGCCCATTTCAGCCAGCGCACGTCTCTGGCTGCTGTCACCCAATGACGTGCTGTTCAGCAGCTTGTCATGAAACGGGCTGACAGCCGCCTTTGCATGCAGAAATGCATCACCGGCTGAAAGTAGCGTTCCGCTCAGAACAGAACACAGCACAGAAAATGCTGCTGCTGCGCCCAGAATTCTTTTCTTCATGGTTCTTCTCCTTTTCGTTATATTTATCTTCAATGTGTACAGCCGGATTCCGAATTGTAGAATCCGGCTGTAGCTGTCAATGTGCGGACAAACCGGTATTGTCAGTCATCCAGTCTTGCAATGATGCGGAGAATCTTTGTAATATCATTGTTGTCCAGCTTGCCGTTTCTGTCGGCATCTGCACAGATTCTGCCTTCGATGCTGATGAAGATTTCAGGATCCTCGGAGATGAATCTTGCCAGAACGACAACATCAATAACGTCAATATCGCCGTCACCATTGCAGTCGCCGATGATGATATCCTCATCCAGAACAGTCACCAGCAGTTCAAGGGTCTCATTGCCGGGACTGATGACACTGATAGTGGCAGTTCCCACAGTCAGTGCGGTGACAACACCCGACGGAGATACAACCGCTACGGATTTATCACTGGAAACAAATGTGCAGTCTGCCTTGCTGGGCTGAATGGTATACTGCTCCGCAGGATGGAGAACAACGGCTTCCTGCTCAAGGGCAAGAGGGGGTTCCACAGTGACCGTAAGCTGTACCACATCGCCATCCGGATTGATGACAGATATAATGGCGGTGCCTGCGGTCAATGCCGTTACAATGCCCCGTCCGGAAACCACTGCAACCCCCGGCTTGCTGGAGCTGAACAGGCAGTTATCATGATTGGGCATAATCTGATACTGCTCTGCCGGCTGAAGAATCACTGCATTTTCCGGAATGGAAAGCTCCGGCAGTGTGACTGTTGTTGTGGTGGTCGTTGTTGCACCAGCAGTTGTAGTTGTTGTCGTTGTGGTGGTTTTTGCAGTAGTGGTAGTTGCCTTCGTAGAAACTGTCGTCACCTTGGCTGTGGTTGTGGTTGCCTTGGTGGAAACTGTGGTTGCCTTGGTTGCAGTTGTCGTTGCCTTCGTAGAAACGGTTGTTGCCTTGGTAACTGTGGTAGTTGCCTTTGTGGTAACAATTGTAACTGCTACAGGCGGATTCTGAATAGCCTGCACGATTTTCTGGATGGTTGCAGGGCCTACCTGACCGTCAGCACTAAGACCGTATTCAGACTGGAATCGCTTCACGATTTCCTCTGTAGAAGAGCCAAAGTCGCCGTCAATGCCATACTGCGTGGTATAGCCGAGAGACTGGAGTGCATACTGTACCCAGCGGACACCATCACCCTTGGAACCCTTCTGAATCAGGGGACTGCCGGATGGACGGGGATAAGGAATACCCAGTTCTTTGTCTGTGGTGTTGGGTGGTATACTCTTCAATCTGGATACGATTGCATTGATGGTGCCGGAGCCTACAAGGCCATCTGCAGCAAGTCCGTTTGCAGCCTGGAATTGCTTAACAATCGCTTCTGTTGTGGAACCGAAATCGCCGTCAATTCCATACTGTGTGGTGTAGCCAAGCTTCTGCAGTGCATACTGTACCCAGCGAACACCGTCGCCCTTGGAGTCCTTCTGAATCAGGGGACTGCCTGTCGGACGGGGATAAGGAATACCCAGATCGCTGTCCACGCCTGCGCCTTTCAGTTTTGCAACAATTGCAGTAATGGTGCCGGAGCCTACAAGACCATCTGCAGCAAGTCCGTTTGCAGACTGGAATTGCTTAACAATCGCTTCTGTTGTGGAACCGAAATCGCCGTCAACACCATACTGAGTGGTATAGCCCAGCTTCTGCAGCGCATACTGTACCCAGCGGACACCATCGCCCTTGGAGCCCTTCTGAATCAGCGGGCTGCCTGTGGGACGTGGATAGGGAATGCCCAGCTCTGTGTCCGTGTTGTTCTGTCCGTTTGGCAGCGGAAGATTCTGGACAAAGGAAGGATCAATCAGATCGCTTCTTCTTCTGTAGTTTTTATCGGTTACATATTTGTATGTTGTATTCGAGAGATCTGTCAGTGAACCGGATGTTGTACCCAGATACAGCTCCAGATGCAGCATGTGGTCGCCGCCTATAGTATTGGCAATCACTTTGCCGATGACCTGACCCTGTGTCACTCTGCTTCCCTTTCTCAGACTGGTACTGATCTCACAGTACCTTGCAACAGAGCCGTCATCGTTTATGACGCTGATTGCCTGTGTCTCGCCGTAAAAATTCGAGCTGAATTCATCGACGATACCGCTTGTCATGGCATAAACGTTGGAGCCGACAGCGCAGACGTAATCATTTGCAGCATGGTATCTTCCGTTGCTTCTTGCGCCGCCGAATGCACGGGCGCCGGAGATATCCGCATAGCTGGCAGTAATGGGCTTTGTCCAGTTGTTTTTTGCATAGGTTATCATATCGCTGACGGATCCCCATACCGCAGCAGGCCGGAGGGTTTGCATCGGATAAATGGAAAACAGATTCAGCATCAGCAGTGTACATACCAGTACAGAAATAAATTTTAATTGTTTTTTCATAATAATCCCCTTTATATTTTATTTGAATGACAGACAGACTTTCAATCATATACAATCAAGGCAATCATCCTTTCCATTCATCGCAAGAACGTGCGTTCGTTTATACATATTGTCACATTTGCGGCAGATATTGTATTCAGTATATCACATGTGCGGACATAAGTCAATACTATATCTGTATTCATGTATATAAGGCTGAGCAGGAAAGACATCCCCCTCACAAACCCGTTTTTGAATCAAAGACCCGCCTGCGGGAAATGCCGGGGCGGGTCTTTCTGTATTCACATAAATTCCGTCAGGAAGCACGGTGATAATGGGGTACGCCGGACTGACCTGCATACAGATCGGAAAGGGGAATCTCACCGGTTACGGAGAATGCCTCCCAGAATGTACCGTCGCTTTCATAGAAGGTATACCAATGGCTTCTGGTATCATCCGGGTGAACCTCATACTCCAGCACAATGTATCCGCTGAGTTCCTCCGTGCCCTCCACGGCATATGTCCAGTTTCCATAATACAGATCATCTGCTGCGGTAATGGTCAGAACATCGTTGGTGTCACCGTCTTCAGGATACCATTTGCATTCCAGAGCCGCAATGCTGACGCCTGCCGGCTGTGGATTCTGTTCATGGAAGAAGCCGGAGGGATTTCCGCTGCGGTTCAGAATCCGTCCGGTCGACGGAAGTGACCGTTTCAGCGGCTTCTGTCGTCTGAACAGCTTCCGTCGCAGCAGCCGTTTCCGCTGTAGATGCAGTCACGGATTCCGTTTCAGTTGTGCCTGCTGATTCTGTTTCTGTTTCAGCAGCAGTTGTTGCAGCTGTCACAGTGGCTGAGGTATCTGCTGTACCTGCAGATGCCATATCATCTGTATCGGTTCCGCATCCGGAAAGCATGACACCGGCTGTCAGCAGCAGTGCGGAAATACATACTTGTTTTTCATGATTGCATACCCCTTTCCATACTTCATTTCTGACTGTAGTGTCTATATTATAATGAATATTTGACAGTTGTCAATATATTTCATAAAAATTTAATAGCTGGGGTGGGGGATTGCATCAGCAAGGTACGCCTTACATACTGCTGCAATTTCCGTCAGGGGATTTATTTTCTGTAATGCTTCGTTTTGTCAATGCAGATTTCATTCCTTTACATCTATTATAATAACAGTCTTGTCATCCGCATAACTCTGAAACGGCGGCTTGTCAAACATTTCTGAGCTTGTGATGATTTCGTTCATTGTGATTTCTGCAAGCGTTTCAGCTCTGGTATAGTAAAGGAAATTCGCTAAGCCATCACTTGCAATAATAATCCTGTCATGAGGCAGCAAAGATATATGTCCGACATGCAGGAAATCGCCGATTGAGGAATCTCCGTTGAAAATAGCGAATCCTTCCGGCCGCTCTATCTTATTGTGGATATACTGATATACTTCACTTTTCTGGATTTTCAGTTTCTCTGCAATCGCATTGTGTCTTTCAGAAAATGTGATTTTTGTCTGATCTCTGATAATAACGCCCATTGTATCGCCGCAGTTTGAGTAGAAAAGTGTATTGTCTCTGATTAATGCACCGATAAAGGTTGTACAGGGATAGAAAAACGTTGAGGGACTGTATTGACGAAGCAGCGACAGTTTCTCATTTCCTTTCTGCATTGCGGAAAGGAAAGACGCAGAGATATCCTCTGTCATTTCATTCAGTAAAACTTCCTGTATGCTGTCACATAATATCTGGGCACTTTTTGCGGCAAGGCTTTCTCCTGAATGAAGATATTCATCATGTGGTCTTGTTACGCCGTCTGCAATCAGATAGATTCTGTTCGTTTTATCCTCTACATAATAATCTTCATTCGGCTTCACAAGGTTTTCCCGCTTATTCCTCACGGTGCATGCATCTGATATCAGCGCATGTGAAACGGCGGCTTCATTTGAATTCCAGTATTTCAGACATTCTTTGCATTTTTCCTGATATTTTTTATAGGTATTTTTTCTGTCACTGGAATCGGGACTCTCCTGTTCACATTCAAATGCAAGCTGAAACTGCTCACTGGCCTCTTGAATCTTATTTTCCCGGTCTGCAGGTGTCAGATCTCCCATTCTGGGTGAAAAAAGCAGAAGCTTTCCGTAGATAAAATAATGTTTTCCATATCCATCTGCTTTCCCCCAGGTTTCTTTCCAGATTTCGATGGCTTTCGGCATATATTCCATTGCCTTTGACCAGTCATCAATACGCTCATGATTGCTGGCCCAGAAATAGGTGCTTTGTCCGCTTTTTTTATCCTCATATTCTTTTTCCAGACGCTGTGCTACCGAAGAAGAGAATGAATTATAAACGCCGGCATTCTTTTCTATGCTCAGCCTGCTGATCAGTTCCTTATCATACTGGAAAGATTTATCCAGCTGCTGTGTCCGTCTGGAATACCATGAACAGATTTCCAGAGATAAAGTATAGTCTTTGAACAGCGGATCACAGGACTGAATCAGCTTCTCAAGAGAGAGGGAGGCATGACGTATTCTTTCCCTTCGCTTACAGAAAAGTGCAAGAATATAATAGAGTGTAAAATGAAATGCTTTTTTGTGGGGACTGGGTTTTATTTTCTTCTCCGTAATCTGGGATATATAGTCCTTCAATTCTGTTATGAGATGATTTCTTTCCTGCTCGTTCTGCTCAATCGTTGTCAGGAGCGGATGCAGGTCATGAATATAAGTATAGCTTGATACATCCGGATGCCGTTTTACAATGTCATCAATTTTTAGAAGGATATTGTCATTTTTGTTCGGCATTGATATTTCTTTCTGACTGCCCGTTTGTGTCCGGGAGTCTGTACAGAATTCGATGAACAGATTATTGCGTTTATAGCCTCTGCCTCGGACAGTGCATATCACATCATCATTTTTAAAACCCTGTCTTTCGAAATAAGTGCGGATTGTCTTGATATCATTGGCAACGATTTTATCATCACTGGCAAATCTGTCCGTTTTTTCCAATATGGAATCTCTGGTAACCGTAGCACCATCACGTGTAATAACTTCAAGAACCATTTCAGGAATCGGACTCAGACCCTTATGATGTTCGCCATTCACTACAAATTCATTGTATTCAAAGTCATAATAGATATCTCTGTTCTGATCCTTATTAATATACATTCTCTTCATGTTAATATACCTTCTTCTGAAATCGAATGCCGTCAAAAAAACACCCATAGAATGGCCGCTTGTTAATTTTCAACAGCTTTATTACTATAAAGTTGTACCCTTCAACTATAGTATATCATATTCTCAGTCGTATTGCAACTGTTTTATATCAGATTTATATCTATTTTATATTATATCTTTATCAAAATCACACCTTATTTGTATAAAGAGACAGTAAAATATATATATAAGAAAAAAGATGGGCTGTCAGAAATAATACAGAAACAAGACAGACAAAAGACGCTTTACTGACAAACAGATTCTATAATATTATATATCAGGGGAAGAACCCACCCTTGAAAACGCAATGATTCCTGGATGATATAATGAAACCATGGAAAGAGGTGGTCTATGATTTGATCTGTGTCCGCCATGTCGCTGCTTCATGGCAAAGGCTGCGGCTGTACTCCATCAGCTGCAAACAAGCAGTCATAAAAAATGCCATTTGGTTAAAGGAGGATTTCGTATGAGGAATTTGTGCTTTATGTGTTGTTGTCTGGTGGGACTTCTTGTTGCCATGGGCGGCGGATTCCATATTGCGCATATGGATGAAGCAAGTGACGGCAATGTGAAGGTTTCCGTTGATATGCCCTCTGCAAAGGACGTTAATGACAGACTGGAAACACTTCACAATGTGCTTACTGCTGTCGGTCAGGCAGCGGATTCCGAAAAGGAAGAACCCCATGCAGATGATGCAGCAGAAACGAATGAAATGACAGAATACCATACACCGGCCGGCTATACGGCAATCGAAGGTTTGGACGTTTTCCGCCTCTACATAACTGAACAAGACTACATCCCGATGTCCGACCGTTCCACCGCTGAGGAGTGCTGCAATGCACACACGGGCAGTATATTATATGATGGCAACTGGAACGTCATCATGGAAAATATTTAATTTATCAGGAGGAATGAATTATGAAAAAGAATCTGATTTTGCTTTCGTGTCTCTCTCTCGCCTCTTTCATGGTGCTCAGCACCATGAAAGGACTGAAGAGCAATTCCCTGGAACTGGAAAAGGTGGAGTATCCAAGTAAGACGCTGGCTGTTACCCAGGTCAGTTTCGAGGATTACTCTCACTCCAATAGTTACGACATTGACTGCAGCGGACGATATGGCACAGAGGTCACTGCTCCCTTTACGGGTTATGTCACTTATGCGGTGGACAACTACGGCTTTGTGATGTTCTCGTCGAAGGATGAAGTGCAGTTTGCAGACGGTTCCGTGGACTATGCGACCATAACCATTATGCACACTGCGGATATCGATCATGTGAAGCAGCTTTGCAGCCAGCATACAAAAATCCGGCAGGGCGAGCCGCTTCTGACCATGGGAGGCAGAGGAACTAACGGCAATCCAAGTGAATATGACGTGCACCTGCACATGGGCATCCACAAGGGGAAGCTCACAGGTCCCAACGGCGGCTACCAGAGCATATCCAATATGATGCCCTATGATGCCTTCTATCTGCCGAAGGGCTGCAGGATCGTAAACCCCGGAAAAACCAGGCACGAGCTGGTCACGGACAAGCATCCGGAGCTCGTCTCCGTTCCCGGCGACTGGACAGGCCTCTGGAGATATGCGGATGATACCGCACCGGCTGTAACGGTCACCAGACCGACCACTGCCACCACAACAACAACGACATCAACAACCACTGCAGCGACTACCACAACTTCCACCACTGCAACCAGTACCACGACCACCAGCACCACCACTACCAGCACTACGACCACCAGCACTGCCACTACAACTACAACAACTACTACAACTGCCGCAGCAACGACTGTAGTACCGGTTACAAGGTATACATTGCCGCAGAATATGTATTATGGTAAGGTGACGACAGCGGCAGCTTCTGCAAAGCCCGTCACAAGAACCACAGCACCTGTCACCACGGCAAAGCCCGTTACAACCACGGCAAAGCCGGTTATCACCACGGCGGCAGCGACAGCGAAACCGACACCCGTAACCACCACCGCCGCCATTCCACAGGGGCATCCGTATGACATCAACGGTGATGGGATTGTGTCCCAGGCAGATTACTCTATGATTAACAAATATGTCCTTGGACAGCTGAACGGCAAGCCCGTGGATGTACCCACTGACTTTTTTGCCAAGGCGGATACGAACCATGACGGAAGCATCACGGAAGAAGACGCCAGAGTCATACGCAAATACCTGAATAGCTGAACCCGAAACGGGATTCCAAAGGGACAATGTCCCTTTGGTCGGGAGTCTGAGGGCGGACAGCCCTCAGACAGACCGCAACAATAAACAATCAAAGGAATACATATTTCAGTATAAACAGAACAGCAAGCACATACATAAGAGGATTGATTTCCTTCCGTTTGCCGCAGACAAGATTGATGACGACATAAGATATTACACCGATTGCGATGCCCTCAGATATGCTGTAGAAAAGGGGCATTGCAATAATACAGAGATAGGCAGGAATTGCAGAGGTGTAATTCTTTTCATCCATTTTCAGCTCTGTGATGGTGCTGAACATAAGGAAGCCTACAATGATAAGGGCAGGCGCCGTTGCAAATGCAGGGATCGCAATGAAAATCGGTGCAAGAAACATGGAAATCAGGAAAAGAAATGCTGTGGTAAGCGCAGTCAGACCGGTTCTTCCGCCTGCGTCAACACCTGCAGAGGATTCCACAAATGTGGTTGTTGTGGATGTACCGAGAACCGCTCCGGCTGAGGTTGCAACAGCATCAGCCATAAGCGCAGGCTTGATGCCCAGAAGCTTTCCCGCCTTGTCCAGCATGCCCGCCTTTGTGCTGACACCAATCAGTGTTCCCAGGGTATCGAAAAGGTCAACAAAGAGGAAGGAGAAGATAACAACCGCAAAATTGAAGATGCCCACCTCGCTGAAATCCACATGGAAGCACTGACCGAATGTTTCACCAAGCTTTGAGAAATCTGTCATGCTGAAGCTCGGAATCAGTGAAAAATAGTCTGTGTTATCCGGTACATAGATGCCTGCAAGCTGACAGATAATACCAGCAGCCAGGTGCCGAATATGCCGATAAGAATAGAGTCGTTGATTTTTCTGATATACAGAATTGCGGTCAGTATGACACCGATAACGGCAAGCAGCGCACAGATGCCTGCGGTCTGGAAATGATCACGGAAACTGATAAGGGAAACAAGGGTTGCGGCGTCCACCGAAAGCCCCGCATTCTGTAGGCCGATAAATGCGATAAACAGGCCGATGCCGACGGACACGGCACGTTTGAGAGGCAGGGGAATGCAGTCGAAATGGCTTCACGGACATTGGTAAGGGAAAGCACGATTAACACAATACCCTCGATAAATACCGCCAGAAGTGCCACTTGCCACGAATAGCCCAGCTGACCGCATACGGTATAGGCAAGGTATGCATTCAGTCCCATGCCTGCCGACAGGGCAAAGGGGAGATTGGCGGCAAATGCCATAACGGCGGTTCCCAGGAATGAGGCAAGACAGGTTGCAAGCAGTACCGCCGTCCTGTCCATTCCTGCCTGTGAAAGCACATTGGGATTCACCGCAAGTATATACGCCATTGTCATGAACGTTGTCAGGCCTGCGGCAAGCTCCGTTTTCACAGTTGTGTTGTTTTTCTTCAATCTGAAAATTTTTTCAAGCATGATGCTTCTTCCTTGCATTCAGTGGGATTGTTTTGTGCTGCGGCTGTCATCAGATGTATTCCTGTCATTTCAGCTGTTCTCCTTTTTGGGGAGCTTTCTTCCGCATATAGGGCAATTATTACAGTCATATCTGATAATTTCCCTGTCTCCTCTTTTTGAGCTTGCCTTTATCTCAGAACCTTCCAGACAGAATTCGCATTTCTCCTGGCTGGAGGATGAGGATTCGTTGGTAATGGATGCGACAATTATCAATAATAATATTAAAATGCCCAACCACATAATCATGTCTCCCTTCATTTGTAATATTCTGACTTCAGGCAGCACCACACAAAACGCACTCTATTATATTTAATTATAGCACACATCTTACAGAAAGTCAAATGATTTATATGATTTTTTTAAGAATAAAAGCCCAAAAATAAAAGTTTCGCTCAAGCCTTTTCAAAGGCTTGCGGAAGTCCAGAGGGCAGCGTCCCTCTGGACGTACTCCGCAGAGTGCGAAACGCCTCATGGTGAGAAGAGCTCCGCTGGGGTGAATCTGAAAAACAATCCGGTGGATTGTTTTTCAGAAAGGGGCGCCCTGCGATAGAGGGCGCCCCTTTCCATTGCACAGATGAACGATAGATTATAAAATGGGGGAAAGAAAACTCTTGTTTTCTCTCCCCCAAGCCCACTCTTTTAGCGTTTTTTTTGCACGGTGTTTTCTGAGGGCTGTCCGCCCTCAGACTCCCGACCAAAGGGACATTGTCCCTTTGGAATCCCGTTTCGTGGCTTATGTCTGCTGTTTCAGAAGCGCCTGCTTCATCAGGCTCAGATCGTATGCGTTCAGCTTCCCATCCTTACAGAAATCTGCCGCATCCGTTTTTTTCAGCTGCGTGCCCGGCAGAGCAAGCAGCCATTTCTGAAACAATACCGTATCAGAAATATTGAACGCTCCGTCATCATTCACGTCGCCCATGATTTCATCCGGCACTGCCGTCAGCGTTCTGGGCGTATAGGGCTTGCCGCCAATCTGATAAAGCTTTTTCTGCAGCTCCTGATCTGCCATCCTGCAGGCATCACGGTCATAATGGCCGCCGGGCGTAGACCACATAACAGGACAGTGGCCGGATTTGTATGCCTCCTCACAGACTGCGGATAAGAAGCGTCTTATGGATTCGGGTTCCTTGTTTTTGGTGGGACAGCCGTATTCTCCGATGATAACCGGTATGCCCTTATCCGTGAAATGTGTTTTCATCATTTTCATTTCATTGCGCAGAGATGCATAATCCGAGTCGCTGCCCCATGTCGGGATTGCCTTGCCCCAGTCTGCATCCTCCTCCAGAATTGCAAAGCCTGCCGGTGAGTAATAATGCACCGATATCGCCATACGGTTTGCCGGATCAGACGGCATTCTGAAAAGGTCATCACAGGTACGGTCAATGCCCGTGTTGTATCCGGAAATCAGAAGATGTCTTTCTGCATTGTTTCCCCCGGATGTACGGATTACATCAACGAATTTCTGATTGATCTCATTGCAAAGGGCATAGGATTCCGCCTTTCCGTCCGTGCTGCCCCAGGGATTCCATATTTTATCCCATCCAAGCTCCTCATTCTGGGATTCAAAAATCAGGAAGTCATCATAATCCTTGAAGCTGTCTGCAATCTGTTCCCACATGTGGGTATACCGCTTCATGCTTTCATTTTTGTCATCCGGGAAATTGTTTACCCAGCCGCCGTCCCAGTGAATATTGATAATCGCATACATACCGCTTTCCAGCGTCCAGTCAACCACCTCATGCACTCGCTGGTCATATTCGGAATTGATGGTATAGGTACCGTCATGCTCCATCATATTTGACCAGGCAACAGGAATGCGAAGTACACCGAAGCCCTCTTTTGCAATGCCCTCAATCATTTCCTTTGTTATGACAGGACTGCCCCAGGCTGTTTCGTAATTGCCGGGCTTGCCCTCGCTCCATTTTGCAATCCAGTCTTCCTCATACCAGTTTGCACAGGATTCAAAGGTGTTGCCGAGATTGATGCCGATGCCCATATCCTTTACAAGGTCCAGCGTTGAAATATTACGCATAGCGGGCCGGGCATCCGCTGCACATGACGATACAGTTTCCACGCTGACAAGCATCATCATTCCTGCCATGACGGCAGACAGCAGTTTTGTTTTTTTCATAGATATTCCCCCTGAAATAATATAGTAATACTATTTTACGGGATATCTCACAGATATGCAATCCACATTTTGAGGAAATACTGGACAAAATGCATATCATTTCCAAATTGTACTGCTGAATTGCCATGTGATTTTTATATCATGTTTTCTTGTAGGATTCCATCCATGGACAGGCGGATATATTGACAAATGCGTTGTAATGGGATATATATAGACAATGAATGAATATTGCAGAACCAGGGAGGAATCAGCATGAAACTGAAAGCAAACTTTATGACACATATGGACGAGGATACACAGATTCTGATTGATGTATCTGCGAAGTTCAGCGGCCTTGTGCGGAGCAATAAAACCGCATCTGAAATCGTGAATCTTCTCGGTAGGGAAACCACAGAAGCGGAAATCACAGCGGAAATGATGAGAAAGTATGATGCGTCTGAGGAAGTCATTGCCGCAGATGTCCACAGAATTGTTGCACAGCTCAGAAGCATAGGTGCGCTTGATAAGTGATTTCCGCACAGAAATTGAAAAGCACGGAACGCTGGTATATACCAATGTGGGGGACAGCATGATGTGATATACTCCCCTTAGAGTAGACACACGAAAAAACAAAAGTGTGAAAACTCTAA
>JAKSPJ010000023.1 GCA_024404915.1 Oscillospiraceae bacterium
TACATAGATTATTTTTGTTTTTTCTACTGTCTACTTGACAGGGGGCGGGTCATTTTGTACGCCTCTCTTTTTTTGTGTGAACCGGACAGCGGAATAGAAAATGCCCTCTGCAAAATCCGCAGAGGGCATTCTGATTTGTGAGGAAGATGCCGTTTTGCCTGCTTTATGACTTATGCTGTCTGTCCTGTCAGGAAACTCATCAGGCTGACAGCGTCCGCATTGTCGATGATGCCGTCACGATTGAAATCTGCCTGTTTTTCTGTTTTTGCATTGGGGAAACGTTTGGACTGAATTCCCATTTTCAGTGCAGTCAGATCTCTTGCATCCAGTTTCTTGCTGCCGTCCATATCGCCGTACAGCATATCATCTGCAGGGATGGCGATGGCGATTCTGTCAATGGAGGGTGCATTGCCCTGATCATTGTACAGCTTGATGGTATTTGTTCCCGCTTTCAGCTTCACTGTCAGGTTTTCTGCACGGATGCCCTTCCAGTCGTTCTTATTTGCATAGCAGTAATCCAGAGAACCGGCAAATGTGCCGTTGACATCTGCTTTCAGCTTACGGGTTTCACCGGAAAGATAGTAGATACGCAGTGTGTATTCGCCGTCAGAAGGAACCGAAACATTTTCAAATGTTACAGTACCTGCTGCGGAACCGCCGATATATCCGACAAATGCGGAATTTGAACAGTATTTTGCTTCTGCGCCGGTAGTCAGAACAGCCTTTCCGCCAAGCTTTGCATCCTCTGCCTCAAAGCTGAGGTAATTCTCATAGGGTGTGCTGAGGTTCATTGTACCCTTAGTCAGCTTAATGACACAGCCGCCGTTTTTCAGCAAATCCTGTTTTATCACAGAATCCTTGGTCAGGCCGGTTAATACAGTCGATTTCAGCTGGCTGCCGTCTGCGTTGTCGCCGAAGATATATGCATTATATACACCGTCATCGGAAATCAGCTGATTCAGCGGAATGCTGACAGACCGTTTATCCAGTGTGGAAGCACCGATGTACCAGTCTGCGCCTTTGCGTCTTGCGGTCACGTTGAATGCCATCGGTCTGCCGTCAATCACATACATGTCATCCCAGGTGACAGGTACATCATTCAGCAGGGGCAGTGCAGGAGAACCTTCATAGGTATAAACAGACTGTGCAAAATGCTGAAGTCCGGATTCGATGGTCACAACATCAGCCAGTGCAAAGCCTGCGGTGGCCTCAATGCCGTAAATCGGAATTCCGGTGGGAGTGAAATCTGCGGAACCGACAACACAGCGGGTGAAGGTGTAGGAAACACGGTTTGCCAGGGAAGGAGAGGTGAACCATTTATAGTATTCAGAACCGTTGACTGCTTCAAAGGAAATCACATTGGGATAGGTTCTGCTTTCGCCTCTCGGAATCGTGCAGCCGTGGAACAGTACCATCAGTTTGTTTTCCGCTGCAATTTTCATGCAGAGATACATCTGCTTCATGGTTTCCTGAGTGTCGCTTTCATAGTAGTCAACCTTGACGCCCTTGACGCCCAGCCCGCTGATGCGCTTGAATTCACGGAGAATAGTTGCCTCGTCCAGAAGGGAATAATAGGGATATGCCGGATTGCCCTTGCTGTCCTTATATCCATCATGGCCTTTGTTGTTTACGCCATACCAGAGATAAATGCCGACACCTCGTTTTTCGCCGTATTCACAAAGCTCTTTGACCTTTTCTTCGCTGTTGTCCCACAGTGCCCAGCCAAAGTCCAGGCAGACATATTCCCAGCCGTTTTCTGCGGCAAAGTCAATGTAGTCTTTCTGCGTATGATATTCAATAGGAGAATCTGCGCCGCTGCTCCACCAGGACCATGCAACCTTACCCGGTTTTACCCAGCTGGTATCATCCAGCACGGAAGGGGGATTTAGATTCAGAATCAGGTCACTGGAAGCCATCTGGTTCAGGGAATCACCGATAATCACGGCTCTCCAGGGGGTATGGAATGCATTTGACATGGAAATGGAGCTGACCTTAACGCCGCCCTTGAAGCGGAGACTGTGATAATTGCCCACAAATTGCAGTGAACCTGCACAGTAGGGATTTTCCTCGTTAAATACGCTTGCTTCCGAAACTGTTACCCAGAATTTGTCATTGATAACACCGGTGTAGGGGCAGGAGTAGGTAGAGCTTGTTTCATTGGGACGGTCCTTCGGCAGTTCCACCATATCCCATTCATAAGTGGCATTGGGCCAGTTGCCCCAGAAGGTACTGTTCCCGGGGAACATGACCTGTGTTGCTTCTTCCTTAATGGTTGCGCCGTGATTCAGCTCATACCGCAGGCCGACGCCGTCGTCGTATGTACGCAGAATGACGCTGAGGCGGCTGCTGCCTTTTACCAGCGGGAAAGTGACTTCGTTGAAATGATCACGAAGACTTGTGTGTTTTCCATACGGCATGGTGTAGGTATCGTCTTCTGTGCGGAAAGTCGGTTCCGGGTCTGTCTGGCCAAATCCGCTTGAGAGATCTTCCGTGGTGGTGACCAATCCGATGCGTGAGGGCTGAATGACGGTCATAATACCGCCGTCGCTTTCCTTGTCCACGGAATAGTAGTATCTGCTGCTGGCATCCCGCCAGAATTTCGTAATCAGTGTGCCATCAGGTGAGGTGACCTGCAGGGACGGGATACTCGTGACGGAAGTACCGTCTGGTGAACGGGACACCTCCGGTTCATTTATGATTTCGCCCTCTGTAATTGTATCTGCTTCAAATGTATACAGGTAAGCTGCATCTTTTGGCAATGTCTTTGCCTGCGTACTGCTCAGTGCATAATCATAGAATGCAATATTGTCGATTTTTGCCGCAATGTCATTATCCATATACAGGGAATGACCGATGGAGTTGAACGTATAGCCGGAGAGCAGCTGTTCAGAGAACAGGCTTTTGCAGGCAGCGGAAAGGTTATCTGCACCTTCGCCCTGCGTTTCCAGCAATGTGCCGTCGAGATAATATGCAGCCCCCGTGGATTGATAAACAGCCGTCAGTTTATGCCATTTTGTATCAGGTGCAGCACTCAGCGTGAAAATGGAACGATGTTTTTCATCGTTTTCCGTTGTGGTTTTCCCGGCGAATACGCTGGCACGGAATGCAGTTTTATCATTCAGATCCACGGAAATATCCGGAGAATTGTATCCGGAGGTGTTGCCGCCGCCGAAGGGCAGTGTTGCAAACTGAAACAGTCTGGAATAGCTTTTTGCGGAAGTATCCAGCTGTACATCCATGGAAATGGAAAAGCCGTCTTTGCAGCCGCTTTTGAAGAGCTCCGGCAACTGCAGCCAGCCTGCACCAAAGCTGCCGCCTTTCAGGGACAGCACATCGGAATCCAGGGAGGCGTCGTGAATGACCTCCGCCTGGCCGCCTTTGATGACCGCATCACCGGCGGCACTGCCCTGATTGGCAACGGATGCACCGGCATAGCGGATAGCGGCATGTGCCGGTGCAGATGTCAGTATGGCAGGACTGCATAGCCCTGCCGCCTGCACAGCCATGATTGCAGACATGGCTGAACAGATTCGTTTTCTGTTCTTTTTCATTGAATTTCCCCCTAAGCTGGCAGAATGTTCTGCTAAATTTTTTTCTCGTTGGCAGTGCGTGAAACAAAGTTACACTACCCATTGTATATTTTAATGCTGAGAAAACAAAATGTCACTACAAAAAATGCAGAAAAAGTATATAATTTGTTGATACAACTTGGATAATGCTTATGCAGATTCTTTGCTGTCAATTAGGAGAAATTTGACAGAAACGCAAAAGCACCCCCATGGGAGTGCTTTTGCTATAGCATTATTTATGGCTCATTCTGATTGTTCTGATCATTTTCGCCGTTCCCAGAGGCATTCCCAATGCCATTCCGCTGCCGGTACTGCTGCTGGTTTCATTTTCGCATCGTATTCTTCTTCCAATAAAAAAGACGCTTCTGAACACCAGAAGCGTCTTCCGAATCGAGGTGACAGGACTTGAACCTGCGGCCTCTGCGTCCCGAACGCAGCGCTCTACCAAACTGAGCCACACCTCGTTGTTTGCGTCTTTCTCTCGACTGCTTAGTTATTATAGCACAAAGTTACGAAAATGTCAAGAGGAAAATTTACAATTTGCAAAAATTATCAAAAAACACAATTTACCACTTGAAATTTAGAAATAAATGTGGTATAATGATTACAGATTACAGGTGAGATACCCTGTGATGCCCGAATTAAACATCTGGGAATTCCGGATTATAGGTGTGCGGGCCCTGTGCAGCAAAGCACCGTGAACCATGTCAGGCGGGGAACCGAGCAGCATTAAGCGGATCGCTGGGCGTGCCGCAGTCAGCCTGCACACCTATGCTCCGGAATTTTTCTTATTTCAGAAAGTTCAGTGGATGCGAAAAGGCGGAACGGAGGATCCTATGGGCGGAAGTTTCCGAAGATACACAAAACAGCTTGGCAAAATTGCGGTCCTTTCCGGATTCCCCTGTACCATCCTGTTTCTTATTCTTATGGCAGTGCTTACGGCAGTTCAGAAAGAGGAGACGGTCTTTTCTCCGCTTCTTGCACTTCGCTTTTTGGCGGTGTGCTATGCGGCGGGCTTTTTTCTGACCTGTGTGGTGAAGTATCAGTCATTGATTCATGCGGCAATCCGGCCGGATGCCCATTTGATTCAGAAGAATTTCAACGGACTCCGCATGCAGGACAGAATGTTCTGCGACGGTATGGATCAATATGCTCAGAATCATCCGCGTCAGGCTCTGGATTATTTTCTGGAAGTGCAGAAGATGGAGCTGACTGCTTCTGAATCCGGCGTGCTTTCGTTCTATATCGGCAGATGCTATCAGCTGCTGAATTGTCCCTCCCACGCCATCTCCTACTATCAGAAGGCGGGTGAGAACGGCTTTTCCAAACCCTTTGCACAGCTGTTTGAAGCACGGAGTCAGGCGGAAAGCGGATGCTTTGAGGAAAGCTATCGTTTGTTCTGCGACATTCTGGAACACGATCCGCCAAAGGAATTTTATTTTTTGTATACGGATATCGGATATCTGTTTGTCAAGCAGAAAATGCCTGACCAGGCAGAAGAATGGTTTCAGCGGTCCATCCAGGAGAAACAGAATTATGCCTTTGCACTCAGCGGCATGGCGATTGTATCTCTCCAGAGAGGACAGTTCAAAGCAGCGCAGGATTATCATTACAGGGCTCTTGTGAATAAGCTGGAAAACCCGACGGCTTTTCTGCACTATTATGAAGATACAAAGACATTGATGCTGAATGCACATCCGGAATGGGACAGCCAGACGGGATGTGTGCCGGCGGAAGCTGCGGAGCAGACGGAACATCCGGATGCGGAAGAATATGCAGAGTAATCAATAACTGCGATTTTCATGCAAGGAGCGTGAGCGAATGGCAGCGTATGAAGCACTATATCGTAAGTGGCGGCCCCAGACATTTGATGATATTGTGGCACAGCCTCATATTACAACAACACTGAAAAACCAGATTATGCGCAATAAAACAGCGCATGCGTATCTTTTTACCGGTTCCAGAGGTACCGGTAAAACCACCAGTGCCCGTATTTTTTCCAAGGCGGTGAACTGTCTGCATCCGCAGAACGGGAACCCCTGCCTGGAATGTGAAATCTGCAAGGATGCGGAAGCCGGTGCTCTGACCGATATTATCGAGATTGACGGTGCATCGAACAATGGCGTTGAGGAAGTCCGTGCATTGCGTGAAAATGCCGCTTTCATGCCGGTTCGCTGCAAGTATAAAGTATACATCATAGATGAGGTTCACATGCTTTCAGCCGGTGCTTTCAATGCCCTGCTGAAAATCATTGAAGAGCCTCCGGCATATGTGAAGTTTGCATTTGCCACCACGGAAATACATAAGGTCCCTGCAACCATTCTGTCACGATGTCAGCGGTTTGATTTCCGCAGGATTCTGCCGCAGGATATTGCAGGCAGAATCCAGTATATTGCAGCGCACGAGTCGTTCACAGTGTCAGATGCGGCAGCACACCGCATTGCGGTACTGGCTGACGGCGGAATGCGGGATGCACTCAGCCTGTTGGATCAGTGTGCAGCGGTCTCAGATGAGATTGAATCTGAAACCGTGGAAAATGCCGTCGGTGCCGTTGGTACGGCCGCCATCTTTCGCATTCTTCATGCCATTGCAGATCATCAGGCAGCTGATGCACTGGAATGTATCGGGACATTATATCAGCAGTCAAAGGATATGACAAGGTTTGCCGATGAAATTTCGCAGCACCTGAGAAGCCTGATGCTGCTGAAAACAGCGCCGAAGGATGCTTCTCTGGATAGTATGATGCCGGATGAGCGCAGTGCGCTGGAAGAAATCAGCGGAAAGCTTTCCCTCAGTGATATTCTCAGTGCGCTGAACAGTATCCATCAATGCTGTGACCGTATGGCACGCTCAGGCAATCGCCGTATGGAGCTGGAACTTACCATTATCAGACTTTGTTCCGAAATGCAGAGCCAGCAGGGCGATGTCCGGGCACTGACAGACCGTGTGGCACAGTTGGAGCAGCAGATTGCACAGCTCATGAAAAACGGCGTGCCTGCGCCAGCAGTTCATATTCCTCCTGCACCCAGGAAGAATGTGGAATCCAATGCAAAAGTGCCTGCACAAAGCCTGCAGGTCGAACAGCGGCCTGATACCACTTCGTATCAGCCTGTGAAGAACTGGGCGGCGGTTCTGGAAGCCTTTTTTGACAAGAATCCATCTGTGGCAGGTCTGCTGCAGGAATCCCAGGCCTTTGCCAATGATACAACCGGCATACTGGTTATGGTGGTGCGTAACCGTCTGTTCAAACGGCTGTTTACCACACAGGATGCTGCTTCGCTGGGCAATGCCTGTCTGCAGATTCTTGGTAAAAAATACAGCATCCGCTATAAGGTGGAGGAACCATCGGAACAGGGTAATCTTCCTGTAGATGCTCTGCTGAACCGTGCGAAGTCAGAGGGCATTTCCGTCGGCGAATCCGAATCCCCCGGTGTTTAGGGCAACACCCGTAATCATGTCATGATAACTGAAATCTTCATTTTCAGTTTGTCATATAAAATTAAAAAATGTTAGGAGAATTCTTATGAGATCAAGAGTACCGAAACAGTTCCAGGGCGGCGGCCAGGACATGAATTCCATGATTCATCAGGCACGCAAAATGCAGGACCAGATTACTGCTCTGCAGGAAGATATTGAGCAGCGTTCCTTTGAGGCACAGGCAGGCGGCGGCGCAGTCAGCGTTGTCATGACCGGCAAGAAGACCATTCAGTCCCTGACAATCAAGCCGGAAGTTGTGAACCCGGAGGATATTGATATGCTCCAGGATCTGATTATCAGTGCTGTAAACGAAACAATCAATAAGATTGAAGAGACAACAGAAACTGAGATGAGCAAAATTACCGGAGGCGTTGCTCTGCCGGGCTTGTTCTGATGGAAGAGTTTAGTGCTCTGCCCCTGGTTGTATTAGCAGAAAAATTTGCAGCGCTGCCCGGTATAGGAATGAAAACCGCGCAGCGCCTTGCATATGCTGTTATGGAAATGCCTGAAGATCAGGTGCTGGAGTTTTCAGATGCCATCCGCAATGCAAAGCACCAGATCCATGACTGTCCTGTGTGTCAGAATCTGACGGAACAGGAAGTGTGCAGCATTTGCAGCAATGCCAAAAGAGACCGCGGTCTTGTGTGCGTTGTGGAAGGACCGAAGGATGTTTCAGCCATTGAACGGACTCATGAATACCATGGTGTCTATCATGTGCTGCATGGCCTGATTTCTCCCCTGGACGGCGTTACAGCAGACCATCTGCGTGTGGCACAGCTGCTGCAGCGAATTCAGGAAGGCGGCATTCGTGAACTGATAATGGCAACCAATCCGAGTGTGGAGGGGGAAGCGACTGCAATGTATCTTTCCCGGCTCTGTAAGCCGTTGGGCGTGAAGGTCACACGGCTGGCATTCGGCCTGCCCGTTGGCGGTGTGATTGAATACACCGATGAAGTGACACTGTATCGTGCGCTTTCTAACCGAAGTGAAATGTGAGGAATCCATGAAACAATTCAAGGGCTGTATTTTTGACATGGACGGTACTTTGCTGGACTCCATGGAAATGTGGCACCATCTTGACTGCCGTTTTCTGCAGGAAAATGGCATTACTCCGCCGGCGGATATTTCAGAAACTGTAAAAAACATGACGATTGAACGCTCCGCAGCTTATTTTACGGAGCGTTTTTCGCTTTCTATGACACCGCAGCAGGTGATTCAGCGTGTTCAGGAAATTGCAGAGCAGGAATACTGTCTGCATCTGCCGCTGAAACCCGGTGCGAAGGAATTGCTGCTGAATCTTTTGGAAAAGGGCGTTCCCTGTGTTCTGGCCAGTATGACATATCGCTCATTGCTCCAGGCGGCAATGCAGCGACACGGCATCAGCCATTGTTTTCAGGCTGTATTGACCGCAGAGGACGGCATGCCCGGAAAACAGCAGCCGGATATCTTTCTGAAAGCTGCAGAGCTGCTGGGTTCTGCGCCGGAGGAAATCATCGTTTTTGAAGATGCACTGTATGCTGCGGAAACTGCCAGAAAAGCCGGATTTTATACTATTGGCATATATGATGCCAGTGAAGAAAAAGATTGGGCAGACATGCAGCATCTCTGCCATGAAACCATTTCTGCCTGGGCACAGCTGGATTATGACAGCTTGTTTGGAGCATAAAAAGATTCGGGCGGCTTTTTTTCAAATGTGCCGCTGCCCAAAACTTTATAACTTGGCTACCGGAGGTATTTCAATGCTGATAGATTTTCATACACATGTATTTCCTGATAAAATTGCAGAAAAAACGGTACAGGTCCTTATTCAGGGCATCCGTCAGCAGATGGGGCCTGATTACGGCAGCGGCAAACCGTTGACATGCCGTCCTGCTACTCTGGATGGTCTGCTGGAATCCATGAAACAGACCAATGTGGACCGCAGTATCTGTCTGCCCATTGCCACAAAAATTGAGCAGACTGCGAGCATCAACCGCTATGCGGAGACCATTCGCAGCGAGGCTGCCCTTTCCTTCGGTGCTATTCACCCGGAGGATCCCAACTGGGAGGCAGAACTGGAATCACTGGTACAGCGTGGATTTCAGGGCATTAAGCTGCACTTTCAATTTCAGGAAACGGACATTGATAGTCCGCAGGTCATTCGCATTCTGAAGAAATGTGAAGCACTCCGTTTGCTGGTGGTATTTCACGCCGGCGAGGATATCGGACTGCCGCCGCCGATATATGCTTCTCCTGAAAAAATCAGCCATGTGCTGACAGAAGTCCACGGCTCCAATCTGATTGCCGCACATCTTGGGGGCTGGAATCAGTGGGACGATGTGGAAAAATATCTGGTTGGCACGCCGATTCTGATGGATACAGCATTCATCCGTGATTTTCTGCCAAAAGAACAATGCTGCCGTATTATACGGAATCATGGTGCAGACAAGATTTTATTTGGTTCGGATTCCCCTTGGGAAAGCCCTGCCGACACCTGTGCCTATCTGCAGTCTGTGGGCCTGACGGATGAGGAATACCAGAAAATCACATACCGGAATGCTTTGCGGATTCTTGGTGGAGCGGAAACAGCATGAAAACAGTAACAATTGCCGGGCAGACTGTACCGCAGACAGCAGCACTGGCACCAATGGCTTCTGTGGCTGATACAGCGTACCGCACGCTCTGTAAAGAACACGGTGCCTGTATGACCACGGGTGAATTAGTTTCTGCCAAGGGACTTTGCTATGGAAGCAAGGGCAGCGCAGAGCTTTGCCGCATTACGGAAGGGGAACGGCCCATGGGGCTTCAGCTTTTCGGCAGCGAGCCGGAATTCATTGCAGAAGCGGTGAAACGGATTCTGCCTTATTCCCCTGACTGGATTGACCTGAATATGGGATGTCCTGTGCCGAAAGTTGTGGGCCAGGGGGCAGGCAGTGCCCTGATGCGGACACCGGAACTTGCAGAACAGCTTGTAAAATCTGCGGTTTCTGCTGCTGATGGCAAGTGTGATATTACTATAAAAATGAGAATCGGCTGGGATAGTGACAGCATCAATGATGTTGATTTTGCCAAGCGTATGGAAGCCGCCGGAGCAGCCGCAATTGCAGTGCATGGACGTACCCGGCAGCAGATTTACAGCGGTCAGGCAGACTGGTCACGGATTGCGGCGGTAAAGCAGGCAGTGCAGGTGCCTGTCATCGGCAATGGAGACATTCTCAGCGGTGCGGATGCGCTCCGCATGTACAAGGAAACCGGATGCGATCTGGTAATGGTGGGAAGGGGCACCTATGGCAATCCCTGGATTTTTGAGGAGATTGCAAAGGCTGTGAATCAGGAGTCATTTACGCCCCCTGATGTGGAAAACCGTTTGCAGGAAATGCTGCGGCACATCCGCATGATTCTGGATTGCAGTGACAAAACGGAACAGCTTGCCATGCGTGAGGCAAGAAAACACGCATTATGGTATCTGAGGGGATATCCCGGTGCAGCGGCCTTTCGTGCCCGTTCTGCATCTCTGGAGTCCTTTGCAGATGCAGAACGCATGGTTCAGGATTATTTGTCTGCTATGAGGCAGCATCAGGAAAGGAACAGATATGGAAGTTGATTTATCGCCATTGTTTGAGCAGTATCCCCTTCTCAGGGAAGCTGCCACAGCATTCGCTGTCATCTTCGTAAATTTCTGTGCATTGGTGATTCTGATTGCAGCAGCAAGAGAACGCCGCAGAGGTGACCACCGCTGGATTAAGGAGGGTAAGGGCTATATGCTTTCCTGCGGCAGTGAATGCTACACACTTGGAGCGGCAGAAATTCTCATCGGCCGGCATCCCTGTGCGGATATCCGGTTCGATGACAAGGAAATCTCCCGTTTTCACGCACTTCTCACCCTTTCAAACGGGAAGTGGCATATTGAAGACATCGGTGCACATAACGGCGTCATTGTGAATGGCGTGCGCATTCAGCAGCGCTGCCGTCTGCACCAGAATGATGTCATAACCATTGGCAAACGGCATCTGACTGTCATCAAGGGGGTGATCTGATGGCAAAATCCTCTGTAAAGCCCATTTCGCACCCATTTCTTCTGCTGTTGGTATTGATTGCCCACACCGCCATGATGGTACTGGTGGTGCTTTCCTTCGGCGTTGATGCGGAAGTGATAAAGCTGGCGGCGGCAGTGCTGTCCGCAGATCTTGTGGGCTCTGTCATTCTGCAGATTATTCATCGGGAGGCATGTACAGTTGATACGGTGCTGCTTCTGATTACCGGAATGAGCACCATTTATCAGTCCTGTTTCGGCGGACTGGAATTTGATGTCAAGCATTTTGCATTTTGTATGGCCTCCTTTGTCATGTGTCAGATTTCCTATGCTGTTACAAGAAATCCCTACCGTGCAGAAAAGCTGAAGCCTCTGTGGTATACGCTGTTTTTCATTCTTGTATTCTGTATCCTGTTTCTGACAGGAAGCCGCGGCATCTGGATTGATCTGGGCTTCATTACCATTCAGCCTTCAGAATTTGTTAAGCCGGTATTTGTTCTGATTTGTGCAAGCTCCATTCATACACAGCTGAAAAAATCAGAGATTGCAGGTTTTCATTTTGTACCAGATAATCTGATGCTGCTGCTCTGCACAGTTGTGATTGCAGGACTGCAGTGGTGGTGCCGTGACCTTGGTTCATTGCCTACGTTTATTGCTGCTGCAGGATGCGCCATGCTGCTGCGCTTTTGCTATCTGCGTGAGAAAGTGTCTCTTCGTCTGATTGTATTTCTGGCAGCCTGCGGAGTCGGCGTTGCCATTTTTGCATGGAAACTGGCACCGGGCTATGTACAGGAGCGTCTGCATTCCGATATCTGGGCGGACATGTCCTCCACGGGCTATCAGCAGGTGAAGGCGCTGACTGCCATTGCGGAAGGCGGTTGGTTTGGCAAGGGTGTCGGAAATGGAACGCTGATTCATGTTGCTGCAGCACGGACGGATATTGTTTTTTCCACTATCTGTGAAGAATGGGGTCTGTTTACCGGCATGATGACCGTTGTTCTGGTACTGTTCCTGCCGGGTGCAATTCTGACTGTTCCGCCCCGCAGCTATTATCATTCCGGTCTGGCACTGGGTGTGGCAGCGGTCTTTATTGTGCAGATGGCACTGAATATTTTCGGTTCCTGCAACCTGATTCCCTTTACCGGTGTTACCATTCCCTTTATTTCGCAGGGCGGAAGTTCCATGCTGGCAAGCGGAATTCTGGCAGGTTTTCTGAAAGCGGCGCAGGCACCCGTCCTGACTGACCGGCAGACTCAGAAAGGAGGTAAATGAGATGGCGTACCGAACCTCCAAACGAATACAGAGAGTGCCCTCTCATGAACTGGATATCTCTGCGCCCCGCAGTATGCGCCGTGCAGGGACGGGCACAAAACTGCTTCTGACAGCCTTCTCTGCTGCACTGATTTATCTGGCTTATGTCCTTGTGAGCCAATCCGCAGCGTATATGACCAAATCAGGAAAGACTACCTATGGAAAGGTGCTGGACCGCAAAGGAGATGTGCTGTTTGACGGTACACAGCCGCTTTCCAATTATCCCTGGGGACAATTTGCCGATGTGGGAAATTTCATCGGGGATACCAGCGGCCAGATGACCAATACCATCGTGGCACGGAACAGCAGTCTCCTGGCAAATTATTCTTTCTCCTATGGAAATGACGGAACCACGGTTCTGGAAACCTCCCTTTCCCATGCTGCCAATCGAGCAGTATATAATGCATTCGGCAGCAAAAACGGCACTGCCATTGCATACAACTGGCAGACAGGAGAGCTTCTGGTTTGTGTCAGCAAGCCCTGCGTGGACATTACCAAGGGCTATGCCGATATTGACACCATGCCCTCCGGCAGTTTGCTTTGCAAGGCGTTTTATCCCACAGTTCCCGGCTCAACGCAGAAGGTTTCCACCCTGCTTGCCGCTTATCAGTATGCCGGCGCAGAAACCATCAATGCACTGGAATACAATTGTACCGGAGAATGGACCAATGCAACAGGGGATGTGATCAAGTGCCATCAGTCCTATGGTCACGGAAATCAGAATCTTGTCACTGCATTTGCCAACAGCTGCAACCCCTATTTTGCACAGCTGGTGCAGTCAGATATTGTACCCCTGAACGACATCATCAACGCATATGCGAGAATGGGATATTCAGTGAATGATTCGCCTGCGGAAAGCCTGGAGATGAATGGTATTGTTATTCCGCCGGCCTCCACCGTGCTGCGTGATTCTCATCAGTTTGAAACCCAATGGGGCGCACTGGGACAAGGCAGGACATTGGTCAGCCCCTATCAGCTGATGCTGTGGCAGGGAGCAATTGCAAACGGTACAGGCTGTGCTGTACAGCCCGGTTTGCTGACGGCTGTCACCAAGTCCGGCGGCACGAAACACAGTCTGCAGTCCCACAAGCTCACAGACCAGATGTTTTCCTCAGCAGCGGCGCAAAGCATTCAAAAGGTTATGACACAGAATGTGCAGTATAACTACGGCGCACTGCAGCCCTATAACTGCGGCGTGAAAAGCGGTACCGCACAGGTGAATGACAACGGCAGACAATACGAAAACTCTTTGCTGACAGGATTCAGTCTGGATGAACAATGCCCGGTTGCCTTTTGTATCATGATTGAAGAACGGGAAAGCTGGGATGTTTCCACCGGACAGATTGCAAGTGTTCTGCTGAGCACTCTGAAAGAAAATCTATGAAAGGCTGAAGGGTTATGAAGCATCATCATCTGTTGATAGGATATACATTTGCTGCGGCGGTTCTTGGATTGCTTTTTCCCCTTCGTTCCGACAATTTCAGTATGACTTCCGCAGCGGCAGAAGAAAAGCAGGAGGAAACGGACCTGCAATATGAAGATATTCCGCTGTATTCTTTCCGTGTAAGCAATCTTTCCCCCATGGTTGATACCAAATTGGATTATGTGGATGTGTGGTATGATGAACGCACGGATTGCCGCTATCTTTTTCTGCCTGCCACGGCAGACCGCAGACGTCTGAAAATTTCGTTTTCTGCGGATGGTCCCCTGATGCTGGGGGATGAAGAGATGGTCAGCGGACTGACAACCGCTGTTTTTGCAAAAAACGATTCCTTTGACATTACCATCGGGCAGAAAGACTGCGGTACATTGAAGGTTATGCAGTCCACCCTGGGCTGTGCTTATCTGGATCTGGAATCGGGCAGCACGGATCTGATTGATAAAAAGCGTATCAATAGTGATTCGGGTTCTATTCTGATCATGGATGCAGAGTCGCAGATTCAATATGACGGTGCACTGAAAAAAATCTCAGGCCATGGAAATTCATCCTATGATTACAGCAGGAAAAAGCCCTATAATATCCATCTGGAAGAAAAAGCAGATTTGTTTGGAATGGGAGCCGCAAAAAAATGGGTGCTCCTGAGCAATTTCCTTGACCAGTCCATGATGCGGAATACAGTTGCTCTGGAACTGGGCAGACGGTGCGGGCTGGACTATACCATGGATTCCGCTTATATTGACTTATTTGCCAATGGTTCCTATTGCGGCACATACCAGCTCTATGAAAAAATGCAGGTGCAGAAAAATCGTGTGAATATCCGTAATCTGGAAGAGAAAACAGAGGATATGAATACCATTGACCTCTCAGCTTTGAAGCGGAAACTGAAAGGCGAAAAGCTGAAGCCCGGCAGCTATCATTATTACGAAGTGCCGAATGAACCTGCTGACCTCACCGGCGGCTATCTTCTGCAGCTTCAGCTGCCCGGCCGTATTTCCAAAAGTGATTTTATCACATCCCGTGGCATCTGTGTGGAAATTACAAGTCCGGAATATGCTTCGGAGGCGCAGGTTTGTTATATTCGCAGCCTGGTTCAGGATTTTGAAGATGCCGTATTTTCCCCCACAGGCTGCAATGGAAAGGGCAGGCATTATTCCTGCTATGCGGATATGGATTCCCTGTCCGTAGCTTATCTTGTGGAAGAACTCACCATGAATTCAGATTGTCTTTCCACCAGCTTTTATTTCTATAAAAATTCCGATTCCAAGGGGGACGGCAAACTGCATTTCGGTCCGATCTGGGATTTTGATCTGGCTTTTTCCAATTTTTCAAGAAATGTTACTGACCCTGATGGCTTTCAGCATCACAGCAGAGATTACAAGGGCATCTTTGCAAGATATGCACCTGCTGCAACTGCGGATCCCAATGGAAAGGGCATGGCATCTGCTGTGGGACAGAGCTGGATCTATGCTTTGTATCAGCATCCGGAGTTTGCCTTCCGTACATCGGAGCTGTATCTGAAGCGCATGGATGCCTGTGTGGACGATATGATTTCAACAGAGCAGAAAGAGGATGCCCTGATTCAGAATACCAGGGAGATGCTGCTTCCTTCAGCGGAAATGAATAATGCACGCTGGCATATGTGCGGCGAAAAATCAAAACCGCTGGGACCCTTCAACGGCAATAATTACACAGAATGTGTGGAGTATATACGCAAATTCCTTGCAGAACGGCAGGAGAATCTGCAGAAATTGATTGCTGATGAAGCGGTGGATGCATCACAGCAAAAAGTCATCCGACTGATGGACCACACCAATCTGGAACGATATTCCGAGGAGAATCAAAAAAAGATTACCGCTCTTGCCGCAGATGTACAAAAGCATCTGCAAAAAGAAAAAAAGACTGAGGCACTGCAGGAAATCTGGCAATCCTTTGAAAGTCAGATTTCAGATGTTCCAAAGCTGGAACTGCCCGGGGATTTCGATGACAATGACGAGGTGGATTATCTGGATGCCCAGGCGGTGCTGCTGTACTATGTGGACATGCTGTCAGAAAATCAGGTTTCCGTCACCCGGACACAGATGTGCAATGGCGATGTGGACAAAAACGATGTACTGGATGCCCAGGATGCAACTTATATCCTGCAGTACTGCTTAGCCGTCAGCATCGGTGAGCAATATACATTCCCGATCAGGACAGAAGAAGCAACAACATAGCAAAAGAAGAGCCGTTCTGGGGAACGGCTCTTCTTATTATCGGAAATCGGAAATATGATGAAAAAAGATGTGCTTCTGCAAATATCGGCACTTCTTATGCATCAGATGGCTCTCATGGCAATATTACGTGCCTGCTGAATAGATGTATGCAGTACAAAGTATACTGCACCGGAACCGATTGCCTGTACGACATTACCCGGAACTGTGGCAATCAGCTGTGCAGTCCATCCGCCATAAAGGAACACACCTGTCAGCCAGTAGCCAACGATGGAGATAACACCGCAGACCACAACTGCAGTCAGCTGCTTTACAAATGATCTTTCAGATTTGCTGCAAATCATGGAAAATGCCAGGGCCAGCAGACCTTTGATTACAAATGTGGGGAAAGCATACTCTGCATATCCGGCCATCAGGTCTGCCATCATTCCGCCAACGGCGGCAGCACCCACCGCATAGGGTGTCGGAATCATCACAGCTGCCAGATAAATGACGGCATCGCCGCAGTGAATATAGCCATTGCCGACAGGAATGTGCAGCAGAGAGGTCAGCAATGCTGTCAGTGCTGCAAAGATACCTGCCTGAACAAGGTCTTGCAATTTGATGTTTTTACGCATGGAATAATCCTCCTAACTGATATAACATAGGCTCAAATGCAACTCCCTCCGATGGCGGCGTGCCGCTTTCAAGGGTCTGCTTTGTAACCTGCGACAAGAATGTGCCCGCAATTTTTGCTGCCTCACACAGATTTTTGCCGTGTGCAAGGGCACCGCAGGCAATGGATGCAAATAAGTCGCCTGTGCCTGAATACAGGCATTCTGTCTTTTGCACGGATGAGAAACTGAATTGTCCGTTTTCATAAGTCAGATTGCCGATGTTTTGTCCCTGTACAATGCCGGTAATGACCGCCGATTTGCAACCGATGGCTGTCAGCTTTTCCGCAAGGCTTTTTGCCTCCTCCAGGGAGAGGCTTTCTCCGTGATAGGATTCACCGGTCAGAATGCATGCTTCCGTAATATTGGGCGTGATGATATCTGCTTCTGCGGCCAGGGCACGCATGGCATCACATAAGGGCTGTGTATAAGTAGTGTATCGCTTTCCGTCATCTCCCATTACAGGATCCAGTAGAATCCGGCATCGGGGGTTCTTCTGCTTCTGCTGATGAAAGAACCGCCGGATGACTTCAATCTGTCCCAGTGAACCCAGAAATCCGCTGTAGATCCAATCAAAGTGCAGATCTGACCAGCTTTCAAAATAAGCTTCAAGGCCATCTGTCAGATCGGAAAAAGAGTACTTTTCAAAACCTGTGTGCTTGGAAAGAACTGCTGTAGGAACAGGACATGCCTGTATGCCCATGACAGAGAGGACGGGCAGGGCAATTGTTAACGAACAACGTCCATAACCGGATATATCATTGATACATGCAACACTTGGTATCCGGTTCTGCATATTCGTTTTCCTCCGTTTCCATCCATTTTTCCAAAGAATGCCTGGATTCACATATTATAACATATACAGGTGAAAAAGTCAAGTCCATAGGCAAAAAGCGGAGACTGATCCATTGCAGGACAATGTATCATATTGGATGTTTTTGATAAGCAGCGCAAGATGACAGTGTTGTTTTTTTGCACAGATTTTATGCTTATTTTCATAACGAGTGCACAATTTGACAGTATTTTAATTTTTTCACAGAACACACACACTGATATGATATACTATTTAATACTTTTGTAATAATTGAAAAGATTATGTTTTTGCAGGCAGGACGGAAGAATGCCGGCTTCGGTTCTGATGCTGCGGTGCATATTCTGATAAATGAAAGAAAGGCAGTGATATCATGCTGGGACTCAAAGGCATAACAAAGAATTACCTTGCAGGTGATTCGGAAGTACAGGCATTGAAAGGCATTGACATTCAATTCAGACAGAGTGAATTTGTTGCTGTTCTCGGTCCGTCCGGATGCGGAAAAACAACATTTCTGAACATTATCGGCGGTCTTGACCGCTATACAGACGGTGACCTGACCATAGCAGACAAATCCACTAAGGAATATAAGGACAGAGACTGGGATTTTTACCGCAATCATACCATTGGTTTTGTATTTCAGACCTACAATCTGATTCCGCATCAGACGGTACTGGCAAATGTGGAGCTGGCGCTGACACTTTCCGGCATTTCAAAGGCAGAGCGCAGAGAACGTGCGAAAAAAATGCTGGAGCGTGTGGGACTGGGTGACCAGATTCATAAGCGTCCGAATCAGATGTCCGGCGGTCAGATGCAGCGTGTGGCCATTGCCCGTGCGCTTATCAATGATCCGGAAATCCTGCTGGCGGATGAACCCACCGGTGCGTTGGATACAGAAACCAGCGTGCAGATTATGGATCTGCTGAAGGAAATCGCCAAGGACCGCCTGGTTATCATGGTTACACATAACCCGGAGCTGGCAGAGCAGTATGCAACCCGTATTATCCGTCTGCTGGATGGCAAGGTGCAGAGCGATTCCATGCCCTATTCGGAAAAGCAGGCTTCCGCAGACCGTAAAGCGGCTCTGAAGAAGAAGGAAAAAGAAGAAAAAAAGAAAGAGAAGAAGGAAAAGAAGCGTGTGTCCATGAGCAATGCAACTGCATTCTCATTGTCCATGAATAACCTGATGACCAAAAAGGCAAGAACACTGCTGACCTCCTTTGCAGGCAGTATCGGTATCATCGGCATTTCTCTGATTCTCTCTTTGTCGGATGGTTTCCAGACCTATATCAACGAAGTACAGGAAAATACCCTGTCCTCCTATCCGCTGTCAATTCTTTCCAGATCTGTGGATCTCTCCGGCATTGTGGAAAATGTTTCCGGCCAGGCAGAGCATGAGGATGATCATCCCCTGGATAAGGTTTATTCCACCGGCAAAGACGCAGAGCTGATGAATGCCATGGTGGCAGAGGTCAAGCAGAATGATATGGAGGGCTTCACAAACTTCTTGGAGGAAAACGCTGACCGTCTCTCCGAATACAACATTGAATACAACTACAATATTCAGCCCATGGTTTATCTGGCGGATACCAGTGAAAAAATTACACCGGTGAACCCCAATCCGCTGGTGGATGCCTACTATTCCATGCTGGGCTATGATACCGGCAATCTGGGCTCTTCCTATTCTCAGATTATGCAGATGAGTACAGACGGCATGGATATCTGGACTTTGCTTTACGGCGATCAGCACCTGCTGGATGAACAGTATGACGTCATCAGCGGCGACTGGCCGAAGTCCAAGGATGAGGTTATTCTGGTTGTGGATGACTACAACGAAGTGACTGGCATGACGCTGTATGGTCTCGGTCTGCGGGATCCTTCTGAGATTTCTACAATGTTTTCTGACATTATGTCCGGCAAGGAAATTGAAATGGAATCGGTCAGCTATTCCTATGACGAACTGATGAATATGCAGTTCCGTGTCATTCTTCATACTGATTATTACGAGTATGATGAGACAGAGGACTGCTGGAAAGACCGTACACGTGATTCTGAATATATGGCAGAAAAGATTGAAGACGGTCTGGCAGTTCATATCAGCGGTATCGTCCGTAAGAAGTCCGGTGCCGTGACCGGTGCGCTGCGTTCCGGCACCATCTGCTACACACAGGAACTGGTGGATTATCTGCTGGATGAAATTGCAGATACAGACATTGTCAAGCAGCAGGAGGATAACCCCGATATCGACGTATTTACAGGATATGAATTCGAGAATATCGAGGATGTCACCATTGATGATGTATATCATTACATTGACAACATGAGTGAGGCAGAGTTTGCACAGATGCAGGGCATGTTCTCTCAGTTCTACGGCAGCACCTTCGGACCGGAGGAAGTTGTGAAGGCACTGAACGACATGAGCGATGAAGACCTGGTTGCAGCATTCATTCCTACTATGCTGGAGGGCATTACACTGGATGATGCAAAGGCATTTGCAAAATCCAAGGAGGGCCAGGGTGCTCTGCTGATGATGCTGGCAGAAGGGGACGAATCCAAAATGGACCCAAAGATGCTGAAGGAGCTGGACGATGATACTTTGCTGCAGATGTATTCTGAGATAATGGCATCCCAGATTACCGCAGATGCGATTCGTCAGAAAATTGCAGATATGAATGATGACGAGCTGAATGCCCTGGCAATGGCATTCAACCCCGCAAAGGATATCGAAAGCCTGAAGCGTGCGATGTCTGAAATGGATGAAGACATGCTGCTGAAAATTTTCAAGGATCAGATTCTGTCACAGAATACCAGCAATACCTATGACGGCAATATGCAGAAGCTTGGCCTCCGTGATCCGGACAGCCCCTTCTCCGTCATGATTTACTCCCCCAGCTTCGAGGCAAAGGAAGCCTTTGAAGATATCATCCAGGAATACAATGACAAGCAGCTTGCTGACGGCAATGAAGACGGTCAGATTGAATACACCGACTATATCGGTATTCTGCTTTCCTCCGTCACAAAGATCATCAACATGGTATCTTATGTTCTGATTGGCTTTGTTTCCATTTCCCTTGTGGTATCCTCCATTATGATTGGAATTATCACCTATATTTCTGTTCTGGAGCGTACCAAGGAAATCGGTATTCTGCGTTCCATCGGTGCATCCAAGCGTGATGTCAGCCGTGTATTCAATGCAGAAACCTTTATTGTTGGTCTGGTTGCGGGTCTCATCGGCGTAATTATGACCATCATTCTGGATATCCCCATCAATATTATTATCGAAAAGGCATCCGGTGCACCGGATATCGCCTTCCTGCGTCCCCTTTATGCAGTCATCCTCGTTGCAATCTCCGTGCTTCTGACACTGATTGCCGGCATTATTCCGGCAAAACTTGCTTCGAAGAAGGACCCTGTAATTGCACTTCGCAGCGAATAATTGATAAGGCCGCACAGCGTATTTTGACAGGCTGTGCGGCCTGCTTTTTGCCGTGAATATAATTTTTTTATTTAATTTTCAAAAAACACTTGCCAAATATGCCCTTTTTATGATATAATACTTAGTTGAAGTGAGGTGTTTGTATTATGCCAAAAAGAAATGATATTAACAAAGTAATGATCATCGGTTCCGGTCCGATTATTATCGGACAGGCATGCGAGTTCGACTACTCCGGCACACAGGCTTGCAAAGCTCTTCGCAAGCTCGGATACAAGATCGTTCTCGTAAACTCCAACCCTGCAACCATCATGACTGATCCTGATGTTGCAGACGTGACCTACATCGAGCCTCTGAACTGTGCCCGACTGACAGAGATTATCAAGAAAGAACGTCCGGATGCACTGCTTCCGAACCTTGGCGGTCAGTCCGGTCTGAACCTCTGTTCTGAGCTTGACAAGGCCGGCGTTCTGAAAGAGTACAACGTGAAGGTCATCGGCGTTCAGGTGGATGCAATCGAACGTGGTGAAGACAGAATCGAATTCAAGGAGACAATGGAATCCATTGGTGTCGAAATGGCACGCAGTGAGGTTGCATATACCGTGGAAGAGGCTGTCAAGATTGCTGACGAGCTGGGTTATCCGGTGGTGCTTCGTCCTGCATATACCATGGGCGGCGCAGGCGGCGGCATGGTGTACAATGTGGAGGAACTGAAGGTTGTCTGTGCAAGAGGTCTTCAGGCATCCCTGGTGGGACAGGTTCTCGTTGAAGAATGTGTTACCGGCTGGGAAGAACTGGAACTGGAAGTTGTCCGTGATGCGAAGGGTAATATGATTACTGTTTGCTTCATTGAGAACATTGACCCGATGGGCGTTCACACAGGTGATTCTTTCTGTTCTGCTCCGATGCTCACCATTTCTGAGGATATTCAGAAGCGCCTGCAGGATCAGGCATACCGCATTGTTGACAAGGTACAGGTTATCGGCGGCTGTAACTGTCAGTTCGCTCATGATCCGGTTTCTGACCGTATCATCGTAATCGAAATCAACCCCCGTACCTCCCGTTCCTCTGCTCTGGCATCCAAGGCAACCGGTTTCCCGATTGCTCTGGTTTCTGCAATGCTGGCAACCGGCATGACACTGGACGAGATGGAGTGCGGCAAGTACGGCACACTGGACAAGTATGTTCCTTCCGGTGACTACGTCGTTATCAAGTTTGCACGCTGGGCATTTGAAAAGTTCAAGGGCGCAGAAGACAAGCTGGGCACACAGATGCGTGCTGTCGGCGAAGTTATGAGCATCGGCAAGACCTACAAGGAAGCTTTCCAGAAGGCAATCCGTTCCCTGGAAACAGGCAGATACGGTCTTGGTTTTGCAAATGATTTCAATGAGAAGACCAAGGAAGAACTGCTGGCTATGTTGGTTTATCCCACCAGCAACCGTCAGTTTGTTATGTATGAAGCACTCCGAAAGGGTGCAACTGTGGATGAGCTCTATCAGCTGACTAAGATCAAGAAATGGTTCATCGAGCAGATGCTGGAGCTGGTTCAGGAAGAAAATGCACTGCTTGAGAACAAGGGTACTGTTCCTGCTGCTGATGCTCTGAAGCAGGCAAAGCTGGACGGCTTCTCTGACAGATATCTCAGCAAGATTCTGGAAGTTCCGGAGGCTGATATCCGTGAAGCACGCTATGCTGCCGGTATCCGTGAGGGCTGGGAAGGCGTTCATGTTTCCGGTACTGCTGACAGCGCTTACTACTACTCCTCTTACCATATTCAGGATGAGAGCCCCTGCAATACCGACCGTCCCAAGATTATGATTCTGGGCGGCGGTCCGAACCGTATCGGTCAGGGTATCGAATTTGACTACTGCTGTGTACATGCTGCACTGGCACTGAAGGATATGGGCTTTGAGACCATTATCGTAAACTGTAACCCTGAGACCGTTTCCACTGACTATGACACTTCCGACAAGCTCTACTTTGAGCCGCTGACACTGGAAGATGTTCTCCAGATTTATGAGAAGGAAAAGCCGGTGGGCGTTATCGCACAGTTCGGCGGTCAGACACCGCTGAATCTGGCTGCTGACCTGAAAAAGAACGGCGTTCGTATTCTGGGTACTTCTCCGGAAACCATTGATCTGGCAGAAGACAGAGATCATTTCCGTGCAATGATGGACAAGCTTGGCATTCCGATGCCGGAAGCAGGCATGGCTGTCACTGTGGATGATGCACTGGAAATCGCAAACCGTATCGGTTATCCGGTTATGGTTCGTCCTTCCTACGTTCTGGGCGGCCGTGGTATGGAAGTTGTTCATGATGACAACATGCTTCGTGTTTACATGTCTGCTGCTGTAGGTGTTACACCGGACAGACCGATTCTGATTGACCGTTTCCTGAATCACGCTACTGAGTGTGAGGCAGATGCAATTTCTGACGGAAAGGATTGCTTCGTTCCTGCTGTTATGGAACACATTGAGCTTGCAGGCGTTCACTCCGGTGACTCCGCTTGTATCCTCCCGTCCCTGAACCTGAGCCCTGAGCACGTCAGCACAATCAAGGAATACACCAGGAAGATTGCTGTTGAGATGGGCGTTTCCGGCCTGATGAACATGCAGTACGCAATTGAGGGCGATACTGTTTATGTGCTGGAAGCAAACCCCCGTGCCTCCAGAACCGTTCCGCTGGTTTCCAAGGTCTGCGCAATCAACATGGTTCGTATTGCAACCCAGATTATGACAGCAGAACTAACCGGCAAGGAGTCTCCGGTTGGTTCTCTGAAGGACAAAAAGATTCCGCATCACGGCGTCAAGGAAGCAGTGTTCCCGTTCAATATGTTCCAGGAAGTTGACCCGGTTCTCGGACCGGAGATGCGTTCCACCGGTGAAGTTCTGGGCATTTCTCCCAACTTCGGCGAAGCATATTTCAAGGCACAGGAAGCAACACAGACCAAACTGCCTACAGGCGGTACCGTTCTGCTTTCCGTCTGCGATAAGGATAAGCCGGAGCTGCTGCCGATTGCAAAGAAGTTCAATGAAATTGGCTTCAAGATTCTTGCAACAGGCAAGACCTATGATATGATTGCTGAGGCTGGCATTCCTGCTGAACAGATTAAGAAGCTCTACGAAGGCAGACCGAATATCACTGATGCAATGACAAACGGCAAGATTGACCTGATTGTCAATACACCGGCCGGTGCTGACAGCCATCACGATGACAGCTATATTCGTAAGGCTGCAATCAAGTACCGCATTCCGTATATTACCACAATGGCTGCTGCATTCGCAACTGCCGAGGGTATTGCTTCTGTTCAGTCCCAGACCGGCGCACTGAATATCAAGTCACTTCAGGAATTCCATCAGGAAATTACTGAATAAAACAGCACAATGCAAGGCGTGCAGTCCACAAGGCTGCATACTTTGGAAAGTGATGCATGATTCTGAATCGGAAGGGAGCAGAATATTGCTCCCTATCCGCATATTTTTCAATAATACAAGGAGGGCCAAATGGAACAGGAATACAGAGAAAAAATGTCGCAGCAGCATTTTGATGCTGAAAAAGAAAGACTTTCTTATCTGAAAGGAACACGCCGTAGTGAAGTCGCAGACCAGCTCGCCGAAGCAAGAAGCCACGGAGACCTCTCCGAAAACGCTGAATATGATGAAGCACGAAACGAGCAGGCCAGACTGGAAGAAGAAATCAAAAAGCTGGAATATACCCTGGAGCACGCTGAAATTGTTCAGAGCGTTTCCAGCGATATTGTACAGACCTACAGCGGCGTTATGCTGAGCCGTGCTGAGTTCAATGGTCAGCCCCAGAGAATTGAAACACTGCAGATTGTGGGCCGTTCTGAGGCAGATTACGAAAAGCACAAGATTTCTGATGACTCTCCGATTGGCAAAGCCGTTCTGGGTAAGCGTGTTGGTGATACGTTTATCGTGGAAGCTCCGATTGGTATCATGACATTCACAGTTCTTGAAATTTCCAGCACAGGCACATTCGACAACAATCCGGAGGTTTGAAATGAGCGAACAGAAAACCAATGAGCAGGCTGTTCAGCCGGCAGAAGACCTGGACGCTCTGCGTCAGGTCCGTCTGGATAAGCTGAAGGAAATGCAGCAGAACGGGAATGATCCGTTTGCAATTACCAAGTTTGATGTTACTGCAAGCATTGCGGAATGCAGAGAGATGTTTGCAAAGGCAGAAGCAGAATTGCCGGAGGGCCTTGATGAAGAGGCACAGAAGGCTGCTGTGGAAGAGCTGAATGCGAAGTGCAGTGTCACCATTGCAGGCCGTATTATGAGCTGGAGAAAAATGGGAAAGGCAAACTTCCTGGATTTGCGTGACCGCAGCGGAAGAATGCAGGTTTATGTCCGTATGAACGATATTGGCGAAGAAGCATTCACCGCTTTTCGTAAGTGGGATATCGGTGATCTGATGGGCGTAACCGGTACGCTGTTCCGTACAAGAACCGGCGAATTGTCTGTCCATGCAGCAAAGGTGACCTTGCTCTCCAAGTCCCTGAAGCCGCTGCCGGAGAAGTTCCATGGCCTGACCGACCGTGACGCAAGATATCGTCAGCGCTATGTGGATCTGATTATGAACGAAGATGTGCGTGATACCTTTATCAAGCGCAGCAAGATTATTGCAGCGATTCGTTCCTGGCTGGATGCACAGGGCTTTATGGAAGTGGAAACGCCGATGCTGGTTGCCAATGCCGGCGGTGCTGCTGCACGTCCCTTTGAAACACACTACAATGCATTGGATGAAGATGTGAAGCTCCGTATTTCTCTGGAGCTGTATCTGAAGCGTCTGATCGTGGGCGGCCTGGAAAAGGTATATGAAATCGGAAGAGTATTCCGTAACGAAGGCGTGGATACAAAGCACAATCCGGAGTTTACTCTGATGGAATTGTATCAGGCATATACCGATTATCACGGCATGATGGATCTGACAGAAAATATGTTCCGCCATATTGCACAGACTGTCTGTGGTACAACCTGTATTCCTTTTGGCAAGGATGAAAACGGTGAGGATATCATGATTGACCTTGGCAAGCCGTTCCGTCGTCTTACCATGATTGATGCTGTTAAGGAATACACAGGTGTTGACTTTGATCAGATTCCGGATACTGCTGCTGCAATGAAAATTGCAGATGAGAAGGGCGTACATTACGAAAAGCGTCATAAGAAGGGCGATATTCTGAACCTGTTCTTTGATGAATTTGTTGAGGAAAAACTGGTCCAGCCGACTTTCATTATGGACCACCCGGTTGAGATTTCCCCGCTGACAAAGCGTAAGCCGGATAAGCCGGATTATGTGGAGCGTTTTGAGCTGTATATTACTGCAAGAGAAATGTGCAATGCATATTCTGAACTGAATGATCCGATTGACCAGCGAGGCAGATTTGAAGAGCAGGAAGCACTGATTGCACAGGGCGATGATGAAGCAAACCACATCGATGAGGACTTCATGAATGCACTGGAAATCGGCATGCCGCCTACAGGTGGTATCGGCTTTGGTATTGACCGTCTTGTTATGCTGATGACAAACAGTCAGTCCATCCGTGACGTACTGCTGTTCCCGACAATGAAATCCATTGAATGATAAAAAAGCCTTAACTGAGAAATCGGTTAAGGCTTTTCTTGGGTATATAATATTTTTGGCGGTTTAAAACAGAATTCATTTATTATCTCAAAGAATGATTGCGAAATGGGAGCCTCTGCCGCAGGTTCCCAAGCCCTCAAGTCATTTCTGATGTCTGCGGACATTGAAAAGGGCGTTGTCCTTGTCCTGCAGGCTTTTTGAAAATGCTTGCGCAAAAACTTAAATATTTAATAAGCGCATGTCACAGTGTAATTCTGAAAAGCGCCGCAGCATTCTGTGCGGTAATGCGGCAGATTTCCTCCGTAGAAACATTCTTTTCTCTTGCCATAACAGCGGCTGTTTCCGACAGCATGGTACTGTCACAGCGTTTCCCACGATAGGGCACAGGTGCCATATAGGGACAGTCGGTTTCTATCAACAGACGCTCCAAAGGAATAGAACGAAGTGCCTCCAGGGGCTTTTTAGCATTCTTGAATGTAATCACACCGGTAAACCCGATGTAGAGCCCCAATTTCAATACCTCCTGTGCAGTCTCTGCGGAGCCGGGGAAACAATGCATGACGCCTTCCAAAGGCGCATACTGTCGCAGAATATCCATCATATCTCCAATGGCATCACGGCAATGGAGAATCACAGGCAGAGACAATTCTTTTGCCAGGGTAAGCTGTTCATGGAGAATTCGCTGCTGCAAAGTCTTGTCGTAATCTTCATAATGGTAATCCAGGCCGATTTCTCCGATGGCACGGACATTTGGATTCTCCGCCATATTCTTCAGCGTATCCAGATAGCCGGATGGTGCATCCGGTGTCTCGGGATGAATGCCTGCGGAAGCGATAATCAGCCCCGGAAATTGTTCTGCCAGAGCAATGCATTCTGCTGAGGAGGGCAAATCTGTGCCACAGACCATGCAGTGCTTCACACCTTTTTGGGGAAAAGATTTCAGCAATTCGGTACGATCTTCATCGAATGCACTATCCGTATAGTGGGAATGACTATCAAAAATGCACAAATTCTGATTCATAATAATAACCTCTTTCTGTTTGTTCATAACTTGTTCACGGAATATTGAAAAAATATGCAAGAGATTGTTATCTTTCCGTGGTATAATATAACCATAACATGATAAATGATAAATAATACTTCTCTACTTCTTCCCAAAACACGGCTGATTGATCACCAGCCGTGTTTTCGTCATTTATGGTGATTTTTAGGAGTATGTATGAAATATAAAATAGGATGTATTACTGCAATGCTGCTGATATGCACCGGATGCGGCGAAAAGCTGTTTGAGAGTGCGCAGAACAGCACGGACCAGTACTGGCAGGATGAGGATGAAATGTCGGAGGAAACGGAAGCCTGGGTGGATCCTTTTGGCGATATATCCTCTGAGAATACGATTGAGAGAGAATCCTATCCTTCGGATTTTTCGGATTTTTCCCATTATGATGACTTTGAAGATGATTCTGACACAGAGGAAACAACGGCTCCGGTGACGGAATCAACAACGCAGGCACCAAAAGAAACGGATACGACCACTGTGATGTCAGAAAGCGGTCTTCCGGAGGAAACGGAGACATCCGTTACAACGAAGCCGATGCGGACTGCTGATGTGCCGAAAGATTGGCTGGACTGCGAAAACAGCGGCAGCGGCGTTTTTTTGATGGGGTTCCTGACAAAGCCTGACCGTACAGACACGCTTTGGAAACTGCCTGAGAAAGTGAACGGAAAGGCGTTGTGCGGCATTTCACGGCAGGGATTCCGTGATGCAGACTATGCAGACTGCCTGCGATTTCCTGAGACCGTAACCCGCATTGGCGACTATGCCTTTGCTGCTTCGGATCTGACAAATATGGAACCTTTTCCGGCAAAAATACTGCAGGTGGGGGACTACGCCTTCACAGACTGTAAAAAGATGCAGAAAATTATATTATCCGATGCCCGTGTGCAGCTTGGAGATGAATGCTTTTCCGGCAGCTGGGCGGCATCTCTGGCAGCAGAGAAATGCAGCCTGACAATGGGTGAAAACTGCTTTTCTGATATGCCGAAGCTGATAAAAGTATCTGTCAGCGGAGACTTTCAGACGGGAAAGGGATGCTTTTCTGATTGTAAAGCCCTGAAAACAGTATCAGTGACAGGAGGAAAGGCTGATATCGGAGAATATGCCTTCTCCAACACGCCTCTGGAGCGTGCTGATATCGTGGAATGCAGCGGCTCTCTGGATGACCTGGCGTTCTACAATTGCAGAAAGCTTGTTTCCCTTACGCTGGGAGAGGGGATAACCTCTCTGGGGTATGGTGTATGCTATGACTGTACGGTGCTGAAAGAAGTGCATTTGCCGGGCAGTCTGAAGCATATCGGGGAAGATTGCTTTGCCAATGCAGAAAGTGTGACAATCTATGCACCCGAGGCTTCTGCGGCACATGATTTCGCAGTGAAAAACGGGATTCGGTTTTGCAGTGAATAAGAGAATACCGCACAGGGGGTAGAATGCACTGTGCGGTATCTTTTTAGGTTAGGCTGTAGAACGATGCGATGCTTCGCTGTATTTCAGGGAACACCGCACAAAGAACGCCTGGCGTTTTTGCCTTGGGTATGAAAAAAGCACCCGTTTGGGTGCTGTGAATTCGAAGGCGCGAATCAGATTTGAACTGATGATCACGGTGTTGCAGACCATTGCCTTACCACTTGGCTATCGCGCCATAAAAAGAAGCGGATTACGAGGCTCGAACTCGCTACCTCCACCTTGGCAAGGTGGCGCTCTACCAGATGAGCTAAATCCGCATGAACGACCTGGATGAGACTCGAACTCACGACCTCCGCCGTGACAGGGCGGCGTTCTA